>NZ_JAHUQD010000005.1 GCF_023838525.1 Caldicoprobacter algeriensis
CCTCCCAAAAGTGCTATTTTGCTGACTTTTTATAGTATTATTATACCATATTTAGCACTTTTTTGAAAGAGATTGGCGTATTTTACCCTACAATTAGTCCGAAAAATTTTTACTCCTCAGCGCTGAAAAATTTTCATCCTCTTGTTCATATATTATGTCTATTACGAAGGATACATATTTAAGCGCTTAAAAATGTAATTTCAAAATTAAAGTTCATAACAAACTTCTGGTGGAACATATAAATGAAATGATGAATGATGATAGTAAACAGGGCAACGCGAAATCGCCTTTGTTTTTCTCACTTGTAATGGTATATAAATGCTGGTAGAATAGTTATAAAGTTGTCGAATGTATAAATTTTTTAATTTTGGGGGTAAAGACATGAAAAATTGGATAAAAGCGGTCTTGGTTATAGGCGTTATACTCGTGTTGTTGGCCATATGGGTAATAAACGGCTACAATAGCCTGGTGGCAAAGAATGAACAGGTGCAAACGGCTTTGAGCCAGATAGACAACCAGCTTCAGAGGCGAAACGATTTGATACCCAATCTAGTGGAAACTGTAAAAAAGTATGCTGCCCATGAATCGGAGGTGTTCGCTCAGATTGCCGAGGCCAGGGCAAAGCTGGCTGGTGCCACCACCGTTGAGGGCATGGCACAGGCAGACGCCGAGGTTGCCAGTGCTTTGTCCAGGCTGCTTGCCCTAGCAGAGAATTATCCCGAGCTTAAGGCTAACCAGAATTTTATCCAGTTGCAGGATGAGCTGGCCGGTACCGAAAACAGGATTGCGGTTGCAAGGCGGGATTACAACGAAAAAGCGCGAGATTACAACACCGCTATCAGAAGGTTTCCCATGAATATCATAGCCGGCGTGTTTGGATTTGAACGCGCTGAGTATTTTGAGGCATCTGAAGATGCCAGGCAGGTTCCCGATGTAGGCGAACTATTTGGAGATTAAGGGTGCTTGAGCGTGAAGTGTATAAAGGATTTGAGGATAGTTGTATTTATATCAGCGATTGTGTTATTGTTTTCTGCCTGCAGCGCTGCACAGGACAGCTATCCTGACCCTACCGAGGCTTTTTATGTGAATGACTATGCCGGTGTGCTGGATACCGATGCCGAGGAGCACATTCTAAGGGTTGCTAAGGAGCTGGAGGACGTCACAACGGCTCAGGTAGTTGTTGTGACCATGGAAGGCATTGGTGACAGGCCGCTGGAGGAATACACCCTTCGGCTGTTCAGGGATTGGGGGATTGGTCAGAAGGATAAGAATAACGGCGTGTTGATATTTGTTGACGTACAAGGCAGGCAATCCAGAATTGAGGTGGGGTACGGCCTTGAAGGGGCGCTTACCGATGGCAAGACCGGCAGGATACAGGATGAGCACATGATTCCCCATTTCCGTAAGGGCGAGTACAGCCAAGGGATTGTTGCAGGGTTTAATGCGATAGTAAATGAGATCTACCTGGAGTATGGCTATACAGATAAATTGGTTGGAGACGATGCGCTGCTTGAAGAGCCAACTTTGCCTGTAGAGCAGCCTGAAGAGGACGATTTTTCTTTGTCCAGATTTATACTATGGCTGGTGCTCATTGTGGTATTTATCATCTTAGATTTTGCCTTTTTCAGGGGATCTATCACTTCTACCATATTCCGCTCTGGGGGTCGCGGAGGATATGGAGGCTGGTTTGGCCCGGGCCCAAGGGGTGGCGGATTTGGCGGTGGAGGCTTTGGAGGTAGAGGCTCTGGCGGAGGAGGCAGTGCCGGAGGCGGAGGAAGCTCACGGAGCTGGTAAAAGGATCTTGCATTATAAGCAGAAGGAAAATATTGAACTTTTGTACAGTGGTTTAGATTATACAGTAAGCGAGGCAGGGGAGGGAAAATGATGCCTAAAAGGCTTTGGAGAATATTGTCCGTTATCATGATTTTTGCAATGGTTATAATGGCTTTGGTTGATACAGTGGCGCTGGCCCAGGGTAAGGTTACTATGTCGGTAAGAATGAGTCCTTCGGTCGTACAGCCGGGAGAACCCTTTGAGCTCATCTATAATATAACAAATTCTATGGATAAACCTGTTAAGGTGCGCATAAGGGAAGAACTGTACAACCATGTTACCAATGGGAAGGAAACCACAATGCTGGAGAGGAGCATCGCACCGGGAGAAAAACAGGAAATAAGCAGTACGGATGAGGGCGAAGCTTACAAGGCCATAGATGGCTATGTGACCTATTTGGTGGAATATCAGGTCGAAGGGCAAAACGAATGGGCGGTTTTGGGAGAAGGCGTTTTCGATATTTTCAACATAGGATTTAACGTAAGTTATGCTGCCAGTGCATCCCAGGTGAAAAGGGACGACGAGGTAGAATACGTTGCGGTTGTGGAATCCACCTCAAACGTGGTTTTAACGGATATAGCGGTCATGGACAGCCAGTTTGGTGAGCTGGGCAGGATTCCAAGGCTGCAACCGGGCGAAAAGAAGATGGTGAAACGAAAGTTCAAGCTGGAAGATACCACCGAAAGCTACCTCATATTGAAATACAAGGATCCTCTGTCGGTACGGGGAGATGTGCTACAGGAATTTCCCGATGCAAGGGTCAAAGTTGAAGTGGAAAAGCCGCAGCCTGTATATTCTCTGGAGGTACAAGGCAGCGTTGACAAACAACAAATCACCTCAGCACAAGAGGTGACCTTTACTCTCAAAGTGAAAAACACCGGCAACGTTACCCTCCAAAATATCCAGTGTACCGACTGGAAGGGGAAGACCTTTTATGAGATAGTCCAGCTGCTTCCAGGGCAGGAAGCTACTGCTATCTATAAGGCTACAATTGACTCAGCGGGGAAATACACCATAACGTGCAGCGGTGTACCCGAAGACGGAGCACAAAAGGTGCAAGCTCATTATACTGTAGAGATATCCAGGGTTGAAGCAATGGTGGAGATCGAGAGAAGATTTGAGCCCCAAAAGGCAGCGCCGGGAGATACCGTTACCCTGACATATATAATCCGTAACACTGGCAAGGTGACATTGAAGGATGTGTCGGTGGATGAACCAGAACTGGGGGACATAGTCTCATTTGACAGCTTGAAGCCTGGCGATGAGAAAGTGGTTTCAGTGGAAAAGGAAATGGATGATGACGGCATAATAAGCAAGACCGTTTTGACCGCCAAGGATGAGCTGACGGGGGCTCCTTATAGATACGAGGCTGATGAGCTGCTGATTCCTGCCCAAGCGTTTGATAAGGCGGCTCATGTATCCATTGATGTAGAAGTGGATCCTCCCAGCCTGGAAAAAGCAGGGGCGGTACAGGTAAAATGCACCATAAAGAACGATGGCGGGGTAGTGCTGAAGAATATAGAGGTCTTCATTGAGGACTTGGTTAAAGAAAGAAACATCGGGATGGGAAGCATGCTTGTGCTCAACCCGGAGGAAGAGCAGACGTTTAACCTGCCATACCTCAGCGTAGAGGAAACCAGCTCCTTTGTTGTGGTGGTAAAAGCACAGGATCAAGAAGGGAATGACTTAGAGTTCAGAAGCCAGCACTTTGAAGTGGCAGTGGGGGTAACGGATGAAGCGCGAAATCAGCGTGGCTCAGATTCGGGAAAGGTGACCCTTCTTAAAGTTGCCCTTACCGTCGTGATATTTTTGATTATCCTGACAGCGGGAACCTTGATCTATCTGGTGCGCGATTCACTGCCCTTCTTTAGGCGGCGAAAGAGCCTGAAGCACAGAGCTGCAGGTGGGGATTAATTCCCATACTTTTCAACTAGGTGTTTGATGGACATCCAGAATTCCTGGGCTTGTCTGGCAGCGCTTGTTTTGGAGCGCTTCCGGGCGGTGGGTGGAGAGAACATCCAGCGTAAAAATCCCATCCAGGTTTTGAGCATTGTGGCGTTTTTGCCGGAAGGCAGAGGTCGTAACTGAAAGCCCATACGCTTTACGCCGGGGCCAAACAGGGTGACACCCCACAGCGCCTTTACTCGCGGGTCCAGCCTGCCGTCGCGGGCAAGCCGCGCCAGGTTGTACATCTCCTCCCTAAATAGAGGGAGCAGGTGTATGTCCGAAGCCACCGTTACGTTTCCTACTTTACCGCTGTATATGACGGTGTTGGAGATGTGAAGCTCGGCCACGTATTCTCCAGGCTGAAGGGTCGAGCCATCCTCCAAGGGGAGAGGGTCGCCGCTGTATGGATGGATGCTCATCCTCAGCAGCCCATAGGGGGAATTTTCAACGGTATAGATGTTGTTCAGCCTAGAAAATATTTTTTCCCACAGTATAAAGACGGGAGCTATCAGCCTTTTGATCATGTCCTATCTCCTTTCAGCTGGTCAAGGGTTACAAATGTGTAACCCTTTTTCTTTAACGTGTCGATAATGGAGGGGAGTGCTTCCAGGGTTTTGGCAGGTGCCCCGGGGGCTCCCCTGTTATCATGCAGCACCACTATAGAGCCGGGCTGTGCCTGGGAGATGACGGCGTCGTATATGTGCCGGGCTGTGGTTTTGGCTTCCCAGTCCTGTGCTTCGATGGACCAGTAAGCGATCTCAAGGCCCAACCTTCGAGCCGCCGCTGCGCTGCAAAGATTGAACATGCCCCATGGGGGCCGATACCAGCGGGGCTGATGTCCTAAAGAACTTTTGATGGCCTGGCAGGTCAGCTCAATGTCACTGAAGGTGCGCAGGGGGGACATCAGCCATGAATGGCGATGGGAAAAAGAGTGGCATCCCACGGTGTGCCCCTCGGAGTGCGTTCTGCGAAGTATATGAGGATACCGGAGTGCCTGCTCTCCAACGACAAAAAAGGTAGCCTTTACGCCGGCCTCTTTTAAGATATCCAGTAGCTTGGGCGTATATATCGGGTTTGGTCCATCGTCAAAGGTGAGGGCTATCCATGGCTTATTGGTCTCTCCGCATCGCACGACTCGTTTTGAACGGTTGCGCATCCAGTAGTTTGGTATGAGGCAGTAAATAGCAAATATCGCGATTGCAGCTGCCGCTATAGATGCAAATACCCACATCTTTTACGACCCTTTCCTGATACAGATATTTTGCTTTTTGAGTTTCATAATTAATTTTGCTGCAAACTTAATTTTTTGCCCACTCTCATTTTTGCTTCAAAATTGTCGATTTCGTTTTGAGCAGCAAAATTGACTTTTTACAGTTATAGTGGTTCGGTTTTGCTCATCATAGCATAAATAATTTACAGTGCTATGATGATGCAGTACCATTACGATGTAGTATATTGAATCGAATAACGCCAGTGTTTTATGCTTTAGTTACATAAAAAGGCTACAGGTCGATTTTATGATATAAACAGGTTGGGCTGCTGCGAACCATTCCTGTAGTTCTCGGCCATCTGTACTATTATATTTGCAGCGTCCCTGGCGGCAAAAGGCTTTGATATGGGTTCCATGGCCTGTGCCATGCTTTTCAGTATGGAAGGGTCATTGATGCAATCGATGATGGTCTTGATCACTTCCTCCTCGTCATCCACCTGTACGGCCACTTTGTAGCGAACCAGGAAGCGGGCGTTGCTCCTCTCATGGCCGGGTAGGGGTTTGTATATCAGCATTGGCAGCTTCTTGGCCAGAGCTTCAAATACGGTTACCCCTCCCGCCTTTGTCAGCAAAAGGTCGGATATTTCCATGAGCTCCGCTATGTTGTCTACGTAGCCCAGTACGCGAAGAGGTATCTTGGAATGTTGCGAAATGTCCTCCAGCCTTTTGGCCAGTGCATAATTGGTGCCGGTCACCGCTATGGCCTGCATGGGCAAGTCAAGCTTTGCCAGGCTTTCGCATATGTCCTCCATATCTGACAGCAGGCCGCAACCCCCGCCCATCATCAACAGCGTGAAGAGATCGCGCCTGAGGCCGTAGCGCTCCCATATTGAAGGATCATGGCACGGGGCCATGAACTCCTGCCGCAGGGGAAGTCCCGTGACATATAGGTGCGATGGAGGTATGCCTTTTCTTTTTAAGTATTTGGCCACGACGTCGGCCGCCAGTATATAAGCGTCCACGTACGGATGGATCCACTGGCTGTGGAAAGCCACATCCGTAATGACCGTTACAAGGGGTGTGTTTATATAGCCGCGGGATTTAAGGTAGGAGATCACCCCGGCCGGGTTGGGGAAAGTACACACTATGGCGCTGGGTGAACGGCTGTATATGGCTTCCAGCAGCTTTTGCCTGCCGATTCGGTTTAACATGCGCTGCCATCTGGAATCAGGAGGCAGATGGCGCGTAGCCTCGTAAAACCATTTATATCCGGTCGAAAAGTGTTTGATGACCTGGTGATAGCCAAACAGCAGCGTTTGCTTGAAAAACGGGTTTATATAATTTAAAAAATCGCATATTTCAACGTTCCAGTCGGGACGCTGCTGCTTTATGGCTGTGGCCAGTGCATTGGATACCTGGTAATGCCCTGCTCCGTAGCTGGCAGAAAATATTAACACGTCGCATCTGGTGCCTGGTCCAGAGGCCATAAAGCCATTCACCTCGCTTTTATCCAGTAAAGTTTATGGTTTCTCTCCGTTATTCTTGCATATTTAAGATTTGTACCGCTTTAATACAAATTATATTATACCAGAGTTCACCATATTTTGTATAATGAATTTTTTGTAATATATTTTTGGTAAAACGGACTAAAAACGCTAATTCAATTGCATACGCTTCAAATGTAAATTAAGCTATAAATAGTTTTGAACATTCTATTGAAAGGTGATAGAATATTATTGGTCGTATTATTCATGTTTGATATTATCTTTATGTAAAAGGATTCTTGTATGTTTTGTTAGTGTAAAGATTTATTTTGGTGCTCAAAACAAATTTTGAAAAAATGTAGCTGCAAAAGGAAGTCGGTTGATGGATAGGCGTCCGCGCACTCGTGATTTTAATCATGAGTTAGGACGTTAAAGTTGTATTAACATATATGAAGCAGGAATCACGCGACTTCTCGTGGGAGGTTCAAATGGCTGAAAATGGGATAGAATTAAACTGAACCGTTGATAAACTGAAACCGTCTTGAGAGTTTGACAGTCTAATTCTAATAGAAAACCAGGGGCAATACGGGAGAGTGTGAATATGCTGGATTTGAGCAAGATAAGCCTGCAGCTGATGGAGATGGCACGGGCCCGGCAGCAGGAAATACAGCAGCTGAAGGAGAAGGAGCGCTGCGTGCTGGAAGCCGTTTGCGATTTTCGAGAAAACCCGCAGGCTTACATAGAAAAAATAGATTCGGATTCACGGCATTTTTTTGTAGCCTTTCCCAGGGGCAGGTTAGATGATGTTTTTCCTCTTCCACAGCCCATTTCCACCCATACCGTTATGGCGGTGGACGGATCGCAAATCGATGTGGACACGCACGAGATCGTATTGTGCTATGTGCTCAACATAGGCAGGGTGGTGCTGCATTACGGTACAGGGGACCCGCCGCTTATGGACAGCCTGCCCTACCTGTATTATAGGGATGAAGACCTGTACAAGCAGGGGGAATTGGAAGTATTTCTGCTGCGGGGAGAGGATCTGGCTGAGAAGCGCGCCGCCATGGAGGCCCAGCACCTGAAGGATTTGATTTTAAATCACCGAAGAGAGGGTATCCCCACAGTGGCATTGGTGGACGGCACGCTTGTATCCTGGGATAAGGCGGCATCGGCCAAAAAGGATATAGGCGGTTTTACCGCTCCGCACTTCAAAGATGTCTTCAAAGTGGGACAAAGCCTTGGCATTCCGGTGGCAGGATACATATCGGGTTCCCGCACCTCCCTTGTGATAAACACTTTGCGGGCCCGTGACTGTACTCAGCCCATCATGAACTGCGCTGGCTGCGAATATCGAAGCGACGCGACGGCGCCCTGCCACAGGCTGGAGGGTTTGAGGGATACCACCCTATTTGCCCGCCTCCTCAGGCCAGGAGAGCGATCGGCATGCTTTTACGGCGGCATCAACACGTTGCCGCGGCATGAATGGCCCCTGTACCGTATAGGGTTCTTCTACATAAACGTCGGTAGCGAGATAGCCCGTGTGGAGGCGCCCGACTACGTGCTGGAGGACGAGGGCCTGCTTAACCTGCTTCACTGGGCGGTGTACGATCAAGCACAAAAGGGCATGGGCTATCCGATAGCGCTTCAGGAAGCACACCATTTTGCGGTGATAAGGGGCGAGGAGCGGGAGGCGTTTTACCGCCTGGTGGAAGGGCAGTTTGTCAGGCGGGGGCTTCCCAGCCGTGTCACCAATAAAGAACTGCGCAAGCGCACCAGGATTTTTTAGAAAGGGGTGCATACCTTGATAGGGGAGATCATAGAGAGCAGGACGGCCGAGTTTGTGGCCGAGGCAGTCAGGTACGACCAGGTGCCTGCCTATGGCTCATTTGTCAGGGTCATGGATGGTGAGCTGCGGGTATATGGCATTGTTTCGGGGGCTTATACAGGCAGCCTGGACGGCATGAGCAAGGCAAAGGCTTTTTTCAAGTCGATCGATGAGCTTAAGATGGAGCAGCCGCAGATCTTTGAGTTGCTTCGCACCGAATTTTCCTGCGTAGTGGTGGGGTATGCCCAGGACGGGCGGTACCATCCATATTACCCGCCTATACACCTCAGCCTTCATCTGCCTGTGGAAAAGGCGGATGACGATGAGATATTGACCATTTCGCAGCACCTTGGTTTTCTGGAAAAGACGCTCAACAGCCCCGCAGGTAACGGTGAGGAGCTGACGGCTGCGGCCATTCGCATGGCAGCCCGTTTTCATCCCGATCCGCGGGAATATATAGTCAGGGCAGGGCGCGAGCTTCTGAAGATGCTGAACTACGACACCCAGAGGCTCAAGTCCATTTTAGAGAGGGTGGATATAGCGTGAGGGGGACTATCCTCAGGGGTTCGCTTTCAGGCGGCCTGGAAGTAAGGCTAGATATAGGCGAGAATATAGAAGAAGTCAAAGTAGGCACCTTTTGCGTGGTGGAAGGCAGGACCCATGACTTTTTTTCAATGGTAGTGGATGAGGACATTGAAGCGGCCAATCCGAAGGCTTTTTACGAGACGCTGTCGGACAACTCGCTCCTCAATGAGGTGGTCAGAGGTACCGGTATAATAGACAAGGTGAAGATTCAGCCCATGATTGCCATAAGGCGTGAGGATGGCAGGGTACAGCCCGTAAAGAGCATACCCTCCTACCTGTCCCGCGTCCGTGAGGCACGGGAGGAGGACGTCTTCAAGATATTTGGGCGGCCTGACCGAACGCATTTCCATGTGGGCTCTCCACTGGATATGGATCACATACCGGTATGCATAGACCTCAAGAAATTCATAGAGAGGTCCAACGGGATATTTGGCAAGTCGGGTACCGGCAAGACCTTTTATACCCGTATCATGCTGTGCGGCATGATAAAGAGCGGGCTGTGCAACGTGCTGGTGTTTGACATGCATTCGGAGTACGGCTGGGAAGGCGAGGACGAGGATGAGACGCGCAAAAAGGCTAAGGGGCTAAAACAGCTGTTTGGCTCCAAGGTGGCCATCTTTACCCTGGACCCAGAGTCTTCGCGCAATCGAGGGGTGCATCCCGACTTTGTGGTGGAGATACCTTACCGCTCCATCGAAGCCGAGGATATCGTGATGGTGCGGGAGGAGCTGAACCTAAACCCCACTGCCCTGGAGGTAATATATGTGCTTCAAAAGCATCTGGGGCAGGACTGGCTGATCACCTTTTTGAACATGGACGCATTTGCCATAGAGGAGTTTGCTGAGAGGACTGGGGCTCATGCAGGGGCGCTACAGGCACTTCAGCGTAAGCTGTTCAAGCTGCAGAAGCTGCCGTTTATAAAGGAAAATCCGGCAGACGATGCGGTGGAGCGAATAATGCAGTATTTGGATAGCGGAATGAACGTGGTGCTGGAGTTCGGCCATCAAAGGAGCATGCTGGCCTATATGTTGGTGGCCAATATCCTGACCCGTCGCATCCACGAGCTGTATGTCAAGCGCAGCGAAAGGGCTTTGGGGGGAATGCAGGGCAATAACACGCCCCTGGTCATAGTCATCGAAGAGGCCCACAAGTTTTTGAGCCCAGAGCTGTCGCGCCAGACCATATTTGGCATGATCGCCAGGGAGATGAGGAAGTACAACGTAACGCTGTTGGTGGTGGACCAACGACCCTCTGGCATTGACCCCGAGGTGCTTTCACAGCTGGGTACAAAGATAGTGGCCCTGCTCACCGAGGAAAAGGACATAGAGTCGGTACTGTGCGGGGTAAACAATGCCAGGATGCTGCGCAACGTCCTGGCCAGCCTGGACACAAAGCAGCAGGCCATCATCATGGGGCACGCCGTTCCAATGCCCGTGGTTATAAAGACCAGGACGTACGACGAGACCTTCTATAAGGAAATCACCAGGGACGAGGATGGCGCGTTTAGCCGGGGGCCGATGGCGGGACACAAGCAGGCTTTTGGCAGCCCTGCAGGGAACTATGGCGTGGATGAACTGCCACCGGGTAAAGAATTCGAAGACCTTATGAAGGAGCTGTATGGCATATGATGGAGCCCATTCGCCTGATTCATACCGGTGACCTTCACATAGGGATGCAGAATTACGGCAGGCTGGATAGCGCCACCGGTATCCATTCCCGCATCAACGACTTTTTAACCACCCTGGATAAGCTGGTGGACTACGCTATAGGCAACGAGGTCGATGCCGTACTGATATGCGGTGACGTATTTAAGAACAGGGAGCCCGATGTCACCCAGCAGCGGGAGTTTGCCAAAAGGGTGAAGCGCCTTTCGGATGCCGATATAAAGGTATACATAATAGTGGGCAATCACGACTTGCATAGTGCTGCTGGGAAGGCCACCTCGGTGGAGATATACGATGTGGTTGACCTCCCGGGCGTATACGTGCGCCGGAAGCCCAGCCTGGATGTTTTAAATACGCGGCGCGGCGCTTTCCAGGTGGTGGCGCTGCCCTATGCCTCGCCCAGCAACCTTGCCGTTGAGGGTTCTACCATAGAGGAGATCTCCATCGCCATCCGCACCAGGCTGGGGCATCTGCTGGATATGCTGATAGAAAAGCTTGACCCTGCGCTGCCTGCCGTTCTCATGGCGCACTTTTCTCTGATAGGCGCGGTGTCAGGGTCAGAGAGGGCCATCATGCTGGGGCGGGAAGTGACGCTCCCTGTTGGCTTCTTTGCCAGGCCCGAAATTGACTATGTGGCTATGGGACACATACACAAGCACCAGGTGCTTTACGATAAGCCGCCTGTGGTCTACTGCGGGAGCCTGGACAGGGTGGACTTCAACGAGGAAAAAGAGGATAAGGGCTTTGTCGAGGTGTTGCTCAAAAAAGGTGAGACTTCCTTTGAGTTCATAAAACTGGATACCCGGCCGTTCAGGACCTTTTATGTGGATGCCACCACCGGTGATCCCTTCAAAAAGGTGGTGGAGGCCATTCAAGGGCAACCTTTGGAAGAGGCTATCGTCAAGGTAAAGGTGAGGCTGCCGGCCCATGCCATGTCCAATCTTAGAGAAAAGGAGCTTTACAGGATACTTCGCGAGAGGGCCTTTTATGTGGCCGGCATTGAAAAGGATATAATTTCCGACCTTTCGCACTTGAGACACCCGGGCATCACCGAGAGGATGGATGTCGTGCAGGCCGTGGCCGAATACATTTCAAAGAAGCAGGAATACCAGGAAATAAGGCAGGCGCTGCTTAAGGCGAACGAGCAGTTGATTCAGGAGCTCAAGGAGGAGGGAGCCATATGAGACCTCTTAGTTTGTATCTGCGAAATTTTAAGTCCTACGGCGAAAAAGCACCGGTGCTGGATTTTAACTTATTTGATGTGGCGCTGCTCAGCGGCGACAACGGCAACGGCAAGTCGTCCCTGGCAGATGCCATAGCCTGGTGCGTGTGGGGCAAGTGCAAGGGCATGGACGGCAGGGGTGGTGTAGATGACCTGGTGAGGACGGGTGCCGACGAGATGGAGGTGGCCTTTTCGTTTGAAGAAGATGGTCAAGTTTACAAAGTGGTGCGCAAGCGCGACAAGCGAAGAGGCCTGTCATCCCTGGACTTCATGATAAAGAGGGGTGACGCTTTCGTGCCCATAAGCGGAAACCGCATAGATGAAACCCAGCAGAAAATCCAAGAGGTCATCAAGCTGGATTATGAGACCTACCTGTGTACCGGGTATTTGAGCCAGGGCAAGGCTGACCTGTTTGCCACCAAAAAACCCAGCGAACGGAAGGAGATACTGGCCGAGATACTCAATTTATCGGTTTACGATAAGCTGGAGAGAAAGGCGCTGGATAAGCGCAACGAGGTGCAAAACAGCCTGGAGCTACTGGAGAGGGAGATAGAGCTGCTGCAGCAACAGATTGCCGAAAAAGAAGCTGTTCAAAGCGATATGTTTCAGGTAGAAAATACCCTTGATGAATTGCAGGCAAAGGAGAAGAGCCTGAGGGAGCAGCTGGAGGTGCTGAACAAGCAGAGGGAAGAGAAGAACGCCATAAAGGAGAGGATTGAATACCACCGGCAGCAGCTTATACTGGAACAAAAGCAGCTGGCTGCCCTGGAGAAGGACAGGGAAAATTTGCAGGCGCGAATCGAGGACTACAGAAAGGTGCTACAAAACCAGCATGAGATAGAGGAAAATTATGCCGAATTTAAGGCCCTGGAGGAACGGGAGAAGGTCCTGGCCTATAAATACCAGTGCATAGCCGAACTTAAAACCAGGAGGGAGCGCCTGCTGGGTGAGCTGCGCATTAAGGAGCAGGAGCTGCGCCACCACATCGATGTGCTGGAAAGGGAGAAAGCGCAACTTGAAATCAAGATTGAACAGGCAGAGGCTCTGCACAGGGAATATCAGTCCTGCCAAAAGAGCATTGAGGAGCTAAATGCGCTGGAGAAGGAGCTGGAGGCGCTGGAGAAAAGGGTGACAGAAATTGGACAGGAGACAGCTGATCTGGCTGGCAGGGAAGGTTCTCTGCGACGACAGCTGGAAGAGCTGAAGGAAAGGTTTACTGCGCTTAAAGGTGCCGAGTCCAGCTGCCCGGTTTGCGGAAGGCCGCTGGATGCACAACACAGGGATGAATTGTTGAAAGAGGTAGCGGAGCAGGGGAAGGCCGTTCAGCAATCCATACAGGGGCTTAAAAAAGAGATAGCCAGCCTTGAAAATGAAAGGAACCAGGTACAGCTGCGGATTGATAGCATAAGGGCAAAGCTTAAAAGCCGGAGCAGATTGGAGTCACGTATGGCTTTGATAGACCGCCAGATCAGTGAAATAAAGGAGGCGCGGCAAAGGATCGAAGAGCTGGTGGCACAGCTTGATCCCCTTAAAAAGCAGCTTGAAACAAAGGACTACGCCCAGGAGGCTATGCAACAGATAGAGGAGACAGAGCGTCAGATACAGCAGGTGGGCTATGACCCGCAGGAGCACAGCAGTGTGCGGGACAGGTTGGGTAAGCTGGCTAAGGTGCCCAGCCAGTGGGAGGCCGTGCAGAAGGCCCGGGCGCAGATGGATTCCGACCTTGAGAGCCTGCAGCGGATTGTTAGGCTCATCGACGACAGAAAAAAGCATATCAAGGACATGGCGCTTTTGTTGGAGACGCTGCAGGGCTCCATAAAAGACCTACCCGAGATACTTGCCAGGGCTTCTGGGCTGGAGAGAGAGCTTGAAAGCATTCAGAAGGATATCCGCTCGATGGAAGCCAGGAGAGGAGCTCTAAAGGAGCGCATGAACAAGATTTTGGCCGCCGAGCAGCAGCTTGAGAAGAAGAGGGAGGAGCAGCGCCAGCTGCATGAGCAGCTGGAGGTGTACAAGGCGTTGGCTTTGATATACGGCAAACGGGGCATACAGGCTGCCATCATTGAAAATGCTATACCCGAGCTTCAGGACGAGGCCAACCGGATTCTGGCCAAAATTACCGATGGGCGCCTTGCGGTGGAGTTTTTGACGCAGCGCGATACCAAGTCGGGCAACGTGGTTGAGACGCTGGACATCAAGATATCCGACGGCATGGACACCAGGAAATATGAGACATATTCCGGGGGCGAGGAGTTTCGCATAAACTTTGCCATACGCATTGCTCTTGCCAAGATACTGGCCAACAGAGCCGGAGCCAACATGCGGATGCTGATACTTGATGAGGGCTTCGGCGTGCTCGATGAGCAGGGGCGGGAGCGTCTGGTGGAGGTCATAAACGCCATAAGGGACGAGTTTGACAAGATACTGGTGATCACCCACGTCCAGGAGTTGAAAGACGCTTTCCCGGTTCAAATCGAGGTCATAAAGACGCCCGAGGGCTCAACCTTCAGGTTGGTGGGCTGAAATCTATAAACGCAATAAAAAATGTGTATTTTTTATGTAATGATTGTGATGTCAGAAGTAACGTAATAAAGGGAATGATATTTCTCAAAATAATTGCTGATAGTAATGCAATGACCATGAGAATTATAATAAAAATATATGTGCTTCAATATGACAAATTAAATTGCGGTATGTCAAATAAATATTTATCAGGCGCTGGCGTACCATTGGCTTATGATATTGAAAAAGCGGTTTTTATTTTTTTGCATTTAGACTGGTGCTTTGATAAAAGTTTGATGAAAATACACATAAAAGAGCATGAAAATTATAAAAATTATACAAAACCCCTAGAAATTCGACATGTGTATTAAACGTCTATATTTATTGTGGTATAATTAATATCTAGTAAGAAAGCGTTTGTTGGGGAAGATAACAGTTGACAACAGTTTGGCGATAGCTGGGGTATGTGTAATCTAAAAGGGGGGAGGGAATTGAATGAGCGATGAGGCCTTGCTTATAGAAATGGCCCAAAATGGCGATGTGTCGGCGTTTGAAGAGCTGGTCTCCCTTTATGCAAAGAAGATATACAGCTACTGTTATAGGATGACCGACAGCCGTGAGGACGCAGAGGACTTGGTTCAAGAAGTGTTTATAAAAGTATATCGAAATCTAAAGTCGTTTAAAGGGAACAGCAGGTTTTCAACCTGGATATACCGCATTGCATATAATACATGCGTTGATAGATATCGAAAAGGCAGGAGGCTTGATACCGTTTCGCTAAATCCAGGCAAAGGGGAAGATGCCGTTGAGATAGAGCTTGTATCCAGTGACCCCTTGCCGGAAGAAGAGGTGATAAAAAGGGAACGATACAGGAAGCTGCAAGCCTGTATCGCCGGTTTAAAGCCCGAATATAAAACGGTGATTATACTGAGAGATATACAGAATTACAGCTATGAAGAGATTGCAGAAATCCTGCAGGTCCCTTTGGGTACCGTTAAATCCCATATAAGCCGTGCAAGGGCTGCATTATGCGATGCTCTCCGGGAAATGCTGGAGTGACAGGAGGTGAGCCGTAGGATGGATTGCAGGGTTGCGCAGGAACTTATCTCCCCGTATATAGATGGTGAGCTGGACAGGGAAGAAGCCCGACAGCTGGAGGCACATATAGAGAGCTGTTCTGGATGCAGACAGAGGTTTGAACAGATGAAAACTGTGGTGCAAATGGTAGGTGCGCTCGAGGAAGAGGAGCTGCCCGATGGCTTTTTGGATAGGCTGCGGGCTCGCCTGGAGGCCGAGCAGGTAACCGGGATGGTACACAGAAAGCACAGCAGGTTTTCTGGGTGGATAAAGTGGGTGGGTATAGCTGCAGCAGCGGCTGTTATCGTACTGGCCATCAGGGTGCTGAGCCTGGACGGGCTGCTGTATACCTCTCCGCAGGAAAAGGGGCAGACCGATTCGGCAGCTCCAGAAGACATGTATAAAAGCTCGATGGAAGGCTCGCAGGCCGAAGAGTCGGCGGGTTCAAGCGATAGACTGGCAGTCGAGGCTGAGAAGCAGCAAAAGCTGGATAGAGGTGATGTTAGCGCTTCTAATGCTGAATCTGAAACATTAGAGCAAGCCCGAGAGGCCGATAGCTACATCAAGTCGGATAAGGTTGAGTTGAGGGTGCAGGATGTATGCATAACCCCTCAAACCCTTATGATAAGGGCCATTCAACATGGGATAGACATGGTTGATCAGACGGAGAACAGCATTACGCTGAGAGTTACGTCCATTGAACAGCGCAAGGCTCTGTATCATGAACTTGAATTGCTTGGAGTGGTGGAAGAGGTGGGAACCAATTTTGAATCGGATACGGTAACCATTGTGATTGTAGAGCAAGAGTGATGTATTTTTAAATTTTATAATATATACAGCATCAACTGTATAAACAGGATAATTATGGTTAATAATATTAGGTAAAAATTAATAAATCGATCGGGAGGGATATGAAATGGCTAGGAATGAAACCATCAAGAATGACAACGCTATGGACAACAGTGCACCAGGTATTGATGCTGAACTCATGTCTTCTATGAAGGAAGAGGTACTCCGTGCCAAAGAGGAAAATGTTCCTATGCTGCAGGCTTTCGAAGCGGTAGCGAAAAAGAGCGGCCTTAAGGTCAATACCATAAGAAACTATTATTACCGCTATTTGCATGCCCAGCTAGCCGGTGATAACGAGTCAGGCGAGAAAAGGGAGAAAGTCAGGTCCTTGAAAGGAGTAGCTGGCAAGTCTTTTACAGAAGACGAGGTCAAAAATCTGGTCATGTCTATATTGATAGCCCAGGCCGAAGGCGAGTCGGTACGCTCGTGCGCCAATCGCCTGGCAGGTGGAGACCCAAAGAAGATGCTGAGATTACAAAACAAATACAGAAATGTAATAGCCAGCCAGCGTGAATATGTTGAGGGTTTGATGGCCGAGATG
Source organism: Caldicoprobacter algeriensis (assembly GCF_023838525.1). Taxonomy (GTDB): domain Bacteria; phylum Bacillota; class Clostridia; order Caldicoprobacterales; family Caldicoprobacteraceae; genus Caldicoprobacter; species Caldicoprobacter algeriensis. The sequence continues at coordinate 16,740 of NZ_JAHUQD010000005.1, forward strand.
TCTCAAAAAGGGATCAGGTATTTCAATCCTTACACCAGACAAATAGTGGATGGCGACTCTGTTTCAGCGTCTGCCCAACGAGATGTAGAAACTACAGGTGATACAAGGAGCGATGTGGATGTGCAGCGCAGCCGCAAGGATTCCCTTATAGGGATAATCGGAGACGCTGTTGCCAGCATGAGCACATTCGACGATTTCTTGGTTGAAGGTTTCTTCAGGGGATTGAAGCAGCTGGTAGACATGGCGGCAAGGGGTAGAGAAAAAGGAGATGGCGATGAGCTGACTCGTCTGGAAAAAGCAAACAAAGAGCTAAAGAACAAGCTGGAGGAGCTTCGCGATTTTGTGCGCCAGCTTGCGGGTATCAATCAACGGTTTGTGGATTTGCCGGATGAGCAAAAGCTATTTGCATTGAATGACTATATAAATGAAGTTAAGGCGTGGTTGGAGACTTATGAGAAGGTATATAAAGATGTCCACACTGCGAAAGATTAAGCGAACGAAAACAGGATGTCACAAAGACTATGATGGCCAGGGCCAGCCCGATCTTATATGAAAGGGCTGGTTTTTTGCTTTTATTGATGAAAACACAAATCTTTAGAGTTTCTAGATTAATTTGTACTGGTACTTGACCTGAAGAATTTAGAGACAGTAAAATATAAAGATGAGTGATGGTAAATTAACTTGGTTTTGAGCAAAGGTAATTTTAAACAAAAATTTAAGTTTGATTTTTTTGATTTTTTGTATTTATTGACCTATTTGCTATAATTTCATAAAAGTTGGAGTGAGCGAAAAATGATTTCTATGAAAGAAATAGCCAAGCAAGCTGGCGTGAGCGTAACAACGGTATCTAAAGCTTTAAACAATTACCCTGATATTAGTGAGGAAACCAGAAAAAGGATAATAGAAATAGCTAAAAAATATAATTACTCTCCTAATTTTACTGCTAGGAATTTGGCATTAAAAAAATCAAACATTATTGGTCTTGTTCTTTCTGATATACGTGAAACTGATAGCAACGGAAATATTATATATAGACTATTAATTGGAGCTAAAAATTTTTGTTCTGATAATGATTTTGAACTATTAATAATAAATACTGATCACAAAAAACAAAAAACAAAAAAATTGGAACAACTATGTAAAGAGAGGCAAATTGCCGGTGTTATAATATACGGGTTAAAAATAAGTGATCCTTATTTTGAAGAAATATCAAAATTTAAGCTTCCATGTGTATTAATCGATATAAGCATTGAAGGGAACGATAATGTTACTACAGTGACTACTGACAATATTAAAGCGGTAAAAGAGGTAATAAATTATTTGTATTTAAAAGGCCATAAGAATATTGCATTTATTAATGGTCTGAGAGAAGCTTATGTAAGTAAAGTTAGGGAATTAGGGTATAGAGAAGCTTTAAAGGGTTTAGGTTTGAAAGTACGTAATGAATATATAAAATATGCAGATTATTATGAGGATGTAGCATATGAAAAGGCTGTAGAATTACTAAAAGAACATCCTGAGATTACGGCTATATTCTGTGCTTCAGATTTAATGGCTTTGGGTGTGTTGAGGGCCATTAATGATTTAGGTAAAAAGGTTCCTGATGATGTTGCGTTAGCAGGGTTTGATGGAATTCAGTTGAGTGAATATGTTAATCCTAGGTTAACGACGGTTGTTCAGGATTTTAAAGAGATGGGGAGGATTGCAGCACAAAAATTGATAAAAATGTTAAAAAATGAATCTGTTGAACGGATAGATTATGTACCTTATGTTTTTAGAAAAAGAGAAAGTGTATAAATTTGATTTTATAATCTACAAAAAATTTGAAAATGGTCTTTACTTACGAAAAAACATGTAGTATAATGTTACTTAGAACGAAAGCGGTTTCGTGTGGTGATTATGGTGAGGTTGGTAATTTTTGATTTAGATGGCGTGATAACAAATACATCTTATTTTCACTTTTTAGCTTGGAAACAGCTAGCAAATGAGCTTAATATAAAATTTGATAACGCAATAAATGAAAGTTTAAAAGGGTTATCGAGAATGGATTCTTTGGAAAGAATTTTGGAATATAACAATATAAATGCTAAATTTACGCCGGCTGAAAAAGAAGAACTTGCTAATAGAAAGAATACTTATTATGTGAATATGCTCGAAAAATTGAATAGAGCTAATATCATGCCTGGGATAGAAGAATTTCTTGAGGAACTTAAAAGGGAAAAAGTTTATACGGCTCTAGCAAGCGCATCTCGAAATGCAACGTTTATACTTGATAAACTTGGCTTGATAGACAGATTTAATTACGTCGTAAACCCTAAAGAAGTTGCTAGAGGTAAACCTTTCCCTGATATTTTTCTAAAGGCAGCGGTAGAGTTGGGGGTACATCCTTACGAATGTGTAGGCATAGAGGATTCTGAAGCGGGAATTAATTCCATAAAATCTGCGGGTATGTTTAGCGTTGGAATCGGAGAAAAAAAATCTTTGCATAAGGCGGATTTGGTTTTGAAAAGTACATCAGAATTAAGATTTAAAACAATTAAGAGTTTTTATGAGAATTGGAGAACGATTAAATATTCAGTTTTGAATTTGAGCATATAAGAGAAATTTATGATGTATTTGTACGTATGGTTAATGAAATCAGAAAAAGTGAGTTGTTTTGATATCATGCAGAATTCCCTTTTTTACTGAATTTAATATGTAACGAATGTATAGTTCTACAAAATCGTAGGGAACTTCTGCCTGATATAAAGTAAAATTCTAGAAATAAAAATAAAGGTGGGGAGGAAAAAGATATGCTGAAGAAAAAAATTTTAATTGGTTTAGTTGTTTTAGTTATGACGGTGGCTTTGGTTTTAAATGGTTGTACTAAACAAAAATCTGGAGACGATGGGCAAATATCGAATGGCCAGAAGGAAGAGGGTACATCAGAACAAACTGATAAGCAGATTAAAAATGTAGCTATTGAGTTACTGCATGGACAGCCTGAAGAAGCCCGTGTAAAGACAATTCAAAGCATAATTGATAGTTTTATGGTTAAGAACCCGGGGATAACAGTAAAGCAGGTTCCGGTGCCTGAAGATGGTTTGTGGACTAAAATAACAGCTCTTATGTCGTCTGGTCAGCTTCCTGCGATGATAGAAGGGTCTATTGATCAAATGAGGTTAATGTATGAAGAAGGTGTTATTGATACTGAAGCAAACACAAAGGCCATTAACTCTAAGGGAACAGATGCATTTTTTAAAGGAGCATTAGCTGTATTAAAACTTCCTGACAAAGAAGAGTATATAGGTGTTCCTGTATCAGGTTGGGTAGCTGGTATTTGGTATAGAAAAGATTGGTTTGAAGAAAAAGGTTTTAGTGCGCCTGATACATGGGAAAATATATTAAAAGCTGCTCAAACTTTTTATGATCCTGACAATAAAAAATATGGTATTGTTTTTGCAACTGAAGTTTCGGATTTCACAGAACAGACATTCCAGCAAATTGCTCTTTCAAACAATGCTGAGCTTTTTGACGGAAATGGACAACCGAAATTTAATTCGCCTGAAATGAAAGAAGCAGTACAATTTTATAAAGATTTGTATCAATACAGCCCAAAGGGTTCCAATGGTGTTACTCAAGTAAAGGATACTTTTGTAGGTGGCAATGCGGCTATGGCAATGTATTCTACGTATATTATGCCTAGCTTGTATGAACAAAATATGGCTGACAAGATAGGGTTTGCGATTCCAACTAAAAAGGTAGCTGCAAGCTTTGGTATGACATCTACAATGACAATTTCAAATATGGTAAAACCAGAGGAAAGAGAAGCTGCTGTTAAATTCTTAGCGTATATGCTTGAGCGGGAACCCAATATAATGTGGCTTCATATGGCTCCTGGTGGGGCTAATCCAGTATTAAGAGATATTGCAAAAGATGAAAAATATTTATCCCATGAGTTGTTAAAAGCTTTTGGCGAAACTGCTGCAAAAGTACCAGAGGCTTTTGAAGACCTTAGAATGTTTGGCTTCCAAGACGGAAAAACCCATCCTAAGATGGGGAATATTACAGCTAAGCTAGTGATTCCGAAAGCTTTAAATGCTATACTTGTTCAAAATAAAGATATTGATGAAGAAATGGAAAGAGCTCAACAATTAATGGAAGAAATAGTCAATGAGTAAATACTGTAAAAGGGGCCCTGTTTGCCAAAAAACAGGGCCCCTCAATAAAAATTGTTTTAAGTGGAGAGGTGGATAATGTTTGGTCAAAGAAGACGGGAAAAAAGAGTGAGCCTCAAACAGGCGGAAGCAAGATTGGGTTTTTTGCTTATGCTTCCTGCGATACTTTTAATATTTTCAATCATTGTGTATCCAATAATGTATAATATATATTTAAGCTTTCATAAGGTTTCGTTAAGCCCTATGAAACCCCATAAATTTGTGGGAGCTAGTAATTATTTAAAGCTTTTTTCAGATGAAAGTTTTTTGAGGTCATTGTTGACTACTTTTATGTATGTGATAATTACGGTAGTGTTTTCTACAATAGTAGGATTACTTGTGGCCCTTTTAATGAATAGGGAATTTAGAGGAAGGAAATTTGCACGTTCATTAATTATTCTTCCTTATGTGGCGCCAGTTATTTCTACGGTTTTTGTGTGGCAATATATGTTTAACAGGATTTATGGAGTTGTCAATTACCTGACAGTAGATATACTATATCTGTTTAAGGATGCTCCTATGTGGTTTGATCACCCGCTTTTTTCTTTGATGTTGGTAGTACTGTTTGATACATGGAGAGTTTTTCCTTATAGTTTTATGATGATACTAGCTGGGCTTCAATCTATAGATAATTCATTATATGAAGCGGCTGAAGTTGATGGAGCAAGGGCGTGGAGTAAATTTTGGCACATTACTCTTCCAGAGATATTGCCCATTATAAGGTCGTTGGTGATTTTAAGAAGTATATGGAATTTCTATAAGTTTGAGGATATATACTTGTTAACTAAGCAAGTTCCAGTAATAGGAGTCTATCTTTATGAAACGGCTTTTTCGGTTAATAATCATGGCTTAGCAGCTGCTATTACTGTTGTGCTATTTTGTATAATTATGACTTTCGTGTTGTTTGTTGGAAGGAAGGTGTTCAAGAGAGCATGAAGTCGCTAAAGAAAATTAAAAAAATATTGTTTTACCTGCTTATACTGCTCATATTAAGTATTGTGTTGTTTCCGTTTTATTTAATGGTTACAACGGCGTTAAAGACTTCAGCGGGTTCCGTGGCATATCCTCCAGAGATTTTCCCCAAAGCAATTACGTTCCAACATTTTATCGACGTGCTAAATCCAGAAATATATCCATTTTTAAGGTATTTTTGGAATAGCACTCAGATAGCGTTTGCTACAGCTACTCTAGCTGTAATAATAGGAGGAATGGGTGGTTACAGTCTCGCTAAATTAGAGTTTTTTGGCAAAAAATATATTCAAGAAAGTACTTTGGTTGTATATATGTTTTCTGGCATATTATTGGTAGTTCCCTTGTTTAGGATAATATCTGGAATAGGCTTAAATGATAATAAGATGGCTGTTGTAATAACTTGTCTGGTGTCTACTATGCCTGCTACTTTGTTTATGCTAAGCAGTTATTTTACTACTATCCCGACTTCAATAGAAGAATCTGCAATGATAGACGGGTTAAATAGACTTCAAGTAATTTTTAGGATAGTGTTGCCACTTTCTATACCAGCTGTAATGTCGGTGTTTGTATATGTGTTTATGATTGCGTGGAATGACTTCTTGTTCTCTTTTACTTTTTTGTCATCACCTGAGAATATGACTCTCTCTGTAGGGTTAAGACAGCTTTTTAATTCAAAGGATTATGTTTGGGGACGGATGATGGCAGGGTCTTTCCTTACAGCAATACCCGTTATCATCATGTTTTCACTGGTCGAAAAGTTTATTACTGGAGGTTTGACTAGTGGTAGTATAAAAGGCTGATGTTTGAGTAAAGTTTCATTTCAGACAAAGATAAAAGATGGTGCAATAAGAAAGGAGGATTAAAATATGCCTAGACAGTTGGTGGCTGTTGCGCCGAGAGTGGCTGCTATAGTTGAATACGAGGATAGGGAAATAATGCCTAATGAAGTTAAAGTCAAAGTAGAGTTTGCATCTCCAAAGCATGGAACAGAACTTACAGATTTTAGAGGACAAAGCCCTTTTATTAAAGAAAAATATGATCCGGAATGGCAGTTATTTTTACCTAGGGAGGACAAGGATGAACAAGGGGTAAAATTCGGTGAGTGGAACCTTGGTAATCAGTGGGTTGGCAGAATAATAGAAAAGGGTGCTGATGTTAAGGATTTCGAAATAGGTGACAGGGTTTGTTCATATGGTGGTATACGAGAGACTCATATTGTTAATGCTGTGAATAATTATAGATTAAGAAAAGTGCCGGAGAATGTTTCGTGGAAAAATGCGGTGTGTTATGATCCTGCCCAGTTTGCTTTAGGTGGAGTTAGGGACGCAAATATAAGACCAGGTGACAGAGTGGCTGTTTTTGGGTTGGGAGCAATAGGGCAAATAGCGGCTCAGATTTGCAAAAAATTGGGGGCTAGTCTTGTCGTTGTCGTTGATCCTATAGAGCTCCGAAGAAATGTTGCCCTTAAAAATGGAGCAGATGTGGCTCTGGATCCTAATGAAGTAGATGTTGGATTTGAACTTAAAAAGCTTACAGATAAAATGGGTGTGGATGCTGTTATCGAAACAAGTGGGCATGTATCAGCGTTGCAACACGCTCTCCGGGGATTGGCTTATGGGGGTACTATTTCTTATGTTGCTTTCGCAAAAGAATTTGGAGGATTAAATTTAGGTAGAGAGGCGCATTTCAATAATGGCAGAATAATTTTTTCCAGGGCATGCAGCGAACCCAATCCCGATTATCCAAGATGGAACAGAAGACGAATTGAAGATGTTTGCTGGAAGATGCTCATGGAAGGGTATTTACAATGCGAAGATATAGTGTATCCTGTTGTACCATTTGAAGAATGCGCTGAAGCTTATATGAAGTTTGTAGATAGGGAACCCCATTTGAGCATTAAAATGGGTGTGAAGTTTTAGGGCAATTTTGATTATTTGGGAGGATAGAATTTATGAAGCTAGCAACGCAGGATAAACCTTTTTTTCCAGATAATTTTATTGAAAAATTAATGATGGTTAAAGATTTGGGATTTGATGCCTATGAGGTAGATGGGAATGTGCTTGTTAATAGGTTTGAAGAAGTGGAAGAAGCTGTTGTAAAAACAGGCGTTTCTATTTCAAGCGTCTGTGGTGGATACAGAGGATGGATAGGTGACTTTCAAGAAGAAAGGCGTAGGCAGGCATTGCAGGATATAGAAAAAATACTGAAATGTGCAGGAAAGATAGGAGCTAAAGGTATAGTAGTGCCTGCTGCCTGGGGAATGTTTTCACTGAGGTTGCCTCCCTTAGTACCCCCAAGGTCACCACAGGAGGATAGGGCTGTATTATTGGATTCTTTAGGCAAGCTTGATATTATAGCTGAAAGAACTGGTACAGTCATTTTATTTGAACCGTTAAACAGATATGAAGATCACATGGTTAACACGCTAGGTGCTGCCAAAGAATTAATACTTGCAGGTGGCTTTAAACATGTGCAAATCACAGCTGATTTCTTTCATATGAATATTGAGGAAAAAGATATTGCGCGTAGCATTATAGAGTGTGGTAATCTTATAGGCCATGTTCACATTGCGGATAGTCATAGGTACCAACCAGGAGATGGCCATATGGATTTTGTGAGCGGTTTTAAGGCGTTACATGACATAGGTTTTGATGGATATATGGCCTTTGAGTGTCGAGTTCTTGGAGATGACCCCGTTGTAGAATATAGAAAGTCTGTAGAATATATAAAACAGTGTATTGCTAAGGTGGTGCGTTAGAATGGGGAAATTGCGAATAGGGGTTATAGGTGCAGGACAAATAGCGGAAGTATCTCATATTCCGAATTACAGCAAACATGCAGATAAAGTTGACGTAATTGCTGTGTGCGATGTTAATTTAGAACGTGCGAAGTATATAGCTAATAAATTTGGTATACCTAAGGTCTACCAAGATTATAGAAAAATGCTAGAAAATGAAAGTTTAGATGCTGTAAGCGTTTGTGTTACCAATAAATATCATTCTGTGGTTACTGTGGATGCCTTAAATGCTGGTTGCCATGTTTTATGTGAAAAACCTCCCGCTATCAATTATGCAGAAGCTTTAAAAATGTATGAGGCTGTACAAAAAAATAAGAAGATACTTACCTTTAACTTTCATTATAGACATTCTAGCGAAGTAAAGGCTATAAAAGAATTAATTGATAAAGGAGTATTTGGGGATATATACGCAGCTAGAGTGCAGGCTTTAAGAAGGAGGGGTATTCCGGGCTGGGGAACATTTATTAATAAGGAATTGCAAGGAGGGGGACCGCTTATCGATATAGGCATACACATGTTGGATACTGCGTTGTATTTGATGGGATATCCAGAGCCAGAGTGTGTTTTAGCATGCACATATCAAAAAATTGGCAACAGGCCGGGTATTGGCCTGATGGGTTCATGGGATTATACCAAGTTTACAGTTGAGGATTCTGCATTTGGGTTTATTAGGTTTAAGGATGGGTCCTGTATAAATATAGAAACTTCATTTGCTTTAAATATTAAAGAAAGTAAAGTCATGAACGTGCATCTTTTTGGAGAAAAAGCAGGTGCTTCGATATTTCCGGCTGAGATATATTCTGAAAATGGTAGTAGTTTAACTAATATAGAGCTGCCGTTTTTGCCAGAAGTCGATAAGCATTATGAAAGCATCACTGATTTTATAATGAGCTGTATTGAGGGAAAACTTCCGGTATGTAAAGTTGAAGAGGCTCTTATGATACAAAAAATAATAGATGCTATGTATGAATCCGCTGAGAAAGGACAACCAATGATTATATAACTTAACAACTTAAAAGGAGTAGGTGATATGCTTAGTTATAGCAAAGGTACCGGTGAATACGAGAATTGGATTTTGGCGGAAGAAGATTTCGATCTTAAATATCAAAATAAATGTGAAAGCATTATGGCTTTGGGGAATGGATATTTAGGGTTAAGGTCATCCTTTGAGGAGCCCTATGTAGGTCAGATTAGGAATATGTTTGTTGCAGGTACGTATAATAAGGCAGATGTTAATGAAGTAACAGAACTTCCTAATGCTGCCGATGTGGTGGAAATGCAAATATATCTGAATTCAGAATTGTTTTCGTTGACTTATGGGAAAATACTTGAATATTCACGATATCTTAATCTTAAAGATGGAGAATTGGTAAGAGAAGTACTATGGGAAAGCCCCAAGGGCTTGAGATATAGATTATTATTTAGAAGATTTGTATCCCTTGATGATTTGCATTTTATAGGGATTAAAGTTTCTATTACCCCTATTGATGAGGATGCAATAGTAAAAATAAAAACTGGAATTAATGGGAAAATGACTAATTCGGGTGTGCAACATTTTAAAGATGGAGAAAAAAGAGTTTATGAGAAAGAATATCTCCAGCTTATCCAAACAACTACCGAATCCAATATCGACTTTGTTATAAACTGCTGTTGTTCTTGTTACTTAGAGAATAAAATGAATAGAATCTTCTATATACGGAAAGATTTTTTTCTTGAAAGGCGTAGTATTTTTGGACTGTACGAGTTTAAAGCTAAAAAAAATTTAACTATAAATTTTGAAAAGTTTGCTAATGTTTTTACTTCAAGAGATAAGGAGTACGCAGAAAAATATAACCTTCAGGAGATGAGACATGATTCCCTGGAGCACTTAAAGATTTGTTCTTTATTAAGCTATGATGAGCTTTTTGAGAAAAGCAAATCAAAATGGAGACAATATTGGAAAGATGTAGAAGTAAGGGTTGAAAGCAAAAACAGTGTTGATCAACTTGCTTTGCGGTTTGCGCAATATCATTTACTTATAATGACGCCCATGCATGATGAAAGGTTTAGTGTTGGAGCAAAAGGCTTAACTGGTGAGGGATATAAAGGGCATGTGTTCTGGGATACTGAACTGTTTATTTTGCCGTATTTTCAATATAATATGCCAAACATTGCAGGGCAACTACTAAAGTATAGGTATTTGACATTGGAAGGTGCTAGAAAAAAAGCTAAACAATACGGATATGAAGGGGCTATGTATCCTTGGGAAAGCGCTTATACAGGGGAAGAAGAAACGCCTGAATGGGCTGCAATAAATATTATAACTGGTGAGCCTACGAGGGTATGGTCAGGGATAAAAGAGCATCATATCACGGCCGATATTGCGTATGCGGTTTGGAACTACTATCTTTCTACAGACGATGTAGATTTTTTGAAAAAGTATGGAAGCGAGATAATTTTTGAATGCGCTTGGTTTTGGTGCAGCAGAGCAAAGTGGAACAGTAATAAGTCGAGATATGAAATACTGGATGTGATAGGGCCTGACGAATACACGGAACATGTGGATAACAATGCTTATACCAATTATATGGCGCACTACGTTATATCAATAGCACTGCGTTTATATGACCTATTACCTGAAATAGACAGAGAAACGTTTGAATTCTTAGACCGTAAATTAAATCTAAAAAAGAGGTACGACACTTATTTAGATGTATATAACAAACTATATCTACCCAAACCAAATGAAAACGGAATTATTCCACAGGATGACACCTTTTTATCTAAAAAGCAAATTGATATAGATAAATACAGAAATAGCGAAGCAAAGCAGAGTATATTATTAGATTATTCTCGGGATCAGGTTGTTAACATGCAGGTGTTAAAGCAAGCAGACGTCGTTATGCTTTTGTATGTATTAAAAAACCTATTCGATAAGGAGGTGATTGAAAAAAACTGGAAATATTATGAAGCTAGAACTATTCATGATTCATCGTTGAGTATGGCTATACACAGTATTGTTGCTACTTTTTTTGATGATATTCAGGCAGCATACGAGTGCTTTAAACAAGCGTCTATGATTGATATGGGACAAAATCCAAATTCGTCTGATAATGGAATACATGCAGCTTCTATGGGAGGCATTTGGCTTGCGGCTGTTATTGGATTTGGAGGTGTCTTTAATAATGAAGGCATATTGGAATTAAATCCCGCATTGCCATATGAATGGGAAGGATTAGAGTTTGACATAAAATTGAAGCTAAGGAAGATTCATATAAGTATCGATAGGGATAAGATTGAAATTACTTCAAAGGACGGTGGAATTACTGATATCATGGTTTATGGTGAAAAATATATTTTAGAAAAGAGGCTTGTTTTGCCTTATAGAAAAGAATCTCAACAAGGGTGTTCTCCTGATGTAAAAGCAGAGGATTATTTATCTTGATTTAAAAGATAAGATGTTAGGGATGAAATAATTTTATTGAAAAGTTTAAGGAGGCTTTTGATGACATTGATGGCATTAAGTAATGATTATTCCCCAAAATTAATGGAACTTCTTCAAGTGCTATATGGAGAAAAAAGCAGACGATTATATAAGTCGTTTGATGCCTTTATAAATATTTGGAAAAATAAGGCAAAAAATTACAGCTCTAAAGGTTGGGTTACTGAAAATGATGTTATGCTCATTACCTATGCAGATTCGATCAGAGATGAAGAAGAAAAACCTCTTGTAACATTGAATAAGTTTTTGAGTACTTATGCTGATGATGTTATAACAGCAGTCCATATACTTCCAATGTTTCCTTATACTTCTGATGATGGATTTTCGGTGGTAGATTATTACAAAGTAGACGATAAATTGGGCAGTTGGGATGATGTCAGGGAATTATCAAAGAAATTTGATTTGATGCTGGATGCCGTTATAAATCATGTTTCGAAATCCAGCAAATGGTTTCAAAGTTTCCTCAAATGTAAGGGTAAATATAAAAATTATTTTATTGTTGCAGACCCTAATGAAGATTATTCAACTGTTATAAGGCCAAGGGCATTGCCTTTACTGACGCCTTTTGAGACAGCTGAAGGCGTAAAATACCTTTGGACCACCTTCAGTGATGATCAAATAGATCTAAATTTTTCAAATCCCAATGTTTTATTGGAGGTTCTCAATGTCATTTTAACTTATGCTTATAACGGGGTAAGGTTTATAAGGCTGGATGCGGTGGGGTTTGTATGGAAAAAGCTGGGCACTACTTGCATGCATCTTAAAGAGACCCATGCGGTTGTAAAGTTAATAAGGTTGGTATTGGATGAAGTATTTCCAGGTACCATGATCATTACAGAGACCAATGTTCCGCACAAGGATAATATAAGCTACTTTGGTAACGGGTATGATGAGGCGCATCTGGTATATCAATTTCCCTTGCCTCCTTTGGTGCTTTTTTCCTTTATTACTGGTAATGCTGAAAAATTGAGCAAATGGGCTAAATCTTTAGAGAGTACGCCTCTTTCTGAATATACTACGTATTTTAATTTTTTAGCATCTCATGATGGAATAGGGCTTAGACCCGTTGAAGGGATTTTATCAGATGATGAAGTACAGATGATGGTCAATACTGTCATAAATCATGGAGGAAAAATAAGCTATAGGTTCAATAGTGATGGTTCCCAAAGTCCTTATGAGCTTAATATTACTTATATGGATGCGCTGACTGATCCAAAATCTAAAAATATGCAAGAAAGAGTCAATAAATTTATTGCGGCTCATGCCATACTGTTGTCATTAAGAGGAGTTCCAGGGATATATATTCACAGCTTATTAGGTTCGCAGAATTGGTATGATGGGGTAATAGAATCGGGTATAAATAGGAGAATAAATAGGGAAAAATTAAATTATAAGCTTGTGTGCCGAGAGATTGAACAGAGTAATACTCTTAGAAATTTGGTATTTAATGAACTTTCTAAACTTGTAAAAATCAGGAGAAGGCACCCCACCTTTTCGCCTAATGCCTCGCAGGAAGTTATATTTTTGGATGGTAGAATATTTTCGTTTGTAAGGTATAATAATAGGTCAAACGAGAAGATTTTAGTACTTGTAAATGTTTCAAGTGAAAGGGTCTCAATTCCTAATGATTTTAGAGGCATTGATATAATAAGTGACGAGAAGATTTACAATGAAACCATAGAGATGTTGCCATATCAGGCGAGATGGATTGTAATTGAATAATTATGGACCTGATTAAGTTTTGTGCAAACAGCTAAGGAGAGCAAGCATAAAGTAATCCCTGCCTTAGACAGAGGTGGGGATTGTCTATTTTTTTAAGCTTTTCACGCTGTAATACACACGCACAACAATATCCTGGTCATAGTTACCAAACCCTTTGCCATAAATGGTGACTCCTCCTATGTGTTTTGCGTCGTCCAGCACCGCGATGCGAAATGTCCACTGCTTCAAGGTGAGAGATAAGTCTTCAATGGTAACTTCCGATAGCTTTTCCCCGTCTATGAAGCTGCCTTTATCGTTTACGCGGATAACCTTCAGCAGGCCATACTGATTTATATTGTTGCTCCACCACGAAGGAGTATATATCCCCCTTTTGCCTCCAAAATCGCCGGGGCTAGTCCATTTTCCGATGTATACCCCGTTGATGAAGAAGGATATGTCCGATGGCCAATTGTTGTTAACGCCTGGGGCTTCGGAGCCCAGCTCTATTGAGATCTCCAGCTCTTCGGGTTGCTGATTGGGCAAAAGGTAATTCGGGATTTTGTATTCCACATACCCTTGCGTAAACCACAGGATTCTGGCGTTTACCCTTTCAGGGTCAAGAAAATAGCGGGGGTCGTCAAAATGGCCTATGACTTTTTCGTGGGTAGCCAATCCACAGGTGGGGGTCACCTTAAAATCGGTGTAGTGGCCCACAGGGATGGATATTTCGTGGTACTTCCTTTGGGGCTTTTGACCTGTTGGAAAAGATATTTCCAGCGAATCTATTGCAAGGCTGCACAGTTTTTGTATACCGCCCCTACAGGGAGTGATCTCGGCCTTTATGATGCCGGCTTTTTCAAGCTTTCTTATATGCATGGTCATGATTGCATTGCTGAGATTCAGCTTTTCGGCCAGCTCCTTTATATTCATTGGCTTTTGTGCCAGAAGGTTTATTATTCTCAGCCTTACGTTACTGGCCAGTGCTTCGTATACAGGCAGCCATCTTTCGGTGGTGTCTATTTTCATACAGGTACGGCGCATGAAGTTCCGTCACTTTGATCTTGTTGGGCTGGGAATGCGCCTTCTCCTCCTTTCTGTAGCTTGGCGTGTACTTTGGCACAGCTTTGCAATTAATAGTATTATAAACAACTTAATCCATACAGTAAAGCCTGTGTTTGCCGCCAAGAAGTTTGTCTCTGTCGCCGACAGCCCATTAATATTATAAGAACGCGTTTTGTATTGCTGTTGCTTTTTATAGTGTACGTATGTTTTTGTGTTTACACAATGTGTCGGGCACGCGTTATTTAAACCGATGTTGAGAGGCGTATTTGCAGTTATAACGCTTTAATAAACGTATATTTCATGTATGAGGCATATATTAAAAGTGTTCAAGAACATTTGATAAATAAAAAATTGACAGGTATTACATTGACGTCTTATAATGAATACAAACAATTGTATTAAGCATTTAATATAATCATTAAACACTTAAAAGGCGAGCAGGAGGGGATTTAAAATGGTCAAGATGATCTTGAATGCCGATGTCAAAAGGGGGAGAATAAACAAAAACATTTACGGGCATTTTGCCGAGCATCTTGGCAGGTGCATCTATGAAGGGTTCTGGGTAGGCAAGGATTCGCCCATTCCCAACACCGACGGCATACGCGATGATGTGGTTGAGGCCTTGAGGAAAGTGAAAGTGCCTGTGCTCAGATGGCCGGGAGGGTGTTTTGCCGATGAATACCACTGGCGGGACGGCATCGGCCCCTATGAGAGCCGACCCAAAACTATCAATACCCACTGGGGTGGGGTGGTGGAGAACAACCACTTTGGAACACACGAGTACTTCAGGCTGTGCGAATTGCTGGGTGCAGACGCGTATATCACCGGCAATGTGGGGAGCGGCACCGTCAGGGAGCTCCGCGAGTGGATCGAGTACATAACCTTTGACGGGGATTCTTGGCTGGCCAACTTAAGAAGGGCAAACGGCAGGGAAAAGCCCTGGAAACTGCCTTATGTTGGCATAGGGAACGAAAACTGGGGCTGTGGAGGGAACATGCGCCCTGAATACTATGCTGACCTGTTCCGCCAGTACGTCACTTATGTGCGTAATTTCAGCGGCAACAGGATATACAAGATTGCCTGCGGGCCCTCAGATGCCAACTACCATTGGACTGAGGTGTTGATGAGGGAAGCTGGACGCTATATGGATGGCCTGAGTCTGCATTATTACACCGTGCCGGGGACGTGGCAGAAGAAGGGATCGGCTACCCAGTTTGACGAGCGCGAATGGTTTGTCACCTTGAAGAAGACGCTGATTATGGATGAGCTTATTACCAAGCATTCCACCATTATGGACCGGTACGACCCCGAAAAGCGGGTAGGGCTTATTGTGGATGAGTGGGGCACATGGTATGACGTGGAGCCGGGTACCAATCCGGGGTTCTTGTATCAGCAGAATACCCTGCGGGATGCGCTGGTAGCGGGCATCAACCTCAACATATTCAACAACCATTGTGACAGGGTGCACATGGCCAACCTGGCTCAGACGGTAAACGTGCTTCAGGCCATGATTCTGACCGAAGGCGAAAAGATGATCGTCACTCCCACCTATCACGTATTCGATATGTACAAGGTCCATCAGGACGCTCAGCTTCTGTCTCTGGAGTTTACCAGCAGCCTGTACAGCTACGGAGACGAGAGCATTCCTCAGATAAGCGCTTCTGCTTCCGAGGACGACCAGGGCAGGGTCCATATATCGCTGTGCAATCTGGATCCCAGCTCGGTAGCCGATATACGCTGTGAGCTGAGGGGAACCAGCAGGACCAAGGTAAGCGGAACCATACTGACATCCTCTGAGATGAATGCCCACAATACCTTCGATGAACCCAATGCTGTCAAGCCGGTGGCCTTTAGCGATGCAACTCTGGTGGATAACGTGCTGGAGGTCAAGCTTCCATCCAAGTCGGTGGTAGTGCTGACTCTCGAATAGAAAGATACAGCCTAAGGGAATGCACTGTTCAGATGAATGAGATGAGTATTCTTAAGAGGTGCGATGCCATGGAAAACGGTGAATGCAAGGGATGCAGCGCTACCGTTAGGCTTTCACAGGAGGAGATAGATAAAATATTCGGCGAGACGCTGAAGGTAAAAAACGTCAAGCTGGTAACCCGGGAAGAGTATCGCAGCAGGCTTGAGATTTGCAGGCAGTGCCAGTATTTGGATTATGGTACCACGTGCAGGCTATGCGGCTGTTTGGTACAGATTAAAGCCAAGCTGGCTGGTGCGCGGTGTCCTTATCCATATCAGCCCAGATGGTGATAGTTTTAAGTAGCCCCTGAAGGGATTTCCCAGGGGCTTTTCTTTTTGGTTTTTGTACTTTTCAATATGAAAAGGAAAAGGGTGGAAATGGATGGAACAAGGTTATGATTTGATGCTGTGCAGATCGTACGGCCAATTTAATATGCCCGCTGTGTATTTTGGAGAGCAATCCTTAAAGAGGTTAAAATGCAGGATGTACAGCCATGTGTTTCAAGCAGGGGCGAGAATGGAATTTGATTGCTTAGCCTGTCCGGCATGCTCCACTAATTGTGAATTAAACGGGTTTTACAAATTTGAAAGATGTAAATTTTAAAATTGCAAAATTTTGAATAGTGCATGGATTAAATGTATCAGTCACACTTGACTTTTATATTGCATAATTCTATAATAATCCTTGTTATTCTAGCGTTGGGAGGATTGAAGGAAGTGGGAGTGATAGTTGCAAAATTCGGGGGGACGTCCCTTGCAAATGCCGCGCAGTTTTGTAAAGCGCAGAACATAATATTGAGCGATCCGCGAAGACGATATGTGGTGGTGTCTGCACCCGGGAAATGTCACAGCGGCGACACCAAAATAACCGATCTTCTATATACCTGTCACAAAAAGGCCAGTCAGGGTGAGAAGTTCGAAGACGTATTCGAGGTTATAGCGCAGCGTTACAGGGATATAATCAAGGGGCTAAACCTCGATCTGGATTTTGAGCCGTTGTTGAGTGATATCAAGGAGAGGATTGCAGCCGGAGCTTCCGCAGACTACGTTGCAAGCCGCGGCGAGTATTTGAACGGCATTATTATGGCAAGGCTACTGGGATATGACTTTGTCGATGCCGCAAATATCATATTCTTTGATCAAAATGGCATATTTGACAGCGAACGCACCAACGAGGCTGTAGCACGGCGCCTGAGCCAGCATGAACGAGCTGTCATCCCCGGGTTTTACGGTTCGATGCCAAATGGGGAAATAAAGACCTTCCCTCGAGGAGGTTCTGATATTACCGGAGCCATCATAGCGCGGGGCGTAAATGCCGAGGTATACGAGAATTGGACTGACGTTTCGGGGTTTTTGATGGCCGACCCGCGCATAGTTGAAAATCCTAAGCCCATTCGCAAGATCACCTATCGTGAGCTGCGAGAGCTGGCCTATATGGGAGCCAGCGTGCTTCACGAGGATTCGATATTTCCGGTCAAAAAGGCCGGCATTCCGGTACACATAAAGAACACCAATGCTCCCGAAGAGCCGGGGACTATAATAGTAAACGAGGCAGAGCCGGTTACCTGCACGGGGGGTATAACGGGTGTAGCCGGCCGGAAGGGGTTTACGGTGATTGCCATAGAGAAGACGCTGATGCATGTGGAGCTGGGGTTTGGACGGCGTCTGCTTTCCATCCTGGAATCTAACGGCATCTCCTTTGAACACATGCCATCGGGCATCGATACTATATCCCTGGTGATCGCCGACTCACAGCTGGATGGCAAGCTTGAAAAGGTGATTGAGGAGATCAAAGCACAGCTCCACCCCGATTCGGTAGAGGTTCATTCCAACATGGCGCTGATTGCCACCGTAGGTCGCGGTATGGCCCACACTCCTGGCATAGCGGCAAAGCTGTTTACGGCGCTGGGCAATGAAGGCATAAACGTTCGGATGATTGACCAGGGGTCCAGCGAGATCAACATAATCGTGGGGGTTGAGAATGAGGAGATGGAACGGGCGGTCAGGGCCATCTACTATGCTTTTGTGGATAGTTGCAAATGAAAAATTGCAAAAATTGCAGCTAGGCCTTTACAAATGAGCGTATTTTGATTATAATACTTGCAAATGGGGAATTTGATTGAAAGTCGGAAGGGAATAGTCCTATAACTCGGAGCAAAACGTGATGAAGGGGAGAAGTAGGTACCTTTGATGGCACAGCGAGTTGGGGATGGTGCGAGCCCAACCCACAACAAAGGTACTGAATATCACCCCGGAACGGCCGGCCGAAAAGTGTTGCCATGTGGCGGCACGTGAGTAGGCTGGGACGGGGCCCTACCGTTACAGAGGGAGCATATAGGGTAGTCCCTGTATGCGCATAAGAGGGTGCATGTATGCTGTGCGCCAAATCAGGTGGTACCGCGGAAGCCAAGCCTTTCGTCCTGGTAATGGATGAAAGGCTTTTATTTTTAAGCAAAAATTTTATTATATCCGCTGTTTTCGAGTGGAACTGGGCGTAAACCTTTTAAATGTGTATAAGTTGTGCTTGGTAACCCAGAAATACCTCGATTAGAGCCTAGCTTTTTACGGAAACGCTTTATTTAAAGCGTGTAAATTCTGAATGCGAGACTATATTGAGCTGATGGAGGGGACGGTATGTATCAGAAGGTTTCAACCAGCCTGGATTTTGCCCAGAGAGAACAGAAAATACTGGAATTCTGGAAGCAGAACCGCATATTTGAAAAGAGCATAAAGATTCGAGAAGGTGGCCCCACCTTTACGTTTTACGACGGGCCTCCTACGGCAAACGGCAAACCCCACATAGGGCACATATTGACTCGCGTGATAAAGGACATCATCCCCCGGTATAAGACCATGAAAGGGTACAAGGTGCTGCGTAAGGCCGGATGGGATACCCACGGTTTGCCGGTGGAGCTCGAGGTGGAGAAGGAACTGGGCATAAACGGCAAGCCCGAGATCGAGAAGTACGGTATTGAGCCGTTTATCAACAGGTGCAAGCAGAGCGTGTGGAAATACAAGCAGGAATGGGAGAAGATGAGCGAAAGGGTTGCCTACTGGGCCGACATGGAGAACCCTTACGTCACTTATTACAATGAATACATCGAGTCGGTGTGGTGGGCCCTTAAAAAGATATGGGAGAAAGGGCTGCTGTACAAGGGACACAAGGTGGTACCCTATTGCCCGCGCTGCGGCACTTCGCTGTCCAGCCATGAAGTAGCCCAAGGTTACAAGGAGGTCAAAGACCCATCCATTTACGTAAAATTTAAGGTGAAGGGTCAGGATAACACTTTCCTCATGGCATGGACGACCACCCCGTGGACGCTTCCATCCAACGTGGCGCTTACCGTCAACGGCAACGAAACCTATGTTAAGGTCAAGTGCGGGGACGAGATATACATCCTGGCCGAGACGCTGGCTCCCACCGTGCTCAAAGAGGAGTATGAAGTGCTGGAGCGCATGAAGGGTGCAGATCTGGTGGGCATGGAATACGAGCCGCTGTTTGACTTCGTCAAGGTGGACAGAAAGGCCTATTACGTCGTGGCCGACGATTTCGTAATGCTGACCGAGGGTACCGGCATCGTGCACACCGCTCCTGCTTTCGGCGAAGATGACGCCAAGGTGGGCAAGCAGTACAACCTGCCTTTTGTTCAGCTGGTGGACTCTGAAGGCAAGTTTGTGGATGCCGTCAAACCGTGGAAGGGAATGTTTGTCAAGGACGCCGACCCTGAGATAATAAAGCACCTGGAGCAGAGAAACCTGGTATACGCCGTGATGGAGTATGAGCACTCCTATCCTTTCTGCTGGCGGTGTGATACCCCTCTGCTGTACTATGCTAGGGATACCTGGTTTATCAAGATGACGGTAGTAAAGGAGCAGCTGCTCAAGAACAACCGCCAGATTAACTGGTTGCCAGAGCACATAAGGGATGGCCGGTTCGGCAATTTCCTGGAGAACGTGGTTGACTGGGGTTTGAGCCGCGAGCGATACTGGGGTACCCCGCTGCCCATATGGGAGTGTGAGTGCGGTTACCGCCATGTGGTGGGCAGCATAGCCGAGCTTAAGGAGATGGGCAAGGATGTACCCGATGATATCGAGCTTCACAAGCCATATATTGACCGCGTGTTCTTGAAGTGTCCTGTGTGCGGCAATGACAGGATGAAGAGGGTGCCTGAGGTCATAGACTGCTGGTTTGATTCGGGGTCTATGCCCTTTGCCCAGTGGCATTATCCTTTTGAGAACCAGGAACTTTTCAAGGAAAACTTCCCTGCCGACTTCATAAGCGAAGCCATTGACCAGACTCGAGGGTGGTTCTATACCCTGCTGGCAATTTCCACGCTGCTGTTCGACCAGCCGGCATATAAGAACGTGATAGTGCTTGGCCTGGTGCTGGATAAGGACGGGCAGAAGATGAGCAAGCACAAGGGTAACGTGGTGGACCCGTGGGTGGTGCTTGATCGCCAGGGGGCCGATGCAGTACGATGGTACTTCTATATAAGCAGCGCACCGTGGTTGCCCAGCCGCTTTTCGGAGGAAGCGGTAAGCGAGGCCCAGAGGAAGTTCATGGGCACCCTGTGGAACACGTACGCATTCTTCGTGCTGTATGCTAACATCGACCAGTTTGATCCCACCAAGTATGCGCTGGAATACGATAAGTTGTCGGTGATGGACAGGTGGATATTGTCCAGGCTGCACTCGCTTATAGCCGTGGTGGATGGCAACTTGAGCAACTACCGCATCACCGAGGCCGCAAGGGCCATACAGGATTTTGTGGATGATCTGAGCAACTGGTATGTCAGGAGGAGCCGTGAGCGCTTCTGGCAAAAAGGTATGCCGCAGGACAAGATAAATGCGTATATGACTTTGTACACTGTGTTGGTAGAGCTGGCTAAATTGGCGGCGCCTTTTGTGCCCTTCATTACAGAGGAGATATATTGCAACCTGGTAAAGAGCGTGCGAAGCGACGCTCCTGAGAGCGTGCACCTGTGCGATTATCCGCAGTCTGATCCAAAGTGGATCGACAAAGAACTGGAGCAGAACATGGACATGGTGCTCAAGCTGGTGAGCCTGGGGCGTGCCTGCCGCAATGCAGCCAACGTGAAGGTACGCCAGCCGCTTAAGGCGCTTTATGCAAAGCTGGGTAGCAGCCTGCCCGAGAGCTTCATCGAGCTGGTTAAGGATGAGCTCAACGTCAAAGAAGTGGTGTTAACCGATGATATCGATAGGTTCACTGTTGTGACCATCAAGCCGCAGCTTAAGACTGTGGGGCCCAAATACGGTAAGCTGGTGCCCAAGATTTCAGAGGCACTAAAGGCGGTGGATGGCAAGAAGGCGCTGGAGGACTTCGAGAACGGTAGGCCGCTTGTGCTGACGGTGGACGGTACGACGGTGGAACTTACCAGGGATGACGTGCTGATCGAGACCGGGCACATGGAGGGCTTGGTGGTGGAGAGCGAACACGATATAACGGTAGCTCTTGACACCAACCTTACGCCCGAGCTGATTGAAGAAGGTTTTGTGCGCGAGATCGTCAGCAAGGTGCAGAACATGAGGAAGGAAGCCGGCTTTGAGGTAACCGACAGGATTGTGCTGTATTATCGCGACAACGACAGGATTGCCGGAATAATTGAGCGCAACAAGGGGGCAATAGCCGAGGAGGTCCTGGCGCAGGAGATACTTGAGGGGAGCGCCGAGGGGTACACCAAGGAATGGAACATAAACGATGAAAGGGTAACGTTTACTGTTGTGAAGAAGTAGGGGAGATTTAGAAGGATGGGGTTTTTACCCCATCCTTTTTTGATTCGTTGTTTTTGATACTGCATTGTCGAAGGCGTATATAGACAAAATGTGATTGACAGAGAATTCATAATCTGCTATGGTCATAGTTAAGGTTTCAGGCCACGCAATTAAAGCAGTGTAATACTGATGAAGTATACGAGGCCGGTGTTTTATTATGTTGAAAAAAATTGCCAACCCCCTAAAGAAGCGATCTAAAGAGTTGAAAAAAGAGGTTGCAGCGCTCTACCTTGCATGTAAGAGAAAAGATGTTCCCTGGTATGTAAAGGCTGTTGTCACAGCTGTAGTTGCCTACGCTTTAAGCCCTGTTGACCTTATTCCAGACTTTATCCCTGTGTTGGGCTACTTAGACGATCTTATAATATTGCCTTTAAGCATACTGCTGGCGATAAAGCTTATACCAGCTGAAATTATGGCTGAGTGCCGCAGTCAAGCCGGTGACTTATTTAAAGATGAGAAAGTTTTAAAGGAGGGAGGAGATTAGCATGAAGTGGATAGACATAACCCTGCCCATGGAGGAAGGTCGCCCTAGTTGGCCGGGCGATACTCCGTTTACCCGTCGTGTAACTCGCGAGATAGGCAAAGGTTCTAATGCCAATGTATCCACCATTGAATGCAGTGCCCATTTTGGAACTCATCTGGATGCTCCCTATCATTTCATACCCGATGGCAAAAAGGTTGATGAGTTGGATTTGAATCTGCTCATTGGGCCCTGTCAGGTGGTGGAGGTACCAGCAAGGGGCGTATATGTAGACCTTGAAGCCCTTAAAAAGCTTGTGGTGCCGGGAGTCAAGAGGCTGCTCATCAAGACCACCAACTCGCGAATAATCAATGACAGGGAGTTTCACAGGGATTATGTTGGGCTGTCGGCAGAGGCAGGTCAGTGGCTGCTTGAGCAGGGCATAAGGCTCATCGGCCTGGACTATTTCTCGATAGGCGCCTACGGCGATACAAAGGATATACATACCGTATTTCTGAGGCGCAATGATACAATAGCCCTCGAAGGGATTGACCTATCGGGCGTGCAGCCAGGAATGTACTATTTGATATGCCTGCCCATGAAGATTGCAGGGGCGGACGGAGCGCCAGTAAGGGCGGTACTGGGCGTTGAGGATTGATCTTTTATAAGGGATTTGTGATAGGATGCGTTTTGGCGTTTGACAAATACTATGCTTTTGTGGTTCGTGGTGCTGGGCAAAATCCGGTTTCTTATGCGGGGTGTATGCCGGCATATATGTTGCCGTATTATGCCTGTGTGATCCCATAAAATTTCTTTTAACCATTTTTAGGAAATCCAAAGTACGAATTATAAAGGGATGAATTTATATAATTGTTGGTAAGCATGGGCAAATAATCCAAACGACTTCCATAAAGAATACTATGAAAAAGGAATACTAGAATACTATAAAAAATAAAAAAAGTTCACAGGAAACATCTATAAAAATTTTTTAAACAGCGCTATTATAAGTATCAAAGAGCTCCATACTATAAAAGTAATTGAAAGTATCTGCATACTAAAAGGAGTAGCAATAGTATGAAAGAGTACTTTGTGGATTTGCATGTCCATATCGGAAGGTCTTCGGATGGGAAAGTAGTCAAGCGCGGCACTGCCAACGACCTGACCTTTGCAAACATCGCCTATGAGGCGCGTTACCGCAAGGGCATAAATATCATAGGAGTGGTGGATTGCGTCTCACCCTGGATTATAAAGGATATAGAAGACCTGCTCAAAAAAGGCGAGCTGGAGGAACTGCCTGAGGGAGGCATGATATACCGGGATGACCTGGTCATACTCCTGGGCTCTGAGATTGAAACCCGGGAGAAAGGGGGCTGCCATGCCCATTCTGTGGTGTTTTTTCCCTACTTTTCGCAGGTCAAGGAGTTTTCGCGCATAATGGAGGACTACATACCCAATCTGGCAGAGAATTCTACTATGAGCAGGCTTTCGGGACAGCAGCTTTTCGATATAACGGATTCGCTGGGCGGGTTTTATATGCCGGCCCATGCCTTTACGCCTCACAAGAGCTTTTACGGCAATTGCACCCACAGCTTGCACACTGTTTTTGAGGAGAACTCCTTTGCCAAAATTTCTGCCATAGAGTTGGGGCTCAGCGCCGATACCTACATGGCCAGTTTGCTTTCTGAGCTGGACGGGAAGGCCTTTACCAGTAATTCGGATGCCCATTCGCTGATCAAGATGGGCAGGGAGTACAACGTCATGAGGCTTGCTGCTTTGAACTATGACGAGGTGTTGAAGGCGCTAAAAGGGCAGGACGGCAGAGGAATTGTAGCAAATTACGGCCTTGACCCTAAGCTGGGGAAGTACCACAGGACCTTTTGCCTGCAGTGCAAGGAGATTGCCGATCTACCGCCGCCCGTGCTCAAGTGCCCCAATGACCCTGACCACAGGGTGGTGGTGGGCGTCAGAGACCGAATAGAGGTTATCAAGGATCGCGATGACAGCCCGACTGATATGAAGGAGCAGTTTGCTAAAAGAGCCTCAAGTGCCAAGCGTCCACCCTATCATTATCAGGTGCCTCTTAATTTTTTGCCCGGGGTGGGGCCAAAGACCATAGATAGGCTTCTTGATGCCTTTGGTACCGAGATGAACATCATGCACAGGGTTGATCCGGAGGACCTGGCCAAGGTGGTCCCACAGTCCATCGTGGACCTGATAGTAAAAGGGCGCGAGGGACGCCTGGCCATAGCCCATGGAGGCGGGGGTATATACGGAAAGGTTTTGGGCTGATCTTGAGTTAGGTTTTTTGCATTGAAGGGGAGTGCTCTATGATATATATTGTGACCGCTTTACCATGTGAGGCCAGCCCCATTGTTAAAAAATATGATTTAAAGCGGGATAGCGCCTGCAGGCATTTTCCACTTTACCGGGGCGATGACATGTTTCTCATAGTGAGCGGCGTAGGCAAGATGGCTTCAGCAATAGCTACCGCTTACCTTATTGCTCAAAACGTAAAGCTTGACGGAGCTGGAGGGGAGGAAGGCCTGGCTATTATCAATATAGGGGTGTGCGGTACGCTCAATCAGCGATATCCAATCGGAACTCCGCTGCTCATTCACAAGGTCATAGACCATGAGACCGGGAAGCAATATTTCCCTGATATTCTAATAGAACATCCTTTTGAAGAGGGAAGCATTGAGACGCATAACGATGTGGTAAGGCGGGAGGACGTTTTAAGCGGACGAGTGGAATTGCAGGCTGATTTGGTGGACATGGAAGCATCGGGCTTTTTTCAGGCCGCATCCCGCTTTTTGGCCCTGCACCAAATATATGTCATAAAGGTGGTGGGGGATTACCTGGATGTGGTGGATTTTGACAGACAGCGTGTGGCTCAATGCGTATCGGGGGTGATGGATGCGCTAGATGGGTTTATAAAACAGGTTGAAGGGTTATGCAGGGTGGAAGGCGATGTGCTCACCCAGGATGAGCGCCTGCAGCTGGAAAGAGTTAAAGAAAGCCTGCGCCTTACTGTGACGCAGAGCCATCAGTTGATGGACATGGCCAGGAGGTATAAGCTCAGGACCGGCAGGCCGCTACCTGACCTTTCAGAGTTTATTCAAACCAGGGTCAAGGTCAAGGCTGAGGGGAGGAAGGCGATTGAGAGAATCAGAAAGCTGTTCCTTTATGAGTAAATTTTCCCACATATATATAGAGGAACGAGCTGCAGCTTATCCTGTGGCACAGCACGTCTTGAGCCGTTTTCCCGGATCTATAAGGGTGATGATACGGCACTACAAGGATGTCTTCAACAGGCCCCATCAGGATTTCCGACGTCAAAAGGCTTCCACAAAGCTGATCCTAGCTGTGAAGCAGGAGCCTTTTTTGTATCCTGGCCCTGAAGTATGCGAGGATTTTGGCAACCAAAACTTTTACTACACATCGCCAGTTTTGAACTGTATCTATGACTGCGATTACTGCTATCTGCAGGGGCTTTACCCTTCAGCCAATATTGTAATTTTCGTAAACATAGAAGATTTCTGCAAGGCCGTGGACAGACAGCTTGAGAGCGGGCCCTTGTACCTTTGCCCTTCTTATGACACCGACTTGCTGGCTCTGGAAGGGATTGTTCCCTATGCCTCCCGCTGGATAGAGTTTGCGGGTACCAGGCAGGGCCTGCGCATCGAGCTGAGAACCAGGAGTGCCAACTACAGCGCCATTGCCGATCTGAACCCGGTAGAACAGGTGATACTGGCATGGTCGCTGTCGCCTCATGAGGTTGCGCGGCGCTATGAGAGACTGGCTCCTTCCCTTAAGGCCAGGCTGACGGCCATAAGGGCTGCCCTGCAGGACGGATGGCAGGTGCGGCTGTGCTTTGAACCATTGATCAAGGTACACAACTGGCAGCAGGTATATCGTGAGTTTTTGGATGAGGTTTTCAGCATAATCCCGGCGGAAAGGGTTTTTGATACCAACATAGGAGTTTTTCGCATGAGCAAGGAGCAGTTCAAGAGGATCAGCAGGCTGAGGAGCGATACAGATGTGTTTGCTTTCCCCACGGTATGCCGTGAGGGAGGGGTTGTGACGTATGAGGACGAAAAGGAGATCAGGGGCTTTTTTTACCAGAACCTTAATAGGTATTTGCCAGAGGAAAAGATATATGGATGAGAGATGTATGTGTAATATAGCACGTATAGCACAGGCTATTCAGCGAGCATTCTGCAAATTAAGTTTGCTGCAAAACCAAATTTAAATGTTTGCTGTAGCAGGAATTTCGACTGTTTGTGAAGAATGTCATATTATTGTAAAAAGTCATATTTAGCCTCCAAAAAGCAAATACCAAAAATTCAGAAAGGAGAGTGGGTCAGCTATGCCCGTTACAGTTAAAGAGGTCAATTACGGGGAGTTTGGCAAATGTGTTGAGATTTCCAATGGAACGGTTGATCTGTTGGTCACGGTCGATGTGGGGCCTAGGATCATAAGGTTTGGCTTTGTAGGCAGAGAGAATGAGCTGTGCGAGGCACCCCAGGCTTCACAGCCGGTGATGGAGCCCGTAGGAGGGGTATGGAAGATAAAGGGTGGGCACAGGCTGTGGCACAGCCCCGAGAACAACCCCCGTACCTATGTACCCGACGACCAGCCTGTGGAGTGGCAAGAGGTTGAAAACGGCATAAAGGTCAAGCAGAAGGTGGAGCCATGGGTGCAGATCGAGAAGGAGATGGAGATTACTCTGGCATCCTGCTGCGACAGGGTACGGATAGTCCATCGCCTGACAAACAGGAATGCATGGCCTGTGGAGTTTGCCGCATGGGCCTTGACCGTCATGGCACCCGGTGGCAAGGAGGTTGTACCCCAACCTCAGAGGGATACCGGCCTTCTGGGCAATCGTGTGCTTGCGCTGTGGCCGTATTCCAAAATGAACGACCACAGAGTATACTGGGGAGACAAGTATATCGTGCTGCAGCAGGACCCCAATACCAAACATCCCTTCAAGTTTGGTATAAACAATGAAGATGGATGGGCGGCCTATTTCAATCACGGCAATCTGTTTATCAAGCGGTTTGTGCATCAGATGGGCAGAAAGTATCCCGATTTCGGGGTTTCGTACGAGACCTACACCACTGATTTCATGCTTGAGATGGAGACGCTTTCGCCCATGACCCTTGTCGAGCCTGGAGATACGCTGTCCCATGTGGAGGAATGGGAGCTCATCGGCGATGTGGAGATGCCTTCTAATGACGAACGCGAAATCGATGAAGTGGTAAAGAAATACATAGTGTGCTGCTGTGGCTGCTGCGAATAAGCCATGGGATTGTCTGTTAAATGAGCGGGTTTGCTTTCTACAATAAGCCCGCTTTCTCTTTTTTGGTGTCTAAAAAATTTTGTTTGAATTTTTGACAGGTGTGTGCTATTCTATTCGAGTGAAGTTTACAAATTTTGAACTGGTATGGAGGTGGTAGAATGGACGCCGGCCCTAGTAATTTGCCTAAAAGTATAAATGAAATAGGGTATAGAGGGGGTGTGCGTTCTACTGCCTCTGTTTTCCATTTAATAAAAATTTAAACATGTTTTGGCATTAAAAGCTCTTTACAATTGTCTGAGCCATACATTACCTAATAAGGCTATATGGTTTTGAGAGCAATACGAATAATAAGTTTATGAAGCCGGTTTGTAAATGGAAAACACGGGGCAGTAGATGGGGTAGAGATAGTGCGGTGTTTTGATGCAAACGGATTTCTCGACTCTATTATGCTTTCAAAATCATATAGCGCAAAGGAGGTAATGGTATGGCTATCGATGACATCAAGCAGCTGCTGAAGGAAAAGAGATACGCTGAGCTGAAAGAAAAGATAAAGGATATGCAGATACAAGATATAGCAGAGATTGTCGATGAGCTTGATACCAAAAACGCCATTATTCTATTCAGGCTGTTGCCCAAAGAGATAGCGGCCGATGTTTTTTCATACCTCTCTTCCGAACGGCAAAGCGAAATATCCATGATGATAGATGAAAACGAGCTTAACGAAATTGTAAGCGACCTGTTCTTCGATGATAAGATCGATTTCCTGGAAGAGATGCCGGCCAACGTTGTCAAGAGAATATTGAGAAATACCTCTGAGGCCGAGCGCAAGTTGATCAACCAGTTTTTGCAGTATCCGGAATATTCAGCTGGCAGCCTGATGACCATTGAGTTCGTTGACCTCAAAAAAGAGATGACGGTGGCCGAGGCTCTGGAGAAAATTCGCAGGGTTGGCCGGGACAGGGAGATAATTTATACCTGTTATGTCACCGATGCTCGGCGCAAGCTGGAAGGCATCGTCTCTTTAAAAGACTTGGTTTTGGCTTCTCCCGATACCAAGGTCGAGGATATAATGAAGAAAGACGTCATATATGTTGATACCTATGATGACCAGGAAGAAGTTGCTGATGTGTTCAAAAAATATGACCTTCTGGCTGTGCCGGTGGTGGACCAGGAGAAAAGGCTTGTGGGTATAATAACCATAGATGATATCGTCGACGTCATTGAAGAGGAAAATACCGAGGATATTCAGCGCATGGCTGCTATTCAGCCCACCGAAGAGGAGTACCTGGATGCCACTCCTTTTATGATTGCGAGGAAAAGGCTATTATGGTTGCTCATATTGATGATATCGGCTACCGTAAGCGGATATATCATACGGAAGTATCAAGTTGCTCTTGAAGCGGTAGTGGCTTTGGCGGCTTTTATACCCATGCTTATGGATACCGCAGGGAATGCCGGATCGCAGGCCTCGGTTACGGTGATACGAAGCCTTGTACTGGGAGAACTGGGGTTTAGAGATGTATTCAAGGTTATATGGAAGGAAGCTCAAGTGGGGGTGTTGGTCGGTGTAGCGCTGGCTTTGGTTAACTTCATCAGGGTGTATTTTGTTGAAGGCTATGTTTTTGGCATTGCAATTACCATATCCCTTAGTTTAATATTTACGGTGATAATTGCTAAAATTATTGGTGGGACGCTGCCGATGATTGCTAAAAGGATTGGACTTGACCCCGCTATTATGGCCAGTCCACTGATTACTACCATTGCAGATGCCATTTCGCTGACTATATATTTTTCATTGGCGGTTTGGATACTGCATATTAGTATTTAATGAACTGAAGGGCGAGAATATAATCTTGAGTACATCTGCTTGAGGATGCCCTCAATTTATTGAGGAGAAAACCTCATAATATTATTGACAAACATTGTTATAAAGTGCTATTATCGCAAGTGAGCAATAAGATTAAATATCAAACGGGGAGCTGAAGCAATTCGGCTGAGAGGGAGTTGTATGACTCCGACCCGATGAACCTGATCTGGGTAATGCCAGCGTAGGGAACGAATTGTGGAAGGGGACTACGTGCCCTATTGTTTGGCATGTAGTCTTTTTTTCTCCCCGGAAAAAGGGAGGAGAGGATAGTATGAAGAGGACGAACACCAGGATGCTGGTGGAAGCCGGAGTTATGATAGCTCTGGCGCAGGTGCTAAGCTATGTTATACTATTTGAGATGCCACAGGGTGGTTCTGTCACGGCAGGTTCTATGGTACCCATTTTTATCTTTGCCTTAAGGTGGGGCACTCCCAGAGGGCTGTTGGCGGGTATGGTTTATGGGATTTTACAGTTCATCCTAGGGGAAAAATACAGCTTCCATATAGTATCCATACTATTTGATTATGTTATAGCATTTGCCTGTCTTGGCTTGGCAGGCGTGTTGAGGCATAATGGGATGGTCGGCGTAATGGCCGGCGTGTTTATGGGAGTGCTGGGGAGATTCATAAGCCATGTCATATCTGGAATAGTGGTGTTTCCACACTATGCTCCTGAGGGACAAAGCCCATGGGTATACTCCATACTCTACAACGGCTCTTACCTGCTTCCAGAGTTTATAATCTCAATGGTGATTGTAGGGTTGCTGTACAGGGTCCTTAAATTCCAACTGCACATGGATAATAGATCCTCTTCTAATTATTCAGCTTAATGTGCAAAGTAAAAACTCAGGAGGAAACTCCTTTAATCATTTATACACAAAAGTTTGGAATCTCCGGTTATTACAATTCTTTGAATGCGATGCTTGTAAAATAAAAAGTCCAGGTATTTCGCCTGGACTTTACTCGTTAAATGGTACCTTGTTCTTTTCTGCGAATCTCTTGAGAACATCGACGATCCACTGGAAATCGTCCTTTATAACGCCCTTTTCGATGATATATGGTGCATCTTCACCCTGAACGTGAACTTCTATCCTTTCAACGGGCTTGGAGAAAAATAGTATTTTCTTTATGCCGGTGGTGCGTTGAAACTTGATTATCTTGCTGGCATGGAATCTTTTCCAGTGTTTGCCGCCTGCAAGTAATGAAAGCTCTCCCAGATCCGCATTAAACTCCTTGACATACTGGGCCCCCATACTACCCATTCCTCCTTATACGTTTTTACTCCCGTTGAAGTAAAACGCTGAGGAATACGGTATAATAGATATGCAAATACGCTTTCTGGATATGATACAGCGGCAAACGGGATGCTATATTAATTATAGCATACTACTAAAACCGAGAAAAGGGGTAAGGATTGTCATAAGTTTAGAATTTAACGATACATTTTTGTGACAATGTGCTAAAATATGGTTATGCTGTACTTTGCAAAATCAATACGGGGAGGCATTTTCATGAACAGCACTATCAGGGATATAACTCTGGCAGATGAAGGCCAGAGACGAATCGACTGGGTCAGGCGCTACATGCCTTTGCTTAACCAGCTGGAGAAGGAATTTGAGGCGACAAAACCTTTTAAGGGTAAGAAGATTGCGGTGTCGGTACATCTAGAGGCCAAAACGGCTTATCTGTGCCTCGTTTTGGCAGCCGGAGGCGCTGAAGTTGCTGTCACCGGCAGCAACCCGTTATCTACGCAGGATGCCGTGGCGGCGGCGCTGGTAAAAGCCGGGCTTACAGTTCATGCATGGCACGGCGCCACCGAAGAGGAGTATAAAGAGCATCTGAGCAGGACTCTGGATATAAGGCCCGACATCATCATCGATGATGGGGGAGACCTGGTGGCTATGCTGCATTCTTCACGCCAGGAGCTGTGTGACAGGATAATAGGCGGCTGCGAGGAGACCACCACCGGCGTCCTCAGGCTGCGGGCCAGGGAAAGGGAAGGTAAGCTGAAATTCCCCATGATTGCTGTAAACGATGCATACTGCAAATACCTCTTTGACAACCGGTATGGCACGGGACAGTCGGTATGGGATGGTATCATGCGCACCACAAACCTCATCATCGCGGGCAAGAACGTGGTGGTGGCAGGGTATGGCTGGTGCGGAAAAGGGGTGGCCATGAAGGCCAGGGGCCTTGGTGCAAACGTGATCATAACCGAGGTGGACCCGATAAAAGCCTTGGAGGCTGCCATGGACGGCTTCAGGGTGATGACCATGCTTGAGGCTGCCGAGATTGGCGATATATTCATAACCACTACCGGTTGCACCAAGGT
The DNA here is from genome assembly GCF_023838525.1 of Caldicoprobacter algeriensis. GTDB lineage: Bacteria > Bacillota > Clostridia > Caldicoprobacterales > Caldicoprobacteraceae > Caldicoprobacter > Caldicoprobacter algeriensis. The sequence continues at coordinate 48,667 of NZ_JAHUQD010000005.1, forward strand.
CATAAGGCGAGAGCACTTTGAAAGGATGAAGGATGGGGTACTGCTGGCCAATGCGGGGCACTTTGACGTTGAGATATGTAAACCTGATCTGGAGGCCCTGGCGGTGGAAAAGCGCATGATGCGCCACAATGTGGAGGGCTACGTGATGAAGGATGGAAGGGTGCTGAATCTCCTGGCCCAGGGTAGGCTGGTGAATCTGGCCTCGGGTGACGGGCATCCTGCTGAAATCATGGATATGAGCTTTGCGCTGCAGGCCCTTTCGGTGCAGTATCTGATTGAAAACGGGGACAAGCTCGAACCAAAAGTATACAGCGTTCCACGGTTTATCGATTACAGGGTAGCACGGATGAAGCTCCAGGCCATGGGTATTAACATCGATTCCTTGACCCCTGAGCAGGAACGCTATCTTATGTCTTATTGAATTTACATGGAAATGCTGTGCCGGGACAAGCGTTTTTGAAGGATAAAATGAGTTTGGCGTGTGAAGCCAGAGGTGAAAACTGAGGCGGTTCAAGATAAGCATATAAATGCACGGAAGGAGGCAAAGGGCGCATTTGTGATATCCTGTGTAGAGATAGGATGTGCTGCGCCGGTATGTTATGAGGGCTCTCATAAGAAACGTTTATATAATCACCATGGATGATCAAGATAATCAATATCCTGGCGGCTGCATTGCCGTAGAAGGCGATACAATTGCATACGTAGGGGATGAAGAACGTCTACCTGCGGGTTTTGTGCCCGATGGGATACTTGACGGCTGTGGCATGTTGGCCTTACCTGGGTTTGTCAATGCCCATACCCATTCGGCTATGTCGCTGTTCCGGGGCTATGCCAACGATATTCCGCTCATGGATTGGCTGGCGCAAAAGATATGGCCTCTTGAGGACAGGTTGCAGCCGCAGGACGCTTACTGGCTGTCCATGCTGTCCATTGCAGAAATGGCCATGAGCGGGGTCACCGCTTTTGCCGATATGTACATGTTCATGGATCAAACAGCAAAAGCGGTGGAGCATTCAGGGATTCGAGCTGTTCTGGCAAGAGGATTGCAGGGGCCGGATGCCAGGTCGGAGCAGCGCCTTGCGGAAAACCGCCGACTGTGGGAGGAATGGCACGGTGGGGCAGAAGGGCGTATAAGGGTTATGGTTGGGCCACATGCCATCTATACCTGTGACGGTGACTACCTGAAGCGCTGCATGGATCTGGCAGAGCAACTGGGGGTGGGCCTCCATATCCATTTGGCCGAGACGCGCACCGAAGTCGAAGAGGCATTGAAGAAACATGGCAAAACTCCTGTTGAATACCTGGAGAGTATAGGTTTTTTCAATCTGCCGGTTTTGGCCGCTCACTGCGTGCACCTTACGCAGCGCGATATGGATATACTTAAGGAACACGACGTACAGGTGGCGCATTGCCCTGTTAGCAATTTAAAGCTGGGCAGCGGCATCGCACAGGTATCCCTGCTCCTTGAAAAGGGGATAAACGTAGGGCTGGGGACCGACAGCGCAGCCAGCAATAACAGCCTGAGCGTTATGAGGGAGATGACCTTTGCCGCTTTGCTAGGCAAAGGTATAAACGAGGACCCAACCGTTATTCCGGCAAAACAGGCCCTTAAAATGGCCACTGTTTGCGGTGCAAAGGCTATAGGGTGGAGCCACGAGATAGGTTCACTGGAGCCGGGAAAGAAGGCCGATATAATACTGATCAAGTGTGATGCCCCGCATTATTATCCTGCTGCTGACCCGGTTACCCATCTGGTGTACAGCGGGCGCGACGCTGACGTTGATACCGTTATTGTAAACGGAAAGGTATTGATGAGGAAGCGGCAGCTGACCACCATAGACTTAGAGAGGGTATACTATGAGGTTGGACAAATAAGAAACAGGGTTATGGGGGGGGGAACTGAAGATGCGTGCTGAAAATGTTGCAATGAGTCGCATTGAGGAACAGGCAGGGAGGGTCGACAGGGCCTTGAAGGGCCTGGTTTTGTACAGGCAGCTGCGGCATGAGCCGGCTGTTCAGGCATTCGAGGATTTTGTGGCCGGCCTTGTAAGCGACGGCGTTTGTGCCGGACGGCTGTGGGATGACTATAACCGTTTTGTACGAGGACCTACCTGGAGATGGTGGAACGCCTTGCGTCCAGATGCGGGATCTCGATGGACGCCGATGCTTTGAGGGAAGAGGCCCTGCGCTGGGAGAAAAGGTATAACGGCCGTTCGGGGCGTACAGCCCGCCAGTTTATAGATTATCTTGAGGCAAGGCTGGGCGACGCGTCTCAGAGCTGGGAGACTGCGTCAAAATATGATGAGGGGGCATAAATGTTTTAATGCTTTGTTAGGTGATTATTAAAGGTTTTATAAAAGTTGCGTAAAACTTTTGAAATATATCTAGGGTATAATATAAGCAAGCCAAATAAGAGGGGGGAGGCCCATGTACAGGTTGTTCAGGAGCGAGGTCGGAAGAGGGATTACCGGAATCATAGTCTCGATTATACTGGTGTTGGCGGCATTATTTCCCATATTCTTTATGGAGCTGTTAAGCCAGCTGGTATCTTTGACTTGAGTTTTGTAACAAATGCTGTGTTGGGCATTTGATGGACGGTATAGATTGTGGTGGATATAACATCTGCACAGGTACATGAAAGTCAGTGGTATATGAAGGCCATCTCCGTGGGAGGGGATGGCTTTGTGTTTTTAGATGATCTATATTAAACATGAAATGACCGAGCACTGCCCGGTCATTTCATGAATACATGGTTGCCTATCACCACGCTGCTTGCAGCCTTGCGCTCCTTCATCCATCTGGATGTGGCCGTCCTGGGGTTATAATAAAACAGGCATCCTCCGGTTGGGTCATACCCCATTACGGCATCCAGGGCGGCTCGATAGCATTCTACATCAGGGGTGAGATAAATCTGTCCGTCCTGAACACACGTGAAGGCGTAGGGCTGCATTATAACCTCTTTCAAGGTATTGGGGAAAAGGGGAGATTTCAACCGGTTCATTATTACGGCGGCTACTGCTACCTTACCTGTATATGGCTCCCCTCTTGCTTCGCCATTTATCACTCTGGCCAGCAGGTGTACATCATCTGGCTTTCAATGGGTAATGCTGCATATCCTGTTGACGTAGTCTGTTATGACCCTGTGCTGGTTTAAGTCTGTCTCTGCCAGTGCTTGGGTGGGTATCATGAAGCAGGCTGTTGCAAGCACGAGGGCTAGAGCCTTTTTCATGATTGTTCCCTCCTCCATGTATTATTTTGTGCTGGCCAGAACTTAATATACCTTGAAATACTTGAAATAAAAGGCTATATCTTGTTATAGCGTTTTAGTATGCCCTGCAGCATTCTCGCATGCCTTGCTTCATCTTTTGCCGAAAGGTTGAAATAGTCCCGGGCCGAAGCGATACCCAGCTCTTGTGCCTTGTCTGCTGCCTCTTTCTTTCCTTGATTGGCAAATACTTCACCTTCTAACATTCTTTTGATGTTTTCGAATATGTCTTCCTGCAACATGCCGTTGAGCTCTGCAAATACTGCGGCATGCTCGGCTTCCTCCCAGGCAATGGTTTTGAGTACCTCTGCTATCTCAGGATAACCCTGCCTTTGGGCCAGCCTTGCCATGGCCAGGTACATGCCCACTTCGCTGGTTTCGCCGTTGAAGTTTTGTTTGACCACCCTTTCAAGCTCTGTACCTTTGGTTTCGCCGAGTATGTTTTCAGTTACAAGCTTTAAATCCTGCATATTATCGCCTCCCATCACTTGTTGTTTTTTATATTGCTGAAAGCCTCAAATATCCTTTGTGCAATTTCCTTATTTTCATTGTTCAAATCGGCAAAGTACAGAAAGGTGCTGCCCTTATATTCTAAGTAGTCTCCCAAAAGCGCTATTTCCATACAGCTTCTTATTATGTTTATGACGCATTCGTCATCGTGATATAGCTGACAGTTTTTGCATTCGTTGAGTATAAAGGCTATGGCATTTATCAAGTCTTCTTCGTCATACAGCTTGGTGTCGAAGGAGGGTATGTTGTCCATGCCGCCATCTATGAACTCGTTGTGTTGCTTAAAGGCTTTTAGCAATACGTGCTTGCAATAGCCTATCAGGCACGCCTCTTTTTGACATGTACCGCAAAAGTCCTCGGTGAGGCAGCATTTTCCAACCTGTTCAATCAGCCGGTCATAGTTGATGTTCTTGTTCAATCATTATCCCCCTTTTATGGAGAGTTATGTTGTGTTATTATTTCTATATATTTACCTAACCCGCGTGGTAAAGCATGAAACAGCTTTTTCAATTTGTTAAAAAGGGGTTGCTTTAAATACGGAAATTCAGCTTATTGATCGATACGTCGGATTACGGCTATGTATGGACGGATGGATAAACAAATCCATGCGAGTGTTGAAGGCCAAAGGGTTTTTGAGGCGACAAACACAGTAATATGCCGGTGTCTGATGATGATTTTTGTTGTGAAAAAACGGCAGTAAACTGTTGTTCGGAATGTTGAGAAGGAAACAGTGCATGAGATTTTACGTGACAACGGTCATGCATATGGGTATAAAATTAGTGTTAATGTTTTAATTTACATAGATTTTAACAGAAATTTAACGGAAAGGGGAAATGTGTAGGCGATGCTTAGCGATATCGAAATTGCACAGCAGGCAAAGCTCAGGCCTATCGTCGATGTGGCATCACAGATCGGGCTTGATGAGGATGACCTGGAGCTGTACGGCAAATATAAGGCTAAGGTGAACTTGGCGGTATGGGGCAGGATTAAAAACAGGCCAAATGGCAAGCTCATATATGTAACCGCCATTACCCCCACTCCTGCCGGCGAGGGCAAGACCACAACCGCGGTGGGGATTACCCAGGCCCTGGGCAGGCTGGGCAAGAGAGTGGCGCTGTGCTTGAGGGAGCCGTCCCTGGGTCCGGTCTTTGGCATCAAAGGTGGGGCAACCGGCGGGGGTTATTCCCAGGTGCTGCCTATGGAGGATATAAACCTCCACTTTACCGGTGATATACACGCCGTGGGGGCAGCACACAACTTGCTGGCCGCCCTGATTGACAACCACATTGTCAAGGGAAATGAGCTTAACATCGACCCCACGCGCGTTGTCTGGAAACGGGTGATGGATATAAACGACAGACAGCTGCGCAGAATAGTCACCGGTTTAGGAGGAAAGGCCAACGGTATCCCCATGGAATCCGGTTTTGATATCACGGCTGCCTCCGAGATTATGGCCATACTGTGCCTGGCATCGGATATGGAGGATTTAAAGAGGCGTCTGGGAGACATGCTGGTGGCATATACCTACGATGGACATCCGGTGTATGCCAGGGATTTGAAAGCCGTGGGCGCCATGGCCATACTGCTCAAAGATGCCATAAAGCCCAATATAGTGCAGACTCTGGAAGGTCAGCCTGCTTTTATACACGGTGGCCCGTTTGCTAATATCGCTCATGGCAACAACTCCATCATGGCTACCCGCATGGCCTTGAAGCTGGCTGACTACGCCGTTACCGAAGGCGGTTTTGCAGCTGATCTGGGTGCCGAGAAGTTCTTTGATATAGTCTACAGAATCGCTCATATAAGGCCCGATGTGGTGGTGCTGGTGGCCACCATTCGTGCGCTCAAGTTTCACGGCGGCCTGCCTTTGTCCAGTTTAAATGAAGAGGATTTGGCCGCACTTGAGAGAGGACTGGCAAATTTGGATCAGCACATAGACAATTTGAAGAATGTTTTTGGCTTGCCGGTTGTGGTGGCTTTGAACAGATTTCCTAGCGATACTGCCGCCGAGATACAGCTTCTGAAAGAGCATTGTGCAAGGATAGGGGTGAAGATGGCGGTCTCCGAAGTGGTAACCCGCGGTGGAGAAGGCGGAATTGAACTTGTCGAGGCGTTGCTGGAGGCAATGCACGAGGAGAACAACTTCAGGCCGCTTTATGACCTTGAGACCTCCATTGAGGACAAGATCGAGGCCATCGCCTGCCGGGTTTACAGGGCGGATGGCGTTGTGTACAGCAAGGAAGCCAAACGTGCCATAGACACCTTGAAACATCTGGGATACGGCAATCTTCCAGTGTGCATAGCCAAGACGCAGATGTCATTTTCGGACGACCCGTCCTTGAAAGGTGCTCCCAGGGGCTGGAAGCTCAACGTTCGCGAGGTCAAGGTATCGGCCGGTGCGGGATTTATCGTGGTGCTGACGGGATCCATGATGACTATGCCGGGGTTGCCCAAAAACCCGGCTGTCGAGAATATGGACATAATGCCAGATGGCACCATAGTGGGGCTGTTTTAAGGCATACGGCGGGTACATGATTTGTGCGGCATGTGCTGTACACGGGTATTTGGGGCAGTATAGTGCCTGAAAATTTTGTACAGCTCATGCCGCACGCTTTTTTGCTTGTTTTGTACTGTTAAAAAGAAGTTTTCTGTTCAGCTGAGTAATGATATATCAATGATCAACATTCATTGGGAAACGGACAATTGACAATTGGCTGTTTAAACGGTAGTATTGAGCAGCATATCGCCGATGCGGTATACATCTCCGGCGCCCATGGTAAGCACTATATCCCCTGGGCTGATGTTCTCTTTGAGATAGTTTGCTATCTCCTCAAACGTCTGCATGTACATACAGGGCTGGCCGGTTTGTAAGATGGCCTGCACCAGGTCACGAGAGTGAACCTCGCCAGTGTCCTTTTCCCGCGCTGCGTAGATATCAGTTATTATGAGCCGGTCGGCCTGTTTGAAAGCATGCACAAATTCGTTAAACAGCTTTTTGGTGCGGGTATATGTATGGGGCTGAAACACGCACCATATCCTGTTGTGGGGATAGTTTTTCACTGTCTCCAGGGTGGCCTTTATTTCGGTGGGGTGATGTGCGTAATCATCTAGAATGGTGACGTCCCCCATTTTGCCCTTGAATTCCAAACGGCGGTGAGTGCCCCTGTAGGTCGTCAGGGCCTCCTTTATTACCTCGAAGGGTATGCCCAGGGCATATGCGGCGGCAGTTGCCGCCAGGGCATTGTACACGTTGTGCTTGCCGGGTATAGACAGGCTCATATTACCCACGTATTCTCCTTTGTAGTAGGCTTTAAAAGAAGCCGTTCCCTGGCTGTTGTAATGTATATCGCAGGCCTTCCAGTCTGATGGTCCGTTGATACCATAGCTTATGGTGTTGCATTTGACCTCGGAAAGCAGCTTTGCTACCAGCGGATCATCGGCGCAGCCCACTGCGTATCCGTTTTGTGGCACCAGGTGTGCGAACTTGCTGAATGCCTGGTATATGTGATCTATGTCTTTGAAATAGTCCAGGTGGTCTGCGTCTATATTTAGAATAATGGCTATGTACGGCTTAAAGTGAAGGAAGCTTTCGACGTATTCGCAGGCCTCAGTTATAAAGTACGGGCTGCTGCCCGTGCGTACGTTGCCGCCTATGACGTCCAGCTCGCCGCCCACCAGTATGGTGGGGTCCAGGTTTGCATGGAGCAAAATGGTTGAAAGCATGGAAGTGGTGGTGGTTTTGCCGTGGCTGCCCGATACACCTATGGAATAGGGATAGGCCTCCATGATCTGGCCCAGCAGCGTGGCCCTGTCGATCACAGGGATGTTTCTTTTATGGGCTTCTTGGATTTCGGGATTGTCTGCTTTGACGGCGGCGGTATGTACCACCAGCCGGGCGCCTTGCACGTTTGAGGGGTGGTGCCCTATAAACACCCTGGCGCCTTTTCCACTGAGCCTCTGCGTGATGTGTGATTCCTTCAAATCCGAGCCGGTGACGATGTATCCCCGCCGAAGCAGTATCTCGGCCAGGCCGCTCATGCTGATGCCGCCTATACCTACAAAATGGACCTGGCATCCTTTAAAATCGTCTATGTGAACCGTTTGCATTGTTACACACTCCTTGAATATAAAGGCTATTTCCTATTATAACCGTTGGGATTGCCGTTAATCAATGGGCGAATTTTTAAAATAGAGATTGACTTTATAGGGTTCTTATCATATAATTATATACTGCGATAGAAATGTATGATTGATAATTTTCAATATGGAGGGGTGCCCGAGTGGTCAAAGGGGGCAGACTGTAAATCTGTTGGCGCAGCCTTCGGTGGTTCGAATCCATCCCCCTCCACCAGGAAGAAGGGTGGTTGATATAAAAATATCAGCCACCCTTTTTGGTATTCTTCGACTAAACGGGTTTAATCTCTGGCTTGCGTGGAGCATTTTGGTTCTATGCCTGTATTGATTTTTTACTAGTGGTATGCTATACTTAAATCCATTGTTGGACAAATTTATATTTAACCAGTATCTTTACTGCTTGAGGAGGCGAACAAATGAGAAGAAGGTTGTTTACGTCGGAATCTGTTACTGAGGGGCATCCCGATAAGATATGCGATCAGATCTCTGATGCTGTGCTGGATGCCATTTTGGCCAAGGACCCCTATGCCAGAGTGGCGTGTGAAACCGCTGTGACTACCGGCCTTGTATTAGTCATGGGAGAGATCACCACCGACTGTTATGTGGACATTCCCAGCATTGTACGTGAAACAGTTCGTGAGATAGGATATACAAGAGCGAAATACGGCTTTGATGCTGATACCTGCGCTGTTATAACCTCTATAGATGAGCAGTCGCCAGACATCGCAATGGGGGTAAATAAGGCTCTTGAAGCCAAGATGCAGGAGATGGAGGACGATATAGAGGCCATTGGGGCGGGCGATCAGGGCATGATGTTTGGCTTTGCCTGCAACGAGACCCCTGAGCTCATGCCTTTGCCCATTTCGTTGGCCCATAAGATTACCAGGAGATTGGCACAGGTACGCAAGGATGGCACGCTGGAGTACTTAAGGCCCGATGGGAAATCCCAGGTTACCGTGGAGTATGAGGGGGACAAGCCGGTGCGTGTACATACCGTCGTCGTTTCGACGCAGCACAGCCCGGATGTCGACCACTCTACCATCGAAAGGGACGTAATCGATAAGGTCATAAAGGCCGTTATTCCTCCCGAGCTTCTGGATGACAAAACCCGTTATCTGGTCAACCCAACCGGCCGCTTCGTGGTAGGAGGCCCTCAGGGTGACTCGGGACTTACCGGCCGAAAGATCATAGTGGACACTTATGGTGGGTACGCGCGGCACGGTGGCGGTGCCTTCTCGGGCAAGGACCCCACTAAAGTCGATCGCTCGGCCAGCTATGCAGCTCGGTATGTGGCTAAAAACATTGTTGCAGCCGGGCTGGCTGATAAGTGCGAGGTGGCGGTTGCCTATGCTATAGGCGTGGCCAGGCCGGTATCCATCAGTGTCGATACATTTGGTACGGCAAAGGTGCCAGAGGAGCTCATACTGGAGCTCATACACAAGAATTTTGACCTAAGGCCCGGTGCCATCATAAGGGACCTCAATTTGAGAAGGCCCATATACAAGCAGACGGCTGCCTACGGCCATTTTGGGCGTACGGATTTGGACCTGCCGTGGGAGAAGACAGATAAGGCCCAGCTGTTGAGGGAGCAAGCCTTCGGCAAATAATAGCGGGACTGCGCTTATAGAATACAGAGCATACGCACATTGGAAGATATGGATACCTGACACGCATGCCCCAGTCTCAAACGGGATTGGGGCTTTTTTATTTATGCGGGTATGCCTCACCTCTTGAGGCGCAGCAGCATACTATGGAATGTGTGGATGGATTATCCTGCGCCGTAGAGGGGGAGTATGCATGTACATCGATACATACCTTGCCATTGTCCTGTGGGTATTTGCCATATTCGGGTTTATATGCTTTGTGGTACTGGTGCTTCGCGATATATCATCGGCTTTAGGCAATAAAAAAGGAAGTTTCAATGTGGTCATAACGGCACAGAATCAGGAGGATGCCATAGAGGGCATTGTAAAGGGGTTTATCCTTAAAACGGCGGTGGACGGCGCCGAGGACTCGTTGGTCAACATCGTACTGGTGGATGTGGGCTCATGCGATGATACGCCAAAGGTCATGGAACGCCTTGCCAGGCAGTATTCCTATATAAAATTATTGAAGCCAGGGGAGCTGTGCGGTTATTTGACCAAATTGATACACGGTTCCAAATGATGTCTTAAAAAAAATATACGATAACATTTTTGATATGACAGGAAAACGAGCGGCTGTTATTCAGGCCGGGGAGATTATTCCCCGGCTTTTTTCGTACCTTCCAAACCCGGGCTATCATGTAGTATGAGCTGTACAGCTTAAAAAACTTGTGCAGGGCCGGCCCTCGCTTGATAGGAGGGCGTGTTGCTTTGGAATACCTGTTTAAGGAACTGGTGGAAAGAGCCAAAAGGGGAGAGGTTACCGCTGCTCAGCTGATAATTGACAGGCTGCATCCCCTCATCTGTTCTGCCATACGGCGGTGTGGAGCCGGGCCTGACAAGAAGGACCTTTATCAGGAAGCCTGCCTTATAATCCTTCAGTGCATAAAGGATTTCAACCCTTCAAAGGGGGTACCGTTCCTGGTATACGTTAAAAAGAGGGTGTATTTTGGTCTGATGAATACCGGCAGGCAAAGAGTTTCAGCCATTTCGCTGGATAAAGAATTTGAAGGGCATGACGGTGATACGTGTACCCTGGGAGACCTGCTGATGAGCCCTCAGCCCGGTGTGGAGGAGACGGTGATGCAGACCGGTGAAGTCAGGCGGCTGTACCGTGCTATAGGCAAGCTATCGCCTAAACAGAGACAGGTTATACTCCTGCACTTCTTCTACGGGCTGAAATACAAGGATATTGCCCGGGCAAGGAACAGCCACTACAAATCGGTACTCAGGCTGAAGGACAGGGCTCTGAAATCCCTAAAAGAGCATCTGGAGAAAATTGAGGACGATGTGTCTCTCAAGAGCCGGTTTTGAATTCTAGGAAGTAGATAGAGGAAAGGAGGTGAGACGATGGCCCTGGAGATAAGGCCTATGGATGCAAGGCTTCAGATTCAGCTGGATATGGGGCAGGACCAGAATGGCAGGAGGATTACTAGGACTCGAAGCTTGAACAGAATAAAACCTGATGTATCTGATGAGGATCTCTACAACATAGCTGCTACCCTAGCATCGCTGCAGTCCCATCCAGTGATAGCTATTCGCAAGACGGCGCAGTTTGATTATGTCAACGTTTAAGTAAACTTAAATTCCGGTATGGGGGGTGAGAAAGGTGGCGCAGACGCTGGAGATGGTTTTTAAGACGGGGCAGGGCAGAACCTACCGCATCACGCTGGATGACCCGCGGTTTGACCTTCAACCGGCTGAGGTTAAGGCTTTCATGGACCTGGTGATCAGCGTAAATCCCTTCGATGTAGAGGGAGGACTGGTTGAAATAGCAGAGGCAAACATCATCGATACAGAGGTTCAGCCCCTGCAACTGGTTTGAGGGAAGATAGAGGAGTGCCTGCCACTCCTCTATCTTATTTGAAATATTTGAAATATCGCCTTAAAGGGATTTTTCATTGAATTTACAGTTTCATGCTTTACGCTCTCGTATAGCTTGTATAGATTTTATGGCTTTATGAACTATTTTTACACTGTTATGCTGACCTGTTCATAAAATGTGGTAAGGAGGAATGGGTATGGAACAGCTGCTCAGCCTTGTCGGCAACGTCGGCTTTCCCATCGTGCTGTCAGTGTATCTGCTGGTGCGCATCGAAGGAAAGCTGGAGGGTTTGACGCAGTCCATTCAGGAGCTGGCACGGGTCATAGCTGCAATAGAGCGTTAAAAAGCGGCTTTACACCGTGATGAAGGTTTTACGGTATCGTAAAGTTTTTACTTTTGAGTAGGTCACTTTTTGAAGAGGCGTTTGAGATATAAGGGGTATTGACTGCAGCGAAAGTGATATAGTATAATTTCTGACAATAAAAAATGGAAATATTGTATAAAAGGCTGTGAACGGGAAAAGTACATTCACTGCGAGCCTCCAGAGAGCCGGGATAAGGTGCGAGCCCGGTGGCAAGCGGTGTATGGAAGTTCTCCCGGGAGCTGCAGGCTGAAGGGGAAGCGCCCATAGGGCCAGGATGTATCGGTGTAGAGGCGGTATATCCGGTCAAGCATGAGCCATGGTTGCGAGTATGGCACGAGCTGCCATAAGCGGTTTTAAAGCGGGTGCGTTCCCTGCGTAGGCTGAGACGGTGGCCTTCGCCGTTATCCAGGAAGGGGGATATGGCGTCTTTGCCTTTCAAGCCCGGTTACGTGTTCAGCTTTTCGTTGTAGTGGTGTAAGTGGATATATCGTCACTGGCGGAGAGCGTCGGACGGTGTGCTGTTTAAGTCTGCGGCCATCATTAACTGCAGTTGTGCTGTATGTGCACGTGTAAAGGTTAGGCTGAAGCCTACCTGACGGGCTTGTGAAGGGCAATGACAAGTATCCTTAAACGAGAGGGTTATCGTATATCGATAGCCAAGTTAGGTGGTACCGCGGGAAATACTCCCCGTCCTAAACAGGACGGGGATTTTTTTATAGCCATATGATGCACATTTATCACAAAATTCCGAAGGGGGTGTTTTAAAGTGATTGTGGTCATGAAACCCGGCGCTACCCAGCAGGAGATCGAGAACGTCGAAAAGCGGCTGAGGGAGCTGGGTTTTAAAACCCATCCCATCTATGGCGAAGTAAAAACGGTGATTGGCGCCATAGGCGATAAGAGGCTGGTAAAGGAGCATAACCTTTCGCACCTGCCAGGGGTGGAGGGCATAGTTCCCATAATGAAGCCATACAAGCTGGTGGGGCGTGAGCTTAAAAAGCAGGATACGGTGGTGGAAGTAGGCGATGTGAAAATCGGCGGGAAAAAGCTGGTGGTGATGGCCGGGCCCTGCGCCGTCGAAAGCGAGGAGCAGATATACGAGGTAGCCCGTAGGGTAAAGGAGGCGGGTGCTGCTGTGCTAAGGGGCGGGGCTTACAAGCCCAGAACCTCCCCATATTCCTTCCAGGGTATGGAGGAGGAAGGACTCAAGCTGCTGCATCAGGCTGCCAGGATGACTGGCCTCAAGGTGGTTACCGAGGTGATGGACACCAGGGATGTGGAGCTGGTCAGCCGCTATGCCGATATCTTACAGATCGGGGCGCGCAACATGCAGAATTTCCGGCTGCTCAAGGAGTGCGGCCTTTCAGGCAAGCCGGTGCTTTTAAAGCGCGGCTTGTCGGCTACCATCGAGGAATGGCTCATGGCTGCCGAGTACATCGCGGATGCCGGCAACCAGAACATCATACTGTGCGAGAGGGGTATTCGCACCTTTGAGACGGCGACGCGCAACACCATGGACATCAACGCCATTCCGGTGGTAAAGGAACTCTCGCACCTACCGGTTATAGCCGACCCCAGCCATGGCACAGGAAACTGGAAATGGGTGGATGCAGTGGCTAGGGCATTTGTGGCGGCCGGGGCAGATGGACTCATGATAGAGGTGCATCCCGACCCTGCCAATGCCGCAAGCGATGGAGCGCAGTCCCTCCAGCCCGAGAAGTTCGCCCGTTTGATGGAGGAGCTAAAGCCCATTGCGCAGGCAGTGGGACGGGAGCTGTAAAAGCTGTATAACTTCAAGGGAATAATTCTTGGTTGCCCGCGATGTAGGTGATTGCAACTCGCGTTTAAGGCAATGCGCCGGTGTGCACTCCTTTGCTGTGTGGTTTTGACCGGTAGTTTTGACCGGTAATCTCATTGCACCGCAGCCGACCGGTTAGGCCTGCATTGCGATAAATTATGATTTTACTGTAAAAAGCCTATTTTGCAGCAAAATCAATTATGGATTTGATACGCCGAAAATATGGCGCACAGGCAAGAAAAGAGGTGAATTGCCTGAAAGGATATGGTAAAATATCTTTAAAGCTTGCAGGAGATTGAGCTGTGTGGTAATCTTCAGCGATTTATGGCTGTGATTTGCAATACGCTCCGGGTTATATATATAATTACGGGAAGCGGGTGGCTTAAAAAGTGGTGGAAATCACGGGCATCATAGAGGAAGTGGTGTTTCGCAACGAGGACAACGGTTTTACCGTGATAGAGGTGAGGGATGAGAGCAGCAGGGCTCTGGTGACGGCGGTGGGCAGCCTGCCCTATGCCAATGCGGGCGAAAAGGTGCACATCGTGGGCGAGTGGACCATGCACCCCGATTATGGCCAGCAGCTTAAGATCCATGCCATGAAAAGCGTTGTGCCCTCCACTTTGGACGGCATGGAAAAATACCTGGCATCGGGGCTCATAAAAGGGGTGGGGCCATCCACCGCCAGAAAGCTTATCGAACGCTTTGGAATGGATGTACTGAAGGTGATAGAATTTCATCCCGAGCGCCTCACCAAGGTGGAAGGGATTGGCCCGGCGAAGGCCGAGATGATAGCCGCTTCCTATGCTGAACACAGGGAAATAAGGGAAGTCATGATGTTTCTTCAGTCCTACGGCATCACCACCACCTATGCCATAAAGATATACAAGATGTACGGCAATGACGCTATCGGCATCATAAAGGAAAATCCCTATCGCCTGGCCGACGAGGTGACGGGCATAGGATTTAAGACGGCTGACAGGATAGCGCAGAACATGGGTGTGGCCTTTGATTCGCACTACCGAATCGCGGCAGGGGTAAAGTACGTGCTTTCCCAGGCGGCAGCCGATGGGCATACCTACCTGCCCAGGGATATTCTGGTGGAGCAGGCTTCGCTTCTGCTGGGAGTGGACAAAGGCCTGGTGGAAAATGCCATCATATCCCTGGCGGTTCAGCAATCCATTTTTATCGAGAACATCGAGGGCCAGACGGCGGTGTACCTGGCACCTTTTTATTACGCCGAGGTGGGGGTGTGCAGGCGCCTTGTAGAGCTGTCGATGGTGGACGTAAACCCGGGCGCGTTTGACATAGAGGAGATGCTCAGGAAATTTCAGAAGGAGGAAGGTATACTCCTCGCGCTCAAGCAGCGGGAGGCTGTGATCGAGGCTTTATCCAACGGGGTGACGGTAATAACGGGCGGGCCGGGCACCGGTAAGACCACCATCATTAACTGCATCATAAAGCTGATGGAGCAGCAGGGAATGACGGTGGTGCTGGCGGCTCCCACCGGCAGGGCGGCCAAGCGCATGACCGAGACTACCGGTAGGGAGGCCAGGACCATACACAGGCTGCTCGAGTACAGCTACAGCGATGAAGGGCCGTACTTTCAGAAGGATGAGGACGACCCCATACTGGCCGATGCGGTGATAATAGACGAGGTGTCGATGGTGGACGTTCTGCTGATGAACCACCTTTTGAAGGCCATCGTGCCCGGCACACGGTTGATACTGGTGGGGGACGTTGACCAGCTTCCTTCGGTGGGGCCGGGCAACGTGCTCAAGGATATAATCTCGAGCGGGATTATCAAGGTGGTGCGCTTGACCGAGATTTTCAGGCAGGCACAGGAGAGCATGATAGTGCTCAATGCCCACAGGATCAACCAGGGGCACATGCCCCATCTCAACGTAAAGGGCGGTGATTTTTTCTTCACCAGGCGGGAGACTCCACAGCAAATACTGGATACTGTTCTGGATCTCATATGTCGGCGACTACCCGCTTTTGCCGATTATAATCCCCTCAGAGACGTACAGGTGCTGGTGCCCATGCGCAAGGGTGCCATTGGGGTTAACAATTTGAACAACGAGCTGCAAAGGGTCCTCAATCCCCCGTCGGATGAAAAGCGGGAGAAGCTGTTCCGCAATACCCTGTTCAGGGAAGGCGATAAGGTGATGCAGATCAAGAACAATTACCGTACTCCCTGGAAGAGGAAGGTTCACGGCATGGTGGTAGAAGAGGGCGAAGGGGTCTTCAACGGCGACATAGGCTATATCGCTTCCATAGACCATGAGGAGCAGAGCATGACCGTCATATTCGATGATGACAAGGAAGTGGTGTATGATTTTTCGCAGCTGGACGAGCTGGAACTTGCCTATGCTATATCCATTCACAAGAGCCAGGGCAGCGAGTTTCCTGTGGTTATCATTCCGCTGGCGTGGGGACCGCCCATGTTAATGACCCGCAATCTGCTCTATACAGCGGTGACCAGAGCGCGGGAGATGGTGATCATAGTGGGACGGGAACGGGCAATCGAGGCCATGGTCAGGAACGACTATGTGGAAAAGCGCTATTCGGGGCTTATGCACCACTTCAGAAAGCTGTTTGCGGTATCCAACTTCTGAGAAGGTGGTACCCATGGACCTGTTTGCCATCAAGGAAGCCATTCTCGATATACTGTATCCCCAGAACATAGCCTGTATCCTCTGCCGGCAAAGGGCCAGGGACATAGACGACAAAGGTCTATGCCGGACATGCGCTGGCTCGCTTCCACTTATTACCCCGCCGGTGTGCCATAAGTGTGGCAGGCCCCTTGGGGAAGAGGGCATATGCATTGATTGCGCGTATGTGCGCTATCATTTTGAACAGGCCGTCTCGGTCCTGCACTATACCGCCGAGATAAAGCAGCTCATACATCGGTTCAAGTATGGTGGCATATCGTATCTCAGCCGTACCCTGGGGTGGTGGATGGCTGAAGCTTTCAATCAGCGTTGCGGCTGGGATGTGGACGTTATCGTACCGGTGCCGCTTCATCCCAGGAGGCAGCGCCAGAGGGGGTTTAACCAGTCGGCGCTGCTGGCCAGGGAGATGGGCAGATATATCGGTGTGGCGGTCAATGAGAGGGTGCTTGTCCGTAAGAAATACACGCCTGCGCAGGCAGCACTGGACAAGTTCCAGCGCATGCAAAACCTGCGGGATGCCTTTGAGGTAAGCCAGCCTGCTGTGGTGCGGGGTAAGTCGGTTTTGCTGGTGGACGACGTGTTTACCACGGGCAGCACGGTTGATGAGTGCAGTAGGGTGCTGCTTCAAGCGGGGGCTCAAAGGGTGTACGTGCTTACCTTGGCCACTGGCCGGTAAGCCACACCTTCTCGTATAAATGCTTTTTGTTTAAGGGGTGAGATGCTGTGAATATTCGCAATTGCAAACGATGCAACAGGCTGTTTCAATACAACGGCATAAAGTACTGTCCCAGTTGCGTGATGGAGCTGGACGAGATGTTCAAAAAGGTGAGGGACTATTTGTATGAGCACCCTGATGCCACCATAGTCGAGGTTTCAGAGGCTACGGGGGTGGAGGAGAAGATAATATTCGAGTTTTTACGCGAGGGGAGGCTGGAGCTTAAGGAGCCATCGCCGATGCTGACCTGCGAGCGGTGCGGCAAGCCCATCACCACGGGAAGAATGTGCAAGGAGTGCCTTGCGGTGTTTGAAAGAGGCTTGAAGAAAGGGCTTAACGAATCTGCCAGGAAGGTCTCGGATTTAAAGCCCGACAGCAGCAAAATACATTTAGCCGATTATATCATCAAGAAGAGGGAAAGGGAATAAACAGGTAGAAGAGATAGGCTAAATGGATCCATTGGACGAGAAATGTGATTGAAGAGGGGAATGCAGATTACCCCTAAATTTTTTGTCCGCGCATGCCGATATTATATATGAATCGCGTTAAAGAGGTGAAGGGGTTTGAAGATCGATTCAACGCGCATTTCCCGGATATTGAATTTGTATGCCAGCCAGGATTCGCAAATTCGCAGCGTTAAGAATAGAAGCAACAAGGCCGATGAGGTGATACTGTCAAAGGGGGCCCAGATTTTTCAGGAAGCGCTAAAGGCCGCAAAGTCGGTACCTGATGTTCGATTGGCAAAAGTGGAGGAGATAAAGGCACGGCTCGAAAGCGGGCAGTACCGCGTGGACAGCTGGAGCATAGCCTCCAAGATGGTGGACGATTTGCTGAAACAGGACAGATAGCCGAGATAGGTGCAGTTGCGTTTAAGCCATTTTTAAGCTGTTTTTGTTTATAGTTCGGAGCTTTTGCAAAGAGCTTTGCTTGGGAGGGTTCAAAGCATTAAGTGCTGCGAAGGCAAAATTGCGTGTGAGGGATTGAGGTTATGGACAGCCTGCAAAAAATTGTGGATATACTGGATAAGGAGTGCGAGCTTTACAGCATACTGCTGGATTTATCTAAAAAGAAAACGCAGGTTATTGTGGATGCTGATATAGGCGAGCTGGAAAAGATTGTGGAGATGGAGGAGCATCTCATATTTGAATTGAGGAATCTAGAGGACAAGCGCGAGGAATGGGTAACCGATTTTGCAAAGCGGCGGGGCGTTACCCCTGGAGATGTCACCGTATCCTACCTTGTATCGCAGGCAGAGGGTCAGATTCAGGAGAGGCTCAAGCAGCTGCAGGATCGGCTTTACGGCATAATAGAGGAGCAGAAGCAGGTGAACCAGATAAACGAACGGCTCATCAGGAACAACCTGGAGTTTATCGATTTTTCCATAGGTTTGATCACCGGTCGGGGACAGGCGGGGAGCATATACAGCAAAACCGGTGGAGCGGATACCAGGCAGCAGGGACGCAGCCTGATAGATAAAAAGGTATAAAGCAGGGAGTGAGCTTCATGCGTTCTAC
The DNA here is from genome assembly GCF_023838525.1 of Caldicoprobacter algeriensis. Taxonomy (GTDB): domain Bacteria; phylum Bacillota; class Clostridia; order Caldicoprobacterales; family Caldicoprobacteraceae; genus Caldicoprobacter; species Caldicoprobacter algeriensis. The sequence goes on from NZ_JAHUQD010000005.1 coordinate 67,107, forward strand.
TTTTTACGGCCTGGAGATTGCAAGGAAGGGCCTGCACGTCAACCAGGCAAATCTCGAGGTTACGGCGCACAATATCGCCAATGCCAATACAAAGGGATATTCTCGCCAGCAGGTCGTACAGAAGGCTATAGAGCCCGGCACGGGCCTGGGGCTGTTTACTACCTACGGCGGATATGCCGTGGGGGGCGGTGTTGACATACAGCAGGTGCGCCAGATACGCGACGCGTACCTGGACATGCAGTACCGCAAGGAATCGACGGCTTTGGGCGAATGGGAAGTAAAGCGGGATATTTTAGCATACCTCGAGGCCATATTCAATGAGCCTTCAGAGTCGGGGATAAACACGGTGCTCAACGAGTTTTTCAACGCCCTTCAGGCCTTGAGTTTGAATCCAGAGGACCCAACCACCCGTGCTACGGTGCAACAGAAGGCCCTGGCGCTTACCGAAAACATAAGGAATGTCTATACCAAGCTAGAAGAACTGCAGAGGGAGGCCAACCAGGCCATAATATCTCATGTGGAGGATATAAATTCTTATGCGCGGGAGATCGCAGCCCTCAACGAGCAGATATTCAAGTTTGAATCCACCGGCAGGCCGGCCAATGACCTGCGCGACCAGCGCAACCTCATTGTGGACAACTTATCGAAAATCGTGCAGGTATCGGTATACGAGGACGCCAGCGGCCGGTTCAGGGTGGACATCGCGGGCCAGACTTTGGTCAACCATACCAAGGTTTATGAGCTGGACGTTATACCTAGGAGCAGCAGCATAAACGGCATGCCCTATCCCAAGAACAACCACGTGGATGTGGATGAGCTGGTGGAAGTGGTGTGGAAGGATACCGGTGAAAGGGTTAACATCACCGGAGGCATGTTGAAGGGCTTTATCGATATGCGGGACGGCATAGGGGGCAAGGAACAGCCATTGCCTGGGGTTCCAGAGGAGCTTTCGGGCACTTCCCCGATTTCTGGGCAGTTCCAGCCCGCACCCAACCAAAATGCCGAATACGGGATACCCTATTACATGCGCATGTGGAACCTGTTTGCCCATACGCTTATGATTACTTTCAACGAAATCCACAGCCAGGGGTACACGTTAAAAGGTGAGACCGGGATATACTTTTTCTCGGATGGCAGTGCCAATTTTGACCCGGCCAACGTTCGACAGCCCATAGCCAAGTTTATCACCATATCAGATGAGATAAGGAATGACTGGAACAACATCGCAGCAATTTACTTTGATGCGGAGGATATAGCCAACGGGATGGATCCCCAAAATGGGTTTAACCCGGCTGATGCAAAGGGCAACAACAAAAACATACTGAGGCTTCTTGATTTGAGGCACAAGACCTACGTGCCCGAGTGTGACAATATGGACAACTTCACAAAAGCGCTTATATCCACGCTTGGGGTGGCCAGCCGTCAGGCCGCCCATATGGCCGACAACCAGGAGGTCTTGGTCAATGAGATGGACAAGCGGCGCCAGTCGGTGTCGGGCGTGTCGCTGGATGAGGAGATGGCCAACATGGTGCGCTTCCAGCATGCCTACAACGCATCGGCCAGGATTTTGACCGCCATTGACGAGATGCTGGAGATACTCATCAACAGGATGGGAGTTGTGGGCAGATAGTTATGCTTGAGGTATGCGCCTTGTTGTGCTGCACTGCCAGTTGGCGTTTTAAGGTGGTATATAATGTGGTATTTATTGGAAGTGAATGTATACGTAGGAGAATTGGTCGTATATATCGGGAATTTCGTGTATGAAGCTATACGATAGACAGTTTTATATAAAACTTCGTATGCGTGGCTATGTATTTTTATATCGGCGTATTATTGGCGCAACATATTATATATTATTATGTCTGCTTATTATGTCTGTGGCGCTGGAAACCTTAATGTGGTTTAAGCAAACTTAATATAACAAAAAAAGGTGGTTTGAAAGATGCGTGTAACCAACGGAATGCTGATTACTAACATGATGCGGGATTATGCGAGAAATATGCGGAATTTAGAGAAGCTGCAGAGCCAGCTTTCATCCGGCAAGAGGATCTTAAAGCCATCGGACGACCCTGTGGCTACCTCCAAATCGCTCAAGCTGAGGGCGGATCTGGCATATAACCAGCAGTATATAAGCAACGCCGATAATGCCATCTCATGGCTAGAGATTACCGAATCTGCGCTAAAGGATTTAGGGGACGTGCTTCACAGGGCCAGGGAGCTGGCGGTTCAGGCCAGCAATGGAACCCTTGCTCCCGAGGACAGGCTGGCCATAGCCGATGAGATCGAGCAGCTTCAGGGACATGTGGTGCAGGTGGGCAATGCCACCTATGCCGGACGGTACATATTTGCCGGATATAGAACAGATCAGCCGGCTTTTGTGGAGCAGGCAGGGCAGTTGGTATATCAGGGTGACAGCGGTAAGATAGCCTTTGAGATAGGCGTTGGCAACCGCATAGATATAAATGTGCTGGGTGGCAAAGGCGGTGCCGAGATAGACGAGATTTACGATGTGTTGGAACGGTTTAAAAACGATTTGAGGAGCGGTACCGGTGCCAATCTGGACAGCTACATAGGCGAGATAGACCAGCGCATGACACAGATATTGTCCCAGCGTTCGGCGGTGGGCGCGAAAGTAAATCGCTTTGAGCTGATACGCGCCAGGCTAAAAGAGGAGGAGATAAACTTCACAAACCTGCTTTCACAGAACGAGGACGTGGACATCGCCGAGGTTATAGTGCGGCTTAAAGAGGCAGAGAACGTGTACAGGGCATCGTTGGCGGCAGGCGCGCGGATCATCATGCCAACGCTTATAGATTTTTTGAGGTAGTTTTGTGGATTTTTAAGGTAGTTACTTACTGATTTACTCGCTTGGGAGGTCAATCTAGAATATTTTTAAGATGTACCGCAATTTTGCACGATTTAAGGAGTAAAGATATGCATTTGTGTATTACTACTACACCGGCTCTTATAGGGATTCGCACGCAGCCGAGCAGGGTGGAGATAAAAAGTTCCCAGCCTTTGGTGGAAATGAAACGTCAGCCACCAAGGCTTAATATGGAGACCGAACCCGTGAGGGTGCACATTGATCAGTACGAATGCTTTGCCGAGCTGGGGTATAAAAATTTTCTTGACCTTGCACGGGCTCAAGCTCAGAAAGGGTATCAGAGGCTGATGGAGTACATAGCCCAGACTGCGCAGGACGGCGACAGGCTTGCCGCCATAGAGCTGGGAGGGAACCCAATAGCTGACATTGCTAAGGAGAAGTCGTACCACATACCCGAGGCCGAATCCGTGAAGTTGCCATTTCCTAAGCCAAAATTCTATGTAACCGGTGGCGTGAGTATAGACTACCAGCCGGGCAAAGTTCATTTTAACGTCGTTGTACATCCTGTGAGATACAGGGTTACGCCCCATAAAGTAGAGATTTACATGCGGCAGTATCCGAGTATCACCATAGAATATGTGGGGCATTATATAGACAGGAGGGTGTAAAGTTGATCATCGAATCCAAGCACTTTGGCTATATTGAAATACCCGAGAAGGAAATCATACGGTTTCCTTACGGGCTTTATGGCTTTGAGGATATAAAGGAGTACGTGCTGCTGGGCAAGGTGGGGGATGATAACCCATTTATGTGGCTTCATGCTGTGCACAACCCGGATGTATGCTTTGTGGTCATAGACCCGTTTGTATTTAAAACGGACTATTCACCTTCAATAAATGAGGAGGTTTTGCATAAACTCGAGGTTGAGGATCCTACTGACATACGCTTTTTATCCATCGTCGTCATCCCGCATGACATGTCCAAGATGACTGCCAACTTGCAGGGGCCCATTGTGATAAATGCGAAGAAGAACATCGCCATGCAGGTGATACTGGACGATGAGAAGTATACGACCAAACATTATATACTGGAAGAAATGAAAAAAGGGGCATAGGGCCAAAGATAATTATGTCAATATGATATGACAGTATAATATGTAGCGTATAGTTTGTTTTAATGTGTGTTGTATTAAAAGAAGGATTGAATAAAGATAGAGGCATTAATAAGGCATTTTGGCAATTTTTAAGGGGAATAGGCGGTTTGATAGCAGTTAAATGATAGAGGTGGAGATATGCTGGTTTTAACCCGTAAGCCGGGCCAATCGGTTGTGATCGGCGGTAACATAGAGATGAAGATAATAGACATACAGGGAGATCAGGTCAGAATAGGGATAAATGCTCCAAAGGATATATCTATTCTGAGGAAGGAACTCATGGACGAGGTTAGGCAGGCCAATCGCGAGGCGGTGGTGGACAGGCCCAATGTTTCCCTTGAGGAGCTGAGCAGGGTGCTTAAAGAATAGTGAGGAGAAGATCTGAAAGAATGACGCTGGGGAGACATAGTAAAAATTTACTACATAATGGGTCAAAAAGTTCTACAAAATATAAAAATTTTTTGCTCAACCCCTAAAGTTTATGTAGAAGGTTGTCGATATATATGGGTGAAAACCAAAATTAAAGCTTTATCCTTTGCAGCGGCCGGGCAGAGGATGGGCTTTAAACAAAAAACTGCTGAAAAGGACTTCGGCGGAAATAAAAAATTCAGGGAGGAATGAGATATGAGGATTAATAACAACATTGCTGCTCTTAATACTTATCGTCAGTTGAGTTTTAACGTTATGAACGTTGGAAAGTCGATGGAAAAACTTTCATCAGGACTTAGAATTAACCGAGCAGGAGATGATGCAGCAGGGCTTGCAATTTCAGAGAAGATGAGAGCACAAATTAGAGGACTTGAACAAGCTTCAAGAAATGCACAAGACGCTATATCACTTATCCAAACTGCAGAAGGTGCATTAAATGAAACGCATAGCATTCTTCAAAGAATGAGAGAACTAGCAGTTCAAGCAGCAAATAGTACAAATGCGGGTGAGGATAGAGCAGCTATAGGTAAGGAAATTGAACAATTAAAAAATGAGATCAACAGAATAGCTTCACAAACACAATTTAATACAAAGAATCTGCTAACTGGAAGTGCAAAAGGGCTTGTATTTCAAATAGGAGCAAATAAGAACCAAACCATTACGTTGTCGATAGCAACTATGAATGTAAGTGCTTTGAGTATTAAGGGTATTTCAATTGCACCCACTACATCAGCAGGCTCTATAACTGGTATGCTTGCAACAATTGATACTGCAATAAATAAAGTTTCAGCAGAAAGAGCTAAACTTGGTGCATACCAAAATAGGTTAGAGCATACAATTGCTAACCTTGCAACATCAAGTGAAAACTTAACTGCAGCAGAATCAAGAATTAGGGATGTTGACATGGCTAAGGAAATGATGAACTTCACAAAGAATAATATTCTTGCTCAAGCTGCACAGGCAATGCTGGCTCAGGCAAATATGCAGCCACAGGCAGTTTTGCAGCTATTAAGATAGTAACTAGGCTGTGGTGGGAATATTAAGCAAGATGATATAATGTTAAAGGGGTCAAGATTTGACTCCTTTAACATTATAATTTTGGTTTTACAAATAATATTGTGTAGAACTTTTGGGGGACATTATGTGTACAAAAAATGTATTTATTGAAAAAAGTTTAGACGGATTAGATATCGTTAAGGCTGTAAAAGATGATAAAGCTGTATATCTCGGAAGTAAATATAATATGCAAAGGGAAATAGAGAAGTTTTTGGCTCAGTTAGATGATGAAAAAATAGACACTATTTTTGTGTTTGGATTGGGTACTGGTGAGCACATAAAAAAACTGTTAAGTAAAAATATAGTTGCTAAAGTTTATGTGTTTGAACCGGATGAGGATATATTTGAAAAGGTTAAAAATTCACAGATTTGTGATGAGATATTTAATACTGATGGTGTATATGTACGAAAATACGACAAAAATGAATTTGAAGTTTTAATTGATAATATTATAACTGAAGCTAATTTGGAATATTTTAAGATTATGTCTTTTGCAAATTATGGATTTGTCTTTGGTAAAGAATATAAAGATTTTTTATCAACAATAAAGAAAAAAGTTGTTCACACGAGAATAAATAAAAATACTAAATTTGTTTTTTCAGAGCTATGGTTTGATATATTTGTAAGAAATATGCTTAATTTAAAGAATGCTGTATGTGTCAATAGTTTAAAAAATATGTATAAAGGAAAAACTGCGGTAATTGTATCTGCAGGACCTTCTTTAGAAAAAAATGTTCATTTGTTAAAAGGCAAAGAAGATGGATTGATAATAATAACTGGTGGTAGGACACTAGGAACTTTACTTAAATATGAAATTAAACCGGATTTTTTGTGTGTAGTTGATCCTGTTGAAAAGACTTATAAACTGATGGAAAAATTTTTGTATCTGGATGTTCCTTTAATATTTTATGAAGGAACAAACGCTGATGTTGTTGAAAAGTATAAAGGGAAAAAAATTTTTTATGCAAAAGAATCCTTTGTAAAATATTTTTTAGGGAGAGACATTGATACTCTTTTAAGTGGGGGTTCTGTTGCTGTAACTTGTTTAGGATTAGCTATATATTTAGGATGTAAAAACATTATATTTATTGGACAAGATTTAGCTTTTACTAATGATAAGTTGCATGCTAGTAATGCTATTTTGGAGAGCGAGAAAAATGAAGTTAAAAAAGAGACAATTTTTGTTAAAGGGATTGACGGAAATCCTGTAAAAACAGATTATTCTTTAAATATGTTTAGAGAAACAATAGAGTCAATAATACAAGTGTATAGCGAACATAACTACATAAATGCTACTGAGGGTGGAGCGCATATTGAAGGTACTAAGGTTATGAGGTTAGAGGAAGCGATAAGTGAATTTTATTGCAGCGATTTACGTAAAAAAGAATTGGATTTGCAACCAGATGAATTTGATTATGATTTTATTTATGAAAAACTAAGTAATGCATTGAATGATTTTAAAGTTATTCAAGACAAATGTAAAGAGGGAATGAGAATAGTTAGAAATATCAGGGAAGAGAGTTTTCTAATAAACACAAGCTTAAAAAAGAAAATTACATCAAAGCTTAGGAAACTCGATAGTATCGATGATGAAATTAAAAAAAGGTTTGAAAATAATGGCTTCTCTAATTTAATCTTGTATCCCGTTACAATGGCTATATTGTCGGATATCGAAAATACCGTACTTGAAAGTGATCCCGAAGAGATTAAGTTAGAGAAAGCTTTAAATAGAAGTCATAACATGTATGAAAGCATATACAATAAGCTGGATGTTGCAATAAGGATTTTGGAAAACAGATTGAATGCGGGAGGAAGTTTTTCAAATGACAGATAATCAAAAGCTATATGAAGAGTTAAAGCCTTTGAGTGAAGAGGCCATCGAGGTTTCGGACAAATTGATTCAAAGGCTGAGAAATTTTGATATTAGTGTAGCGATGAACGATTTTATAAAGCTGAGCATAGTGGTGGAAAAAATAGTTAATTTAATTTATTTAGATGAAACCTTAAGACCTTATATATATGATATTAATTCAGTATTGAAAAATATGCTGGAAGCAATTGAAAATAAGGATTATTATTTGGTGAGTGATATAGTCGAATATGAATTATTGCCAAACTTGCATAAATTAACACAAAATTGAAGTTTTGTTCAAGTACTTGAGTTTTAAAATAAAGTTCACTGTTCAACTGCTGTACAAGAAGATACTTCTTTGGTGAAAGTTTATATAAATTACAAGGATGGCAGTCGATATGTTAAAATGGGTTTTACGAGCGTAGGTGTGAAAAAATGCAGGATTTGCTGATAAGGAAAACAGAAACCATACTGGATGCCATGAGAAAATTGGATATATGCGCGAAGAAAATACTTCTAGTGGTTGAAAACACTAAATTGTTAGGTGTTGTTACGGATGGAGACATTAGAAGATGGATTCTGAAGAATGGTAGTCTGGATGAAGAGGTTAGTAAGGTGATGAATACTAATCCTATAGTATTGCATTATAAAGATAAGAAAAAGGCTAAAAAATTAATGATAAAGCATAATGTAGAAGCTATACCGCTTGTGGATGATGAAGGAAATGTAAAATCAATAGTATTTTGGAATGACTTTGAATATGGGCAAAATAATAAAGAAAAAATAGATGTTCCTGTAGTTATTATGGCTGGTGGTAAGGGGACTAGGCTTCATCCGTATACTAAAATTTTGCCTAAACCATTAATACCAATTGGAGATATCCCTATAGTAGAGAGGATAATAAATAAGTTTTACGAATATGGCTGTACAAACTTTTATCTGACGGTGAATTATAAAAAGAATATGATAAAATCCTATTTTGGAGATTTGGAAAGAGATTATAATATAACTTATGTTGAGGAAGAAAAACCACTTGGTACCGCAGGTGGTTTATCGTTATTAAAGGATAAAATAAAGACTACGTTTTTTGTATCGAATTGTGATATTTTAGTTGATGCCGATTATGCTGATATCTTAAAACATCATAAAAAAAGTAGTAATAAAATCACTATGGTAACGTCTGTAAAACTTTTTGAGGTTCCTTTTGGTGTGATAGAATTGGATGAAAAAGGAAATGTTGCGAGGATAGTTGAAAAACCTAAACATTCATATTTGGTAAATACCGGGCTTTATGTGCTTGAGCCTGAAACGATATACGATATTCCAGAAAATCAGTATTTTGATTTACCTGCTCTCTATGAGTATTATTTAAAAAAAGGAGAGAAGGTAGGAATTTATCCAATAAGTGAGGCTTCTTGGATGGATATGGGACAAATGGATACTCTTCAGGATATGCTAAATAGGTTGAATATTGAGGATTGAAAGGAGTAAGAGATAATTGATTGACAATAAAAAAATTGTAGCGATAATACCTGCACGGGGTGGCTCAAAAGGAATTAAGAGAAAGAACATAAGAATATTAAACGGTAAACCTTTAATTTCTTATACAATTGAACAAGCATTGAAAAGCAAATATATTGATAGGGTAATTGTATCCACAGAAGATTTAGAAATTGCAGAAATTTCTAAGTCTTTTGGTGCTGAAGTGCCTTTTTTAAGACCGCAAGAACTTGCACAAGATGACACGCCGGGTATTGAACCAATTATCCATGCGGTAAATTATTTAAACAGTGAAGAAAAGTACTCCTTTGAGTATGTTATGTGTCTTCAATGTACTTGTCCATTGAGAAAGGTTGAAGATATCGATAATTCTATAGAAGAAATAAATGCCAAAAATGCTGATTCTCTAGTGAGCGTGTGTGAAAGTGAGGTAAATCCGTATTGGATGAAGGTAATCGAAGATGGGAAATTGGTGGATTTTATTAAAACGAATATTGCCTATGTAAGACGTCAGGATTTGCCCAAAGTTTATAGGCTGAATGGAGCCATATATTTAGCAAGGGCAGAGATAATTTTGAATAGAAAGACATGGTACACAGATAATACTATACCCTACATTATGGACAGGATTTCTTCTGTTGATATCGATGATGAAATGGATTTTAGGTACGTTGAATTTTTAATGAGTTATGAGGAGCATGGTGATATAAATGGAAGAATTGTTTCAAAATAATAGGTGTTTTATAATAGCAGAAGCAGGAGTTAATCATAATGGTTCTCTGGAATTAGCAACAAAACTAATCGATGAAGCGAAAGAAGCGGGTGCAGATGCTATAAAGTTTCAGACTTTTAGAACGGAAAATTTGGTAACTAAAGATGCTCCTAAGGCTGAATATCAGATGAACAATACGGGTGAGGGTACGCAATTTGAAATGCTAAAAAAACTAGAACTATCTTTAGAGGATCATATAAAGCTTAAAGAATATGCACAGCATAAGGGGATAATGTTTATTTCTACCCCATTTGATTTTGAAAGCGTTGATCTGCTCGAGAAGTTAGGTGTATTGATATACAAAGTAAGTTCGGGAGATTTGACCAATATTCCATTATTGAGATACATAGCTAAGTTTAAAAAGCCGATAATTTTATCGACAGGAATGGCTAATTTGGGTGAGGTGGAACTAGCGGTCAATGCTATAAAGGAGAAAGGGAACGATAATATAATTTTACTGCACTGTACATCGAACTATCCGACAGATTATGAAGATGTTAATCTAAAAGCGATGATAACTCTAAAGGATGCTTTTAAGTTACCTGTCGGTTATTCAGATCATACGACTGGTATTGAAGTTGCTATTGCTGCCGTCGCAATGGGGGCGAGGGTTATTGAGAAACATTTTACACTAGATAGAAATATGGAGGGGCCAGACCATAAAGCCTCATTAGATCCTATTGAATTTAGAAACATGGTTCAGAGCATAAGAAATATTGAGAAAGCATTGGGAGATGGGATAAAGCGTTGTAGTCGGAATGAGGAGAATACGAAGTTTTTTGCGAGAAGATGTATTGTTGCTAAACGTAAACTAAATGTTGGTGAAAAGGTAACTTATGAGAATATTCATTTTAAAAGGCCTGAAAAAGGGATTAGTCCAGTTTTTGTAGATATGATATTAAATAAGACAGTAATAAAAGAAATAGATAAAGATGAGCCAATTACTTTTGATAAATTAAGCGGGTGAGTGTATGCGTAAGATACTTGTGGTTACTGGTACAAGGGCTGAATATGGTTTGCTCTATTGGACGATGAAGAGAATTCAGGAAGATAATGATTTAAAATTGCAATTAATTGTTACAGGAAGTCACTTATGTCCGGAATATGGATATACAGTTGAACAAATAAGGCAAGATGGTTTTGTGATAGACGAAGAGATAGATATGCTTATAAGTTCAAAAAGTAAAAGCGCGATTGTTAAGTCTATGGGTATAGAATTAATTCAAATGGCACAGGCATTTGATAGATTAAAACCCGATATTTTATTGATTTTAGGTGATAGATATGAAACATTTATAGCCGCTACTTGTGCAATGATGATGAATGTGCCCATTGCACACATGAATGGTGGTGAATCCACAGAGGGAGCTGTTGATGAACAGATACGCCATGCTATAACAAAAATGGCTCACATTCATTTTGCTGGAACAGAGTACTACAGAGAAAGAATAATAAAGATGGGTGAGGAGCCATGGAGAGTTTTTAATGTGGGTCAACCTGGCATTGAAAATATTGTAAGAATGAAACTTTTTACTAAAGATGAGATATTGAATGAACTCAATATAAAACCTAATAATAAATTGATATTCTTAATTACCTATCATCCTGTTACCTTAGAGGTAGAAAATACAGAGAGACAGATAGATGAGTTGTTACAGGCTATAAAAAGATTTGATGCAAATTATATTTTTACTTATCCTAATGCCGATTTTGGTAGTAAAGTTATAATCGAGAAAATCAGTGAATTTGTGAGTCAAAGTGAGGATTCGTATTTGTTCTGCAACTTGGGGCAAAAGAAATATTTAAGTTTATTGAAACATTGTGATGTTGTGATTGGAAATTCGTCGAGTGGGATTATAGAAACACCTATATTTAAAAAACCTGTTGTTAATATTGGAGAGAGGCAGAAAGGTAGGCTGAGAGCTGATAATGTTATAGACTGTGATTATGATGAAAAAAGTATAACAGATGCTATAAATAAAGCCTTATACGATAGAGATTTTAAGATAAACCTAGACAAAGTTAACAATGTTTTTGGCGATGGAAATACGAGTGAGAGAGTAGTAAATATATTAAAAAATATAGAGTTAAATAAAAATTTGTTGCGAAAAAGATTGGCTTATTAAATTGGGTGATATCATGAAGAAAATAGTGCTTGTCGGTGGTGGAGGCCACTGTAAGGTTATTATTGATATAATAAGGAGTACAGCCGAATACGAAATTATAGGTATAACTGATAAAAACAACATAGGACAAGAAGTTTTGGGTGTGCCAATTATTGGTGATGATGAAATACTAGAGGAACTGAAAAATAAAGGTGTAGATTATGCTTTTATTTGTGTAGGAGCTATAGATAACATCCAAAAGAGATGGAAGATATACAACAAATTGAAAGAAATTGGATTTAAGATGCCGATTTTAATACATAAAGATGCGATAGTTTCAAGGTATGCTTTAATAGAAGAGGGGACATGCGTTATGCCCGGTGCAATAGTAAATTCATGTGCTTATATAGGTAAAAACTGTATAATAAATACTTCTAGCGTGATTGAACATGATTGTGTTATTGAAGCCAATACACATGTATCACCTAAAGCGGTCCTTGGAGGAGAAGTAAAAATAGGAGAGAATTCTCATATCGGAATGGGAAGCACGATAATTCAAGGGATAAGAATAGGTAATAACGTAACGATAGGAGCAGGGGCAGTTGTAATTAATGATATACCCGATAATAGTGTTGCCGTTGGTGTGCCGGCAAAAGTTGTAAGAACTAAACAACTGTAGAAGGAGAAGGTAATATGGAGTTAAAAAATAAGAGAGTTTTGGTAACAGGAGCAGACGGCTTTATTGGTAGCCATCTTACAGAAAGATTGGTGGAACTTGGTGCACAGGTAACTGCATTGGTGCAATATAATTCTTTTAACCATTGGGGATGGATAGATACGTTTGATAAAAACATAAAAGATAGTATAAACGTTGTAACAGGTGATATTAGGGAATATGATGGTATGAAAAAAATAATAAAAGGCCAAGAAGTGGTTTTTCATCTTGCGGCTTTAATTGCCATACCATACTCGTATGTATCTCCCATGGCTTATGTGAAAACAAATATAGAAGGGACAGTAAATATTTTGGAAGCATGTAGGGAATTTGGAGTCGAAAAGGTTATTCATACGTCTACTTCTGAAACTTATGGAACAGCAAAATATGTCCCTATAGATGAAAATCATCCTCTACAGGGTCAATCCCCATATTCTGCTTCAAAAATAGCTGCAGATAAGATGGCAGAAAGCTATTATAGAAGCTATGGTTTACCTGTGGTTATATTAAGACCGTTTAATACTTATGGACCTAGGCAATCGGCGAGGGCGGTTATACCTACTATAATAACTCAAATTTTAGCGGGGGTTAAAGAAATTAAATTGGGAAGTTTATCTCCAACAAGAGATTTTACCTATGTCAAGGATACTGTTGAGGCATTTATAAAAGTTGCTGAAGCAGATAATACTGTAGGCGAAGTTATTAACGCGGGTTCTAATTATGAAATATCAATTGGCAACTTAGCAAAAAAAATAATGAACCTTATGGGTGTTAATGTAGAGATTATATGTGATAAACAGAGAGTTAGACCTGAAAAAAGTGAGGTTAATAGATTATGGGCAGATAATACAAAAATCAGAAATTTAACTGGCTGGCAGCCAAGGTATTCTTTGGAAAAAGGATTAATGGAAACTATTGATTGGATAGAAAAGAATCATAGATATTATAAAAGCAATGTTTACAACATATAGTTGAACTTAAACTACAATGGATCGTTATAAGGAGAGAATGATATGATACCTCTTTGTGTGCCTGAAATTAGAGGAAATGAATGGAAATATATAAAGGAATGTTTGGATACCAATTGGGTTTCAACAGTTGGTAGTTATGTTGACAAGTTTGAAAGGGACTTCGCTGATTTCGTTAAGGCAAAAAATGCAGTGGCAACGGTAAATGGGACTTCTGCTTTACATCTTGCATTAAAGGTATTAGGTATAGGTGTTGGGGATGAGGTTATTGTACCATCTTTAACATTTGTTGCTCCTGTTAATGCTATAAAATATGTTGGAGCACAACCAGTTTTTGTTGATGTGTGTAGAGATACTTTTGTAATGGATGCGGATAAAATAGAAGAACTGGTTACCTCAAAGACAAAGGCCATCTTGCCTGTACATATATATGGCAATGCTGTAGATATGGACAAAGTTATGGAGGTTGCTAATAAATATAATCTTTTTGTAATAGAAGATGCGACAGAAAGTTTAGGAACTTTGTATAAAGGCAGATATACTGGGACAATAGGGCATATAGGATGTTTTAGTTTTAATGGAAATAAATTGATTACAACAGGGGCAGGGGGTATGTTGGTTACCAATGATGAAGAAATAGGAAAGAGAGCAAAATTTTTATCTACTCAGGCCAAGATTACCTTAGAGAACAGGGGATTTTATCATCCAGAGGTAGGGTATAATTACAGGATGCCTAATATTTTGGCTGCCATGGGATGTGCTCAGCTAGAAAATATTAACGAATATATAGAAATAAAGAGGAACAACGCAAAGATGTATACTGATTTACTTAAAGATATTAGAGGGATAACTTTACCAGTTGAAAAAGAAGGTATTCGACATGTACACTGGTTGTATTCAATTTTAATAGAAGATGAATTTCCTATATCAAGAGATGAATTAATTAAAAGAATGTTTCATGAGCAAATAGAAACAAGGCCGTTTTTTACACCAGTACATACTATGCCCGCTTATGTTAACTGTAGGCATGATGGACTAGAGACAACTATGGAAGTAAGTTTAAAAGGAATTAATTTGCCAAGCTCGGTCTCTCTTAAAATAGAAGAAATCGAAAAAATTTGTAGTATTATCAGGAAAATTGCTGAAGCAAAATAAAAAGTGTTTCTATGGGGAATATACAATTTCTCCTCCCTAAAGTTTTCTCCTTTCTTATCCGATATTATCTACAGAAGGTATTGAGAGGATATTGAATGGAAGGGAGAATACAAATGCGCGTGGAAAGCGTATCTACGATTACAACTGTAAAACCGGCACCGAAGGTTCAGCCTGAGTCCAAGAATATAGGCTTTAAAGAATCTGGCGATTTGAATAGACAGAAGGTTGACTCTTCATTGAATGGAAATGTATCACAGGATGATATCATGCAAGCCGTCAAACGGGCCAACAAGGCCCTTGAGGGTACAAACCGGCGCTTTGAATATTCCATCCATGATCAAACCAACACCATAATGATTAAAGTCATAGATACCGAAACCAATGAGGTGATACGTGAGATTCCCCCCGAGAAGATACTCAACTTGATCGCGAAGCTGTGGGAACTGGCCGGGATTATAGTGGACGAAAGGGTGTAAAAGCTACTGGCGTAATAGTGGACGAGAGGATATAAAAGGTAAGGACGTCATTGCCAACGAGGAGATAGTAAGAAGGTGTAGAAGGGCTACATGAAAGATTTGGGGGTGAAAGGATGCCTGTTGATTCTACCTACAGCACATACAGTACCGGTATGCTTCGCATAGGTGGGCTGGCTACCGGTCTTGATGTTGATTCCATCATCCAGGACTTGATGCGGATTGAGCAGATGAAGGTGGACAGGATAAAACAGGAAAGACAGCTGGTCGAGTGGCGTAAGGAAGCCTACAGGGAGATAACCAACCTTCTTCGGGCTTTCCAGGACGAGTTTTTCAACATTTTGAAAACTGATACATACATGCTTTCATCCAATACATATAAGACCTTTAACGTGACCTCCAACGCTGAAGAATATGTGACGGCAACGGCTAATGCCAGCGCCATGGAGGGAAGCTATACAATTACCGAAATTAGGAGCATAGCTACCCCTACTATTATAAAAGGAGCAACGGGGGTACTTCCCGATGGCAAGACCCTGGACAGTACGCTGGAGGAGTTGGGCTTTGCTCAGGTAGGCAGCACTGTTAAGTTTTCGATTAATGGAGAAGAGTTTTCCTTTAGCTCTAGTACCACAATGCGCCAGGTTATGAACGAGGTAAGTGCAAACCAGAATGCCGGGGTTAATTTCTTTTATTCCAGCATTGAAGGCAGGTTTATACTGCAGACAAAGAGTACAGGGGCGGCAACCAGCACTATTTCTATAAACGATGTTGAAGGTACATTCCTTGGAAATTTAGGACTGGTTGAGGCGAACAAGATAAACGGTACCGACGCGGTGGTGTATTTCCAAGAAATCGGCGGCAGCGGTACCATAGAGTGGCGAAGCAGTACCAACACATTCACCATCGACGGCGTTACCTATACGCTGAAGGCCGAAACCCCTGATGGGATGCCGCCCATTACCATCACCGTCGCGCAGGATGTGGATAAGGCATACAATGCCATAAAAAACTTCGTTGACAAGTACAATGAGCTCATCGATAAGATAAACGGCAAGCTCAATGAGGAGCGGTTCCGCGATTACCCGCCCTTAACCGATGCGCAGAAAAAGGAGATGAGCGAAAAGGAGATAGAGCTGTGGGAGCAGAAGGCAAAGAGTGGCCTGTTAAGAGGCGATTCCATACTTCAAAACATAGTGTACAGCATGCGCAGGGCTTTGAGCGATGCTGTGGAAGGTGTGGGTATAAACCTCTCATCAATTGGTATTACCACCGGCTCGTATTTCGAAAGGGGTAAGCTCCATATTGATGAGACCAAGCTGAAAGAGGCCTTGAGGAATAACCCCGAACAGGTGATGGAGCTTTTCATAAAGAAATCCAGCATCGATTATTCGCCCAATCTGGATTCTTCCTCGCGGACGCAGAGGTACAACGAATCGGGGCTTATGTACAGAATTTATGATATACTCATGGACAATATCCGTACTACCAGGGACAGCCAGGGCAGAAAGGGAATTTTGCTTGAAAAAGCCGGCATCGTGGGGGATATAACCGAGTTTCAAAACATGATGGATGAGGAGCTCAGAAGGCTGGATAAAAGAATAGATGCTGCTATGGAGGCACTGATAAGACAGGAAAACAGGTACTGGGAACAGTTTACGGCTCTTGAAAAGGCTATTCAGCAGATGAATATGCAGAGCATGTGGCTCATGCAGCAGCTTGGGCTTAATCAATATTAGGCGGGGTCGAATTAACACAGCTTACATTTGACAGAGTGTAAGCACCATTAGGGAAAAGAAGGCAGGTTGGGTCGTGATAGCTGGATTGAATATGTGTTGCAGTAACTTAAGATGGGCAATAAAGGATATAAATATAGCGATGGGGATTTATTAGGGTGTTTCCAAATAAGAAAGCGCCAGGCTGAGTACGGCGATTGAGTACGGCGGTGTGGCCGGATATTTAAGTTTTAAGGAGGAAATCTACTATGGCACTTAATAACCCGTATCAGCAGTACCAGCAGCAGAGCGTCATGACGGCAAGCCCGGGAGAGCTTCTGGTTATGCTCTACAACGGCTGCATACGGTTCATCAAGCAGGCGATAGAGTGCATAAACGGCAAGGACCTGGAGGGGGCGCACAAGGCTATAATAAGGGCGCAGGATATCATCCTTGAGTTTATGACCACCCTGGATATGAAGTATGAGGTGTCGCACAATTTGATGGCTCTTTATGATTACCTGCACAGGCGCCTTGTGGAGGCTAACACCAGGAAGGATGTGGCCGCACTGGAAGAGGTACTGGGGTTTGTGACCGAGCTTCGTGATACCTGGGCCGAGGCTGTGAAGATTACGCGAAAGCAGATATACAAAAAGGAGTAGGCGATAAGTTTGAATATGATGGAAGGCAATAAGCTTGAAATCAACCAAAAGGTCAATGAAAAGCTAGAGAAGCTGCTTGAGATTGCTGAGGCCAAAAAGCATCATATGCAGCGGATTTTGGAGCTCACCCAAAAGCAGTCCGGGGTTTTGTCGGCCGAGCAGGTAGATCAGCTGCTGGCATACATACAGGACAAGCAGGAGCATATCGATGCCATCAAGGCGCTAGATGAGGAGTTCAGCGATATCTTTGAAGAAATAAAGGAAAAGGTGCGCTCTGGCAGTTTCAAGGACGATAATCCGGAAGGGTATGATCTGTACGCCGGGCTTCGGGCAAGCGTCGGCGAAATAAAGGATATGGTGGAGGCTGTTTGCGCTCTTGAGACCCAGAACCAGAACAGGGTCCGTGAGGTTATACAGGATGTCAAGGCTAGGATAAGCAGTATAAACAGGGGCAAGAGGGGTTACAGCGCATACAAACAGCAGATGCCCCAGTCGGATGGTATATTTATTGACCAGAAAAAGTAGTGTTACGTTGCGGTAAAGGTGGGGCAAAAAATAAAAATTCATAGTTGCTTTTTTCACTGAGAGGGTATATAATGTATATAAATGCTCAATATTTGGTCCTTGGGTTCGACCCGAGTCCGTGACAACTGCGGTTATCCATAGGTTGCCTTCTGCGGTTTGAAGTGGTGCCGATGGATAGGATGCAGGCTATGACATGGCAGGCTGTAGAGCCTGGCGGTGAAAAGGGTGTCTTTTTGTTTTGTGTGGTCCATAGGTTTCCCGGCGGAAATAATCCCTATGGAAATTCATATCGGTGCACAAACGAGCCTGGGTCACTGGTCCCTCTACCCCCTGCTTTGATCATAGTTAAGGGATGGCATCTTTGGTGGATGAGGGTAGAAGGCCGGGACTCAGATGGCGAGTACAAAAAATATTATCAAAGCGAGGGGTTATTTCCATGTATAAGGACAAAGTTTTAGTGTGCAAAGATTGTGGTGCGGAGTTTGTTTTCACCGCAGGAGAGCAGGAGTTTTACGCGGAAAAGGGATTTCAGAATGAGCCTGTTCGCTGCAAGGCCTGCCGTGATGCCAGAAAGGCCAGCAGGAGGAACGGAGGGAATGGCAGAAGGGAGCTGTACGACGCAGTGTGTGCCGATTGCGGCGCGCCGACCAAGGTTCCATTTGTTCCGAGAAATGATAGACCGGTTTACTGCAGTGAATGCTATAAAAATCACAGATAAAAGTTGGCTGGTCAACAAGAGCTCTGGTGATACCAATCCAGAGCTTTTTTTGTTTGCCCTGCGTTTGTCGAAAATTGCGTTTCGGATACGTGTAAATAAATGGACATCCAGCCTTTATCCACAGAAAAAAGTGCCAAAAACGCAGTTATACACAGGGTTATCCACATTATCCACAGGCATTTTATTCACATATCCACAGAAAATGCAAAAGCGCACGAAAACTATGTGACATAATATGTCAAAATTTGAGGTATTTTTTGGTACATAAATATGCATTGATTTTTATTAAATATTCGTTTATAATTAACGAGACAAATATATATTGTAGTAGAAAGGGAATGGAGGAGATGTTTTAATGAAGCGTGTACTTATTTATATACTTGTCCTTACAGTAATCCTTTCATTCATGGGTTGCAGTACAAAAATCGATACCATGAAGCGCATAAAGGAGACCAACAAGATTATATGGGGCACCAATGCTGCTTTTGCGCCGTTTGAGATGAGACAGGGAGACGAGGTCATCGGCATCGATGCTGAAATCGCAAAGAGGATCGCCGATAAGCTGGGCGTGGAGCTGGTGGTTGAAGACATGGAGTTTGAGGCCTTGATGCCGGCGTTGACATCGGGAAAGATTGACTTTATAGCCGCCGGTTTTACTGTGAAGCCTGACAGAGCAGAACAGGTGCTGTTTACCGATACCTCCTTCAAAGCTGTACAGGTCATAATTGTAATGAAGGACAACCAGGAGATCAAAGGGCCCGAAGATTTAAAGGGTAAGAGGATTGGCGTACAGAACGCTACTACCGGCGATTTTGTTGCTTCCGAGATTGAGGGAGCCGAGGTCAAGCGCTACAATAACGGAATGGAAGCCGTGATGGACCTTAAGAACGGTAACATCGATGCTGTAATCATTGATGACCTGCCGGCTCGGATGCTGGCGGAGAAGAATCCGGAGGTAAAGATACTTGAGGAAAGCCCTTCGGAGGAAGAGGAGTATGCTCTGGCTGTGCGCAAAGGAGATACCGAGCTTCAGAAGGTCATCAACGAGGTGCTTGCCGAGATGAAGGAGAGCGGAGAGATAGAGGAGCTGGTAAAAAAGTATTCCCTTGGAGAATAATAAATCTGAGATTTGAAGCATGAGCTAGCATTGGGATGAGGCCTGTGCTAGCTTGTTTTTTGTAAAATTTAATCAAGAGGGAGAGAATATTGTGTTGGAGGGCGTATACAGGGTTTTATCTGATGCAATATACTTCAATCTGATCAGGGAAGACCGATACATGTTATTTGTAAACGGGCTTAAGGTGTCCATACAGCTTACTGTCTTTGCTGCAATAATAGGTGTTATAATAGGTCTTTTGATGGCTATAGCCAAGCTGACAAACAATAAAATATTGAACAGAATCGCCACTACCTATACCGATGTTATACGGGGCACCCCTTCAGTAGTTCAGCTAATTGTGATATACTATGCTATACTAGGGAGCAGTCAGCTTCCCAAATTGCTGGTGGCGTCGCTGGCCTTCGGCATAAACAGCGGGGCATACGTGACCGAGCTCATACGTGCCGGGATACAGGCCGTTGACAAGGGGCAGATGGAAGCCGCCAGGTCCCTGGGGCTGTCGTATTCTCAGGCCATGCGCTACGTCATAGTGCCCCAGGCTATAAAGAATATTTTACCCGCTCTGGTTAGTGAATTTATTGTGCTGCTTAAGGAGACGGCAGTTGCGGGGTATATCGCCCTGGATGACCTGACACGGGCCGGGACCATTGTACGCGGACGGACCTTTGACCCGTATACTCCATTTATACTGGTGGCGCTCATATACCTTTACATTACTTCGATGCTGACGGCCTTTATGGGCAGGCTGGAGAGGAGGCTCAGGCAAAGTGATTAAAGTGGTTGACCTGCACAAGTCCTTTGGCGACCTGGAGGTGCTGAAGGGCATAAACACCGAAATTCGAAAGGGAGAAGTGGTTTGCGTTATAGGGGCCAGCGGTTCGGGTAAAAGCACTTTCCTGCGCTGCCTGAACCTGCTGGAGGAGCCCACCAAAGGCGAGATATACATCGATGGAATTTCGCTCATGGAACACAAGAAGGATATCAACAAGCTGCGCCAGAAGGTGGGCATGGTGTTCCAGCAGTTCAACCTGTTTCCCCATATGACGGTGCTGGAGAACATCATGCTGGCGCCTGTGAAGGTAAAGAAGATGCCCGAGGAGGAGGCAAGGGGCAAGGCCATTGAGCTGCTTAGAAAGGTGGGCTTGTCGGATAAGGACAACGCCTATCCCAGCCAGCTTTCGGGAGGTCAAAAGCAGAGGGTGGCCATCGCGCGGGCTTTGGCCATGGACCCCGAGGTTATGCTGTTTGATGAGCCCACATCGGCGTTGGACCCCGAGATGGTGGGCGAGGTGCTGGCTGTGATGAAGCAGTTGGCCATGGAAGGCATGACCATGGTGGTGGTAACCCATGAGATGGGATTTGCGAGAGAAGTAGGGGACAGGATCCTCTTTATGGATGAGGGGGTTATTTTAGAGGAGGGCACGCCGGAAGAGCTGTTTGGCAATCCCAAGAAGGAGAGAACCCGTGCCTTCTTGAGCAAAGTTTTATAAAGGAGGAAGTGAATTGAGGTCTGCCAGAATAGTTTTTTGGTTAATCAGCATGCTGATCTTTGCACCCATTGTGGTGTTGAATGCCAAAGCCATATGGCGCAGATGGAAGGATAAACAGGTAAAGAGCGCATATGTTCGACTGGCTTTGACTATAATTGCGTGCGTGCTCATCGCGGTGTTCTTGTTATCGCTGTATCGGTTCACCCTGGGGTATCAGCTGCCGTTGGTGATGGAGCGCACCATTGACATATTCACCCAGCGCATAGAGGGCGACATAGATATGGCTACTTATAGGCAGATGATGCTGGATGCGGGCTTGGTGGATGTGGGATTCCGCCCTATACCTGAGGAGGATTTGAAGCAGGCAGGTTTTATAAAAGGCGAGAAGTATTCGGTGGCCATAAGCGAGCAGGCGTATGACAACGACGGCGATACGGCCGTTATGTATGCGCGCCATGAAGGGGGAGGACGAACAATTTACACAGCTGTAAGGTTTAAGTTTTACGACAATAAGTGGAAGGCGCTGGAGCACTGGGTTGTTTCTCAAGAGGAAGTACAAAAGATATCCGGGATAAGGTTTATTGAAATAAGGTCCTGATGTTGTGACGTTATTCTTGGGCTTTATATTTGGCGTATTTAAGTATCAGCTCGTCCAGTTCCTGGCTGAGCTTTATTACCTCCTGGTCATTTAAATTGAAATCTTTGGAATGGAGTAGCTTCTTCAAGGCTTCCCGCTTCTCTTCAATTTGCCTGATTAGCCATTGTTCGTCCATTTTTGCACCTCCTTTCCCTATATTGTGACACGTTCTCTACTACTGGTGAAAAAAAGTGACAAAATAATACGAAATAGTATAAATTATAACATTATTCAACAAAATGCAACATGCCTTTAAAAGGTGTTTGGCGTGGTTGGACAAGGGGTAAAAATTTAGTAGAAGGGCAAAAGAGGAATTCTTCATCTTTCCTCGAATAAGATAATTAGAAAAAGTAATTGGGAAAGGAGCTGGCCTTTTATGGTAATTAAGTTAACCGGTAAAAATGTAGCCATCACCGACGCTTTAAGGGAGCAGGTCAATAAAAAGGTGGGGAAGCTGGAAAAGTATTTTCCGGCTGATACCGAGGCGCAGGTGACCATGTCGGTTCAAAACTATCGCCACATCGTTGAAGTCACCATACCGTTCAACGGCCTGGTCATCCGAGCTGAGGAAGCCACCGATGACATGTACGCATCCATTGACAAGGTGCTGGATAAGCTTGAAAGGCAGATCCACAAGCACAAGACTAAGCTGGAGAGGAAGCTGAAAAACGGGGCGTTCAAATACGATGCTTCTGCTTTTGGCCAGCAGATAGAGCCCGAGGAAGAACAGCCCAGAGTGGTGAAGACCAAGAGATTCCCGCTAAAGCCCATGACGGTGGATGAGGCTATTCTGCAGATGGAGCTTTTAGGGCATAGCTTCTTTGTATTTACCAATGCCGACACCGAACAGGTCAACGTGCTTTACAAGCGCAAGGATGGCAACTACGGGTTAATTGAACCTGAATACATGTAGAAAAAAGGGAGCGATAAGCTCCCTTTTAATGTTGTACAGTTTTAGCTTAAAGCCGGCTTTTATTTATCGTTACTGTTTTCAAAAAAACGCCACAAATGGGGCGGTTTGCAAGCTTTTCTGAGCGCATTCCGTGAAATCCTTGAATATTGTTTGAATAAGTGTTAAAATTAAATGGTTATAAACTCATGTAAATGATTGCGCTCCTTGAATGTAGCGCGTATCGAGGTGTTGATGGCATATGGTTTCGTTTTTGAAGAAATTGCTGGGTGATAGCAACGAGAGGGAGATAAAAAGGCTTGAGAAGATAGTTGACAGGATAGAGGCTCTTGAACCTGCCGTGCAGGTGCTATCCGACAGCCAGCTTAGGGAAAAGACGCAGGAGTTTAAAAGAAGGCTGGCTGATGGCCAGACTCTGGATGACTTGCTGCCCGAGGCCTTTGCGGTGGTGCGCGAGGCAGCCAGGCGGGTGCTGGGCATGAGGCATTTCAGGGTTCAGCTGCTGGGTGGCATAGTGCTCCATCAGGGCAGGATCGCCGAGATGAAGACCGGCGAGGGCAAAACCCTAGTGGCTACTCTGCCGGCATATTTAAACGCCCTGACCGGCAAGGGGGTGCACATCGTCACAGTCAACGATTATCTGGCCCGGCGCGACAGCGAGTGGATGGGCAAAATATATCGTTTTCTGGGGCTGTCGGTGGGGCTTATAGTACATGGCTTATCGCCCGAGCAGCGCCGGAAGAGCTATGCGGCCGATATCACCTATGGCACAAACAACGAGTTCGGTTTTGACTACCTGCGGGATAACATGGTCATATACAAGGAGGACATGGTTCAGCGGGAGCTCAACTATGCTATAATCGACGAGGTGGACTCGATACTGATAGACGAAGCGCGCACTCCCCTTATCATTTCGGGGCCGGCCGAAAAATCCACCGACCTGTATTATCACGCCAACCGCTTTGTGCTGCAGCTTAAAAAAGATGTGGACTATGAGGTGGACGAAAAGGCCCACACGGTGCACCTGACGGAAGAGGGCGTTGCAAAGGCTGAAAAGTTTTTTGGGGTGGAAAACCTGGCAGATCCCGAGAACATTACGCTGTCCCATCACATAAAGCAGGCGCTTAAAGCCCATGCGCTCATGAAGCGGGACAGGGACTATGTGGTCAAGGACGGCCAGGTCATAATAGTGGATGAGTTTACCGGCAGGCTCATGATGGGCAGGCGGTACAGCGATGGGTTGCACCAGGCCATAGAGGTTAAAGAAGGGGTGAAGGTGGAGCGGGAGAGCAAGACGCTGGCCACCATCACCTTCCAGAACTATTTCCGCATGTACAAGAAGCTGGCCGGCATGACGGGTACGGCCAAGACCGAGGAAGAGGAATTCAAGACCATCTATGGCCTGGACGTGGTGGTCATCCCCACCAATAAGCCCATGATTCGAAAGGACTACAACGACGTGATTTATCTGACGAAGGAAGCCAAGTTCAGGGCAGTGGTGGAGGAGATAGCCCAGCGCTATGCCGTGGGCCAGCCGGTGCTTGTGGGTACGGTATCCATTGAAACTTCCGAGCTGCTCAGCGAGATGCTCAAGCGGCGCGGTATTCCCCATCAGGTGCTGAATGCCAAGTATCATGAAAAGGAGGCCGAGATAATAGCCCAGGCTGGCAAGTATAAGGCCGTCACCATTGCCACAAACATGGCCGGCCGGGGTACCGACATACTGTTGGGCGGCAACCCTGAATTCATGGCCAAAAAAGAAATGCGCAAGATGGGGTATTCCGAGGAGCTGATAAACCGTGCAACCGGCTTTGAAGAGGTGGACGATCCTGAGGTGCTGGAGGCCCGGAAGGTTTACAGGGAGCTGTATGACAAATTTAAAGTTGAAACCGATAAAGAGAGGGAAAAAGTGGTTGCCTTAGGTGGCCTTCACGTAATCGGTACCGAACGCCACGAGAGCCGGCGCATTGACAACCAGCTCCGGGGCCGCGCCGGACGTCAGGGGGACCCGGGCTCCTCGCGGTTTTATATATCCCTAGAAGATGACCTGATGCGCCTGTTCGGCTCCGACAAGATAAAGTCCATAGTGCAGGCCCTCAAGATCGATGAAGACCAGCCCATAGAATATGGCCTTTTGTCTAAACAGATCGAGCAGGCGCAGAAGAGGGTGGAGGCGCGGAACTTCGATATCCGTAAGCACGTTCTGCAGTATGACAACGTCATGAACGTTCAGCGCGAGGTCATTTACAGCCAGAGGCGCAGGGTCCTGGAGGGCGAAAACCTCAGGGATGCCATCATGGAGATGGTTGCAACTGTGGTGGAAAACGCCATATCTATGTATACCGGAGGGGTTGATCACCCAGAGGAATGGAACATCCGCGGCCTTATAGAGTATCTTGAGGAGCTGTTCCTGCCCAGGGGTTCGGTAGTCATCCGGGACGGCGAAATTCCCGGGTTGACCCGCGAATCGCTGAAGGCCAAAATTATGGAGGTGGCAGAGGCCACCTATCGCAAGCTGGAAGAGGAAAACGGTCCTGAAAACATGCGCGAGGCCGAAAGGGTAATACTGCTGCGCGTGGTGGATAAGAAATGGATGGACCACATAGACAACATGGAACAGCTCCGGCAGGGCATAGGGCTTCGCGCTTATGGCCATAGAGACCCAGTGGTTGAATACCAGATAGAAGGGTATGAGATGTTCGAGGAGATGATACGCAGCATCCAGGAAGAGACGATATCGCTGCTGTATCGCCTTAAGATCAAGGATAACATGCCCAAACGGGAGAAGGTGGCCGAACCGGTCACTGCCACCCACGGTGAGGTTGTAAGAAAACCGGTGGTGAGAGGCGAGAAGATAGGGCGGAACGATCCATGTCCCTGCGGAAGCGGCAAAAAATATAAAAAGTGCTGTGGCCGCGCCGTTTGAGCGCACCACAGCCAAGTAAAAAATCTTTGAGAAAGGGGATGATAGAGTGGTTGAGCTTGAAAACGCAAGATTTGAGCTGAAATCGATAAAGGATACACTCGCTAGAATAGGTGATTCACTTTGACATATCGGGCTGTGAGCACAAGATAAAAGAGCTGGAGCAGTCCATGAATGATCCTGAGTTTTGGAACGACCTGGAGCGCTCTCAAAAAGTAAACCGTGAGATAAAGGCTTTAAAGAATAAGGTTGAAAGGTTCAAAAAGCTCTGGTCCAAAATCGAGGACCTGGAGGTTCTCATAGAGTTGGCGTTGGAGGAACAGGACTATTCGGTAACGGATGAGGTGAGCAGCAGTCTCCGCCAGTTAGATAAAGAGGTTAATGCTTTTAATATGGAGACGCTGCTCAGCGGGCCTTATGACCGAAACAACGCCATCGTATCCCTCCACGCGGGAGCGGGCGGCACCGAAGCCATGGACTGGGTGGCTATGCTGTTCCGCATGTACACCCGGTGGTGCGAGGACAAGGGATACGAGGTCAAGGTTTTGGATATGCTGCCGGGAGAAGAGGCCGGTGTAAAGAGCGTCACTTTCCATGTTATTGGCCCCAATGCCTACGGCTATTTAAGGTGCGAGAGGGGAGTACACCGCCTGGTGAGGATCTCGCCATTTGACGCTTCGGGGCGGCGGCATACTTCCTTTGCATCGGTGGATGTAATGCCGGAACTTGAGGATGACACCGAGATAGAGATTCGTCCTGAGGATCTGCGCATAGACACTTACAGGGCTAGCGGTGCAGGTGGCCAGCACGTCAATAAGACCGAGTCGGCGGTGCGCATAACCCACATTCCAACGGGGATTGTGGTGCAGTGCCAGAACGAGCGCTCGCAGATTCAAAACCGCGAGACGGCCATGAAGATGCTGAAAGCACGGCTGCTGGAGCTTAAGGAAAGGGAACAGGAGGAAAAGCTCAGGCAGCTTAAGGGCGAGGTGAAGAAGATAGAGTGGGGGAGCCAGATAAGGTCGTATGTATTTCACCCGTATAACCTGGTAAAGGATCACCGTACAGGGGTTGAGACCGGCAACATTCAGGCGGTCATGGACGGAGAGCTTGACCAGTTTATAAACGCCTATTTGCTGGCCAATGCCTCTTGAAGCTGCTGGCCATCCCCTGTTTATTTTTTTATCTGCTCAGATAGTATTGGTTGTGATATATGGTGTCATTATAATGTATAGTACTCGTTTCGATCATTAATGTATAGTGCTCGAATCTATATAGTGCTCGCTCAAATGTGTAATGTACTCGCGATGTGCAGTGTTCATCGAGATGTTTTTTATATTTACGTTGGAGCTAAAATGGGCTAACGAATACGGGAAGTAGCTAATAACTTATTAAGTAGCCAATAGCGCACGGCAAATGACGTACGACTGAACTGTGTGGGGAGACGGGCATAAAAAGATGAACAATTTTTAGCATTAAAAAGCAGGAAAATGTGTCGAAGGTGTAGAAAATATCACGAAGAAAGCGATTTTGGTAAGAGGGGTTGACAGAAAAGGAAAAGGGGGATGCTGTATGGATGAGATGCAGTTTGTGGTGTTCAGGCTGGGAAATGAGATGTATGGCGCACAAATACACAACATACAGGAGATCATTTTGCCGGTGAAGCCAACGAAAGTCCCAAACAATCCCGACTTCATTGAGGGCGTAATCGACTACCGCCAGGAGGTTGTGCCTGTGCTGGACCTTAAGAAAAGGTTCAGGCTGGGGCAATCCGATTACGGCCGTGAGGCACGGCTTATCGTAGCAGAGATGGGCAAAAAGAAGGTGGCCTTTATAGTGGATGAGGTCACAGAGGTTTTAAGGGTTGACTCTTCCAGGATAAGCGACCCCCCTGAGATGACCAGGATAAACAAGGATTATATAACTGGCGTGGCTAGGCTGGACAGCGGCCTGGTCATACTCCTTGACCTCTCAAAAGTGCTCACGGTTACTGAGCAGGAAGTACTGGAAGCCCTGTAATTTAGCTGTTTTACTGGAAAGTCGAACGTGAAATTACATTTGACTCATTTGACTGAAAATATTTTTTTATACGCAAAGGCAATTCATCTCTATTCGTGTTAAGATAGAGATTGAATTGCCTTTGTACTTTGTAATTAATAAACTTTTTATCTCATGGTCTGCCTGTGGTGTTCGTGCATCAGGTAGGGGATTCTCATGGCGTGTTGCGCTTCTGATGTCCTGGTCATGAAGAACAGGTCGCGGAGATAGGCAGTATGAGCTTTGAGGTACCGTTCTCCGTATTTTTTGTAATCGTTGGTTTCGGCCAGTATCCTTTGCTGCAATGCCTCCATGAAATCGTCAGGGACTTTAGGGTCTTCAATCTTTGGAGGTTGATACCTTCTTCCGGTCAGCATAAAATAGGCGTTCATGAAGTCTTGGGCATGCATCTTTTCGTCTTTGCTAAATTCCATAAATAGATCCTTTGCTCTCTGGGTGGGCGCTTTTTGTGCCAGCAGTTCATAATACCTGCTGTCTGTAAGCTCGTCTTTGATGTATTCTTCCAGGCTTCTTATAAGGCCCGGCGAGACAGGGTAGCAGTAACGGTCCATTTCCGGACTATAGGGATCCCAGCAGCCACAGAGTTCATTATCCATGTAGTCATATCTGCCGTGGTTGCCGTAACTGTGGTAGTAGTCATTATAGTAGTCGTTATAGTAATCATCGTAGTAGTTGTAGTCTTCATGATAATTTGCGCCGTTATAGCTGCACATCTTGTTCACCTCCAGAAATCGTTGGTTTTATCTTTTAACATTAACATTGTATGAAATGTGCTGAAAAAAGGTTCTTGAGAGGAGCAAATTTTTTGAATTGAAATGGTTTTAAATGGCAAATGTGTGGAAATGAGTAAACATTTAAAATAATTCAATATGCAATAACACAGGGAGATAAAAAGATGAAAAGCCTTCAACACTTCCCCAAATAGTAATAGACAATCTTTTTTGAGGATTTTATTTAGGTTTCAGTATGCTTATAATTAGATAAAATAAATCTGTTTGCGCTCCAGAGGGCGCCACAAATGTGTAGGGCAAGGGGGAAGTGATTGAATTGGAAAGCGAAGCCTCATCATACAGGGTTGGCCTGGCCTTTAATCTGAAAAAAGGAATCAAGGGCAGCGTGGAGGACATTGAAGCGGAATATGATAGCATAGATACGGTAATGGCCATCAAAAATGCCCTGGAGTCGATTGGCTGCCGGGTGGAACTGCTGGAGGCCGACCACAGTTTTTTGGATAAGCTCAGGCAGGCCCATGTGGACATCGTGTTTAACATTGCCGAAGGATTGGGAGGACGGGGAAGGGAGGCACACATTCCTGCCATTCTCAGCTTCCTGGGGATACCTTTCACAGGATCTGACGAAACCACCCTGTGCATAGCACTTGATAAGGCACTCACCAAAAGGCTGCTCACTTCTTTTAGAATTTTAACACCCAAGTATCAGCTCATATCCCATGAAGGCGAAAGGATAAGGCGTGATTTGAGGTTCCCACTCATCGTCAAGCCCAATGCTGAGGGGTCCAGCAAAGGAATATCCAGTATGGCTGTAGTTGACAATATGGAGCAGTTCAAATCTTTGCTTGAGAGAAACTTCCGACTGTACGGTCAGCCCATGCTGATTGAAGAGTTTATCCCTGGCAGGGAATTTACGGTGGGCGTTATAGGCAATGGCCGTGAGGCCAGGGTTTTCACCCCAATGGAAATAGTATACAAAGAGGATCGAGATGGTAAAAATATATACAGCTTTGAGGTGAAAAAGGATTATAAAAGATATGTGGAATATGTATGCCCTCCTGATTTGAGCCCTGAGCTGCAAAAGAAGCTAATGGATATTGCCGCTAAGATTTACCGGGTATTGCAGTGCAGGGATTTTGCTCGCATGGATTTTCGCATGTCAAATGACAACAGGTTTTATTTTATCGAGATTAATCCTCTTCCCGGTTTAGCCCCCGGATATAGCGATTATCCCATGATAGCGGAATTTTGCGGTGTGGAATATAATACAGTGATAAAGATGATATTGAATAGCGCCCTGAAGCGGTATGGTATGGCTCCTGTCATGTGAAAATCATTCTGTGAACGAGCGCTTTTAGGGCGTTTTTGATTTTAAAAATTTACAAGGAAAGAAGATGGTGTTGTGAGAGATTATCATTCGATAGAATTATGGGAGGACGTGGAGCCTGACCAGTGGAACGACTGGAGGTGGCAGGTCAAAAACAGGATTACTACGGTAGAGCAGCTGGCGAAGGTTATACCCCTGTCGGATGAGGAACAAAAGGAGATAGAGATGTGCCTCAATAAATACAGGATGGCAATCACTCCTTATTATGCCACATTGATGGACCCAGAGAATCCAAGGTGCCCTATCCGGGCCCAGGCGGTCCCATCTGCCAACGAGCTGGTGTTTCGGCCCGATGAGCTGGCCGATCCTCTTGGGGAGGATGCGGATTCTCCGGTTCCCAACATCGTGCACCGGTATCCCGATAGGGTGCTGTTTATACTGACCCACAAGTGTTCCATGTATTGCAGGCACTGTACCAGACGGCGCTTCGTTGGAGAGGAGGATTTCTCCATAGACAACGAGGCCGTCAGTCGGGCCATAGAATATATAAAGGATAACCGGAATATACGGGATGTGTTGCTATCTGGCGGAGATCCATTTATACTGTCCGATGAGTTTTTGGAGCGCATAATTTCCATGTTGAGGGATATCCCGCATGTCGAAATCATTCGGATTGGCACGAGAACCCCTGTGGTGTTGCCCATGAGGATTACAAGTGAGCTTATGAACATGCTGAAGAAATACCATCCCATCTGGATAAACACGCACTTCAACCATCCGATTGAGCTCACCCAGCAGTCTATAGCTGCCTGTGAGAGGATAGTGGATGCTGGAATACCCCTGGGCAATCAAACGGTTCTATTAAAAGGTATAAACGATGACGTTGAAACCATGAGAGAACTGTTGTTGAAACTGGTCAAGGCCAGGGTACGGCCTTATTATTTGTACCAGTGCGATGTGGCGCTGGGAATAGGCCATTTCAGAACGCCGGTTGAGACCGGAATCAATATAGTCAAAAACCTCAGGGGATATATATCCGGCTATGCTGTTCCAACTTACGTCATAGACGCTCCTGGCGGTGGAGGCAAAATCCCCATAAATCCGGAGTACGTCATCTCAATGGATGATGAAAAGGTGGTGCTGAAAAACTATCTGGATAAGGTGTACACTTACCCGAACGTTGCGTCTTGAATATGAAGTGATGTGTTAGTGTTGTGCTTGTTGCATTGGAAAATTTATGCCATTTTCAGCGAATTTTTGGGGTGTTTTTGCGAGCATAAAAAAACCGCTCAACCCTTACGGCTGAGCGGTTTCTGCTTGGTCTGGGTGAGAGGATTTGAACCTCCGACCTCTTGAACCCCATTCAAGCGCGCTACCAAGCTGCGCCACACCCAGATACCCATCTCGAGCACTATAAATAATACTACAAATTCTCCAAAAATGCAAGCCCCAATTTTGGCTTGGGCGCATGCGTATTTTGGGGAATAATTTTTAAACAGAATACAGTTTGGGCAATGTTTTTTGGGCAAGTTTACAGAGCATCTGAAATTTGATATTATTATTCTAGATATGTTTTAAGAAAGGAAGTAGCATGTCTATGGCGAATCGCGCCTTTGACTGGTTAAACCAGGCTGTAAAGGACCTAGAACTTGCCAAAAAATGTAGGGATAATGGGCATCATGAATGGGCTTGCTTTATATCCCAGCAGGCCGCCGAGAAAGCTGTGAGAGCTCTTCATCTTTATATGGGTCAAGAGGCCTGGGGGCATGTCGTTGCCAGGCTTATAAATGATTTGCCAGAAGAAGTTGAGGTTGAAGATAAGCTTATTGATAAGGCGAAGGTGCTTGATAGTTTTTACATACCTGCTAGATATCCTGACAGTCATCCTAAAGGGGCACCTTTTGAGCATTATGGCCCTTTACAGAGCGAGGAGGCTATAAAGTATGCCTGTGAGATCGTTGAATTTGTCCGTTCTAAAATGGCCTGATTTAAGCGAAGTAGTTAGTTCACTGGATAAGTGGGTAAAAAAAGTATTAAAGATAAGGTCAGATATAGTGAGAATAGGATATTTTGGGTCTTATGCACGGGGAGATTGGGGTGTTGGAAGTGACCTTGATTTGATTGTGGTGGTAAAGGAGTCCGATAAGCCGTTTTATGAGAGGTCAGACGAATGGGATGTTATGGATATACCTGTGCCGGTGGATTTGTTGATCTATACTAGCAAAGAATTTGTTAAATTGCAGGCCGAACAGAGTGGCTTTTACAAGCAGCTAGAAAAAGAAGTGGTGTGGCTTTATCCGGTGGAGGATAAAACCTACAATGTACAACTGCACGTATAAGTTTGATGGCCGGAAAAATCCTGTAATTGTACGAATTTTTAATACGAAATTGACAACAGGACGTGTTATATGTTACAATTAGCGAGTGCATAAGCCGCTCGAATGTGGTTTTAAAATTCCCATGGGGGATACCACCATTCGGCGAGTCTGGTTGGAGGAGGTGTACAGAATGTACGCTATTATTAGAACAGGCGGAAAGCAGTACAGGGTGCATGAAGGGGATATTTTGAACGTTGAAAAGCTGGATGTGCAGGAAGGATCCACTATTGAGCTTAATGAGGTACTGGCCATAAGTGACGATGACAATAACCTGAAAGTGGGAACTCCTCTGTTGGAAGGGGCAAGGGTTGAGGCCGAGGTTTTGAAGCACGGGAAAGGCAAAAAGGTTATCGTGTACAAGTACAAACCCAAGAAGAATTACCGCAGGAAATACGGCCATCGTCAGCCCTATACCCAGATCCGCATTACCAAGATTATTGGATAAGTACTGTTAAACAGGTTGGCCTATGATTCGTGCGGTGGTAAACAGAGCCTCATCGGGCGATATAATAGGGTTTGAGGTGTCCGGTCATTCGGGATATGCCGAGGCCGGAAAAGACATAGTGTGCGCCGCAGTATCTGCGATTGTCCAGACGGCTATTTTGGGCTTGACGGATGTGGTGGGGATTGAGGTTGTGTATGACCAGAAGCCGGGGGAAGCCCGGTGCAGCGTTCCTGAAGGGCTTTCCCAAGGCCTGCGGGAAAAGGCGAATATAGTTTTAGAAACTATGCTGTGCGGCTTAAAGAGCATACAGGAGGGATACGGAACATACATTAAAGTTGAAGAAAGGAGGTTGAGGTAGATGTTCAGGATGAATCTTCAGCTTTTTGCACACAAAAAGGGAGTGGGTAGCTCCCGCAACGGACGTGATAGCGAATCAAAGCGCCTGGGCGTAAAAAGAGCTGACGGCCAGTTCGTGCTGGCGGGTAACATCCTGGTGCGCCAGAGAGGTACCAAGATACATCCAGGCTTGAATGTAGGATTGGGTAAAGATGACACCCTATTTGCGAAGATTGACGGTATTGTAAAGTTCGAAAGGCTGGGCAAGGACAAGAAGAGGGTGAGCGTATATCCTGTAGAACAGGTGGCTGAAATAGCTGCTGTACGACAGTAAAGGGGATGGCGCGATAGAAGGCCTGTTGCAAAGCAGGCCTTTTATTTTTTTGGCCAGGAGATGACCGAATACGCTGTTTGTGAATATATTAATACAGGGCACAAGATGAAAGTATCTTCAGCCAAGATGTTCAACAGCTGCTATTAAGTCGTCACAATTTCAGGGCTTAGATAAATATGCCATCGATATGCGACGTATTTAGATAAAACGGATGGACGGGAGGAATCTATAATGTATCCAACGCATCGGCCTTTTATGGCCATTGCCGAGATAAAAGGAGGGCCACTGGCCCCTCAGCTCAGAGGCGTAGTGGTGTTTACTGATGTGCCAGGCGGCACAGAGGTTTATGTTGAGGTAGTGGGACTTCCACCATACCAGCCGGCACCTCCTGGAGGGCAGCCCATCGGGCCACACGGCTTCCACATACACGAATTTGGCAACTGCGATGTGGGCGACCCCCAGGACCCGTTCCAGCAGGCGGGAGGGCACTGGAATCCTACACAGCAGCCCCATGGGAATCACGCAGGGGATTTCCCGGTGTTGTTTTCAAATAACGGTTATGCCCGAATGACCTTTTTTACAGATAAATTTAAGGTTTGGGATGTGGTGGGACACTCAGTTATCATTCACGAGAATCCTGACGACTATCGCTCTCAACCGGCAGGAAATGCGGGCAGACGCTTGGCCTGTGGAGTCATTCGTCCCTGCTGAGGTGCATACGTGTTCTTCTTTTTTAATTTTTTTGAGATTTTTTCGGAATAATAAAGTGCAAGGAGATTTTAAATGTATCACAAGTTGTGGATTTGAGCGTTATATCGATGTTGCATCATCGCCGGGTGCCTTTTGAGCCATGACGCTGAATTTGACAAAGGATTCTGTTGAAAATCATCGATTTTTTATTATATAATATTGACACATAATCGAAGTACAGGTGATGCGATGTTTGTAGACATAGCAAAAATATTCATAAAAGGTGGCGACGGAGGCAACGGAGCTGTTTCTTTTAGGCGCGAAAAGTACGTTCCCCGCGGTGGCCCCGACGGGGGTGACGGAGGAGACGGTGGCGATGTTATCTTTGTCGTGGATCCGGGCATGCGCACCTTGATGGATTTCAGGTACAAGAAGCATTACAGGGCCGAATCAGGGCATAACGGCGGACCTAATAATATGAAAGGCAAAGACGGTGAGGACCTCATCATTAGGGTACCGCCCGGTACTGTTATAAGGGATTTCGAGACGGGTAAGGTTTTGGCGGATTTGACGCATCCCGGTCAGCAAAAGGTTCTGGCACGTGGAGGCCGTGGTGGCAAAGGGAATGCGCGTTTTGCCACTCCTACGCGTCAGACCCCCAGATTTGCTCAGCCGGGCGAAAAGGGAGAAGAACGGTGGGTTGTATTAGAGCTGAAGTCGATTGCCGACGTGGGGTTGATCGGTTTTCCCAATGTGGGCAAATCCACCATACTCTCTGTGCTCACATCTGCTCGTCCCAAAATAGCCAATTATCCTTTTACCACCCTGACGCCAAACCTGGGGGTGGTGGAGGTTGATAGAGAGCATTCCTTTATACTGGCCGATATTCCCGGTTTGATAGAAGGAGCACATAAGGGATTGGGTCTGGGACATGATTTTCTGCGTCACATAGAGCGTACCCGTATGCTGGTTCACGTGGTGGACGCATCGGGGATAGAGGGCCGGGACCCTGTGCAGGACTTCTATATCATCAACCAGGAGCTGCAAGCCTATAGCACAGAGCTGGCACAGCGTCCTCAGATTGTGGCAGCCAACAAGTGCGACCTGCCAGGGGCAGAGCATAACGTAAAGCGCTTGAAAGAGGAGCTGGAGCCAAAAGGGATTAAGGTGTTTCCGGTTTCTGCTACTCAAAACCAGGGGTTCAAAGAACTGGTTTGGGAGATTGTTGAAATGCTGGAAAAACTTCCTTCTGTTGAATCCTTTGAGGAAGAGGTAGCAGAAACTTATGATAATACACCAGAGCAAGAGCCCTTTGAGATTACTCGTGACGGAGATGTATACGTGGTATCAGGCCCGGCTGTGGATCGGCTGATGGCCAGCGTAAACCTGGACAATTACGACTCCCTGCAGTATTTTCAAAGGGCGCTGAGAAGGAGAGGGATCATTGATGCCTTAAAGGAGAAGGGTATTCAAAACGGCGATACGGTGCGTATCAATGATATGGAGTTTGAGTTCATTGAGTGACCATCATCATTAAATCGTTGAGTAGGGGGTCAAGGAAAGCGGCTATGGAGTGCATTCAGTGCCAGAACTGCAAGATGGGTCAGCCTATGTACTACTGTGCTGCCAAAGGTGAATTTGTCATTGACACTTCCAAAACCACGGTCATTGAAAAGACCCGGAGCGGTTGGAAAAAGGGTGACCCGAAGTATGAGCTGCACAGAAGGAAAAACCGCAAAGAGCTGGAAGTGTAAGTTATAAATCGAAAGCTAAAAAGGGCAATGCCGCATGAGGCTTGCCCTTTTGTTTTTGATCGTTATGCTCTTGTTAGCGTTGCAATTTTCTGTTAAGCTATGTGCGCTGTTGAGACCCGTAAACCATCAGGCCATGTGGCACTGTTGGAACTTGTACGCTATCGATCCATGTCCATTGTCAACCCATGTAAACTAGTCATTTAAAACTTCGTCCTGGGGTTTGGCCTCTTTGGCTCTGGGATTGGCGATGTACACTAAAATACCCAGCAGTACGAAGGATACCGATAATATAAGGTAATATATGAAATAGGTGTGAAAGATGAAGGATGCCACAAGGAATAACAGACCGTAAAGGATGTAGGTTCTGGCCTTTGCGGGGGTGAGGAGATTTTTCCTGGCCTGCCTTCTCCTCAGCCTTGACTTTTCAATCTCGCTTTTAAGATAGAGGTTTATGGCATCCTGGTCATTGAAAATACCTGACTTTTCCATTATTTTGAGCAGCCCATCGCCGTCGATCAGGTGTAGCTCAACGTCATCATGGTCTTGTAGGATGGCGCGGCACGTATCGCTGAAGCTTGACGAGGTGAAATAAAAGCCGGTTGTATATCCGCAGTGTTTCAGGACTTTCAAGAATTTGTACACCTCAAAAGGAGGTACCTTCTGGCTGTAGGGTGCGTGATAAAAACCTATGAGTGCCTGCCTACCCTTGTATGTGGCCTTCAAAAACCTTTTGCCTATTTTGATGTCTTCAAATTTCCCGCTGTGGAGCAGTGCCTTTGCAAGGCGCCATTTGAACTGTTCGGACGTAAGATTCAACAGTCCCTTCTTTCTGTATGTAGCTGCTGCGCTGTTTAGCTTTGCCTGCCGTTTTCTTTCAAGTTGCTTTGCCCTCAACTTGAAGTGTGCGATGCTGATGATCCCGACCACCACAATGGCAAAGATGACCGATAGCCAGGGAATTTTGGTCTTATAGACAAACCACAGGTATGATGTGATCAGCACAGCCGTGGCCAGCATTATGGCATCGATCAGCCAGCTTACGATGGATGTAGGTTTACCTTCTTCTTCAAGGTAATAGTTCCATTCGCCGATTTTGGCAGAAAGCTTTTTCAAAAGGTCCATAGCGCAAAACCTCCCCGTTAGGAAATTTTTCCCTGAACGGTGTTGGTTTATTCGTCATTTTAAGCGATTTATGCTATAATAAATATCGGTTTATCGGCTGCTGAAGAGCGGTGCTCTTTATTTTGGTAAATTGGCCGTGGTGGCTTTTTTCGGGTTAAAAAAGCGTTCGATATCTTTATTTTAAAAATTTTGAGAAGGACGGGATTGGTGTGCCGGATATGATGGGCAGTGAGGGCATGACAAACAATGATGAGGGCATACGGCCTGTAAGGCTGGGGATAGCGGGGGGAACTTTTGACCCCATACACATAGGACACCTCATAATCGCAGAGGTGTCCAGGCAGGAGTGCAACCTGGATAAGGTGCTCTTTATCCCCACAGGGATTCCCCCGCACAAGACGGGTTATGCTGTTACTCCGGCTGTCCACAGGTATGAGATGGTCAGGATGGCCATAATGGACAACCCCTATTTTGAAATAAGCGATATAGAGGTAAAAAGGGAAGGTTTTACGTATACCGTGGACACCTTAAGGGAGCTGAAAAGGATATATCCCGAAAACGTGGAGTTTTTCTTTATAATAGGCA
Source organism: Caldicoprobacter algeriensis (assembly GCF_023838525.1). Classification (GTDB taxonomy): domain Bacteria; phylum Bacillota; class Clostridia; order Caldicoprobacterales; family Caldicoprobacteraceae; genus Caldicoprobacter; species Caldicoprobacter algeriensis. The sequence goes on from NZ_JAHUQD010000005.1 coordinate 104,569, forward strand.
GCGACACCCTGCCAGAAGTTAAGGGCTGGCGGGAGGCATCACAGGTAGTAAGGTACTGTCATTTTGTGGTGTACAGCAGGCCCGGGTATGATGTGGTTGAAAGGGAAGCACGGCTTTTGCGAGAGAGCATGGGAGCATCCATATATACTGTGCAGGGGCCGTTGATGGATATATCATCCACCTATATCAGGGATAGAATAAAACAGGGAAAGTCCATACGCTATCTCGTCCCACCAGTGGTGGAAGAGTATATCTATAAAAATCATTTGTATATGCAATTTTAGCAGCAGGAGGTTTGCAACATGATGGCCGAAATGATGCAGGAAAGCGAGATGTGTGAGAAGCTCAGGACTTTGATGGATGAGGAGAGGTATGTCCATTCTCTGGGTGTGAGGGATTGTGCTGTCATGCTGGCTCAGAGGTATGGGGCCGACGTGGAGAAGGCGAGAGTTGCAGGACTGCTTCATGATTGCGCCAAGGGCCTGCCAAGGCAGGAGATGATAAACAGGGCGGTGGAGGCTGGAATTGAGCTTGGACCTGAGGAGTTCCAGACCGAGGCTTTGTTGCATGGCCCTGTAGGAGCAGTGGTGGCCAGGCAAGTGTTCGGGATCGATGATCCAGATATACTGAGCGCAATTGAATGCCATACCACAGGGAAAAGGGATATGGCCTTGCTTGATAAGATAATATACCTGGCCGATTACATAGAGCCAAACAGGGATTTTCCCGAGGTGGAAGAGCTGAGGCATATGGCCGTGGAAGACCTTGACAAAGCTGTGCTTATGGCTTTGCGCCGAACCATCAAGTACGTGCTGGACACCGACCGCTTTCTCCATCCCAGGACGGTTGAGGCGTGGAACGATATGCTGAAGCGGTTTAAGAGGCAAAAAATTGATGGCTGATTCCCCTCATGTTGACAAATTGTGTATAATGGATATAATAAAGTAAAGAAAATGCAGATGGAGGGAAGGCTTTGCAAAACAACTCGAAGGAACTGGCTTTGCAGATTGCGAAGATTCTGGATGCCAAAAAGGCAATAGATGTAGTGGTACTCGATATCAGCCATTTGACCATTATCGCTGATTATTTTGTGATAGCCAGTGGCAACACGGAAATACAGGTAAGGGCTTTGTGCGATGAGCTGCTGAAGAGCATGAGACAGCAGGGCATTGAAGCGCGCACTCAGGAAGGATACAGGCATGGTAGATGGGTTGTTGTGGATTATGGCGATGTAATCGTGCATATTTTTCATCGGGAAGACAGGGCTTTTTACAATCTGGAAAGGTTGTGGGCCGACAGTTTGCCCCTCTCGGTTCACGGTCAAAACTAAAGCTCTCGCTCCTATGGGGGATGTTTGGACGGCCAACCGCCGACAAAGACCACCCTTCCAAGAATGGGATGAAAGGCGGTTCTTAATGTTGTAGGGCTGGACCGGTTTTAAGTTAAGCCTCTGGATAAGGAGATTTTTGGACGGATGCAGAAAGTATTCATGCATCCGTATAAGCCTCCCTCGGTGAAAGAGGAAGCCCACTTTCTTCAGAGGTGGGAGGAGGTCACTTTAATATGGAGGGGAAACCGTTATGGAATACAGATTCAGCGAGATTGAGAAAAAGTGGCAGGAGAGATGGGAAAAGGACAGGGCATTTCGTAGAGTAGAAGACCCTAACAAGAAGAAGTTTTATATGCTGGAGATGTTCCCGTATCCATCGGGCAAGCTGCACATGGGGCATGTACGGAATTATTCCATTGGTGACGTTATAGCGCGGTACAGGACCATGCAGGGATATAACGTCCTGCACCCCATGGGGTGGGATGCTTTTGGTCTGCCGGCTGAAAATGCAGCCATCGCTCACCAAATTCATCCCAGCACATGGACGTGGGACAACATAAACAACATGCGGGAGCAGCTTAAAGGGCTGGGTATAAGCTACGACTGGGAGCGGGAGGTGGCTACCTGCCATCCCAGCTACTACAGATGGACCCAGTGGATGTTCCTGCATTTCTTCAAACGAGGGTTGGCCTATAAAAAGCGAGCCTTTGTCAACTGGTGTCCCTCGTGCAGTACCGTGCTGGCCAATGAACAGGTGGTCAATGGCCACTGCGAGCGCTGCGGCACGCTGGTGGGCAAAAAAGACCTAGAACAGTGGTTTTTCAAGATCACCGACTATGCTGAACGTTTGCTCAGGGACATTGACAGGCTCACCGGTTGGCCGGAGAAGGTTAAAGTGATGCAGCAGAACTGGATTGGCCGCAGCGAAGGCGCTATGGTAGATTTCAGGGTGGAGGGCAGCGATGAGACCATTACCGTGTTTACCACACGGCCTGATACCATCTATGGCGTGACCTATATGGTGTTGGCGCCGGAACACCCGCTGGTGCTCAAGCTGGCCGAGGGCACTGAGTATGAGAGCGATGTGCGGGCTTTTATAGATAAGATGCAGTACATGAATGAAATCACGCGCACGTCGGAGGAAACCGAGAAGGAAGGCGTATTTATTGGACGATATGCCATCAACCCAATGAACGGCCAGAGAGTGCCGCTGTATATAGCAAACTACGTATTGCTGGATTATGGGACGGGTGCCGTGATGGGCGTTCCAGCTCATGACCAGCGGGACTTCGATTTTGCGACCAAATACGGGCTGCCCATAGTTCCCGTTATCAAGCCCGAGGACGATAGCGTAGATGTCCATAATTTGAAAGAGGCCTTTGAAGGGCAGGGCATAATGATAAATTCCGGACCATTCAATGGCCTGCCCAATCAGGAGGCTATGCAAAAGATAATTGAATACATGGAAGAGAAGGGTATAGGCAAGAGGCATGTAAGTTACAGGTTAAGGGATTGGCTCATCTCGCGCCAGCGTTACTGGGGAGCTCCCATCCCGATTATATACTGCGATAAGTGCGGTACTGTACCGGTGCCGGAGGATCAGCTGCCGGTGATACTGCCCACCGATGTAACCTTTACCGGTAAGGGGCAGTCGGTGCTGGCCGAGAGTAGGTCGTTTGTCAATACCACCTGCCCGCAGTGCGGAGGCCCGGCCAGGCGCGAGACCGATACCATGGATACATTTGTATGTTCTTCGTTCTACTTCTTGAGGTTTACCGACCCCAAGAATACCGAAGCCCCCTTCAGCCGCCAAAAGGCGGAGTACTGGATGCCAGTGGACCAGTACGTAGGTGGAGTGGAGCATGCTATACTTCACCTGCTGTATGCCAGGTTCTTCACCAAGGTGCTGTACGATATGGGGTTGTGCCCCGTGGATGAGCCTTTTACAAATCTGCTCACACAGGGTATGGTGCTCAAGGACGGCTCCAAGATGTCAAAATCCAAGGGCAATGTGGTAAGCCCCGAGGAGATCGTCGCCAAGTACGGAGCTGATACCGCAAGGCTGTTTATACTGTTTGCCGCACCGCCCGAAAAGGACCTTGAATGGAGCGATCAGGGCGTTGAGGGCTGTTATCGCTTTCTCAACAGGGTATGGAGATTGGTGAATGAATGCAAGGATGCCTGTAAGCATTATGTCAGAGATGAGAAGCCCGCTAGCCTGTCCGAGCGGGATAAAGAGCTTCGATACGTTGTGCACAACACCATAAAACGTGTAACGGTTGACATAGAAGAGAGGTTCAATTTCAATACGGCTATAAGCGCCATCATGGAGATGGTGAATGCCATACACCAATACAAGGAAAAGGTGGATGAGCCGCAACAGAACATGGCAGTGCTGGGCGAAGCCATCACCAATCTGCTGTTGTTGTTGGCACCCTTTGCGCCGCATATCGCCGAAGAGCTGTGGGAGGTCACCGGCCATGAGGGAAGCATACACGCGCAGCCGTGGCCTGCTTACGACCCGCAGGCTCTGGTACAGGAAGAGGTTGAAGTGGTGGTACAGGTCAATGGAAAGGTCAGAGATCGCATGATGGTGCCGGCAGATGCTTCTCAGCAGGAGGTTCAGGATATGGCGCTCAACCTCAGCAAGATACAGGAGCTCATAAAAGGCAAGAGCGTCGTAAAGGTCATTGTGGTGCCAAAGAAGCTGGTCAATATTGTGGTAAAGTGACGGATGGAGCGGTAAGTAAAGGTTTGATGATGGCCCAATAATGATAGAGACAAAATGTTTTTGATCAACGCCTGCGGGAAGTGCAAATGCATATCTGTGGATGTGTATGTGCACGCCCGGTCGAAAGGACGGATACATTGAAGGAGAAAATCCCATACCTTGAACAATAAAAAATGCTTAAAATAGCCAAAGGTGGACCAAGATAGATGTAAGATGAAAAGGGGGATATTCTGAGAGAATATCCCCTGTTTTTATGAAACGCCTGTCAATATTTTCTCTGATAATCGTCGTATGCCTGTGCTATAGGTGTAAAGCCGGCGGCTTTAACCTGGTCTATTACAATCCGGTGTATTTTGAGGGATTGTATATATTCTTTACCCATGGCCAGGGCGTATAGCCCGGGCCAGTTTATTGATGTCCGGCTCGGTTAAAGGTTCATTTACCTCATCGGATATCCTTTCCAGAGTAAGCTTTGTCTTTTCGATGTCAAAGTCCTGTACCCTGCTATCATTTTTGATGGTTTTCATGGCAATCCCCCAATTAGTACGCTCTCGAAAAGTCTGAGAGCTTTATTTTAGCTTGTTTGCAGGTTCGGTCTGGGGACTTCACCCCATAATTATTCTGCAAGGTTGCCCTACAAAATCAATCGTTGTGCCTATGTTGCTCAGCTACTTTTCGAGAGTGTTCTTATATAGTACAGGCTAACTCGGTATAATCCACTTTGCTTTGAAAAAATCCTATCGATATCGCCGCAAAATATATCTTCTCCGCCTTTTGCGCCTTAAGATGTAGAATAACACATTGATGAATGCAAAGAGGAAAAGAGCTGCCGCTATCCATGAATAGTGACGCCTTTTGTTGGTGTTGTCGGATGTCCTGCTCCCGGAACCGGGGGTTATCATGTCGATTATAGCCTTTTTCCTTTCGATACCCCGTTCGGCAATCAGTTCGCTTTGCGCTATCACTTTACCATTAAGGCTGTAAGTGAGCTTGCCCACCACCTGCCCTTTGTAAACCGGGGCTTCCAGGTGCAGCTGGTTGTTTTCATCGGTATAGTACCATTCAATGTTTTGCTGTATCTTGGCCACATCTTCTTTTGCTATTACATCGCGGAATCCCTGAGCTGCCACGATGTTTAGAGCCCCCGAATCCTCAGAGGCGTGGTTGCTCACCTGGGTGGTGGCGACAACCTGGCCCTGCTTGAGTGGTTCATACATGGTGTAGTGTTCAAATCCGTATTCAAGTAGCTTTTTTGAGTCGATCCATTGACCGTTTCTGGTGCTTTTCAGCACCACAGCGATGAGATTCATGCCATCTTTTGCGGCAGAGGATACTAAACAATGGCCCGAATGCGAAGTATACCCGGTTTTAATGCCGGTGGCGTGTGGGTAGTAATATTCTTTACTACCTTTATCCAGCAATTTATTTTTATTGACCCAGTAACGAGTGGCTTTTTTGGTGGGGTCATTCTTATCGACTTCGTTCCAGTCAGGGTATTCCCTGTAGGTAATTTGTACGATTTCCCGGAAAACCTCGTGTTTCATTGCCTCTCTGGCGATTAAAGCAAGGTCGTATGCAGTGGTGTAGTGGTCTTTGTTGTGATAGCCGTGGGGATTGACAAAGTGGGAGTTTGTTGCCCCCAGCTCTGCGGCCCTTTTGTTCATGAGTTCGTAAAATTTATCCAGAGCCTGGTTGTATGGCATGTCAGGATCGCCCGATACAATACGACCTATATGGGCACCTATGGTGAGTGCGGCATCATTGCCCGAAGACACCAGAAGCCCCACCAGCAGGTCTTTCAGGGTTATCTGTTCGCCTATGTCAATGCAGGCCAGGCTGCTGTCTCTTGGAGCCAGATTGGCCTCGTTACCTACTGTGACTACTTCATCCAGGTTTCCGTTTTCTATTGCCAGCAAAGCTGTTAAGATTTTGGTTGTGCTTGCGGGATACAGCTTTTCATCCTTGTTCTTCTCATACAGCACCTTTCCGGTTTCCTGTTCGATGAGCACAGCTCCTTCGGCTTCAAGTTCTAATGTTGAGTCGGTTGAAAATTCTGCATTTTCTGTGAAATCAGTACTTCCATCCTGGTTTTGGGAGTTCTCGGGATTGAGCACAGTGGCTGATGATTGAATATGGAATGATAGTACAAATAATGCCGCGATCAAAGCTAAAAATCGTTTCATTGTAAAAACCCCTTACCTAGCAGTAATATTTTGCTTTTTTAGTATAACAGATTATCAGTGTGTTTGTACAGAAAAAAGTTGAAGAATGGTGAATTGGTTGCAAAAATGTGGTAAAATATTCTCAAAGTGAAGTGGACAAGATACGGACAATGCTTTAGACCAATTCTTTTTGTTAAATCTCCTCAAAGCAGAATGTACAAGTCCATATGCTTTTTGAATACGATTGACGGGGTGGGGGTGGATGACGTGCTTAACCTCGATGTCAATCAAAAGAAGATTTTACTTGTGGTGGCTACTATTATGGTTTTGTTGGCTGCGGGGTACATTTTTAGGGATGTATTTGCCAACGATAGTGAACCTGTGGCTGTGCGTGAGGGGCAAGAGCTTATGCTGGAGACCCGTTCGCGAAACGCCAGCCAAGATGTTTCAGGAGAAGCTGTTTCCGGAGAAGGTGCATCCGCACAATATGACGTTGGTGAGGACAAGCGATCCCTCAAAAAGATAAAGGTATACATCGTGGGCGCGGTAAGGTATCCAGGGGTTATAGAAGTGGAGGAGGGTAGCCGGCTGATAGATGTGCTTGAGCTGGCAGGCGGGGCTACAGAAGAGGCTGACCTAGAAAGGGTAAACCTAGCCCTCAGGGTGCAGGACGAAGGCATGTATAAAATTCCTAAAATAGGAGAAGAGTTGTCGGAACAAAACCCTACCGTTTCAGGTACTACATCGGAGCAGGGACAGCAGAAGGTAAACATCAATACCGCAGACGAGGCCACGCTGGATACCCTGCCGGGTATTGGCCCCAGCAAGGCAAAGAGGATTATAGAGTACCGGGAGCAGAACGGGCCGTTTAAATCCATAGAAGAGATCAAAAACGTATCGGGAATCGGTGATAAAACCTTTGAACAGCTCAAGGATTTGATTACAGTCAACTAATACTTGATTGTTGCTAGTGGGTCTTTAAGGCCTGCACCGGGAGGCTCCTTGCCCCGGCAAAATTGATTTTATATTTGGCATGTGGTACAATAAAATTTGTGCATAAAGGTTTTGAAAGGAAGGGACAGGGCTTATGCCGAAGAAGCTGTTGGTGGTGGATGATGAGCCTGCTATCGTAAAAGGGCTTAAGTTTAGTCTGGAACGGGATGGCTATCAGATTGACGCCGCATATGACGGCGAGGAAGCTATGAAGATGTTTGATGAAAATCAATATGACCTCGTTATCCTGGACGTGATGCTGCCCAAGCTGGATGGGTTGACGGTATTGCAAAGGATAAGGGAGAAATCATCGGTGCCTGTCATAATGCTGACGGCCAAAGGGGAGGATATGGACAAGATCCTGGGGCTGGAATACGGTGCCGATGACTATATAACAAAGCCGTTTAATATTCTGGAGTTGAAGGCCAGGATCAAGGCTGTCTTCAGGAGAACAAACGATACCAATAAAAACGACCAGCAGATTATTCGGGTTAAAAATATGACCATCAATTTGGCAAACCGCAGCGTGACCATAGATGGCAGGGAGGTCAACTTGACTGCAAAGGAATTTGATCTGCTTAAGCTCTTTGCCACCAATCCGGGTAAGGTATACACGCGCGAAAACCTGCTGGAGCTCATATGGAAGTATGAATACCTTGGTGATGTAAGGACGGTAGATGTTCACATACGCAGGCTGCGTGAAAAGATCGAAAAGAATCCCAGCCAGCCCGAGTTTATATTCACAAAATGGGGAGTGGGATACTATTTTGCTGACAAATAGGACTTTTTTTTTAAGCCTTCGATGGCAAATTGTAATCACGTATTTGATAATAATTTTGATCGGGTTCACCTTTATCGGCATATCGGTTTTGGATATTCTGGGAAAGTACATGATCGACAACAAGAAGAACGCCTTTAGGCTGTACGCTAACTGGGTTGCTCAGGCTGTTTCTTATGATTATGCCAGCGGCGATCCCGATATTCTTGCCAGCATAGTATATGACCTTCAGGCCCTGGGAGAGGAGATTTTCAACAAAGAGCTGGAAGCCACTCGAATACTTATACTGAATAAAAACGGGGTGGTGGACTACGATTCCTATAACATAGTGCATGGGCCTGACAGCCTTTTAAAGCAGAATTTGAGCCAGGTTTTTCCTGAAGTCAAGGCCGTGCTTGCAGGAGAGAGGGTAGAGCCCAAGGAATTGTATATAAGGCCCGAGGATTCGCATGATGCCAAGCTGGTGCTGTACACCTATGCCCCCATTCAGCATGAGAAACAAGGAATCATTGGTATGGTCATCATATCCACCTCGCTGTCCGGAATTGAGCGGATGCTGGCCGAGGTAAAAACCAGGGTGAGCACGTATTTAATCATTACCAGCGCTGTTATCATCATAGCCAGCTATATGATATCGGGATTTATCACACAGCCCATCAAAGAATTGACAGATGTTATCAAGAAGATGAGCCAAGGGCATCTGGATCAACGCGTAAAGGTACGGGGAAGCAAGGAACTCAGGCAACTGGGCGAGGCATTTAATATCATGAGCGAGAAGCTTGAAAACCTGGATAGAGCTCGTAATGAATTCGTTTCAAATGCCTCTCACGAGCTTAAGACGCCTTTAAGTGCCATTAAGGTATTGACAGAGTCGCTCATTCACATGGATGTCGATGACCCGTCTATTTATCGAGAATTTCTGGAAGATATAAATTCGGAAATAGATAGACTGAATGCAATTATAAATGACCTGCTGACGCTGGTGAAAATAGATACTGAAGCTGAAGAGTTAAAACAAGAGCCGGTGGATCTGGTAGAGCTGGTGCATAGCACCTTGAAAGGTTTACAAATTTTGGCACAAAAGAAAAATATAAGGCTGGAGACTTTTTATGACGACCGATTGATAGTATCTGGTGACGCGGTGAAGTTGCGGCAGGTGGTAAGCAACATAGTCGATAATGCCATTAAATACACCCCAGAAGGGGGCAGAGTGACTGTCGAGGTTTACAAAGGCGTTGAAAACGCTGTAGTAAAGGTAAGCGATACCGGTATCGGAATACCAGCCAAGGACCTGCCGCATATCTTTGACAGGTTTTTCAGGGTGGACAAGGCAAGGTCCAGAGCTACAGGTGGCACAGGTTTGGGGCTATCCATAGCCCAGAAGATCGTGTTGCAACACGGAGGAGATATACGAGTGGTGAGCGAGGAAGGAAAGGGCAGCACTTTTTATGTAGAACTGCCGCTTAAAGAGAAAAAACAATGATAAATTGTTGTTTTGTTAGAGTTATTTAAATTTTTTGTAAAAATAGTTTGCTATAATAAGAAAAGCAGTGAAGATAGAGAAGGGATATGAGAATGTGCAGTTTAAAGCGTTTATCAATATTGGCATTTATTTTAGCTATAACTATTATCTTAGCAGGGTGTAATACCATTTTTGACAGAATAATATTTTTTAACAGGAGAAACGATTTAGGGGACAAACAGCAGCAGAAGTATATAAACCCTGAGCCTCAAATCAGCGAGGTCAATGTGACTCTATACTTTAAACATTATCTGGTTGACTATCTGGTGCCTGAAAAAAGAGCGGTGCAAAAAGGGAGCCAGTCGTCGATTGAGTATGTGGTGGTATCCGAGCTGCTAAAAGGGCCTACGTTTGAACGGGTTGCTGTAATGCCCCCCAATGTCAAGGTGCTGGATGTTACACGCAACGGCGATACCGTCTTTGTAAACTTAAGCGAAGAGTTCAGGGGCGATATTGACCTTGCTGCGGTGCGCAAGGACAACGTGCCGGAGGAGCAAAAGGAAAATGTATTGGCTCAGATGAAGATGCTTTGCATCTATTCAATTGTAAACTCGCTTACCGAATTGGATGGCGTCAACAGGGTGAAGATACTGGTCAACAACCGGGTTCTCACGTATGAGGAAATGGGAGTTGAACTCATAGCCTCGCAGACGACGAATGTTGATAAGGACACTCCCGTTATGGCGCTTACGCGTAACAAAAATTTTATCTTAAGTCCTTCTGAAGCGGTAAGGCAGGTGTTTAATTCTCTTGTAGGAGAGCCGGATTGGGAAAGAATCGATGCTTTCCTGGCGCGAAAGAATGCCGATGGGAGCGAGCGCCCGCCTATAGAGGAGATACAAAAGGTATATTCAGCTTATGTTGCAGGTTTGGAGTTTGATAGCAACAATTTTATAATGAGCGAGGAGATTAAACCTGATGGGGAGGCTTTTGTTACGGTAACATATGCAATCAAGTATGCCAACGGAAAAAAGGAAAGCCGCGACAGCGATGTGTTGAGGGTGGTAAATGAAGAAGGGATTTGGAAGTTGAGGCTGCCGGGCTTTTTTACCAATGTTGAGTAACTGTGCTTTTGGATTTGTGGGGTGCTGAAAGTGAGGTTAACATCAAGTTAGCAATAATTTGATGTTTAACAGGAGGAAATGGTAAGGATTTAAAGCAAAAGGTCTGGCAGGTGCTTGTTGTAAATAAACAGCAGGTGAGGATGGTGATGCATTTGGTGGTCAATGGAGGATGGTCAACAGGCTGACGACAAAGGAGGGATCGCATGATGGATAGGTTTATTCGGGCCGTTGCTGTAACAGTTGTGTTTGCAGCTATAGCCGTGGTATTTGCCTCCTGTAGTGCAATGCCAAGAAGCCAGGTGCATGAAAAGATGGAAACACAGCAAAGTAGAGGAGAGGTGACTAAAAACGATTTTTTTAAAGGTTTAGGGGATATTGAGCAGGATGAAAATCTATATTCTATATTGGAAGATAGTGATGTCTATTCTGTTGATGCCGTGTTGTACTTTTACAATCCCGATACCAATAAGTTGGAGCCCGAGAAACGAACTATTAACTTTAAGAAAACAGACCAGATTTTGGAGGTGGTTATAAACCAATTTTTGCATGGGCCGAAAGTTAAAAAGCTGAAACATGTTGTATCTCCTAAGGTGACGTTACAGAAAGTGGAACGATATGGAAATGTGGTGGGCGTGTATCTGTCAAAGGAATTTTTGGAAAGTGAGGATATCGCTATTGCGAGGGCTGCACTGGTAAACACAATATTGGAGTCTCAGGAAGCCAAGTATGTGAAGATATATGTGGAAGGTCAGGAACTTACTAATAACGGGAAGGACGATGGACAGATTTTGGGGCTTCTAACAAAATATCCAAATGATGTGGAACAAATTAGATCACGAGAGCTGGAGCTCATTTCACAGGGTGAGGTCAAATATATCAAGAGGGAAATATATTTTCAGGATCGTGAGAGGAGATTTTTGGTTCCAGAAATAAGGGATATTCCCGTTAGCCAAGGAAAATACGTTGAAGCGATTGTGGGCGAATTGATAAAAGGGCCGGTCAACGGGAACGAGGGTCTGTATTCTACTATACCTAATGGGACTCAGCTTGTGGATGTTAAGTTTGTCGAGGATGCAGATTCATCAAAGGGAGTTGAGCTGTACTTTTCAAAAGAGTTTAAATTGTCCTTTAACAAGGAGGCTAACTCTGAAACCTTGATGGTGGGTTCACTGGTTTATAGTTTAACAGGTTTACCTGGGGTAGACTGGATAAGGATATATTATCAAGATGAAAATGGCGAATACGTGAATACCCCAGTGGTGTCCATGGGTTTAAACAGGAGGTTTGACAAGGATAGCTTGCCATTTCAGCTGGGTAAAAGGATCAAGATATATTTCAGCGATAAAGATGCTATGAACCTAGTCCCAGAGTATAGGGTTATAAGCAGGGATTCCAAAGATATAGCAAATGAGATATTGAATGAGCTGATTGAGGGGCCTTCACAGGAGGGACATATGGCGGTCATCCCGTCCAATATTTCAGTGGGTGATATTAAGGCGTATGTAAGCGGACAAACAGCCTTTGTAAATTTGCCCTCAAAGTTCAATGCCTCTCGCCTAGGAAGCACAGGCGAGATTATGGCATTGTACGCCATTGTAAATTCGCTCACTGATCCTGTTAATACCGACAACGTCAGGCAGATTCAATTTTTGGTGGACGGTAAGGTAACCCATGAGTTTGGGCATATGTCGCTGGCTGATCCATTTGTGCGAAATCCTGAGTTGATAAAGGAGTAGGAAGATACGCTCGTTAAATTTAATCGTGGAGCGATTCTTTAAATTTTAAGAATTTCAATCGTGGAAGCGACAAATAACGATAAATGAAAGGAGCCTTATAATGGTAAGGCTCCTGTGTTTTTAATCTTTTTTCTTCATCCTTCTCTGTTGCTTTAAAAATTTTTTAAACTGCTCTATTACGTACAGGTCTTCTTCGCTCATACGTTCGTCATCTTCGTCGTTTTCACTTTGGTGGTCATTTGATTTGACGTTGTTGTAGGGATTACGGATATTGGAGTACCCAAGAAGATAATCTATGGATACGCCAAAAACTTCGGCAATTTTTCCTATTATATCAATTCTGGGTTTCCGTTCACCATTTATATACCTGGAGATGGTAACTTCTGTTACCCCTATTCGTTCTGCTAATTCCCTTTGCGTCATATCCTTTTCATCCAGCAGTTCCTGAAGCCTTTTTATGAATATGTCCATCCGACTTACCCCTTTCTTAACCAAATATTATAATCCGCTTTGCTTTAGAACATAAAAAACTTACCAAAATTATAAAAATGTTATTGACATTAACCGTTTGGTATAGTAAAATACGATTAGCCAATTGGTTAAACAACAGTGGTGGCAACTGAGCGTGGAAATTTTGGCTGAAGTCGGTGGAGTTTTTTAAATTTATATGAGAAGTCTGGGCTGTAGGAGAGATGGAACTAGGTGGTTGTGGATAAGTATGTAGTACATCATCTCGTATAGTATAAACCACATTATGCGGCATTTCCAACATAGCATACAAACCTGGAAAGTTTGACAAAGAGTTGGACAAGATTGGTTTTAAGTGAGTTTTTATGGAAAGGTGAGATAGCTGTCAGGTTTGTGCAATGGTCAATAATGATTGGACTGTTAAAATTAAGTAGCAGGGAAAGAATGATTATAGCCATTAATAGTATTATATATTTGGCAGCATTAATGAGCAAAATAATTTTTAGTTTTGTTTAGTTTAAAGAGTTCTAATTTTGGCGTAATTGAATAAAATTAGTTATAGAATCTATGAAGTGTCTAAATTGTATTCCTATATTTGGAATAATTTTCAAAATAATATAGAGCTCAATTATTTAACCTTTATTCTTAATTCTTGTTCTGCAAAAATGGAAGTAAAATTGGTAAAGTTACGAAAAATTAAATATGGCATAGTTACTAAAGCTGTGATAAATTTCATCTATCAAAAATTCACCACAGGGGGTAGTAACTATGCCAACCACCATCGTAAATCATAATAACGAATTAATTGACTTTTTGCAAGATGTAAATTATGGAATGAGCAAAGCACAGTTTAATCACATTAATTACAATGGTGGAAAGCAGTATCCAAATGAAGGTAAAATATTTATATCTAAAATAGCAGAAAATTATTGTTACTGCTAAAGATGAGAGCTGCATTTATAGGTTTTTAAGTAAATCCCCTTGGGATGACGAACTGCTGAATTAGAAACTGCTTAAGTTTTCTTGAATATCATCTGGAGCACAATATTAAGCCAGGTGAAATTGGTTTTTTGGTTATTGATTGATAAACCAACTTAAAAGATGTAAAAACTAAAGCGATGGATGGATTAGATTTTCATTACTCTCATACTGAAGGCAAGATTTGCTGGTCTTATTGTATAGTGACTTCAAATTTTGTAGCTGGACCGTATGCTATGCCTTTACACTTCAAACCTTATTATAGGGAAGAGAAGTGTAGAGAACTGGGGGTTGCGGTTGAAAGCAAAGTAGATATTGCTAAAGGATTTATAAAAGAATTTCATGCTCCGTCAAATATTAAACGACTTTATGTTTTGACTGATAGCTGGTATACAAGTACCATTAATTGAAGAGGCTCTATGTAAGGGGTATCATGTTATTGGGTGCGTTAAACCTAATAAAACGATTTCTCCTTGTGAAGTCAAGATTAAGATTTCGCAGTTTATTAAGTACATTGAACCATACACCCTTGACCTTGTTACTGTTGAGGGTAAAGAGTACAGGGTATTATGAAGGTAAGGTTGGTATATTTGAGAATGCTGTACTGTTAATCTCCTATGAAGTTAAAGAGGACGGTTTTGAAGCACCTGTATGTATTCTTTCTACTGATATAGAGCTTGGTAGTGAGGCAATATTAAGATACTATGCAGTACGTTGGGTGATAGAGACCAGCTATCAGTATTTGAAGGAAAATTTAGGTTTTGAAGGGTATAAAGCAAGGAGTATTGTTTCTATTGAGCGATATATTTTACTTTGTTTTCTGGCCTATACTTTTTAGAATATTATAGGGTGAGGCAGAGACATTTAACTTTTAAGACAATAGGGGATACGATGCAGCATATGAAGAAAGGGGCTGTTAAAGGTTTTGTAGATTTTGTTTATTATCATACGAAGAATAATGTTGCTTTAGAGCATATTATGTGTCCGCTTAAAGCTAGTTGCTAATATTGAGGGGTATTATGCCAACGGAAGAAGATTATATAACCAATATGGGTAATTTAACTTTTAAATTTACAGAAAAGAAGTGCCTCGTGATTTTTATTGGGCCGTTTATATAGATATTTATATAATAATAAATAAAGAAAGGGTGAAAATAGTTTATGGCAATATCTTTAAACATAATGTCCAAGAACCATATACGAGGGGCAAAAAATCAGCGGATGTTGGCTAGATTGTATACAGAATGGAACCGAAATAAATATGTGTATATCATTCTTTTGCCAGTAGTAGCGTATTATATTATTTTTCATTATTTACCTATGTATGGTGTCATTATTGCATGGAAACGTTTTACTCCAATGGGTGGAATATGGGGTAGTGAATGGGTGGGATGGCGTAATTTTGAAAATTTTTTTAAAAGTTATTATTTTTTTAGATTGTTGCGTAATACATTTTTAATAAATCTATATGGATTAATATTTAGTTTTCCAGCGCCTATTATATTGGCTTTGTTGCTTAATGAGATAAAAGTTGGGTGGTTTAAGCGAACTGTCCAGACTATAAGCTATCTACCGCACTTTATATCTACGGTTGTTATATGCGGTATGTTGGTAAACTTTCTTGCGCCCGATGGGTTAATAAATACTGTATTAGCTGTGCTGGGTGTAGAACCTAAAGCATGGTTGAGAGTACCTGGAGCTTTTAGGATCATATATGTTAGTTCAGGTATATGGCAAGAAGTAGGATGGGGTTCTATCATTTACTTGGCAGCATTATCTAATATTGATCCACAATTATATGAAGCCGCAACTATAGATGGTGCTAATCGCTGGCAAAAGATGTGGCATATAACTATACCTGGAATAATACCTACTATAGTTATAATGTTTATATTGAGAATGGGTAGTATGTTAAGTGTTGGTGCTGAAAAGATTATATTGCTTTATAATCCCACTACTTATGAAGTAGCTGATGTCATATCTACCTTTGTTTATAGGCGTGGTCTTATGGAAAACGAT
This sequence comes from Caldicoprobacter algeriensis, assembly GCF_023838525.1. Classification (GTDB taxonomy): domain Bacteria; phylum Bacillota; class Clostridia; order Caldicoprobacterales; family Caldicoprobacteraceae; genus Caldicoprobacter; species Caldicoprobacter algeriensis. The sequence goes on from NZ_JAHUQD010000005.1 coordinate 120,349, forward strand.
TACAGTTTTAGTGCGGCGGTGGGATTGTTTAATTCTGTTGTCAACTTTATGTTTTTAATTATTGCTAATACTATAAGTCGCCGAGTAAGTGAAAGCAGCTTATGGTAGGTTTATAGTGAGGAGGAATGAAAGGTGTATTATAAGAAAAGCGTTGGTGAGATAATTTTCGATGTATTAAACTATTGTGCGATGATTCTTTTGGTTATAGCTACACTATATCCCTTTTGGTATGTGCTGGTTGCGTCTTTAAGTAACCCTACGGCTGTGGCTCAGCGAGGGGGATTAATGTTGTGGGTAGAAGGCTTTACTTTGGAAGCATATAGAACAGTAGCTCAAAATCCCAATGTATGGATTGGATATAAAAATACTATAATATATGTAGTAGGTGGTACAGTAGTTAACCTTTTTATGACTACTTTAGGAGCTTATGGTTTGTCACGGAGAAACCTTTATGGTAAAGGAGTTATAATGAAACTCATAGTTTTTACTATGTTTTTCAGCGGTGGATTGATTCCAACTTTTCTTCTTGTAAAAAGTTTAGGTATGGTAGATACGCGGTGGGCTATGATAATTCCGGGGGCTATAAGTACATATAATATGATAATAATGCGAACGGCATTCCAAGGAATACCGGTTAGTTTGGAAGAGTCGGCACGAATAGATGGGGCTAATGATTTTACTATAATGTGGCGTATCATAGTACCGCTTTCTTTGCCAGTAATGGCGGTCATGACATTATTTTATGCGGTGGGGCATTGGAATTCATTCTTCAATGCTTTGGTATACTTGAGAAGAAGGGAATTATTTCCTCTACAGCTCATATTGAGAGAGATTCTTATAACTCAGAGCCTTTATGAGATGATGACTAATGTGGTTACAGATAGAGAGCCGATAGGGGAGACTATAAAATATGCTACTATTATAGTATCTACTGTGCCAATACTTTGCTTGTATCCCTTTTTGCAGAAATACTTTGTTAAAGGGGTACTTATTGGTTCTTTGAAAGAATGAAATGTTTACAATTAGACTTTAAATTATAGAAAATTTTGTAAAGGGGGAGTTTTTCATGAGTAAACAAAGTATAAACAAGATTTTTGCAATGGTATTAGCTTTTATAACAGTAATAGGCATGTTAACTGCTTGTGGTCAAAAAGTGAAAGAAACTGAAAAAAATGGACTAACTGAAGAAAGCAGTTCAGGCAATGAAACAACAGTTGATAAGTCTTCTTCGCAGCCCGAGGAGTTGCAATTACCTATAGTTAAAGAACCTTTGGAACTGACAATGTGGGCTACGTTGAGGAAAGCAGCGACCACGATGAATGATTTTAATCAAAAGAGCTGTTTTCAAGAATTAGAGAGATTAACGGGGATTCGTATAAAATGGATACATCCACCAGTGGGGCAGGAACAAGAACAATTTAATTTAATGATAGCAAGTGGTGATTTACCGGATCTTATTTGGGGAGGATATTTTCGCAATATGGAAGAGGCTATCGCAGAGAAGCGGATAATTCCTTTAAATGACCTTATAGCTAAGTATGCACCTAATCTTACTAAGCTTCTGGAAAAATATCCTACTCTTAAGAAATCGATCATGACTGATAGTGGTCAAATATTTGGATTTCCATTTGTTCAAACTTTTCTACAAGCTGCAGGAACTGGACCTCAAGGAGGATTCCAAATTCGCAAAGATTGGTTGGATAAGCTTGGTTTACCTATACCAGAAACGTTGGATGATTGGAAAATGGTATTGAAAAGTTTTAAAGAAAATGATCCTAATGGTAATGGTAAACCAGACGAAATACCGTTTGGTAGTGATGGAAATGGAAGATTGATGGCGTTTCTTAGAGCTTTTGGTGTAACGAAGGATTTCTTTATGAAAGGTGGACCTACTGGAACTGTGTCATATGGGCCTATAGAACCGGCTTTCAAGGATGCTATAGCGTTTTTAAGGGATCTTTATGCTGAGGGACTTATAGACAAAGATTATCTAACTACTGATTTAACTTTGTTTGAGTCCAAACTGACTAATCATCTTATAGGTGCTACTTCGGGTAATATGTTTGGTAATTTAGGCAAATGGACTACTCTTATGCGAAATGATCCAGACTTTCTACTTTGGCCAGCTCCAAATCCTAAACGAGATGAAAACAGTATTCCTTATTTTGAGATGGGTAGGCTTCTAAGCATGCAAGCTGGAGTAGGTTTTATAACTACGGCTAATAAACATCCTATAGAATCTGTAAAGTGGTTTGATTTTGGATATTCAGAAGAAGGACAGTTACTTTTTAACTTTGGAAAAGAGGGTGTAAGTTATGAGATGGTTAATGGTTATCCCCAATATACCGACGAGGTATTGAATAATCCGGACGGTTTATCAATTACTGATGCATTAGCAAAACATTCTATGGCTAGTGATGAAGCTAATTTTGTACAAGATCCGCGTTATTATGAGCAAATAGTAGGAGCTACACCTGCTCAACGTCAGGCTGCGAGGACTTGGGGAATAGGGTTAGATCCAACTCTTGTTAATAATTTGTCTCTTCCACCTATTCAGTTAACTAGAGAAGAAGCCGAGCGTTCCGCTACTATTATGAATGATATAAATACTTACAGGGACGAAATGATAGATAAATTTATTACTGGTCAAGAGCCTCTAGAAAACTTTGATGCTTTTGTAAAACAGATCAAATCTATGGGTATAGAGGAGGCCATAAGGATAAGACAAGATGCAGTTGAGCGCTGGAAAAAGCGTGGTGGGATTGAGTTTGAGCCTGTTACTGAAGAGGCTAAACTGGATTATAGTAAGGCTAAACTTGTAACTAAAAAGGGCTACGATGATTTAGATTCGGATCTTAAGTAATTTGATTTGTAAAATACAAAAGGGGTCAACAGTTGCAAGTATAAGATAATTAGCATTTTAAGCAGGTCTTGAGGAAATTTTAACCTCAAGCCCTGCAATTTTTCTTTTCTTTGAGAATTAATTTATCTATCTAAATTTTGTGCAATCAGAACCTTGACAAATGATTAAATGAGGAAACTCAACTGTACATACTTAGGCTTTGATAATGCTTCTATAGGAAGTATTACTTATGAATTTCCCTAAGCTGGAGTATGCTTTCTTCGTCAATGTGAATCAGTAGCCTGTTTTTGTAACTGGCCAGGGAACCGCTCCATAGAGAGCATGTTAGCTGCTGAGCTCTCTAGGCCTAATATTTCATTGATATCATTGGGATAAATCACAACCCATAATAATGGAGACTAAGATAGTGAGTAATTTCTGGATAACTGTATAACGGGCTTCCTTCATTTTGAGAATAAAAGTTTCAAATGGTTTGAAAAAGCCGATATCAAAAGCGAACTGCAATATTGAAGCCAGCCACACCAAAATAGTTCCCTTATTGCAATTACTAGTTGAAAATATTATTCTATTCATAGGGTAATACCACTTTTCGATTAGTTTTTTGTGATAAGTAACTATTTCGACAAAGGTGGGTATTGTCCTGTATGTAATTATTGGAATATTAAATTTCAGGAAAATTTATATATTTCCCTTTAATTTGTTTGTATAAAACTTAGGAATGATACTATTATGCTGAACTATTTTTTATTTTTTCAGTTAGTTTTAAATATTTTCATCTCTGTTTCTGATCCCGGAGATAGAAGGTGACTAAAACTTTTTTTACCAATATGGGCTTAATTTTAAAGAGCATACTTAAGATGGGAGGATATCTCTATGTTAAAAGAAAGATATAGCGATGATACCTTGAGAGAACTCATTTTACCTTATTCCGATTTTCATCCTTTTCCCAGAGCTTGTGAGCGGGAGCAGTGGGAGGGATTACCTGAAGAATTGCGTAACAAATGGATACAAACAGGTGAGCAGTATCTCGATTTTACATGGTCTCCTTTACCGGCTACGAGGTTCATGGATTTTAAACGAAATGGTAATAGGAGCGAATTTGAAAAGCTTCATTTTAAGCGACGTCATGTGTTGGCTAGTTTGGTTTTAGCGGAGTGCATGGAAGGGAAAGGACGTTTTTTAGATCAAATAGTAAACGGCATATGGGCTATTTGCGAAGAGACTTTTTGGGGAGTATCTGCTCACAACATTGTATCAAAGTATCCTGGTGCTCCACTTCCCGATGTAAATGAACCTATCATAGACCTGTTTGCAGGGGAAACGGCAGGGCTATTGGCTTGGACATATTATTTATTGAAACCACAACTTGACGATATAACCCCTCTCATATGTAAGCGGATAGAATACGAAGTGAAAAGGCGTATCCTTGATCCATACCTTGAAAGAAATGATTTTTGGTGGATGGGGTTTATATCTGGGCGAAAGATTAATAATTGGAATCCGTGGTGTAATTCAAACTGTTTAACCGCGTTTTTGCTGGTAGAAAAAGATACAAACAGAAGAATACAGGCAGTAAAAAAAGCTTTGGAAAGCTTAGAAGCTTTTGTGGGTAGTTATCATGAAGATGGTGGATGTGATGAAGGCACCACATACTGGGGAAGAGCAGGCGCTTCTCTCGTTGATTGCCTTGAGCTTCTGTACTGGGCATCGGAAGGTAAAATTAATTTCTATGAGGAGCACCTAATAAAGCAAATAGGAAGATACATATATAGGGCTCATATACATGATGATTATTTTATCAATTTTGCTGACGGAGGGGCAAAGGTTAATATAGATGCTGCTTTAGTATATAGGTACGGTAAACGTATAGGTGATCAAAAATTAGTTGATATGGGTATAAGTGCTTATCATTTACAAATGAAGGAAAAATCTTCAGAAAGAGCTGTTCCTGGCTCTTTGCTACGGCAGCTGCCTGAAATATTTATTCATGAGGAGTTAATGAATAAAAAAGCTAGGCCGCCTTATGTGAGGGATGTATGGTTGGATGGCATTCAGGTGATGGCAGTCAGGGAGAAAGAAGGGGATTATAAAGGCTTTTATCTAGCTGCAAAGGGTGGTCATAATGGCGAAAGCCATAACCATAACGATGTAGGGCAGTTCATCGTCTATTATGACGGGATGCCATTGATAATTGATGTGGGCGTTGAAACATATACCGCCAAGACTTTTAGTAGTTCGAGGTATGAGATATGGACCATGCAATCTCAGTATCATAACCTTCCTACTGTAAACGGTGTATGCCAGCAAGCCGGGGAACAGTACCGTGCCAGAGATGTTGGTTATTATGCCACTGAAAACATGGCTGAGCTTTCGATGGATATAGCCCCGGCTTATCCCGCTGATGCGGGTATTAAAAAGTGGTTCAGGCGGTGTGCCTTACATAGGGAAGATCAATCGTATGTAGAGATTTGTGATGAATTTGAATTACGGGAAAAAACGGATGATATCTTTTTTAGCCTTATGATAGCTTGTGCCCATTCAATTGACAATGAAAAGGGGATAATCTCTTTAAATCTCAATGGCAAAAGTATATTAATTGAATTTGATAAAAGCCTCTATTCATGCGAAAGCGAATATATTTCCATTACTGATGAAAAGCTGTTGTATGTATGGGGAGACCATATTTACAGGTTGGTGTTTAGGGCAAAACAACCGTTGGCTACAGGGATATGGAAAATAAAAATTAAAGAATTTAGGATGTGATGGTTTACGAAAGGAGTACTGTAGCTGCGGGTATAGGCAAAGGTTGGCATAAAAGGGAGTGTGTCAAGTAGCTTTTGATGTATAAGTAGTAACGTTAATAGGGTGAGCCGGGCCTATTTCATAATTCACTTGACATACACTTTGGGTACAAGGCTTTTTTAGAGAAATTGGGAGAGTGCGAGGGGCAGTAATCCCTTTCAATGAATTGAAAGGGATTACTGCCCCTCGCTTTTGTGTTTACATTCTTTTTTTCATGTGATACCATGATAGCATGGAAAAGAAGTTTGAGAATCAACAGGAATGGCTATCTACAACATTAATGGTATGGTGTTACTAAACCGAAGTGCGGGGGTAAGCACATTGTGTACGCCCGATTAAGGATGCTCCTCGATTTATTGAGGGGAGGACGTTACATGATTTATCAGAAGTTGAGGTGGATAAGACTTGTCTATAAGGAATAAATTGATATACTCTATTATTCTATTTGTCATACTGCCTATGTTCTTTATACCGATTATAGTATATGATGTTTATGAAAGTATTTTGGAAAGTAAAATAAATGCTTCTACGCAGCAAACTTTGTCTCAGTTAGCTAGTAATATAAGTGCGGTTATAGATAATCTCATAGCAGCATCTAATATGTTGAGTTTAGATAAAGAGTTAATTGATATATTAAAAAAAGAAGATTATGTAAGTGAATGGGAAGAGTTTTATGAAAAATCGAAAATAATAGATAAATTAGCTAATGCCAAAAATTCAGTACTGTATCCGTATGATACAGACATAATAATATTTGATCTGAAAGGTAATAATATTTATTCATCAACTGTGTATGGATTTAATAAAAAGTATGATGATATAAAGAATCAATATTGGTTCAAAAAAACAATAAATATGAATGGGTATATGTTTTGGATGAGTCCACTTGGGAGGTATATAGATATAAATAATTTTTGTAAAAACAATATAGCCATGGCTCGTCTTATAAAAGGAGATAAGAGTTTAGGTGGTTATGGGGTATTACTAATAAGTTTATATCCCCAGTCGAAATTAGTTTCTATGTTCAAAACTGTAAATTTACCTGAGGGGACACGTCTTTTCCTGGTAGATGAGAAAGGAACTATTATCTTAACTGATAATTTATCTATGATAGGCCATAGTTTAGGTGAAAGTTATCTTACAAATATAGAGTCTAGTTATAGTGGCTCATTAACGATGAATATAAATGGAGAAAAAATGGTTATTAATTACCATACAATACCTAAAGTTAATTGGAAAGTTATACAAGTCACCCCTTATGATGCATTAATGAAAGAAGTTGGCCAACTATGGAGTTATAATATTTTAATAAACAGTTTGTTTGTAACTATTTTAATGATAATATCTATACTATTATCTACTGCTATAACTCGTCCATTGCATAGATTAAGTTTATTAATGAAAGAGATTTCAAAAGGTAATTTTAATATAGAAGCTCCTGTAAATGGAAATGATGAGGTTTCGCAATTAAGTAAGACTTTTAATATTATGGTAAAAGAAATAGACAGACTTATAAAACAATTGGAAGAAGAGCATAAAATGAGAGAAAGAATGTATTTTGAAACGCTCCAAATGCAAATAAATCCTCATTTTCTATTCAATGCATTGAATGGAATAAAATGGATGGCAATTATAAAGGGAGAGAATGAAATAGGCAGGATGATAACGGCCTTAGGTAAGTTGTTAGAAACTACGCTGAGTAAGAATGGAGAAATAATACCATTATTAGAAGAAATACAATGTATAGATAGTTATGTTTTACTCCAGAAAATGCGCTATGGAGACAAGTTTGATATAAGGTATAATATTGATGAAACTATATTATCATATAAGGTTCCTCGTTTAATATTACAGCCTTTAGTTGAAAATGCTATAATACATGGTTTTGAAGATATGGAATCACGTGGTGTGATAACTATAAATGGTTATAAACAATCAAATTTATTGTTTATAGAAGTGGTAGATAATGGTAAGGGTATGTCGTCTGAAAAAATAGATCAAATATTAAAGGGATTGCAGAAGAATAATAAGTTTAATAACAATATAGGCTTGAAGAACGTTAATGATCGTATAAAATTATATTTTGGAGTTGATTATGGTTTAGTAATACACAGTGAAGAAGGGAAAGGTACTGTTATACAAATATGTTTACCTTTATCACAGAAAGGGGATCATCAGTAAAATGCTAAAATTATTAATAGTGGAAGATGAGTTATTGGTTAGAAAAGGACTTATAACTGCTATTGATTGGAATAATTTTGGATTTGAAATAATTGGTGATGCTGCAGATGGACAAGAGGCATTGGATATAGCTACAAAAATGCATCCTGACATAGTGCTAACTGATGTACGTATGCCCAAGATGGACGGAATAGAATTAATAAAAGTTTTAAGAAATGAGTTTCCTTCAACTAAAGTTGTTGTTTTGAGCTGCTATGATGATTTTGAATATGTTAAAGAAGCTATGAGGTTAGGAGCTGTAGACTATATATTAAAACTTTCTATGCAACTGGATGACCTTATAAAAGTAATGGAAAATGTAAAAAAAATGATAGAAGAAGAAAAGATTGAGCATTATAAGTCCATGAAATTATACTGGCAGTTTAATACAAATATGTATGAGTTACGCAGTAAATTTTTTAATGATATTATAAATGGATTTGCATTGCCTATGACGTGGTGGTCAGAAACATTTTCTCTTTTAAATTTACGCTTAGAAAGTGCTCCCTATATAGTAGTGTGTATGCGTGTGGATGATTATGGTAATGTACGTCAACAAAATATCATGGGAGATGAAGGGTTATTAAGATTTTCTATATTAAACATTGCTGATGAGATTATAGATAATAATAAAATGAATGCAGATATATTTCATCGAAAAGATGATGAATTTGGTATAATATTTAGCTTAAATAATTGTGATATTACTAATGAAATAGAAAATTTATGTAAGGAACTGTTGCAAGCTTTTAAATTGTATCTTAATATCTCAGTATCATTTGGAATAAGTGAAATATTTGAGTCTTTAACTGACTTGAGGGGAAATTATATGTATGCTCTTCAAGCAGTTAATTTTAGATGGTATAGTGGTAAAGGTAGTATAAATTATTATTACAATGTACCTACCTCGTATACTAGTGCTTGTAGATGACAAATCAATTAGCCTTTAGGCCATTTATTTTACCAGTTATTAACTGGTAATTAACTCACCATATCTTACTCCCATTCATAGCTAGCTGCAAGCTTTTGAATGGCACCTCAACCATAACCTATATATTCACCTATCACAAATGGTGGTATATGGCGCCGTCTCCCATAGGCGGCAAAAAAACTCTTTACTTTTGGGATAACCTGTAGCATGATTATCTGGTAAAGATATCTGGGACAGGCTTTGCCTCCCTTGCAGCTCGACTGCTTAAGTTAGTGTGGTCCCTACACCAGGTTTGCCGTTTCTAACTCGAATTCTGCTTTGTCGTAGTACAGGTTCTCGGCAGCAGGAGACTAAAGCCTGTATTGCTAAGAGCTAATACCGCGAGGCTGTTATATAACCTGGTTGCTAGGGTTATCCCAAATATCCTTTACCTTGTCACTCCCCCCAGAAAGGAGGTGTTAAATGTGAATAAGCTCTTTGTAGGCCTTGACCTCAGCCTTAAGGATTACAAGGTATCTATCATCGACCAGAATGGGGTTGAAGTCGTCAAACCTTTCTCAGTCACCAATGACCAAAATGGAGCTGATATCCTTATAGATACCATACTCAGGTGCTGTAAGGCTTTAGCTGTTGATACCCTGTTCATCGGCCTTGAATCCACTTCAGTGTATGGCTGGCATATACAGCATCTATTGGCTGATTCCCCTCAGCTTAAGCCTTATCACCCTCACATTATTTGCTTTAACCCCAAACTCATAGAAAACTTCAAAAAGTCCCTGGGCAATCTCCCTAAAAATGATTGGGTGGATGCCAACACCATCGCAGAAAGACTTCGTTTCGGTAGGCTACCCAAGTCGTGCCCTGTGGATTTTAGATACCTTGCTCTCCAAAGGCTTACTCGCTACAGGTATCACCTTGTGGAAAACCTGGCTCGGGAAAAATCCTACTACCTGAGCAATCTGTTTCTTAAATTCAGTGCTATATGCCAGGACAAGGTTTTCTCTAACAACTTCGGGGCCTCCGCTACAGAACTGTTCCATGAGTTTCTTACCGTAGAGGATATTGCGACTCGATCGCTTGATGAACTCATTGATTTTATAATGGAACATGGCAAAAAGCATTTTGAATGTCCACAGGCCACCGCTAAAGCCTTAAAAGAGACAGCTGCAAAATCTTACAGGCTTAACGCTTCTGTGGATAACTCACTAAGCTTTGTGCTCAAATCCTGCCTTGAAAATATAAAGGCTCTGGAAAAGCAAATCAAAGCTGTGGATAAAGCCATCGAAAAGGAGCTGCCCCTTTTTAAAAACGAGTTTCTGTGCTTAACTTCAGTCAAAGGTATTGGTCCCGTCCTGGCTGCTGGCCTTATATCTGAAATAGGGGGCATTTCTCGCTTCGAGAACGATAACGCTTTGGCCAAATTCTCAGGTCTGTATTGGTCTGAATACCAGTCTGGAGACTTTACTGCTGATGATACTTTTATCAGAAAGACTGGGAACCACTACCTCAGATACTACTTCATACAGGCCGCAGAACAGCTCAGGAAGTATTTACCCGAATTTGCTGACTATTACTCTCGCAAGTATAACGAAAGCAAGACCCATCATCATAAGAGGGCTTTAGTGCTTACAGCCCGTAAGGCGGTAAGGTTAGTCTTCGCTCTGCTGCGCGATGAAAAACTTTACAATCCATCCGCCAGGAAAGGAGATATTAGCATAAGCTAAAACCGATTTCCTAATTTACATTTATGTTAATTATTACCATCTCCTTTGGATGATGGTTAGCTTTGTTATGCCCTTTTTTAGGTTTAAATCGCTAAAAAATTTTCAACTTTTTTTGAATCCCCCCTTGACATATTACCGAATTACTATATTGATAGGTGTTACTATACTAAAGAATATGAAATGAGAATAAGAGATAATTTAATTATGGGATTGATAGATGATGCTAAAAATATGGTCATGCAAATATTAGAATTTATAGCTATGGATAAAATTTTATCGCCTTATAACGCGTTTAAAGAATGTGTTGAGATTGTTTATACTTTTGCCAATGTTGTTAAACAATACGGTGGTAATTTAAATGACATCAAAGATGAAAAGCAAAATGTTCTTTACGATACCATTAATTATTGTGAGACATTAGAGGACATGAAAAATTGGTTTAACAAGTTTATGATATATTACGCTAAATATTTAAATAAACTCAAAAATCAACAATATAGAAGAGAGATAAGTAAAGCAATTGATTATATAAATATTCATTACATGAAAGACATTAAACTTTCTGATCTAGCTAAATATGTAGGAATGGATAGTGCATATTTTAGTTTTCTTTTTAAAAAAGAAACGGGCAACAATTTAACAGATTATATAAATAGAGTACGTATTGAAAAAGCTAAGGAATATCTTAGCTTTTCGGATATAAATATATACGAAGTTGCAGAAAAGGTCGGTTATGCTAATGTTAGTTATTTCAGCAAAGTATTTAAACAATTGGTTGGCATGAGTCCAACAAAATTCAAAAATATTTTAAAAAATTCAAAAAATACTTCAAAAGGAAATAATAATATCGCCAACCAAGGAAGTGATGGAATGTCGAAAGGTAAAAAATATTTCTAATATTACGAAAAGAAATTTATTTACATGACGAATTTATAAGATAAAATAATAGACACAGAAAAAATATAGGGAGGAATCTTTATGAAAAAAATTTTAAAGTGGTTATCGCTAATATTAATTTTATCTGTGTTACTAACAGCGGTGTTTGCTTGCTCGAAAACTGATAATAATACTGACGAACAAACTTCTACACAGAGTGAGGGTGGTGATAGTGGTAATGAACAGGAGAGTAGTAAAAAGGAACCGATAAAACTGATAGTATGGGGTGGTGTACCAGCTGAAAATGGTCCTCAAGAGTTGGTGGATGCATGGAATAAAGCTCATCCTGATATACAAGTAGAATATGTACGTTTTGTAAACGATGATACAGGTAATACTAAGTTAGATACTGCATTATTGGCAGGTGAACAAATTGATGCTTATTTTTCTTATAGTGTTCCAAATATGACAAAGCGTATTGAAGGTGGGATGGCAGAAGATCTAAGTAGTTATGGTGTTGATGATTTTGTGAAAGATAATATTGGAGAAGAAGGGGTTTTTAAATATAAAGGTAAATTATTTAGTATACCTACAACTAAGGAACCTGCTTATATGATGATAAATAAGTCGGCATTTGAAGAAGCAGGTATTGAAGTTCCTACAGAGTGGACTATAGATGAATTTAGAGAGATAGCAAAAAAGCTGACCAAAAATGTAAACGGGAAAATACGTTATGGTGCCTATAATGCGCCGGATGTGGCCAGGATGGTTTTGGAAGATAATTATTGGTATAAAAACGAAGGTTCTGAATCTAATTTTGATGATCCATCTTTTAAATTAAGCGTACAGCTTTATTATGATATGATGTATACTGATAATAGTACATTTCCATACAGTGAAGTACTTGCTAGAAAACTTCAGGCTTATCCGCAAGATGTATTTTTAAACCAAGAAGTTGCGATGATGGTATCTTCTCCGTGGATGCTCAGGTATGTTAATAATACTGCAGAATACCCTCATGAATGGATTACTACATTTGCACCATTACCTGTACCAGAGAAAGGTAAAGATTATTACAATACAGGAAGCTTAAATAACTGGATAATGATGAACAGTAAGTCCCAGTATAAACAAGAAACATGGGAATTTATGAAGTATTGGGCTACTGAAGGAGCAGCCACATATTTACTTAAAGCAGGTAAAATACCTGCGTGGAAGAATGCTGATCCGGAAGTAGTTGCCAAGGGTATTCTGGGAGACAATGCAGAAAAGCTATTTGATGTTGATGCTTTCAAACGGGTAGCTTTAGATCCAAATATAAAATATGTAGTGGATACCGTGACTGTAGCTGCACCTGAAATACAGCAAATTCTTAAGGAAGAACTGGATAAATTATATTTGAAAGAACAGACCGTCGATCAATATATAGAAAATGTAAAGAAACGTGCGGATGAGGCTATAAAGAATGCTGCACAATAAAAAAGTTTTAAGGGATGGGGCTTAAAAATCCCATCCCTTAAAACTAAAAGAGGTGGGGAATGATTGATTATACAAAATAAGGAATTAAAAAAGAATATTACGGGTTATTTATTTATTGCTCCAAATCTTATTGGTTTTATGGTACTTACGTTTATACCCGTGCTTTTTTCACTAGTTGTATCTTTTACAGAATGGAATTTGTTTACAGGTACCGAAAATATAAGGTTTGTTGGCTTAAAAAATTATTTATATATGTTCTCTGATGTCTGGTTTATTGATTCATTGAAGAACAATCTTATGTATACTGTAGTAACTATATCTTTAGCTCTCTCGATATCTTTATTTATAGCAATTATATTGAATGATAAAGTTTATGGGCGAAATATTATAAGGGCCATGTTTTTTATGCCATATATATCTAATATAGTAGCAATATCGGCTATATGGTTGGCATTATATAATCCGAATTATGGGCCTTTAAATCAATTTCTTATGAGTATAGGCATCGATAATCCTCCCCAATGGTTGGCTAGCAGTAAATGGGCGTTGCCAGCTATTATGATAATGAGTATATGGGGAGGATTGGGATACAACGTTGTTGTATATTTAGCAGGGTTAAAAGGGATACCAAAAGAATTGTATGAAGCAGCAGATATTGATGGTGCTAATAGCTGGCATAAGTTAAGACATGTGACGATTCCTATGCTTTCGCCTACTATATTTTTTCTACTTATAACGGGTATTATAAGCTCATTTCAGGTATTCGGCCAAATAAATATTATGACTCAAGGCGGACCTGCGAGGGCTACGACAGTTATAGCTTATTATATATACTTGAGTGGTTTTAGATATTATAAGATGGGATATGCTGCAGCTATGGCATGGTTTTTATTTATTGGTATATTTATTGTAACTTTAATACAATGGCGAGGCCAAAAAAAATGGGTCAATTATATATAGGAACTTGTATATAGGAACTTGCGGGAGGATGATCATATAGTGATAAAAAATGATGTTTATAGAAATAAATTTTTAAATCGACATCCAAAAAAGATTATAAGTAAGAGTATTGTCACCATTATAATGTTCATAGCTGGTATTATGATGTTATTACCATTCATATGGATGTTGTCTACATCTTTTAAAATACAGGCAGATGTGTATAAATTTCCAATAGAATGGATACCGAAAAGGTGGAATTTCAATAATTATAAAGAAGTGTGGCTCAATCAAAATCCGCCGTTTTATGTATATTATTTAAACTCTATCAAAATAACGATTATATGTGTCGTTGGTGAATTGTTAACCAGTTCATTAGCTGGTTATGGATTTGCTAGATTAGACTTTAAAGGCAGGGATAAGATATTCTTGCTTTATCTAGGTACTATGATGATACCATTTCAAGTATTAATGGTGCCAAGGTTTATGTTGTTTCGCTGGTTAGGTATATACAATACTCATTGGGCGTTAATTTTACCGGGCCTTTTTACCACTTTAGGTGTATTTTTGTTAAGACAATTTTTTATGACCATTCCATTTGAGTTGTCAGAATCAGCAAAAATAGATGGTGCTAGTGAGCTGAGAACTTATTGGCAAATAATTTTACCATTAGCGAAACCAGCATTGGCCAGTTTAGCCATATTAAGCTTTGTGTGGCGTTGGAATGATTATGAGGGACCATTGATCTTTCTAACTAATCGCAAACTTTACACTATACCGTTGGGACTTACCAACTTTATTGACGAAATGGGAGGACAGCAGGATACTCTTATAATGGCAGCTTCAGTATCAGCATTGTTGCCTATATTAATCGTATTCTTTATAGGACAGAATTACTTTATTGAAGGTATAACTGCAGGAAGCATAAAGGGATAGGAGGAGGCTTATAATGAAAAGTAAATATTTTGTTAGTGGTGTTAATCCTGCATTGAGTGTTAGTGCTGATATTGAAACAGTGAGATCGGAAATCGGAATAGGAGCTATTATGCCATGGGCTGGACGGTTGTGGTTCATAACCTATGTGGCTCATGGGGCTTGTTCGGGTGGTGGAACAGGCTTGTTTGAGGTAGATGAAGATTTTAACATACGGAAACACCCTGAAAGCGTAGTAGGCACATATGCTAATAGAATGATTCATGCTCCATCGAGTCAGCTTATTATAGGGCCACATGTAGTCGATACAAAGGGTAATGTAAGGACGATAACAGATTTAGTAGAACATCGCCTAGCAGCTACGATGGAGCATCTAGATAACCCTGAAAATAAAGTTTACTTCTTGACAATGGAAGGTTTGTTATTTGAGACAGATTTAAATACATTGACATCAAAATTACTTTTTGACTTAATGGAAGAATTAGATGTACCACAAGGTACCAAACCACATTTTAAAGGGGGTTGGACTAAATTTGGTAGGGTAGTGGTGGCTAATAATTCATATGGTGAGGAGGATTTCAAGGGTATAACAGCGGGGGGAAGACTAGCTGAGTGGGATGGAGAAAAATGGTATATTATAGAAAAGAAACCCTTTAACGAAGTGGCGGGAGTGAAAATTAACGATCAGCCATTATACGCTATTGGATGGGATCGTGCATCTGCAATATTAAAAGTATTTAATAATAATCAGTGGGATACTTATCGCTTACCTAAGGCTACGCACGCGATGGATCATATGATATTAACTGAATGGTGGCGTATAAGGGAAGTGGAAACTGAACGTTATCTTATGGATTGCCATGGAATGTTTTATGAACTTTCTCATCTAGCTTATGAAGGTAAGATATGGGGGATATGTCCTATATCTACTCATTTAATAGTAATACCTGATTTTTGTTCGTGGCGTGGAATGTTAGTATTAGGCGGTGATCAAGTAACGCCAATATGGGATACAAACATTTTAGCAGGTGAACCTCAATCTAATCTTTGGTTTGGCAAGACTGACGATTTATGGCAATTTGGTAAACCTCAAGGGTGGGGTGGACCGTGGTGGGAAACGCCGGTGGAGGCTTATCAACCATCGGATCCATATTTAATGACAGGTTTTGATAAAAAAGTGTTACATCTATACCATAGTGCAAATCATTCAGTAGATTTTATTATTCAAGTAGATTTCTTAGGGAATGGTACGTGGAAAGACTATGAGGTATTAACTGTGCCAAGAGGTAGGTATATCCATCATGAGTTCCCATATGGATTCAGTGCGCATTGGGTTCGTATTATATCAGATACTTCATGTACGGCTACAGCATATCTTATGTATACTTAGTCTATATATTCTTTATTTAATTTTTTTTAAAAGAGGGAGGATTTAACATGGGGTATTATACTGAACCTGCTAAACAAATACCCATTAAGGCAGAAGTAGATGTTTTAGTGATAGGTGGTGGACCGGCAGGATTTTCAGCTGCTGTTAATGCGGCTCGTCAGGGTGTTCGTACTATGCTTATAGAGCAAACTGGTTCAGTGGGTGGAATGGCCACTGTAGGTCTTATGAGCCATTGGACCGGTGATACTAAAGGTGGCTTCTACGAAGAAATATTGGAACGATCAAAGGACTGTGACGATCCAAAAATAATTAATCCTGAGAAACTTAAAACTGTTATGTTGGATATGTTGTATGAGGCAGGGGTTATATTACAACTTTATACTTTTGCTTGTGATGTCATAATGGAGGATAATGTTATACGAGGAGTAATTACTGAGAGCAAATCAGGTCGTGAAGCTATTATTACCAAGATAATTGTCGATGCTTCTGGAGACGGCGATATAGCAGCTAAAGCGGGAGTACCTTATTATAAAGGTAGAGAAACTGATGGAAAAATGCAGCCTATGACATTAATGTTCAAGGTAGCTGGAGTGGATACAGAGAGGGCGGTATTACCTGGCAGCTTTGAGACCACATTTGAAGTGCCTGCAGGAGATCTCCAGACTTTAGCTAAACGTTATTTACCTCATCCTGCGGGGCATGTATTGTTGTATCGTTCGTCGCTACCAGGTGTTGTTACATGTAATATGACAAATTGTATTGAAGTAGATGGAACTAAGGTGGAGGATTTAACTAAAGCTGAATATGTGTGTCGTAAACAGATAGAACCTATTGTAAATTTTTTGAGGAACTTTGTACCGGGCTTTGAGAATTGCTACGTGATAAGCTCGGCTAGTATTATAGGTGTAAGGGAAACAAGGCACTTTGAAGGAGAGTATACTTTAACCGAAGATGATATATTAGAAGCCAGGGTATTTGATGATTGGGCGGTAACAAAGGCTCATTTTAACTTTGATATACACAATTTGACAGGTAGTGGATTGGATGAGACCGGTGTCCAAAAATTGTTCCCTCAAAAGAAGGCGTATACTATCCCTTACAGGTGTTTTGTACCTAAAAAAGTAGATAATCTGTTGTTGGCGGGGAGAAATATTTCAGGAACGCATAAAGCCCATTCTAATTTCCGTGTGATGCCTATTTGTGCTAATATGGGTCAAGCGGTAGGCATTGCTGCGGCATTGTGTGTAAAATATGATGTTAAACCGCGCGAACTTGATGTGCGTAAATTGCAAGCTGTACTTAAAACACAAGGCGTGGAACCATAATACTCTAACTATTTATTAAAAAATGAGGAAAGAAAGGAAGATGAGTTTTGAGGAATATAGTCCACAAAGTTGATTTTTGCGTTGTCGGCGGAGGGATGGCTGGTCTATGTGCTGCTATTGCTGCTGCACGTCATGGCGCTACAGTAGTGTTGATGCAGGATAGGCCAGTGTTGGGGGGAAATGCATCATCAGAGATACGAATGTGGATATGTGGCGCTCGTGGCAAAAATAATAGAGAGACTGGTATTTTGGAAGAAATTATTTTAGAGAATTATTATCGTAATCCACAGAAAAATTATTATATATGGGATAGCGTTTTGTATGAAAAGGTGCGATTTGAGAAAAATATAACGTTGCTGCTAAATTGTACATGCACATTGTTAGAAATGAACGGTAATCGTATAAAATCTGTAAAAGGGTGGCAAATGACTACGCAGACTTGGCATACAGTAGAAGCTAAGATATTTGCGGATTGTTCTGGTGATAGTATTTTAGCGCCACTTTCTGGAGCTGAATTTAGGATAGGTCGTGAATCACAGGATGAATTTAATGAGTCTATAGCGCCTGTGGAAGCAGATAATAAAACTATGGGTATGAGTTGTCTCATACAAGCTCGTGAGACACCTTATCCGCAACCTTTTATACCACCTACTTGGGCTTATGATTATCCTAATGAGGATGACATACCTCATGAACTTCGTAACCATGATGTGAGGAAAACCAACTTTTGGTGGATAGAGCTTGGTGGTGACCAAGATTCCATACATGATACCGAAGCAATTCGGGATGAACTGCTCAAGATAGCTTTTGGCGTATGGGATCATATAAAAAATCATGGTGATCATGGAGCTGAAAACTGGACATTAGAATGGATAGGTTTTTTACCAGGGAAGCGAGAAAGTCGTCGTTATATAGGTGATTATATACTTACACAAAATGATATTTTATCGGAGGGACGATTTGATGACATAGTAGCCTATGGCGGATGGCCGATGGATGATCATCATCCCTCGGGTTTTCGATATCCGGGTCCACCTACCACTTTTCATCCTACGCCTTCACCGTTTGGTATACCATATCGTTGCCTTTATTCGCGTAACATAGAAAATCTTATGTTTGCAGGTCGTAATATTAGTGCTACTCATGCGGCTTTGAGTGCAACTAGAGTGATGGGTACATGTGCTATAATAGGTCAAGCGGTAGGTACAGCAGCAGCTATAGCTATAAGAGATGGTTTAACACCAAGGGGAGTATATCAACAAAAGATTCGCGAATTGCAGCAAACATTGATGGAAGATGATTGTTATTTGCCATGGCATAAACGGAATATACCTGAATTAACAAAAAAGGCTAAACTGACAGCATCAGAAGGCGATCCTGAGCCATTGCGTAATGGAATAGATCGTCCTGTGGATAATGAAGATAATGGTTGGATAGGAAATATAGGAGCATGGGTTCAGTATGAATTTGACAAACCCGAAAGGATACAAGAACTACGATTTGTATTTGACAGTGATTTAAACCGGTCTGTACCTAATATGCCATGTAATTATCCACTGAATGATGAACCATTCCGTGTCCCTTCCACTCTAGTAAAGAAATTTTCAATAGAAATTCAAAACGAAAGTGGAGATTGGTGCACGATTAAGAGGATAGAAAATAACTATCAAAGGCTTGTGCGTTTGAGAATAGATGTGAGGACTAAGGCTGTTCGTTTTATACCTGAAGCTACATGGGGAGTTGATAAAGTACATGTGTTTGCATGGGATGTAAGATGACCTAGGTTTAAAGAAGACGTATTAAATTCAATTTACTTCACAATTATTGTTTGCATTGAGTACAGGGATATGGGCAATAAAAATCATGGAACGTCATATTGCCTGATCACGAAATATCAAGTATAATGATGCTCGGCTTGATCTTTTAAGCCGGGCTTATTTTTTGTTATGACATATCAGATTTGCATGGCATTGTCAAATAAGGTGCAGGTGCATTATAACCCGAGTTTGTCAGTTGAAAGGAGGTTTTGTCACCGTCGGTGTATAATTGACCCAGGAGTAACGAAAAGGAATTGACCCACCCCCTGGCGAATTATCCCTCTGATTAATTCCACAAAGAATCGGAGGGAAATAAATGCTAGGGAGTGGATCTATTATCATGTTACACGAATTAAAAGCAAAGGGCAAGAGCATTCGTGCAATCGCTAAAGAAACTGGTCTTTCAAGAAATACTGTAAGAAAATACCTGAGAGCGGACGGTATTCCTCAAAGAAAACCTCATCCTAAAAGAGGGTCAAAGCTTGACCCATACAAGGATACTATTCAACAGATGATAAACTCAGGTATATTCAATTGCGAGGTCATTTATGAGAGGATTAAGGAAGAAGGCTATACAGGTGGTCGTACTATTCTGAGGGATTATGTAAGGCCGTTTAGGCCTCCTAAAGAGATTCCTGCTGTGCGCCGCTATGAGACTAACCCCGGCCAGCAAACTCAGGTTGACTGGGGTGAATATACTTACATTGACGAGGAAACTAGCGAGGTGCGTAAACTTTATATCTTTGTCATGGTGTTGGGGTATTCCAGGGCCATATATGTGGAATTTACAAATCGCTGCAATGTCCATACTTTCATTCGTTGCCTCATTCACGGGTTTGAATACTTTGGTGGAGTAACTGATATAGTTCTCACAGACAGGATGAAAACCGTAATACTTGGTACTGATGAGAACAACAGGCCGATATGGAATGCCGTGTTTAAGGATTTTGCTGCGACTCTTGGCTTTGTTCCCAGGGTATGCAGGGTGCGGCGTCCACAGACCAAGGGCAAGGTGGAAAGTGGTATAGGATTTGTTAAAGATAATTTCTTGCCGGGCAGGAGGTTTACAGACTATGGAGACTTAAACCGTCAGGCGATAGAATGGTGTGACAAGAAAAACAGGAGAATACACGGTACTACTGGTGAAAGGCCTATTGACCGTTTAAAGGAAGAAAACCTTAAACCCCTACCCGCCCCTGATAAATACCAGAGATTCATGGAAGAGGTGAGGAAAGTTCACAAGGATGGACTGCTGAGCTTTGGTGGTGTGAGGTATGGTGTACCATGGCAATACAGTGGGAAAGAGGTGGTTGTAAGGGAGAGAAATGGCAAGATAGAAATTCTTTACGAAGGGAAGGTGATAGCAACTCACGAAA
>NZ_JAHUQD010000006.1 GCF_023838525.1 Caldicoprobacter algeriensis
CATTTATATCCATTCACAATCACCCCTGCATCTTTCTACAGGGGATATATATTCGACAAAAAATCCAAAAATCCTTTTGGTAATATATGTAATTTAATTACCTGTTTTTGACATGCGGAGACTCGGTATTACAATATCTATAGGACTAATAAGCAAGAAACTCTTTAAATTATCAAAAATGGACAAAAAAGCTTGTGTAATACCCCTATGAGGGGTTATAGCTTGCCGGTTGATGAATATTATAGTAAAATCTTGCGATAATTTTGCGATGCCGCCTTTTTAAAAAGATTTGAAATCGGTGTACGTGAAAAAGCCGGAGCCAAATGCTCCGGCTTTTAAGATTCAGGGCTCAGTGAATATCCAAACATGTGATTGATAAGGGCTTCTTCTAGCTTTTTACTGTCTTTTGCATCGGCTTCACTTATAGGTATATCTCCTGGCATAAGGTTAGAAAAACCTACCATGCCCCGACCACGCTCAAATATGCGTTCCTCTATATAGGTATTTTGAAAATACCCGGGTACGCCCTTGACTGTATAGGTTACCTTTATTCTGCCCGTTGTGGGGTCATATTCCTTTATTTTAGCTGTTACCTTATATTCCTTCCCGTTTATCCGAGTGCTGTGGCTCCATGTTGCTCCCTCTTTGAATGGTGTTTTTAATATGACCAGGTTGTGCAGCTTGGAGTTTACTTCGGGTGGATCAAATCGGGTACTCGACATAACTCTCTCGGTTACTGTGCCCTTTACGTAGTCAATATAGTACCTCACTCTAAATTCATCATCTATTCCTGACCCGTCTTGGTACTTTCCTTGAAATTCATATATGGCGTTGTCTGATGTGCTTGAGATCTTCTTAAGGACGCCTACATGCCCGTATTCGGCAAGGCCGAAATATCTGAGCGGGGTATTGAGTTTAGGTAAATAGGCATCTATTTCCAACTTGTTTCTGTAGCCTGTGCCGGGATAGTAAATATAATATCCTATAGGGAAATTGCCATTTGGATCCATGTAGAGCTTTTCGTAGGATAAGATCCCTACCCCTTCCTTTATCTCACGCTTTTCGTAATACTCGCTTTGCGTATCTTCGTAGAGCACCGTATATATTTTTTGGCCATTTTCTTCCCTGATGTCGGTAATAGTCGACTTTAAGGTAATTTCAGTGCCGTCTTTTTTAGCGGTTTTTTGGAGCCAACTGTTTCCTTTCTGCAACGGTGCCCTGATGAGGTCCAGGTCTTTGAATGGGGTATCCATCATGGCTCGGCCTGTTGTATTTTGTATGAGCACGCCTGGCTTTACGGTGTAGGTTACCGAAAAGGATAGGTCCTGTTTTGATTCTCCTCCTGACATATCGTCTACCTCTCCGCTTATGTGGTAAACTATAGCGTTATCTTCTTTTGATATGGTTTCCAGTACCATCCGGTGCCCGTATTCAGCAAAGCCATAATATGACCATTGATAACCAGTGCGTATAGGAAGAAGCCGGGCTATTTTTTCTATATCAAGCAATTTGTCATCAACCTTTTGGCCGGGTAGCTGAGAATCATTATTTACTCCCTCGTCTTGAGGTCGACTACCATTTTGTGTCTCTTTCTGGGGTTGTGTGTCTTCTTGAGGAACTTCGTTTGAAGGGGCTTGAGTAACATCTTCGAGACGGTTTTGCTGTTGTGAGTTAGGAAGATAATCTTTGGCTTGATTTTCTACACCACAACCTGCCATTGCTATGACCAGCATTATGATGGCAGATATGATAAGCAGTATTTTAAATTTCGTCATTAGATTCACCTCTATTTCAATATTGGATCTTTCTATAACTAGTGTATCATGCAATTGTTACATTTTATTTTCTTAAAACGTAAAATAATGTTAAAGCTTTGTGTTTAATGCTTAAACAGTAGCTTATCAATTTAATAGTTTTGAAATTTATGGGGAATTTTGGATGTTGAATAGGAATGAAAAAGACGTAATTGTGTTTAAGCTTTTAATATTACGAAAAGGACATTGCACAGTCAAAATCCTCACATTGGCGAAAAGAGGTGCATTAACGTGCATTTACTCAGTCAGAATTATATCCTGTATAAGTAGAAATATGCCAAGCATTATTGTGATATCCCCTATGCTGATAAATTGCTCTTTAGGCCAAGGGATGTAGATTATGTCAGCTAAAATCCATAAAGGGGTTTTGTCGGTCATCAAGGTGTAGTTGGTAAGTACGCCGGATTGAATCATCTCTATCTGTTTGGCCAGCGAGGGGATTTCAAGTGCATGGCGGGATACCGGCATAGCTCCACCATTTAAGAGTATTACTAAAAAGTTCATCAGAATTCCCATTCCTATGATTTTTATGTGTTTATGTTTGCTGTTGAAGAATATGAACATAAACAGCAATGCGTATTTAACTATAAATACTATAAACAGTACCCATGAGGGGACATGGTTTAAATGAGAAGGGAAAAAATCTAAAATAAAGGACACAATTGCTAGATGCGGCAAACGAAGGTTAACATTTTTTAGCCTGTTTAACTGTCCTCCTCTAATGAAGGCCAAAAAAAGGCTTAACGCAATGACTATAGCTGCTACCATGGCAAAGAATTTCATCCTTTCTGTGGTGCTTTAGTTAAACAAATTTCTTGTACTACGCTGATTAAAGCATCTGCCACTAGGGGATGAAATTGGGTTCCTTTATTTTGCTTGATAATATCTATAGCCTCTTGTGGTGTAAAAGCCTTGCGATAGGGTCTATCAGAGGTAAGGGCATCATAGGCGTCGGCTGCCGCAATGATATAAGCCTCAATCGGTATTTCTGAGCCTTTGAGACCCTGGGGGTAACCTTTTCCATCGTATCTTTCATGGTGACTTTTTATAAATTCTTTTACGTCATCGGAAAAATCCACATCTTCTAGTATTTTTAACCCGATATTGGGATGTTGCCTGATTTTTTCCCATTCCTCTTCGGAGAGCGATTCGGGTTTACGTAAAATAAAGTCTTCTATTCCTATCTTACCTATATCATGTAACAGGGCTGCCACTTTTATAGATTCAATCTTGGAAGAAGGTAGTTTAAGCTTTTGTGCAATTTTTTCAGCATACATCTCTACCCGTTTGGAATGCCCTTCTGTATATTTATCTTTCGCTTCAATTGCCGCCGTAAGGGTTTGTATGATTTGATAATACCTCTTTTTCGAGTCAAGATAAAGCTGGAATGAATAACGCGCAAGAAGCAATGGGCCGAACAGCAATATCACATATATATGGCCGTTGGGGATTTGGTAGAGCAGGTATATAAAATACCCAAAAGGAGCGAGAGCGTAGAAATTGGGTATTGCCCACAGGATATTTTTTTTCCACAACTTAAAAAACGGTTGCTGCTTAAGGAAGGTCATGAGAAGAATAAGTACAGAAGAATTAAAAAGCAAAAACAGGGTTATGTATGTAAGCAAACAGAGCATATACAGATAGAGATTGTTGCCTGCTTGCAGCGTGTTGTACATGGCTTGGTATACGCTGCCCGATATATATGCGCTTATTGCAAGATTTGACATGTTAAACAGCGTTTTATAAAACGGTCTATTAAACACGTGTTCATAAACACCTTTTCTAGGATGATAGAATTGAAATAATACACTACTTGCTGCAACTATAACGGCGAAATACGTTCCTTGATATAGATGTGCTGCAAGTATAATTGCAAAAACTACACTCAACACTCCGTTTTGCATAAATAGAACTAGAAAGGATTGGCTCATCCCTGCAAGCAGAGTCCAGAGTATAAGTTCGTATATTTGGATTTTCGGCATGTTATATATCGAAACCGATATCAGGAATAACCCCATGATGGATACGATGCTCAGGAAAAAAACGGCCTTTTTGTTCATCCTGTTTTGCTACCTCCGCTTTTTGTTGTGTATTTAAATGGCCAAACCCCAGCTTTTTAGTTCAAATTACCACCAGAAAAATCCCGCGCCGCCTGCCAGAATGAGAGAAATCAGGGCGACTATGAACCCCAGAATCTTCTTCATGGCTTTACACCCTCCTGTTTTGAGTTCTCTGCCCTTCGCTAATTAGGCAGGCTTTTCTCCGCTCCGCTTATAAAAGTCAGAAAATTTAAGCGAAGAACCGGGGTTTGGCCTATCTGGCAAGAACATTAGGACGTCTGGTGCTTTGAAGTCGGCTGTTATTTTACTCTCAAGCATATTTACCCAATTTTCTATTTAATGCGTCCAGCACTGCCTTCACAACTGCTTTATTGTCATCTTGCTCTATGGGGGATGAACCTACAAGAAAGTTTTCAATCTGTTCAGCAACTTGAGAAACTGCCACAATGCAAACGGGTTTCCCTGAAATTGTGGTTTTCTGTATATCTATCACGCTGAACATACACTCGCCGCCCAGAAATTGCTGTATGGCATTTATGGTTGCCTCAGCTAACGCTCGAAAGCGCCCCTGGGTAAAGTTTATCCCCCGGGAGATGCCTTCAAACGCCTTGTCGTCTTTTGTTAGGACGACTCTTGCTTCAATTTGTGAATCCTCCATACTTATGGAAATGTTTTTGAGAACAAGGCGGGAGTTGCTACGGCATATTTCACTTTCATCCTGTATCTGCGCAATGCTTATCACCTTGTAGTCAAGGGGGATGCCGTATTTTGCCATGAGTGCAGACTGTACATCTCGAGAAATTTGTTTGGGATTTCGGGCTGTACTTGCCAATATATGAAGTTCAACTATGTTACCTTCTTGGTTCAGTACTATTTTTGAGGATATAATCCCCGGAATTTTGTTTAAGAAAGATTCATATTCTTGAATCTTTGAGTGGTCTAGTGTCATAAATTCGTATATCCCCCTTACGTTAAAAATACTCAAAAAATTATACCCATTTATAACATATTTCGCCGTATTTTTGTAAAATCCTTTTTGTTTTTAAAAGTTTGTACAAAATTCAGATATTTAATGTATCCTTGGATTTGAGGGCTTTTTCGGCGTGATAGGAGCTTCTTACCAGGGGACCTGAGGCTACAAAGGAGAATCCCATTTTAAGAGCCAGTGCTCTATATTCTTCAAAAATTTCAGGATGAACGTATTCAATGACAGGATAGTGGGAAGAGGAAGGAGCTAAATACTGCCCTATGGTTAGAAAGTCACATCCACAATCTCGTAAGTCTTTCATTACTTCCACTACTTCATGAAATTTTTCTCCTAGGCCAACCATAATACCTGATTTGGTGAAGATATTATTATTAATCCTTTTTACGTTTTTTAAAAGGTCAAGCGAGCGGTAGTATTCCGCTTGAGGACGAATGCGGGGATAAAGTCTTGGGACTGTTTCTACATTATGGTTTATAACCTCAGGGCCGGCCTGTATTACTTGGATTAAAGCCTCTATACTCCCTTGGAAATCAGGGATAAGAACCTCTACTGTTACATTAGGACAAAGCCTCTTTATTTGTTTTATCACCTCTGCAAAATGTGCAGCACCTCCATCAGGAAGGTCATCTCTGGTAACCGAAGTTATTACAGCGTGTTTAATTTGTAGTATTTTAACAGCCTGAGCTACACGTATAGGCTCCATAGGATCTATTGGCTGGGGATTGCCTTTTGTAACATTGCAGAAGGTGCAGCTTCTTGTACATATTTTCCCCAAAATCATGAAAGTAGCAGTCCCTTTATTGAAACACTCCATACGGTTGGGACAATTGGCTTCATGGCATACGGTATTAAGGGAAAGAGAATCGATCAGTGCTTCCACATGTTCTTGGTTATGTCCGCTTCTAACACGTATTTTCAACCACTCGGGTTTTCTTGAAGGCATGTTAATCCTCCTTCAACCAACTGGACCATTCATGTTTATCTATAATTTGGTAATTGGTTTGAAATATTTTTGCAAAGTATGAAGCAACCTGCAGCATAACTTTAGTTATATCGTGTTTATGACCTGTAATATTTTCCAGAGATGTCATACTTTGATCTGTTATGCCGCAAGGGTTAATCCATTTGAAATATTCCAATCCTCCGCGATCGATGTGATATACTCTTATACCGCGGGCGATTAATTCTTCTTGAGAGAGCAGTATATTGGATTCTTTACCTCGTCTACCAACGGTTATCACCGGTGGATGTTCCAATAACAACATTATATCCCCTATTTTTTGTTCCTCTCGGAGACGAAAAAATTTTTCTTGAATACTTAACCCTTGTTCATAGGGAACAAGTCCTAATAGAGCTACATTAACACAATTATTAGTGAATTTGTAAAATTTGGGTTCATGCATCACAATTTTTTCACTCCTAAGTGTCTGAATTTACAAATAATATTTTACCATGCTTTGATGGGGAATTCATCTGTATTTTGTTTAGAGTAAGCTCTTTTTATAAAGAATAACGAATGAACAAGATAATTTTTGTTAAAAAATTAGCAAATTGAATATTGTGAACTTGCGTTTTCAATGCTATAATAAACTTTGTTAAAAATAAAACGATGTGTGAGAAAACAATATAGATCTCAGGTGGTGATTTGATTGACAAAAGTATTGAGAGCTGACAACATGAACAAGTGCCTCGGATGCTTTACGTGTATGCTTACATGCGCTGCTGTGAATCATAACAATCACAATCTTGCAAAAAGCTCCATAAAGGTCAAGACGAGGGGAGGGCTTCAAAGCAAGTTTGCGGCAACGATTTGCGTTGCCTGTAAGGAGCCTGCCTGTGCTGAAGCTTGTCCCACAAATGCGCTTGTCAGGCGTCCTGGTGGGGGAGTGAAATTGATCCGCGAAAGGTGTATTGCATGTGAAAAATGCGTTTCTGCATGCATAGTTGGTTCAATTCACATGGACTATGACAGAAAAATACCAATAGTATGCAAGCACTGCGGGGCGTGTGTGAGGATGTGCCCGCACAACTGCTTGAGCATGGAAGAGGTGATGGAGTAGATGCTGGGGAATGACTTTATAAGGGTACTCTATATAGACCTACAAAACAGAAAGGCAGATATTAAAGAGAGAAAGGACCTGTATAGATACCTTGGCGGGACTGGTGTGGCTGCAAAGCTTCTTGAGGAAAACATGAAGAAGGACCTGCCGCCGCTACATAAAGAGCAGCCGCTGATAATCTCAATTGGGCCGCTTTCTACTATATTCCCTGTTGTAACCAAGGCAGTTGCAACCTTTATATCGCCCCACACGGGCGAGTACGGTGAAAGCCATGCCGGTGGAAGGCTGGCCATGGCCATGCGCAATGCGGGATATGATGCTATTGTTATAACAGGCAGGGCGGACAAGCCTACTTATTTGTCAATAACCGATAGGAGTATAGAGTTTAAGGATGCCCGGGCGATGTGGGGGCTTGATATAGAAGAGGTAGGCAGGGTGGTTAGGGAAAGAGAGCCAGGGCCGGGTAAAAGAAGCATTATAAGAATTGGCAGGGCCGGCGAAAACCTTGTGACCTATTCGTGCGTCAATGTGGACACCTACAGGCACTTTGGAAGGTTGGGCATGGGTACGGTATTTGGCAGCAAAAACCTGAAAGCCATGATAATCATGGGTGAGAGGGACCTGCCAATTTCCAACTTAAAGGAATACTTTAAGACTTATCAGGAGATATATAAAAAAGCAACCCAGACCGATGCCATGGCCAAGTATCACGAGCTTGGAACGCCTATAAACATAAAGGTGCTTAATGCCATAAATTCTCTGCCCACTAAGAATCTTTTACAGTCGACTTTTGAGCATGCGGATGATATATCGGGGGAGACGTTTGCCGAGAAAAATCTCATAAGAAAGGTCTCCTGCACCGGTTGCCCCATAGGCTGCATTCACATAGGGCAATTCAGGAGAGAGTTTGACAAGGGGTATGAATATGAATCAATAGCTGTCTCATATGACCATGAACTCATATATGCGCTGGGCAGTCTGCTTGGGATAAGAACCAGCGATGAGGTGCTGGAGATAATCGAAGAGGTAGAGCTTGCTGGACTTGATGCCATGACCACGGGAGTGGTGCTGGCATGGGCTACTGAGGCCCTGCAAAAAGGGCTTATAACAAAGCAAGACACCTTGGTAGACCTTGAATTTGGAAATACTAAGGAGTACATCAAGGCCATAGATTATATTGCAGACAGGGCAAACGAGTTTTATTATACCATAGGGAACGGCTTGAATGAAGCGGTTAAGAAATACGGTGGCCAAGAGTTTGCGCTGCTGTACGGCGGTAATGAGATGGCAGGTTATCATACCGGATATGCTTTTGCGCTGGGGCAGACGGTTGGCGCAAGGCATTCGCATCTCGATAATGCAGGATATTCATACGACCAAACCGCCAAAGAGCTCAGGGATGAAGAAATAGTGGATTATGTGATAAAGGAGGAGAAGGAAAGAAACGTTTTGACGTCGCTATGCATCTGTCTGTTTGCCCGAAAGGTGTATGACAGACCCACTATCTTAAAGGCCCTGCATTCTATCGGCATTGATTGGACGGATGATGACCTGACAAGGCTGGGGAACGATATATTCTTTACAAAGCTTAAAATCAAGAAAGAACTGGGGTTTTCCCTTGAGAATTACAGATTCCCGAAAAGGGTGTTTGAGACGCCCACTCTTTGGGGCAGGATGGACGAAGAAAGGTTAAATAAGCTTTTAAAAATGTATATAGAGAGGGTAGAGAAGGAATATGCTGATTGGAGTAGAGGTCAATGACTTTTTTGAAAAGTACGGCAGCAAAACCGGAAAGTTTGAAATGGAGGTAGAACCAGGCTTTAATGTGCAAAAGTTGCTTCAAAGACTGAATATACCCCTGGACAGGATTGGTTTTGTAATCGTAAATGAAAAAAGGGTGGACTTTGATTATATCCTTTCTGAAGGCGATGAGGTGTATATTTTGCCTTTTGCGACTGGGGGGTAATGCTTAAGTGGAAAAGAGGTATATAAAGAACATAGGTACGCTTACCTGCGAAGGGCAAGAAAGAATGTTTCAAACGACGGCTGCTGTGGTTGGTGCAGGAGGAATCGGTGGGTTTGTGATAGAAGGGCTGGCACGCCTTGGAGTGAAAGAGATCGTGGTAGTCGATAAGGATGTATTTGATGAGACAAACTTAAACAGGCAGGTTTTATCCACCGTTAACAATCTGGGCAGCCCCAAAGTCATCGAGGCTGAAAGGAGGGTGAAGGAAATAAATCCAAGGGTGCGTTTTCAGTCCGTCAGCCAGAAAGCCTGTCTGGAGAATCTCCATGATTTTCTGGGAGAAACAGATTATATATTTGATGCCACTGATAATATCGAGATAAGGAAGGAGCTATCTAAGTTTGTGCAAGACACCGATAAAGTTCTGATCCATGGTGGATGTGCGGGATGGTATGTGCAGGTGACGGTAATAACAAAACATACACCATCTATAGAAAGGCTCTTTAGAGACGCCAGTGATCAGGGGGCTGAGAAAGTGCTTGGGAACCCGGTGTTTGCGCCCATGCTGACGGCAGCCCTTGAGCTTTCCGAGTTCTGTAAACTTGTATCAGGTAAGGGGAAGCCCCTTGCGGGCAAGTGCTTGGTTGTCAATCTTTTGACAAACGAATACAGGGTTTTTGAATTTTAGATGTCTTTCCGAGCCATTGCAGCCTAAGAAGGGAAACACCAATGATACTTTAGGTTTTTCCTTTATGGTGCTTTGGCCGATAGGGTGCAGTTTGCGGGAAACCGCTGCGCCTCCCGCTTTGGAAAGGAAGGACGGGGTAGAAGGGATGTTCTTTTGCCTTTTTAAAGCGGGGAGCGTCCCTTTTTTAGTTGTAACTCGGCAAGAAGACTTCATCTTCTGCAAGTGTGAGATGAACTGCATGAAAGAAAATATCTTGCAAATCTTGATGTTGTCAGGCAGTCAGTGATGAGTATGTGAACCATACTGAGAGAGTGAGGGTACTCGCCCCGAGAGCCAATATGCTCATGTGATTACGTATGTGAGCTACGAGAGAGTCGCTGGAACGGGTTCCTTTGCAGCAGAATGAAGAATAAGGGGGAGTTGGCTGTCCAGCTTCTCTTGGAGCTCATGTCCCTATGGTAGATGGTGGTTACTTTATGAGAATATGTAGAATTTTAAAGAGGAGGCACTTTGGCAATGAAAAGGTATGCGATGTTACTTTTGATGTTAGTTGTATTATTTACAGGCTGCCAAAGGTTAAAGCCTGCAACTACATTAAAAATAGCTACCACCACTAGCATATACGACAGCGGCTTTTTGGATTTTGTATTTCCATCCTTTGAGGAGGAGTATGGCATTAAGCTCAATTTTATTTCTGTCGGCAGCGGGCAGGCCGTTAAGATGTTTAGGAATAAAGACGTTAATGGGATAATCATACACGAGAAATCATTTTTGTATGAGCTTCTGGATGAAGGATATATAAATGGGTATATCCCATTGGTCTATAACCGTTTTATACTTGTTGGTCCTAAGGATGCAAAAAGTTTGTTTGAAAATGCCAGTTCCATTCAGGAGGCTTTTTTAATAATCAAAAACAATGATTTGCCATTTGTGTCCCGCGCTGACAACTCGGCGACTTATATAAGGGAGCTTGAGATATGGAATTTGGCAAGGACCCAGCCCGATTTCGATGGTTATATAAAATCGGGACAGGGCATGGGCATGAGCTTGAACCTTGCAAACGAAAAGCGGGCTTTTATCCTTACTGATGAAGCTACTTTTTATAAGATGAAAGATAAGCTGGACAGCTTGGATGTAATTTATCAAGGCCCGAATGAAGAGGTCTTGATGAATGTTTACTATTTTGCCCTTTCTTCTGCGAGAGAGGAGGTGCCAATTTTTGAGGAATTTTTTAAAGGCAGCAAGTTTAAGGCACTGGTTGAAGAGTTTAATCAGAAGTACTTTAAAAATCAGGTTTATAAATTGTGCGAATAATTTAAAAACAGCATTGAGGTAGGGGCAATGGTGGGCAATATTGTCTTATCGACACTTATTGTGTGTATTCCGTCAACTTTGATTTCGATACTGCTTGCTGTACCCTCAGGGTATATTCTCAAAATTAAAAGGTTTAAAGGGCGAAGGTTTATAATTAGAGCGGTGTATACCCTGTCGGGACTGCCGCCGGTTTTGGCGGGGCTGGTGGTGTATATGATGCTTTCTAATAAAGGGCCGCTGGGATTTTTGAACATCCTTTTTACCAAGTGGGCTATGGTTATTGCCCAGGTGATTTTGATAGTGCCCATTGTAATACTGTACACCTTATCGGGGCTTAAAAATATCTTTGTACTGCTGGATAACCTTGATTACCTGGATATAAGGGGCAAGAAAAGATACCTCATTATGATACGGGAGTATTCACGGGAACTCATATATGCGTCGGTATTGGGGCTCTCCCGAGCAATCTCCGAGGTGGGGGCGGTGCTCATTGTGGGTGGCAACATCGAGGGCGAGACCAGGATACTGACAACTGCCATAATCCATGAGGTTTCAAAGGGTGAGTTTTCTCGAGCGCTTATGTTGGGCCTGATTTTGCTTGCTATTTCTTTTGGGTTCAATACAGCTTTGCAGGTGTTGCAGGGTGATATAGTTGATTGAGGTAAAGAATGTAGAGAAATACATAGGAGATAAGCTGCTGTTTTACTGCGAAAGTTTAAAGTTTGAGAAAAGAGGTTTGTATATCATAAAAGGGCCAAACGGCTGCGGCAAGACCACTTTTTTAAGAATGTTGTTTGGCAAGGACGGGGATTTTAAAGGTGTGATTAAAAATGCGTTCGACAAAAGAGTTATGCTTCCTCAGCAGCCATACTTTTTCAAAGGAAGCGTGCTTTATAACATATTCCTGGGGGCAGGATGTGGCGCGCTTACTAGAGTCCGTAGTGTGCTGGATAAGTTTTCAATTAACCCCGATGCCAACATTTTTTCTCTTTCGCTGGGACAAAGGCAGCTTATAGCATTTTTAAGGGCGTTTTATACTGATTCGGAGGTTTTATTTCTAGATGAGCCCGACACATACCTGGATGGCCGGGTCAAAAACTTTATGTTTGAACTTATATCGCAGGATTCGAGTAAGAGATGCATAATAACGGTAACCCATGATTCCACAATAGCTGTCCCGGCCAAAACTATCTGGTTTGAGGATTGTTGCATAAAGTGTTAAATTTTAGGATAAACCCGCGCGTATTTAAGCGATGTTGCTGTAAATTGCTATGCACTTTGTAGGGTTGTAACTCGCTGTTTTGTTGATTGAAAATATGAAAATGGAGTGGGTGATAAATATATGAAGGTTTTTAAAACCGAATCCGAAGTATTTGATATCTTGCAGCAAGAGTTTTCTGGTTTTATCCCGGATATCGAAAGGGTGCCGCTGTATGAAGCGGCTGATCGAATTTGTGCAAAGGATATTGAAGCAAATATAGATGTCCCACATTTTGACAAGTCAACGGTGGATGGATATGCCGTTAGGTGCCAAAGAACATTTGCGGCCAACGATGAGAATCCGGCTGTTTTTGACCTTATAGGGGAGGTTAAGACAGGGGAGATACCGGATTTTAAAATACAAGAGGGTCAGGCGGCAAAGATTTTTACGGGTGGCGCCGTCCCTAAAGGTGCTGACGCCGTGGTCATGCTAGAGAATACCGTTGAGCAGGAGGGGAAGGTCTTCGTCTTTAAGCCGGCAAGGCCGAATGAGAACATCTTGAAAAGAGGAGAAGATGTGGGTAAGGGTTGCACAATCGTGAAGAAATACCAGAGGCTCAGGGCACCACAAATAGGCGTTTTGGCAGCGGTGGGCCAGAAGGAAGTAGAGGTTTTCTCAAGGCTCAAGGTGGGGATCATTTCAACCGGCGATGAGATAATCATGCAGGACCAGCCCCTGGAGGGAGCAAAAATTTACGATGTAAACTCATACACTCTGTACAGCGCACTGAAACAGGAATATGCTGTTCCGAAGTTGTACGGGATTGTAAAGGATGATTATGAGGCTTTGGTAGGCATTCTTTCAAGAGCTGTTTCAGAGAACGACGTTGTGCTAATATCAGGTGGCAGTTCGGTTGGAACGTATGACAACACGCTGAGGGCCATACAAAGTTTGGATGAGGCCAGAATCCTGGTTGATGGGATATCAATAAAGCCCGGGAAGCCCACTATTATAGCAAAAGCAGGTAATAAAGCAGTGTTTGGACTTCCGGGGCATCCAGTGTCGTGCCTGTTTATATTTAAATTCTTTGTTAAAAAGCTGTTTGATATACTGCTGCATCAACAGGATACAGCCGGTGGTAAGGTTTTGGCAAGGCTGAAATCGGGTTTTGCTGCTTCAAGCGGCAGGACCGAGTTCGTATTTGTAAAGCTGATTTACTCGGATGAGATTTTAGCAGAGCCTTTGTACGGAAAATCCGGTTCGATAAATCTTCTGAACAATGCATCGGGGTATGTCAAGATTGAGGCAACAAGGACGGGTTTGAAGCCGGGGGATTTGGTTGAGGTGGTGTTGCTGTGAAGGATTATCATTTCGCTGCTGTGGTGCCCGATGTGGCAAGGGATAGAATAGAAAAAATTTTAAAGGAATATTTGGTTTTAGGGAAAGAAACAATTTCAATATACGAAGCCGGTAATCGTTTTGCCTCCCAGGATTATTTTTCGGTAAATACCTGTCCGCCTGTTGATGTTGCTGCCATGGATGGATATGCGGTAAACGCGCAGGAAACGTATGATGCCACCGATGCGCAGCCCAAGATGATTCAAAACTTTGAAGTCGTTCAAACGGGACACAGCATAAAAAGCTTTGACGCTGTGGTACCCTTTGAAGAGGCGCAAAAAGAGGATAGGGGTATAAAGATTTTTAAAAGCTATTATCCACGCCAGAACGTTCGATTGAAAGGCGAGGACGTACAGAAAGGCCAGGTGATAGTGAAAAAGGGAGAGCTACTTACCGAGTTTGAGCAGGTGTATTTGAAAGTGGGGGGATACAGGGAAGTTGAGGTTTATAAAATGCCCAAGGTGGCCTTTCTGCCCACCGGCGATGAGCTTGTGGACGTGATTGAAAGAGAAGACCAGCTTGTAGAGTTTAATTCGGTGATCTTCAGCAATCTGCTAAAGAAATATGGGTTTGATGTAAGCGTTTTTGAGCCAGCACCTAATGATATTGCTGAACTTACAGGCAGAATGGAAAATCTCTTGAGAAAATATGACGTATTATTTATAAATGGCGGCTCCTCAAAGGGAGATATGGACTTAACTGCCGAGGCCATTTCCAGGCTGGGAGAGGTGATTGTGCACGGCGTGGCAATAAAACCCGGCAAACCCACCATTATTGGCAGGGTGGACAAAAAGCTGGTGATGGGGCTTCCGGGGTACCCCGTTTCTATGTTCTTTGCAGTGATGGAGCTGTTTTTGAAGGCATTCTTCAATGCTTATAACTTAAACCCAAAGCAAAAGACGATTTGGGCATTGCTTGAGAGAAGGCTTTTTTCGGATATGGGAGCTGAGGAGTACATCAGGGTGAGCATAGAAGATGACCAGGGCAGGAATCTGGCCAGGGTGCTCAAGAGGGGTGCAAGCGTGATATCGAGCTTAAAAAGGGCAGACGGATATATAGTGATCCCCGTTAATGCGGATCTATTGGAAGAGGGAAGCCTTGTCGAGGTTAAATTGATTTAAAAAGGTGAGAGGTAAGATGCGAGACGGATTCTCCAGGGAAATTGAATATTTGAGGCTTTCAATAACCGAGAGGTGCAATTTTTTCTGCAGGTACTGCAGGACAAGGGATGTATGCGCTTGTGATACTGATGCCGGGGAGCTTACAAAGCAAGACGTGTTCAGGATAATTTCCGCTTTTAAAAAGCTGGGCATAAAGAAGCTCAGGCTTACCGGCGGTGAACCTTTTTTGAGGAATGATGTATTTGACATAATAGACTTTGCGTATGATTTGGGGATACAGAATATAAACGTTACCACCAACGGCTTTTTGCATGATGACTGTATTCAG
Organism: Caldicoprobacter algeriensis; assembly: GCF_023838525.1. GTDB lineage: Bacteria > Bacillota > Clostridia > Caldicoprobacterales > Caldicoprobacteraceae > Caldicoprobacter > Caldicoprobacter algeriensis. Next base: position 14,939 of record NZ_JAHUQD010000006.1, read on the forward strand.
AGGATTATTGAAAGCAGGCTGAGCGGCATCAATATTTCTCTTGATACGCTGGATAGACAAAAATACCGTGAATTAACCGGTGTGGACGGGCTTGATGTGGTGGTAAATGCCATCCAAACGCTGTCGAGGTTTAAGAGGGTAAAGCTCAATGCGGTTTTATTGAAAACGGTAAATTTCGATGAGGTGGAGGATTTAATCTTGTTTGCCAAAACCAACAACGTCGTTGTGAGGTTTATTGAGCTTATGCCCATTGGGGTGGCCAACCGCATATTTAACAAGGAGTTTGTGAGCACGCACGACGTCTTGAAAAGGTTTAAAGATTTTCAAAAGGTTGATGGCTGTGAAAAATCTGTTGCAAAATACTATTACATCAAAGATTTTGACAGCGTTGTAGGTTTTATAAGAGCGATATCGGACCATTTTTGCAGCCGGTGCAATAAGGTGAGGGTCTCATCAAAAGGTATTCTTCATAACTGCCTTTTTGATGAAGATGGGCTTGACCTTAAAGAACACCTCAGCTCAGAGGATGTTTTGGCCGAGAGGATAAAGCAGTTCGTTATGAAAAAGAAATTTACAAGGAGCGCAACCACAAACGCAATGATGTTTAAGATAGGAGGTTGAAAAACAATGGATTTTTCCCATCTAAACGGTGAAGGTTTACCTCAGATGGTGGACGTGTCACAAAAGGATGCAACGCACAGGGTTGCAAAAGCAAGCGGCAGAATATATGTGGGGGATAAAGTTATAGCCGCAATACAGAATTCTGACATACCAAAAGGAGATATATTTACCACTGCAAAGCTTGCCGGTGTAATGGCTGCCAAGAAGACGTCGGAGCTTATTCCGCTTTGCCATAATATATTTTTGTCATACATCGATATTTCGTATTCTGTAAACCAGGAGGAAGGCTATATAGAAGCCACATCCGAGGTGAGGACCAGTGCTCAGACAGGCGCCGAAATGGAAGCCCTTACTGCTGTTTTGGTGTTCCTGGAGACGGTATATGATATGTGCAAGGCTGTAGAGAAAAACATGGTGATAACCGATGTCAGGGTGATCGAGAAGAAGGGCGGGAAGTCGGGTGACTGGGCGTTTGTGGGTGCATTTTCAAGAAGCGATAAGGGGCTGGGCAGGGTCGTTTCGATTAATATAAGCAAGCAAAAGGGTACTCCCAAACAACCTGTAAGCGAGGCGGTGCTGATTGAGAATTTCGGGATAGAGGGGGATGCCCATGCAGGAACGGGACACAGACAGGTTAGCCTGCTTGATGTTACCAGCATAAGAAAAATGGAGCAGTATGGGCTAAAGGGCCTTTGTTTTGGCAAGTTTGCCGAAAACATTACAACTGAAGGGCTTGATTTAAGCAAAATTGATATTGGCACAAGGCTTAAAATTGGGGATGAGGTGGTGCTTGAGATAAGCCAAATAGGCAAGAAATGTTATGGGGATGGATGCGAGATAGCCAGGACGGTAGGAGTATGCATAATGCCCAAAGAAGGCCTGTTTGCCAGAGTAATTAGGGGCGGGAAAATAAAGGTAGGAGATTGTATAGAGGTCATGGGTTGAGCATTGCTTTTAAAAGTACGCGTTTGGGTTTATCCCCAAATACGCAAGAAAACGTCATCTTCTACAAGATGGAAATGAATTGCTAAAAATGTGATAAGATGAGATATTTCTCAGCTGGTGTCTAATGTACAAAACTCGAAGTAGCTGGCGAGTCTGCTGTTAAGCAGATAGTCAGTAATGAGCGTGTGGACCAGCTTGTGGGAATAAGGGTAGCCTAGATTACCAAACTTTTCAGGAAGCCACCGCCTGTATAGGTAGTTGGCAGTTTATGTAAATTTTCTGCAAGTAATATTAATTGAGGAATGCCGTCTATCAATTGCTGTTGCGGCCGCATTCCCTTTCATTCTCGAGAAGGATGTTCAATCCATGATCCAGTATGGGAAGGACTGCCTGGATACATTCCACTGCAGCTTTTGGTGAGCCGGGAAGGTTGATTATAAGGCTGTTTTTATAGATACCCGAAATGCCGCGGGAAAGATAGCTCCTTTTTGTTATCTTGCCGGTTTCGTGTCTTATAAGTTCTGAAATTCCCGGGGTTTGCTTTTCAATCAGCTCAAGGGTTGCTTCGGGAGTTACGTCCCTCTGGTAAAACCCTGTACCGCCGGTTGTCAGAATGAGGTTTGCTCCGGCTCTTGCTGCTTCAACTATAGCCTCTTTTATCTGCTGTTTGTCATCAGGTACTATTTTGTAGTAGACGTTTGAAAAGCCTTGAGCTTGTAGTATATCAATTAGTTGTTTGCCACTTAAGTCCTCTCGCAATCCCTGTGAGCATTTATCTGAACAGGTTATTACCGCGAAGGTGAAACTCATATTTATTCCTCCTTGTTGCTTTCATTTTTAATTCTTTAACTATTTTAACACAGAATGGAAAGCCTTACATTTTTTTAGCGATTGATGTAAATGTGTGGTACAGCTGGTTGTATCGCTTGATTTCTGCCGTTTCAGTTGCATTGCTTTGCCGTATTCTTCGCAAGTTGTTTTAAGCTACACAGCTTGTCTTTGTGCCTTTTAAGGAGATAGCCTTGCTTAAAACATAAAACTTCCAGGAAACCCTGGAAGCCTCTTACCCTGGCGGAGAGAGAGGGATTCGAACCCTCGGTACCCCTTTTTGGGGGTACACACGATTTCCAGTCGTATTAAAGATTGTACGATATTTTCCGATAGCGTCCGCCAGCTCAGCATTTTCAAGGCTTCCAAGCTCTTATACGAACACAAGTTCTTTATTTGTCAAGCATCATTTTTTAGAGAAATGTCACAATTTTGTCACAATCATGGTTGCGCTTCTTTTGATTGCTTTACATCGTCCAGCATAATCACATTATCCAAATTAGATACCGCCTTTCTGATTAGATTAATGTTGTTGTGTAGGTAAAAATCCGATGTTACGCCAATTTTGCTATGCCCCAATAGCCTTCGCAGCGTATCAAGGTCGGTACCATGCTCAAGCTGCAGTACAGCAAACGAGTGCCTGAGATCATGGAACCGGCACTCAGGCAGGCCGTTAGCACGCTGAAAAGTCTTAAGTTGTCGGGATATGTGCGACGGGTCGGGCAGTCTGCCATCGATTTCGCATACATACGTTTGTATTTGCCCCGCTTTCTTCATACGCTCACGGTATGCCCTCAGCTCGTCCAAGATAAATCCATCAATCGGTACCACACGTCTCGACTCTTTCGTCTTGACCTTTTTGTGGTATGGTCGGCCATTCACAACGACATAATTGTTTTCGATGTACACGACACCATTGTCAAAGTCGATATCCGACCACCGCAGGCCAAGGCACTCTCCTCGCCGCAATCCTCTCATCGAGGCCAGTAAAACGGGGATATACAATGGATGTTCTTGTTCCCTGAGCAACAGGAGCAGTTTTCGGAGGTTTTCAGCATCATATACCTTTACCGCAAATTCTTCTTCATCCTTGGCTATTTCAACGCCATCGCACGGATTGCTTACAATGTACTCGTTTTTGATGGCGTACTCCAGCGCAGCATGAAGGACCCGACAAATGTACTTGACTGTTCTGTATTTCAATCCGCTTTTACGCAAATTATCAACCATTTCCTGTATGTCGATCAGCCGCAGCTTAGAAAGCAAAATATTCCCAATATGTTCGTTTATGTGCCTGATATTCGTTTTGTATCCGTTTAAGGTTGTTGGTGCCAGCTTGTCTTCTTTCGTCTTAATCCATCGCTCGAGAAATTCGCTTACAGTGAGCTTATCGGTACCCACCTGTAAGCGTTCTAATTTACGTTTTTCATCAATGCCCCAGCTTTCGGCTTCTTTTTTAGTCTTAAAACCGCTTTTGTACTTGCTCTTCTTCACGCCATTCTTGTAATACCAAATCCGGCAGCTCCACGTCTTTTTCTTTTTGTCATATGTGATTTGCAACCTGCATTCCTCCTTTACTCTTGTTTTTCCATGATCCAGAGTGGATCAAAGCAAATTGTGTAGTTGTCAACTTCATAGTATGGCCCGAACTTCTCGCAGTAGTACCGGAGCGCTTCTTTTAAAAACTGCTCTGATACCCCGAGAAATTCGGCCAGCTCATGCATATTCCGAACACCGTGCCTGTACGCATTAATCAAGCCCACAATACCAACTAGCCTGTTATATGCCCAAGCACGGGCCCGACGTTCTTGTTTGCGATTCTCCAGCCTTGACTGGTCAAGTATATTGCCCACGGTGGTATAGTGGTGGCCAAGTTCTTCTGCAAGCACACACAGTTTTTCCGCTTGGGTTTCTACAGAAGAATTAAGGGCTATAATCCCATCTGCGTATAGCCCTTTGATGTTGTTGCTCTGAAATTGTTTCTCTTGTATTTCAAGCCCTTCCTTTTCGGCCTCTTCCAGCAGTTGTTCGTAATCCATCCTACCCTCTCCCTATTGTTTCTTCTTTCGTTTAGAGAGTACAAACTGGATGAAATCTTCTATTTCTTTTTGCTCTTCTTCTGTAAGCTCTTCCCCTTCTATATGTGCTGCAATCGTTATGTCGTCCTTTTCTTCTTCTTTTGCTTCATTTTCTTCCTCATCCCAGCCAAGTATCTCATTGGGTGTAACGTTGAGGATAGCACAAATTTTGGCGATTGTTTCGGCATCAGGGCGGTTAATACCTCGCTCCCAGTTGGAAATGACGCTTTTTGTCTTGCCGAGTTTTTGAGCAAGATCTTCTTGTTTTAGTCCTGCTCGTATTCTAAATTTTCTTAAGTTCTCTGGTAATTTGCTTGTCAATTTTTCACCTCCCTTTTACTTATTATGATACAGAAATTCTGAAAAAAGTAAACAATTGAGTTGAGAAAAATTTAAAAAAGTAGTTGACAAATAAGAATTTCTAAACTATAATAGTAACCGAAATAAGAAATTCTTAACTAGAGGTGAAAACAATGTGTAACAAGTACAGATTCTTTCTTAAAAACGGTAAATCTTATACAGTTGAAACAGCCCAGAGCTTACCCATGGCACTTTCACAGTTTTGCAAACGCCATGGGTTGGTGATGGAAAGAGATATAGCTGCCATAAAGGTGCTAGAGTATCAGTCACAACTAAAAGGGGGTGGGAATTGCACAAATGAAAATCACTAGTATGGAGGTGAGAATAATTCTGCTAATGACTCCAAGCTAAAATACATAAGAAAGGGGCGAATGGGGGTGACTTCTTGGTTTTATTGCCCCTACTGTGGACAGAAACTATTTAAAGTAAATGATACTGCCAGAGGTGTTGCTTACAAATGTAAAAGATGCAAAAGAGAAGTTTTGTTAAATGTTTCTGCAGAGGGGTTATTAGATTGGTTCTTCTGTCCAATATGCGGGCAGAAATTGTGCAAGATAGCCCCCAATGCTAAGGGGGTCTATCTTAAATGTAAAAAATGCCGAAACGAAGTGGAGGTGAAAGCTCCAGTAGAAAAAACAGCATAGATCGAGCCTGAGCCTGAGCCTTTGAGCCAGAGCCAGAGCCTGTGCGAAGCGAGTATATCGCTTTGTGCAGGCTCTTTTATTTTACAGCAAAGGGGGTCAAGCATGAAACCTTACGAAAGGATTCGCCAGAGAATTAAGGAAAAAGGCTTAAAATTCCGTGAAGTAGCCGAAAAAGGTGGATATAAACAGTCCACATTTAGCACCATGATGAATGGCAAAAGAAGGTTATACGACAAAGACATCATCAAGCTATGCAAAATTCTAGACGCACAACCGAATGATTTCCTTAAACTAGAGGATGATGAAGTATGACCAAACCTTTCATGAAGATAAAAGAAGCCGCCCAATATTTCTCGGTCAGCAAAGACGTTTTATACAGAGCCATCAAGAAAGGCGAATTACGGGCTTACAAGCCAAACGGGCGGGATTACCTTGTTAAAGTGATAGAGGTCGAAAAGTGGATTGAAAGTAAAATTGCTTAACTGAACCAACGTTGAAAAGATCTAATCTGTACCTTGACAACTGAATATAGAGCCTGTGAGTACCTGGATACTGCTGATGGCGGGCCTGCGGCGATCGCCAAGACCCCTTTTACAAAAAGGGCGAGCGGGAGCGGGCTGGCAAGCCAGGCCGAGGAACGAAGGAGAAAGCAGGGGGAGAGAAAGCGGAAGATGCGGAGGTGAAACACATTGCTGCAGCTATACACTTATCGCAAAAAGCGCCGCTGGGTAACCACCACAAGGTTCTGGGTTATAGTCACCATTTTAGTCATCATCATTGCGTATTTTGTTTTTCGCAATATTTCAATGCAGGATTTATGTACAAGCCCATACTGGCGGTATGTTTTTCAGAGATAAGGAGGTAAAAGCATGGAAGGCATTTGGATTAGAACACAAAGCAGAAAAGAACTGTGGTGCGCAACAAAATTTTGGATCGAAGTACATTTCAGCGAAGATTTTGAAGAAATAGAAGAAGCAGCTTTGAAAGCAGGAGCAGATGATTATCGCATTATAGGCACGTATTCTACAGAACAGAGAGCATTTGAGGTATTAAATGAGATACAAAAAGCAATAGAAAACGGGGTAAAAGTGTTTGAAATGCCCGAAGCGTAAAAGAAAAAGCCGTTTCCAAAACGGCCAAATAAAACTACCCAGCCCTATTGTACCATACACGGTACGATAGGACAAGAAGGGGGAGCGAGAATGTTTACGGACGAAGAAAAACAGGCTTTAAAAGACCTCGTCATGAGTGAAGTAGAAAGAATAAACAGAGAAATGTGCTGGTATAGTGGTACATCCCTACCACGTGAAATAGAACTTATGCGCCTTGCCAATCTTTATAAAACAATTTTGTACAAACTGGGGGATGAAAAATGAAGTGCCCATTACACGGTGAGAAGAGAAGCGTATTTGATGAAACAGGCGTATGGAAAGGCTCAAAATGGGAATTTGTGGACTGTCAAGAGGAAGAGTGCGCATGGTGGGATTGGGAGAATTTACGATGTGCGATACATACCATTGCACGAAAGCTTGATAGGCTATATGAAACTACACAAGTATTGGTTGAATCGGACCTTTAATAAAAGGAGGGGTATTAATGAGCGATAAGGAGATAAGAGATGTTGTGGTAGTAGATATATTACCTGCTAATCTGGATGCAGAAATCCGAAAAGCAGTTCAAATGCGGAATGCTCTTGATAAATTGTTTAATGAGCTTTTACAACAAGGCGTAGATTTTGACAGAGTCCCACGCACAGATAAGCCCACTCTTCTAAAACCGGGAGCAGAGCTACTATGTCAAGTATTCAGACTTGCACCAGGTGAACCAAAGATAATTACTTCAATTGAAGATTTTGAAAAAGGCATTTTTAGCTATACCATCTCAATTCCTATTTTACACAGAGATACCGGCATGTTAGTGGCTACTGGTATAGGAAGCGCAAATTCTTGGGAGGTTAAATACAAATATAGAAAATACGAGCAGGACGGCGAAGAAGTCAAAGTCATAAACCCTGAACCTGCGGATCAACAAAACACATTAGTGAAAATGGCAGCTAAAAGGGCATTTGTTGATGGTGTGCTGAAAGCTACGGGTGCATCTAGGATGTTTACACAAGATGTGGAAGATATGCCGTGGTTAAAAGTAGAAGCTGAAAAGGCTAGCAGCAAACAGCTTAATTATATGAAATCGTTCTACAGAAACATAAATGATGAAGAAGCATTGAATAATATCTCCGAAATCCTGGGCAGAGAAGTAACCAGCTGGGACGATATTACTCGTGAAGAAGCATCGAAGGTTATCGATTATAAACAGGCAGAGAAAAAACAGGCATCATCTCAGCAACCCGTTCAACCGGAAGTAAGCAACGAAAAAGTCCAGACCGAATATATCTGTGCTAAATGCCAGAAGAAAATCACAAAAGCAATGGCCACATACAGCGAAAAACACTTTGGACAATGGTTGTGTCAATCGTGCCAAAAGGCGACAACCGAAGATGAAGCAGAATTGCCGTTTTGAAAGGGAGGGAACGAGAAGTGAGCAACATTTTATCAGTCATTGCTAATGAGCATGTTGAAGAGAACGAGAGTTGGAAGATAACCGATGCTGTTACAGCTGATTGGGCTTTAGATAAGATACGTGAGGCCAAAGCCGAATATAGCCAGAAAGAAATGATTGTAAAAGAGAAGATTAGACAGCTGCAAGAATGGCTTGAAAAAGAGAGAGAAAAACGAGATAGAACAGTAAACTTTTTCACTGCTAAGTTGCAGGAATACTTTGAAACAGCTCCAAGACGGAAGACAAAGACGCAGGAAATACTGGAATTACCCAGCGGAACGTTAAGAAGAAAATACTCTGCTCCTGAGTTTGTAAGAGATGATGAAAAGCTTCTGAATTGGCTTAAGGAACGGGGCATGAGTGAATACGTGAAGATAAAAGAGACTCCAGATTGGGCCAATTTTAAAAAGACAATTAGGGTAACGGGTGAACAAGTTGTAGATGAGAATGGCGAGATTGTATATGGTGTACGGGTTGTAGAACGGCCTCCAGTTTTTGAGGTGGAGGTGTAAATATGCTAATACAAATGGGAAAGGAGCCGCCCAAGCAGCGGCGGCTCCGTGTCAAGAATAAAGTACGATTTGTTGTGTTCCTGCTTATAGTGTTGGCCATTCTTGTAGTTATTATCCACCATATCTATCAACCAGCTAAAGAGATTATGCTAGATAGATGGATGGCACTGAAGACGAATCTAGATTATTGGCTGAAATAAAGATAAGCGGGGTGAAGCGGGGTAGGTATTTATCATCTTATGAGTACTGGGGCCCTGCTCGCCCTTGATTTGCATGGGAGTGGTCTAACAGGTAGGACGCAGGACTTTGGCTCCTGAAGTGCAGGTTCGAGTCCTGCCTCCCGTGCCAAATCATTTTATGGAGGTGAAAAGATGAGTAAGACCAAGATAGAATGGGCTGAAGTTGTATGGAATGTAGTGACAGGTTGTACCCCTATATCGGAAGGCTGCCAAAATTGCTATGCAAAACGTATGGCGTATAGATTGCGTGGTCGGTGCGGATATCCTACTGATGATCCTTTTCGTGTAACGCTACATCCAGAAAAGCTCGATGAGCCATTGCGTTGGAAGAAACCAAGGCGGGTGTTTGTATGCAGCATGGGAGACTTGTTTCATGAGGATGTACCATTTGATTATATTACCAGAGTATTTGACGTTATGTGCGCCTGGCGTTGGCCTAATAAAGAGGCTGAACGCCTGGGAGATGAATCGCTTTTAGAAGATCCCGGTCACACATTTATGATATTAACAAAACGGCCCGAAAGAGTTGAGGAATGGCTGTGGTGGGTGTTCCAATATTGGCCTGGTGATTCACCATTAAATATCAATCTTGAAGCTGCAGGGCATTTCGGAGAGCATATATGGTTTGGTGTCACAGTCGAAAACCAAGCTAGAGCCGATGAACGTATACCAATACTGCTGCAAATTCCGGCGGCAGTCAGGTTTGTTTCGGTGGAACCGATGCTGGGGCCGGTGGATTTAAAAATGTATTTGCCACATCTTGAAAATGGGTGGCCCGCTGAAAGTATTGACTGGGTAATTTGCGGTGGTGAAACAGGCCCTGGTGCAAGGCCGATGCATCCGGATTGGGTGCGATTGCTCAGGGATCAGTGTCAGGAAGCAGGTGTGCCGTTCTTTTTCAAGCAATGGGGTGAATGGTGGCCCTTAGGCCAAATATCAGATACTTGGGATGGGAATATGGACCATATTCCGCCAGAAATGCAATTAGGCGATCAATTAATGGTCAAAATCGGCAGAAAGAAAGCTGGCCGCCTTCTTGATGGTAGGACGTGGGACGAGATGCCAGAAATAGCAACTTCACGCTAAAGCAGGTGAAATAAATGGCGGGACAAGGTTGGATTAAACTGCATAGAAAACTACTAGACAACCCAGTAGTTTGTAAAGATGCCGACTATTTAGCAGTGTGGGTATATCTACTACTAAATGCTACACATTCTAACTATAAAGATATGTTTAAAGGCAAACCCATAGTGTTAAAACCAGGGCAATTGATTACCGGTAGAAAAGCTATAGCTTCATTTTTAAATATCAGCGAAAGTAAGGTACAACGGATTTTAAATGCTTTTGAACAAGCACAGCAAATTGAACAGCAAGCCAGCAATAAAAATAGGCTCATTACAATACTTAACTGGCATTTATATCAAGATGGTGAACAGCAAAATGAACAACAAGTGAACAGCACTTTTGGAGAAAAAAGTGCCTTATTTAATGAAAATAAGTCCAAATCTGAACAACAGATGAACAACTACAATGCAGACAAGTCAAGGCACAGGGGATTTTCAAATAAAGAACATGAACGACAAATGAACAACAAGCGAACAACAAGTGAACAACAAGTGAACACATACAAGAATGATAATAATGATAAGAATGATAAAGAAATAAATAATAGCATATGCAATGCAAGCGAAACTGCAAATGACATTGAAGCAGTAATTAACTTCTATATTGAGCATTTCAGTGATCATAATTTGACACACCTTGAAGTCATCGAATCTTATATGGACGAAATGCAGCCAGCTTTAGTAAAACATGCTATGGAACTGGCCATTCAACGTGATAAACGTTTCTTTAGATATGTTAGAGGCATTTTAGAAAGCTGGTTAAGCAAGGGAATAAAGACTATTGAAGACTATGAACGTGAAGAGCTGGGCCGCAACAAACCACGAGCACAACCACAAAAGGATCGCGAAGGTGGCCCCTATGTACCCAATGTTGAAGAGACGCGCAAGCTAATGGAGAAGATTTGGGGGAGGTTTAAGTATGAAGATGCCGCCACATAGCACCGAAGCAGAACAGGCCGTACTAGCCGCTATGATGTTAGACCATGAGTGTGCACTAACAGCAAAGAAACTTAGCAAAGACGATTTTTATCATCAACAACATGGAATCATACTTGAGGCAATACAACAATTACTTGATGATAATATTGCGGTTGATATAGTAACAGTTGGTGAACGACTAACAAAAATGCAAAAAATAAACGAAGTAGGTGGAATCGCATACCTTTCAGATTTGACGGCTTCTTTTTTTACTACGGCTAATTTCAATTACTACCTAGACATTGTAAAGGAGAATGCATATAGACGAAAACTCATCGTAAAAGGGAATGAACTTCTAAAAGCGGCATATCAAGGGACAATGAACGAAGTCAACGCTCAACTACAAAATATAACGCAAATAGCTTTAGATGATACAAAAAACGAATATTGGCTTGTAAAGGACTTATTGATAGAAACACACTTGGACATCGAAAAACGCACACTCAACAAAGGCAAGCAAATAGGCGTACAGACGGGATTTGCAGATATAGACAACATAATAACAGGAATGGAGCCAGGTGACGTAATCGTTGTGGCGGCAAGACCGAGTATGGGGAAAACAGCTTTTGCACTTAACATAGCAAATTATGTTGCCTACAAATACAGGGACAAGGGGCCATGTATAATTTTTTCGCTGGAGATGGAAGGAATACAGCTTATACACAGGCTGATCGCAATGAACGCAAAAATCAATCTACACAACATACGTGCAGGGATAATAAACGAGAAGGATTGGGATGAAATTTCAAAAGCGGGCAATTTTATCAGCAAATTCAATCTCATTATAGACGACACGCCAGGTATGACTACCTTCGATATAGAGCAAAAACTCACGCAAATTATGGCCAAACATGGACGTCCTACACTGGTGCTGATAGACTACTTGCAGTTTATACTCCCACCACGTAAAGGAATGAGCGAATTTGAAATGGTAACGAGTAATTCACGGGCCATTAAGAACATCGCTAAAAAGTTTAATGTGCCCGTTATTTTATTGTCGCAATTGAGCCGTGGAGTTGAAAGCAGGCAAAATAAAAGACCGCAGCTTAGCGACTTAAGACAATCTGGAGCAATAGAGCAGGATGCGGATGTGGTAATGTTTTTGTACAGGGATGAGTATTACAACCCAGACAGCGATAAGAAGGGTATAGCGGAGGTAATCATTGCAAAACAGCGAAACGGGCCAACGGGAACAGTAGAATTGCTATGGTTTGGAGAGTTTCAAAAATTTGCATCTAAAGCAAAGGGGGTTATCGATAGTGGATATAGTGGACAATGATACTTTTTTTAACCTACTTGATATGATGTCAGAGCAAAACCAGCTTATTTGTACACTTTTTAAAACAGTTATTATTTTACAACAACGTAATAAGCAACTTGAAGAGTTATGTAAACAGCACGTACGCGCAATAGATTTTTACATTAACAAACTTAATGAAGCTGAAAGACAGTTGCGGATGAGGAAGGGGTTTAATAATGACAATTAAACAAGAGCAGATCCAATCTAATAGATTAGCAAGTGCATCTGCTATGGCAAGAGCAATTGAGATGGCCAGAAACCGTATCCAACTAGGTGATTGGGTGACAATTAGGGAACATCCATTAAATGCTAGAAGCAACAAGCGTACTATATCGGGCCAGGTGATCTATAAAAATGACAGCTATTTTACAATTCAGGCAAAGCACTATAGAGAGGCTTTCAGCTTTATCCACGTGGCGCTTGGACAAGTTGAAATTGATTAGGAAAGGGGAAATTAAATGGATTGGGGGATAACGCCAAATGGTTTATTACTTCCGGCACGCCTAGTGAGAAAACCGATAGCAATCGATCTTTTCTGCGGAGCAGGTGGGTTTAGCTTGGGTTTTATTCAAGCCGGTTGGAAGATTGTGGCCGCAGTCGATAATGATCCGGATGCTGCTTTAACATACATGACAAATCTGGGAAGTTACCCGATTAACATTCATTTTGTTGAGGAAGCGGACAAAGAACGATTAAATGCAGCCATAGAAAAGCAGATCGAGTTGAACAAAAAGAACGGTGTTTATCACTATTTTGATGTTGCCGGATCTGGCTGGATTAAACATAACCCTGATGCAGAGCCGGTGAGGGATTTCTGGTTCGGGGATATACGAAAAATTAGCGGGAAAGACATGCTGAAAACACTGGGACTTAAAGAGGGAGATGTGGATTGTATTATTGGAGGACCTCCATGCCAGGGATTTTCGCGAGCCGGTAAGCAAAACATAATGGATCCAAGAAATAGTCTGGTATATGAATTTGCAAGGATGGTAGTCGAGATACAACCCAAAATGTTTGTGATGGAGAATGTACCCGACATTCTGAAGATGATGGATCCAGATGGTGTGCCGGTGATAGATAAGTTTTGTTTAATGCTTCAGGAAGGTGGATATGGTAAGTGGGAAATGCTCAAAAAAGCGCTTGTTATGCAGGCAAATTACGGGGTTGCTATAAGAAATTCTTGCAAAGAAAAGCGCAAAGACAAAACAAAGCAACCCGGGGCAGAGCAATTATCAATGTTTAGTGAATAAGGGGGAGCAAAAGTGATATGGATTATATTTGCTTTTATAACTGGCTGTTTTGTAGGGATAACGATAATGGCTGTATTATCAGCGGCAAAAGAGGATGAGAGACCAAGCTATTATAACGCAAAGACACATTATAAACGCAAAAGAAACTGCAAATATGGGAATTTGAAAGTGGTAAGCATTGAAGAACATAAAAGATTGCATGGTATTACAACAAACAGAATTTGAAGGGAGAGGATTTTAGTGCTTAACAAAGTTGTTCTGATTGGGCGTCTCACCAAGGACCCAGATTTGCGATATACACCCACCGGAGTTCCGGTAGCTAGATTCACATTGGCGGTACAAAGAGCCTATACCAACGAGCAAGGCGAGCGAGAAGCGGACTTTATCCCAATTGTGGTATGGCGTGGAACTGCAGAAACGTGTGCCAAATACCTTGCAAAGGGCAGGCTGGTAGCAGTGGTGGGACGAATACAAACAGGAAGTTATGAAGCAGAAGATGGAACAAGACGGTATGCAACTGATGTGGTAGCGGAGGAAGTGAAATTCCTGGAATGGGGAGAGAAAAAGAACCAAGAACAAGCTGATGTACAAGTTCCGGAAGGGTTTGAATCCATAGATCATATTGAAGACTTACCCTTTTAAGGAGGGATGAAAATGCTTAAAGACAGCGGTGTGCGAAGAGTATTTGAAACCGGTGCTGTTCGGGATATCGCAGAGGGCAAAGGACGTTGCGATTTGCTCCCGCTTGATGCGGTGGCAGAATTGATTCAATCGAAAGTGCTTCCTCACATCAACGATTACGTGAGGACTGGCAAGATTGACTGTTTGGAAAGAGCAATATTGGCATTTATTTATGAGCATCCAGCTTGGGACTTGTATACAGCTTTATTAGAAGTAAGCAAGCAATACGAGGAAGGAGCACGAAAATATGAAGAGCGCAACTGGGAGAAGGGAATACCGCTTCACTGTTATATAGATTCAGGTGTGCGTCATTATCTCAAGTGGCGCCGTGGGGATAAAGATGAGCCACACGACAGAGCGTTTATATGGAATATGTTGGGATGCATATGGACGCACAAAAACAAGCGGGGCAACCCCGAACTGTTTGATTTACCGTTTAGCGGAAAGGAGGATGAATGAAATGATTTGGCTTTGGTGTCTATTAAGTTTCATGGCAGGTTTCTTTATAGCTTCAATAAAAGGCGTTGACAAATGGATTGATAAAAGGTATGAGCGGTATAAGGCAAAAGCTATTCAAATTGGAGAATGTTTCTGGTGCGGGGATAGGTTGATACAAGACGGCGACAAGGTTGTATGCCAAGGATGTGGGAAGGAATATAAAGCCTGAGGGGTGTGAATATGGTCAAAGCAGAAGATAACCTGAATTTAGTCCACTATGTGTTACAGAAACATTTTCATAAGCATCCAAACAGCCAAGATTATGAAGACTATTTCCAAGTAGGTTGCGTGGGACTTGTAAAAGCGGCCCAGAACTACAACCCAGAGATTTGCGAATTTTCAACATACGCCGTTACTAGGATTAAAGGTGAAATTTTGAGATATATCCGAGATTGTTTAAATCCAGTTAAAATCCCTCGCACCTTAAAGGAGAAAATGTTTAAATTTGTACGTCTTTATGGGAAGGGTTTGACCGAAGAGGAGATATGCACAATACTTGGCGTTGATGAGAATGAATTAATAGAAATCAAAAAAGCTTATAAGGCCAAAAGAGAAATTTTATGGTTAGATGCGCCGGTGCCTACCAACAAGAAAAAGAAAGATGGTGAAGGGGATTTTTACAAGCTTATATCCGAAGAAACGGATATAGAAGAAAAAGCTATAGAAAACGTTATAAAATATGAGATAAGACAACTTCTTTCCCAAATTCTTTCCAAGCGTGATCATCAAATCTTTTGTCTGATTAATGAGGGGAAAACGCAAGCGGAAGTTGGGAGTATTTGTGGGATTAGCCAGAAACAAGTATCTAAGATATTACAAAAGATTCACAGAGAAATCGCTCCAGCTATAAAAAAGTATTTCGATGGCGATGATAGCGAAATAAAAAAACTAATAGAAGCAAGACTGAAAAAGGAGAAACGGCCTACTGTGCTAATTAAAGAACATCAAGAGTTGCAGAGAATTGTATCGTAGCGGGGCGGAGCAATGCAGAAAGTATAAGGAAAGCGAGGTGAAGGGAGGATGCTAACAATGAATAAAACACCAGAATTACTGCCATGTCCGTTTTGTGGCAGTACGGCAACACTATATCACACAAATGACAATCATCATAGTCCGTTTGTAGTGTGTGATGGGGCGATAAGAACAGATGGCCAGCCGCCTTGCTATGTACAAATACAACCGTGGCGGTATAAAACAGACGAGGAAGCCATTGCGGCATGGAATAGACGTGCGAAACCAGCAAGTGATTAGAAACGCGAAAGAAAAGGAGGGGACGGGGTTGGTTTCAATTGCTGAAATCTTAAGCACAAAACAAAAACTCAAAGAGGCAGAAAAACAGTATAAAAAGCAAAAGCCTAAACAACAGCATAAAGATTATCTTGGACGGTGCGAACGTGAAGAAATAATGGTGTTGGCCGCAATAGCAAGCAAGCTTGAGGAATACATCGAAAACTGGTACAAGCACCAAAGACCACGCAAGCGTATCACATACGCTAAAACAGCGCTCACATATATTTACAAATCTATGGACACATATTTTGATGGCCTATCCGAAACTGAAAAGAAACAACAAGTATATAGGATTCTTAAAGATTTAAAACAATGCAATATATATTTGGAACGGGGAGGGATACGGTGATAACCCTCATCATACCTGGTAAACCTTTGGGTAAACAACGTCCACGGGTCCTCAAAAATGGCATAACCTACACACCAGCACAGACAGTAAATTATGAAACATACATAAAGCAACTATTTGCAACAGAGTATAAACGACATGAACCATTCAGGGGCCCTGTCAAAATGCAAATCACTGCATATTTCCCAATTCCACAAAGCGTAAGCGAAGCAAAGAAAACCCTCATGGCACGAGGCAACATAAGACCAACTAAAAAGCCCGATGTAGACAACATCATCAAAATCATTTGTGACGCATTGAATGGATTAGCCTATCAGGATGATAAGCAAATCGTAGAGTGCACGGTTGAGAAGTATTACTCAACAACACCACAGGTACAAGTAACGATAGAGGAGGTGTAAACGTTGGGGAGAATGAGGACAGGCTGACAAAACTTATAGCCCGCATGGTTGTGGCAGGAATGGCAAAGCGATGGGAGACGGTACAGGAATTATATGAGCAATATCTTCGGGCAAGGCATTTATATGTAAGTGTGCAAGAAATATTGGAAGCAAAGGAGAGGATGGTGGGATGACAATAAGAGAGTTATGCCAAGAAGCGCACAAAATTGCAAGGCAACATGGTTTCTGGGAGGATTGGGATAGTATCTGTTGGGAGGATGGGCTTCCTAAAAGGGATGACAGTACTCTCAATATAGAAGAGCTATTCAATCACGCAATAGCAACAAGATTGATGCTTATTGTCAGCGAATTGGGTGAAGCGCTAGAAGCGTTAAGGCATGACGATAAAGAGAATTTTGCGGAAGAACTAGCAGACGTGGCAATTAGATTAGCTGATTTATGCGGAGGATTGGACATAGATTTGGAGATTGAGATTGAAAAGAAGATGGAGAAAAACAGGCAAAGAGAATATAAGCATGGGAAAGCCTTTTAGAAGGATACTGGCAAACAAGTATCCTTCTTTTTATGAACAGAAAAACTGGGGAGGTAGTAAAATGACACGCGAAGAGCTTATTAATCGTGTTGTACAAGCCTATTTCAATAATGAGGATTGGCGAGGTTTATTAAAACAGCTTGTAAAAGAAGTAAAATTAGCTCAAAAGGAAGAAAATAATAAAGGGGGTTGTTTGGATGATTAATTTGCTAGAGATGAAAGTAAAAATTAACTTTATACAGCCAATATTAGGAAGTTGGCCAGCAGAAGAAGAGATTTATACGAGATACATCTTATCCAAATCGCCCAGCGAATGGCAAGCAGAAGAGGAAAAAGAAAGTTTCACCGAAAGAGATTACGACAGAGGTGTTACAATCTTTCCGTGTGACAATAAAGGTATTCATCTGATGAATTATCACATCAAAGGTTTTTTAAAGCATGCTGGGAATGTACTAAAAGATAGTGTCAAAATTAAGAACCTGCGCAGTAAATTGGATGATTATTTGTTTATAAAAGAGCGTAAAATATATCTTTACCGCAACGGCCAAATCATCAAGGAAAATGATGGCGTACTGGAAAGACCATTAAGAGCCATAACAATGCAAGGCCCACGTGTTTCATTAGTGGCAAGCGAAATCATTGAGCCTCCGGCGGAGGCATTATTCACAATACAGCTCATTGAACATAAAGAAATCACATTGGATGTTATACGCATATTGCTTGATTATGGCCGCTTTCTTGGCATAGGTCAATGGCGTAATGGTGGATACGGCCAGTTTGAATGGCAGGAGGTGAAATAAAGCAGGGTTTTAGTAGGGTACTGTGGCGTGAAGGTGATATTGGCTACTGCTAAGTATTGGTGACGTACTGTATAGCAAAGGTGCGGCGTTGTATGGTGTAGGTAAAGTAGCGTGTGGTGTGGGTTTAGCATTGTGATGTCCCGTGGTGGCTTTGTTTGGTTTAGTTGAGCTTTGATTGGGCTGCGTGTGGTCATGTATAGGTTAGGTGTGGCAATGCTATGGTTGGGTAAAATTCCGTATAGTCAAGGTCTAGCGATGTAGTGTTTTGGCTAAGTAAAGTTCCGTACAGATAAGGCAGGGCAATGTGAGGTTGAGGCATAGTTAAGCACTGCATGGGCGGGGCAATGTATAGCTTTGGCGCAGCTATGTTGGGTACCGTTGGGGCAATGCATTGCCTGGTAATGGCAAAGTAGCGTTTGGCATAGTAATGGTCCTGCATAGTAGGGTACAGCAACGGCAAGAAAGGGGGGTGATTAGTTGACTTTAGGTCAGCTTCTTTTAGAAGCTACTAAAAACGAGATGCCCAAAGGTAATATAAAAGGCATCTGCGTTGTTTGCAGTAACGAAACGGAGCAAGGATTACCGCTAAAAGAATGTGTGTCAGATAATTTTACAGGTTGGAGCTACTTCTTTTCAGGGAATTGCATGTGTCCAGAATGTGCATTCCTCTTTAGCGACCAGACGTTTCGCAGAAAATCATGGGTAGCTTCGCTGCAGGAATTTCGAACATTCAAAAACGACGAAGCGCAGCAAATCCTGTTCAGCCCACCAGAACCACCATTCTTCGTACACATTGCAAAGACAGGACAAAAGCAGACGTGGTTATCATGTATTCACAGAGTTGCGCATAATCCGCACAAGTATTTCTTTTCACATGAAAAATATGATGTACCAATTTTATTCGAGCGAGATAAGGCAGAAACATATATCCAAATCATAGCGGAAGCGATGCAAAAGGGCTTGTCCAAAACGGAGCTTACAACCGGAGAATTCAACACGAAAACATGGCAAAGAGCAATCGAAGGCGGATACCGTGATTTTCTGCGAGAACTGACAAAATTTAAAGGTGATATTTTATGGGAGGTGATGGTGGATGTTTACCGAAAAGGAGATTGAGGATAAGACGGTAGAACTACTGGCCATAGTTTACAATACCATAAATTGGAGCAAGATGCGCACCAGTAAAAACCCACATGATATTTTCAATCATCGAGTACGAGCGGCCAGCAGACGGGCAACTTTAAATGAAGCCATATCAAAGCTGTCCAATTATTTTGGGTTACAGTCATTACCGACAGAAGCAATACGACTTACTCAGGAACTCCGACCTTACGAGAGGGCGGTGCTAAACAAAATGTATATGGAACATATACCGATGTCTATGCTTGCAATCATGCTAGCAAAGGAAAAACGTAAGAACAAAGGGCAAATTACACTTTTTGAAAGTATAAATCAGGAGGGATTGAGAGATGAATAAGCGGTTTTATGAGATTGAGGGTACTATTACAGCTTTAACGCCGATTTTCCATGGAGGGGACGAAAAAACTGGGTCAACACCAGTTTTGCGTACCATTATGGTGTATGTAGATGGTATAGGTGAGGTACCAATACCATATCTTTCGGGGAATGGTATCCGCGGCAAATTGCGCAGGCTGAGTACGAAAGATTTCCTTGATATGCTTGAATATGAAATTACCAACACGAAATTACACCATGCGCTGTTCTCGGGTGGTGTGCTTGAATCCACATCAGACACAACTGGAGTGATTGACTTGGCGTTTCGCAAAAAAGTACGCGAGTTAATGCCACCCGTAGCGATATTCGGATGTGCGCTGGGAAACCAGATGATACAGGGGAATCTTATTGTAGAGCATATGTGGCCGATTTGTGAGGAATATAAGCTGTATTTGCCGGAAGAGTATCAGAAAGACCCACGCACCAATCAACCTATTCGCACGTTTACGGATCAGAGCTTTATAACTCGCAGGGATGATTTGCGCGAAGAACGTGCAGAAGATGAGCAAGCGGTTCAAATGAAAGTAGACTATGAGTGTTTTGTGCCAGGCACGAAGTTTTATCATCGTTTTGTGTTGCAATTGCCCGATCAGCTTCAACTAAGCTGCTTTGGGCGCGTGTTGGACTTGTTTGAGGCTATGCCGTATGTGGGTGGACGTAGTTCCAGTGGCGACGGTAAGGTGATGTTGAGTTATAAGAATAAACCCGAAGCAGATTTATATCTTGAGTTTGTGAAAGAGAAGAAAGATGATATTGTAAAACTGCTCAAAGAATTGGAGGAAAGGCTATGAGCGGTATGCTTGAGGAAATCAAATATTTTACAGCAATAGCGGAACAGGCCCCACCACTTGAGTGGGGCACCTTCCGCCCATTTAAGATCACTTTTAAGATGCGATCACCGGTGTGTGTTACCACGCCTTGGATTAATTTCGATAGCCTGCTGGGGCATTTGATAATGATAGATACATTTGGCCAGGATTATTTCATCTTACCACGCAAGTTAAATATCACACCCTATTTAGACCAAGCAAATGCAAGACGGTTAGTCCCTCTCAAGAAAACAGGGGACATATATCATTGCTCGGTAAGCATTTTTCATCCCAACAGCATACGTGTCACGCAAATGTATAAGAGGTTTGAGGAGCGTTGGACGGAAAATCTAGCACAGAAGAAAATCCGAGTAGGTTCTGGGCATTTTAGGGCGTATGCTATGAAAACGGTATATATTCCAGCAAAAGAAGTTGTTTATTATGCAAATGGAGATATGGACTTAATTAAGCGGCTTATAGAAGAATACATGCTTGGTTTAGGCAATGATATCAGAGTGGGTTGGGGAGCTATAAAGGAAATAATATTTGAGGAAATGGACGAGGATTGGTCACTTGTAGCTGATGGTATAGCAATGCGTCCAATACCCGTAGAGATGTGTGAAAAATATGATGATGCAGCCTATGTGGCATATAAAGGGCCGTATTGGGACCCGAAAAATGTTGCATTATGTGTACCACCAGGAGCGAGGTGTGAGTTGAAGGATGAATATCAAGGATGTACTAAAGCAATGGGCTAATACAGACGAACATAAAGCCAAAGTTAAAGAAGCACAAGTCATTATAGCGAAGACTTTATCTTTGTATCAAAAACCGTATGTAGCGTTTTCCGGTGGCAAAGATTCAACCTGTATGTTATATCTTGTACTCCAGCAAAAGCCGGATGTTACAGTACTGCATTGGGATTATGGCCCGTATTACATTCCTCGTTGGCTAGAAAAGGAGTTTATCGAGAATGCAAAAAAAATGGGAGCTGTAAATATACGCATAGAGACTAGTCCCAAATATGAGCGACTTGGTAGGAATGCAATAAACGTCTTGGGTGAGGATTATATAGGCAAATTAATCCCACAGCTCAAAGAAGAAGGATATGACCTTGCATTTGTGGGATTACGCAAGCAGGAAAGCGTAAAAAGACGCTTGCGGTTACAAACAAACAAAAATATTTCAATATTGCCCGAATGCTGGCCAGTACAAAATTGGGACTGGAAGGATGTATGGGCATTTATCTTCAGCAACGATCTTCCTTACGCAAGCATTTATGATAAGTATGCGCCAGTGGTAGGATGGGATAAAGTACGGCTTACCACCTTTTTTGACCCTGAGTTTGACAAGTTTGGTAACAGCAATCTTGATGGAGTTTTAATGTGGAGGTGGCGACATGATATGTATAGGATTAAATAATGCTGAAAAGCAGTCAATAATAAAACAGTATTTACGAGAGCATGATATAGCTAAAATGATAGTTTTCTATCCTGAAATATTTCCATTAACTATTGAGACAAATATTGAAATGCGATACGTGGAATATAAAGACATCATTATGTACAAAGTATTCTATCCATTACTTGAAATTATCGATGAAAGAACATTGCTAATATTTAATGAATGTATGCGCACGCAAAATAGAAGCGAATTAACATACAATTGTGCACATCATTATTGCAACCAGACACCACATAAGATCGTATTTGAGTATTTTCCTTTTATTGAGCAGCCGCAAGATTTTATGATATTATTAGATTTTATCAACAAAGGAAAATATAAAGGCAAATCATTTAGCTATTATTTTGTGCGTGACGAAAATGTAATGATAAAACCAGTGTATTATACGGCGGAAACAATAGACGTGCCAATTACCGATAAAGATAAGGCAAATTATCAAAAAGAGAAGGAAAAGCTATTTGATAATTTGGGCATGAAGGACCCAGACACGATTCCCAGACAATTACATATTTGGGCAGGCAATCTCAAAAAGAAATATATTAATCCACAAAACATGTATGTGGCACGCAATAAACGTTTTAATCTGCCCAATGTCGTTACATACAAAGAAGCTGCGCCGGGCGATTATATAATTATTGATTTTCCGCACAACAGAATTGATTTTAATGATTTTCTCAAGAAAACGGGGATGAGACATATCACATTTTTAAATACCGGTCTTAAGGTTGATTTGTATTATTTCAATGAGCTTCAAAAATGGATTGAAAGGCTAGGTGAATTTTATGCTAAAACAGGTGTACACGGATAAAAATGTGTTGGAAGCCGCAAGGGAGCGCATTGCATACATTTTTGATGAATTTGAAGATATAGTAGTTTCGGTTAGCGGTGGCAAGGATAGTACAGTATTGGCACATCTGGCATTAACAGAAGCGCACAAACGAAATCGCAAGATAGGCATATTCTTTTTAGATGAGGAGGTTGTTTATGAAAGCACCGTAAAACAAATTGAGTATATACTCAGCTTGTATCCTGAAAACACAATACCGCTGTGGGTCCAGATAGAATTTCATTTAACCAACGCAACCAGTCTAAATGAAAGCCAGTTAATATGCTGGGAAGCGGGAAAGCACAAAATATGGATGCGCAGCAAGAAACCTTTTGCAATACAACATAAACCATGGGACCCAGCGACAGAAACAATAAGAGATAAGGTTAAAGGCTTTGGGTTTTATGATGCGCTGGAAAATTTTCAAAGATATAAAAGCGGGGCGGCATTTTTAATTGGATTAAGGGCAACGGAAAGTCCCAACCGCTGGCGGGCAGTAACCAAAAATCCCGGTTACAAAAACATATTTTGGAGCACAAAAAAGGAAAACACATATAATTTTTATCCTCTCTATGATTGGAATTATCATGATGTATGGAAGTATATTTACGACCATAAATTGCAATATTCAAAAATTTATGATTATATGTGGAAGAAAGGAATGCCAATGAATGAAATACGCGTATCTAGTCTGATACATGAAAAGTCATTTAAAGCATTGGTGGAATTGCCGGAGTTTGAACCCAAAACGTACGACAAGCTATTAAAACGCATTAAAGGTATAAGCATAGGCAATTTGTATGGCAAGGATAATAAGCTTTTAAGATGTAGGAAACTGCCCAAGAATTTTAAAAACTGGATGGAGTACAGGGATTTTCTTTTAGAAACATATCCCGATCCAGAGAAGAAAGCGATTTTTGAAAGGCGATTTGCCAAGCATCTCAATAATAATTATGTGGCGAGGCAACAATGCCGGCAATTAATATTAAACGATTATGAAAACAACCTGCCGATTGATAATAAGCCAGACCCACGAGACGAAAAAATTAAGAAATGGAGGGAGATTTTATGAAATACATTAAAACAGCAAAAGGCGATGTAGCTATACCCTGTCTTGATGTAAGAATTGTACCGATAGAGCAAGTGCAGGCCAATAATTATAATCCTAACCACGTGCCAGAAAACAATATGAGACTATTGGAAGAATCAATAATGGCTAATGGTTTCTGTTATCCTGTGGTTACAATATGGGATCCTGATTTGGAGAAATATGTGATTATAGATGGTTTCCATCGTTATACCATCATGAAAGATTATTTGTGCGCTAAAGAACTTCCCATAATTGTTTTAAATCATGACATATCACAACGGATGGCTGCAACGGTACAATTTAATAGAGCGAGAGGCGTCCACCAAGTGGAATTAATGGGCGATTTGGTGAGAGCATTGGTAGAGCAGGGATTAAGCGATGAAGATATTGCCCATAGGTTAGGCATGGAACTTGAGGAGGTTTACCGACTTAAACAAATTACTGGAATAGCAGAATTATTTAAGAATCAGACATATTCAAAATCTTGGGTGATTGTAGAGGTGGATGAAGATGAATAAGTGGGATTATGGCGGTGCTTATCAACGACATCCATTGGCAGAAAATGAAATAGTCATTTTTGATGATGGTAGCATGGTGAAGGTGCACAATATATTTTATCCACTTCCAGAATTTATGCTGAAAGCGGATTTAATTTTTGTGGATCCACCATGGAATTTAGGCAATCTCAATACGTTTTATACAAAAGCAGATCGAGCGGATTATCAAGATAGCTATGAAAAGTTTTATAAACGGCTGTTTGAGTGCATAGCGCAGATAAACCCAAAAAGTTGCTATGTTGAGATAGGCAAAGAATACTTGGCAGATTTCATTATCGAGATGCGCAGATTATACAAATACGTTACCTTTTACAATAGTATGTACTATCACAACAAAGACAGACTATGCTATGTAGTGCGAGGCTCCAATAAGGCCAAGAAACCGAAATTAGATGGTATGGACGAAGAAGATATCATTGCGTGGATTTGTGCCAACGAAGATTATGAGTGCATTGGTGATTTATGCATGGGACGGGGATTGGTTGGCATAAATGCATACAAAAACGGTAAACGGTTTGTGGGGACAGAATTGAATCACAAAAGGCTGGCTGTTTTAGTTGAGGAACTTTATAAGATGGGGCTTGGTTATAAGAAACAAAGTAGTAGGGCTATTGGCTTGCCCCACAGGTGTGAGGTACACGCCACACCTGTGTTGCCCTATTGAGTGGGATATCCACCCAATAGGGAAGACGGCCTGAAATTCGGAGCTGTCAAGAAGCCTCGCCCCTTCCAGGGTGGGGAGAAGTCAAAGATACTTATTATGGAATAAAAAAGTAGCTGACCGGAAAACCGGAGGCACTCGACAACGATAACGTTGTGTGTGCCCCTTCTATTTTGAAAGGGAGGGAGTATGGTGAGGTTTAAATGCAGAATCGATACCTATAGGGGCTTAAAAAAGAGTATGAAATTGACACTTGAGCTGGACAAAAAACAGGCCAAAGAAGTGTTGAGACACATCGATAATTTTATGGACATGCCACTGATTGCTGAACTAGTAATAGATAACGAAGAACAAGCAAGACGATTACAACAGATTTCACCAGAACAACGAAAGAAGATATACGCCATTCTACGGGATATGGAGGCATATACGGGCGAAAGCGTCGAAAACCTCAAAGAACAGACCAAACAAGAATTTATACAGAATAGTCAATGGGAAGATTTCAGCTTGTCAGATTGTAGCCGAGAGTTGGCAGCGGATTATATTGAATACCTCATCAACCTGTGCTTTGAGATGGGCATACCGTTAAGCGAGAATCCAGCAGACGGCTTTGATGATGTGGACAGGTACTTAATCATGTGCTTGCAGAAAAGGATTTGTTGCGTGTGCGGTATGCCAGGCGAAATACACCATGTCGATAGTATAGGCATTGGGCGAGATAGAACCAAGATTGATGATAGCAAACATCGTAAGATATGCTTATGCCGTAAACATCATACCGAGGCTCACACAATCGGTATGAAGGCATTTGAAGAGAAATATCATGTTTACGGCATTATATGGGAGCAATAATTATACAAAGGAGGAAATTAAGAAGTGAGAATTGCGCAAAGAGTATTTAGATATGTAGAACATGAGTTATATAATTACGATAATACCAAGCAAATGCTAGAACAATACAAAGAATCAATTTTGGAAAGCTCGCCGGGTTTACAAGAGGTAGCAGTACAATCTGGGCCCGGTGATCCTACCGCGAAAAAAGCACTTCAATTGGTATCATCTGCTTTTATTGCACATGCCGAGCAAACAATACAGGCGATTGAACGAAGTTTGGCAATGCTTACCGAAGATCATAGAAAACTGTTTAAATTAAAATACCAGGATTGCCTTCCTTGGCAGGAAGTTATGATTGAGCTAGGAGTTTCAGAGCGGACATACTTCCGAATGCGGCGTGAATTGGTTATAACGGTAGCGCAGCAATTAGGCTTAATTAATATTGAATAGCAATTTGGCAGAAAAATGGCAGGAATAGGAGTACTTTTTGATTTATAATGTATAATGCGGGTAGGTGTAAGAAAATGATAAAAGCAATAAAAAGAAAATTATTTAAGATAATCAATCGGGAATTGAATGAGATAATTAAGCAACAAGAAAATCCTCTTAAAGAGAATCCTCTTTTCACTGATTTTGTGGCGACTCTGACTGAGAAGTTGAGGAAACATGATGACTTTATGACATCTATTAAAAAGAAATAAACTTGTCCGTTTTGTCCGATTTTTCTGTGATATTATTACAATGTAAAATTGTATTCAAAGTTTGTTTAATGAAGGGTAATCCCTTCTGGGGCTCGTGTTTCGCGGGCGACCGCCGGAAAGGCGGTTTTTTATTTATGCCCAAAGGAGGGCGAAAAGTGGACTGGACAATTGCGGTGACGGTGTTAAGTATAATCGGCACGGTGGCAAATGTTTATAAAAAACGCTGGTGTTTCGTTATATGGCTTTTCACGAACGGTTTTTGGTGTATATACGACATCATGATAGGCGCATATTCGCAGGCGATACTGTTTGCGATATATTTTGTGCTGGCTGTGCACGGTTTGATAAAGTGGCGGAAGGACGCAAAGGATGCGGAGTAAGAATAAACTGGTTGCCCGTTTAAATCGACGGGCGGGTGTAACACCCTATTGATGGGTAGGGGCGGGACCCGAGGGTGTAAATTCCTATTCCAGCTCCACATGCTAACATAACTTAACTGGTAAAGCGACTGCTTTATAAGCAAATTGTTTTTCAAGTGCAGTTTTTGGCGCAGGACTTTTCTGCACGTAGTGTCAACAAAAAAATGTCCTGCTTATTCATGTTTAGATGTTGGCAAGGAGTTATGTGGATATATGGAAAGAATATATAAGTTTTCTCGTGAGCGAATTGAAGAGGTGCGCAAAAGAAGATTGAACAGAGAAAGCCGTGGTAGCGATGAAGAATACTACAAGAATTTGCTTGAGGAATTCGCAAGTATGCAAGAGATTACTTTCAATAGTTTGAGGCGTCATTTAAGACACATAAAAAATAGATAAGGTGATGCCATGAAACCTCAAGACTATGCTGCTCATTTAAAGTGTGTGGAGGGCAAAAGTTGGACGGAAGTATACAGGTTGGTACAAGAACGGTACGGGGAAATGAAAGAGAGCAGGATTCGCAGCTGGGTGAGAAACCATCCATTATACCGGCAGGGGAAAGAACCAGAATTTGACCTGCAGGAGGCAATATTCAACGATATACAGAAGCCCACAACGATCCAGAAATTGATGGATAAATACAACCTAAGCAAGCGGATGGTGCTGGCCACGATAGAGGACCTAAAAGAAGAAGGCTATCAGATTGAAATAAATGGTGATGAAATAAGGCTTTGTAAGGACATTGTCCCGCAGGAAAATATCATCGAGGTGGACTGGCGGGGGGATAAAATCATCCGCTTTGGCCTGATAGGAGATACGCATTTCAACAGCAAACACGTGCAGATAACACATCTGCACGATTTTTATGACATCTGCGCTCATGAGGGGATAAAAGATATATACCTCGCCGGTGATATTGACGAAGGCGAAGAAATGAGAATAGGACACAAATATGAATGCTATAACCAGGGTGCAGATGAACATGTTGAAGAGATTGTGAAGAACTACCCGCAAAGGCCAGGAATAACAACACATTTCATAACAGGCAATCACGACCAAAGCCTAATTAAGCGAGCGGGATTCGATATTGGATATGCTATTGCCGCTAAGCGACCTGATATGAAGTATTTGGGAATGAACAATGCGATAATAAAGTTGACACCTAATTGTACATTAGAATTGAGGCATCCAATTGATGGCCAAAGTTACGCATTATCATATAAAACCCAAAAAATGATTGATGCAATGCAGGGTGGCGACAAACCAAATGTATTGGCTGTAGGGCATTATCATAAGGCGGAGTATTTGTTTTATCGCAATATTCACACATTCCAAGTGGGCTGTTTTCAAGCACAAACACCGTACATGAAAGGGAAGCAAGTGGCTGCAATGGTGGGCGGATGGATTGTGGAAATCCACGTGGATGACGAAGGAACCATAAAGAGGTGTAAGGGAGAGTTTATACCGTATTACAAGATGCTCAAAGACGACTGGAAGAACTGGCAATAGGATGCCCAAACCCCATGAAGGTGGTGAGCAAATGACCATCGGCGAAATAATCAGAAAAAAGCAACCTGACGTATGGGTTAGACTTATCAGGGAGTTTGGATTGCTGGATGAGTATGTATCCGAATCAGAAAGGTTGACGTATAGAGATATCATTGAGCTGATGAAGCCAAGCACGTATTCGGGTAGAGTAGTGCGAAAGCATGGGGCAATTACGCAACCGCATAGGCTAGTGTTTAGATAATACAACAGTAGAAAATCCTTTCTTTAAGCGGTATAATGAAAGCATGAAAATGCTTAAAGGAGGGATTGATATATGAAAGACTTCTGGCTTTGTTTGTTTGGTGGATGGTTTGGACTGCATAAGTTTTATCGCAAAGAGTATGGCATGGGGTTTCTTTATTTCTTAACATGCGGCATATTCGGATTTGGATGGCTGATTGATGCGGTAATATTGTTAGTAAAAGCACTGAAAAAAGTAGATATTGATGAAGAATACAGAGCAAAGCAGCAGAAGAAAATAGAACGCAAAGAACAGGCAAGGTTACAACGGGAGCGTGAACTAGCAGCCAGACAAGAACGGATTGAACAACTAGAAAAAGAAGGCGCTGTATACTGTCCTAAATGCTTAAGCACTTCTGTGCAATATGTGGAGAGACGTAAAAGATTATCGATAGGCAGAGCAGTAGCAGGAACGGTATTGCTCAATCCGCTATGGGGAGCTGTTGGAGCTGTGACAAGTAAGAAACATTACGGCTTTATTAAATGTTTAAAATGTGGATATCAATGGCGAGTATAACACCCATCATGTGATGGGTGTTTTCTATTTGGTGGTGAATATGGCACAGGAATGGGCAAGAGGATTTTACAATAGCAAAGCATGGGAGAAATGCAGGCTTGCTTTTTTGCAAAGCAAGTTTTTTATTTGTGAGCGATGTGGCGGCGCTGCTACTATAGCACACCATAAAACACGCCTAACGCCAGAAAACATACACGATCCAAATATAACATTGAACTGGGATAATTTAGAAGCACTATGCCAGGATTGCCATAACAAAGAGCACAGCGCAAAGTTGCCAGTTGCGGAAGGATTGATGTTTGATGAGAATGGGGATTTGGTAAAGGAGAATCGATTATGAAGCGGTTATTGTTTATTGTGTATTTCTTTTTTCAAAAGATGATAATGTATAAATGTTTACCTGATTTTCTTGGAGTTGTAGCTATGGCCGATGCCCATATTGAATATGGGTCGGCAATAGAAACGGTCGTTTACTCTTGTGGACACAAAGAGCGCAAAAGAATAATTGGTAATGCCGAGCAGAGAAAGGATAAATTAGCTTTTCGCAAAAAGGGTTTATGTGTGGATTGTTATATGAAGCAATTAACACTCCCCCCCCAGTGATGAAAATCGATGATTGGCTGGGGAACCGGCGGCGGGACCTCCGAAAACCCGCACCGGGTTACGCGCACGAGGGGGGGTTAATGGGGCAATAAGGTGGTGGTAAAAATTGGATAAAATACAGAAAGATAAACTGATAAAGTCGGAATTACGAAAACTTAATAAGTTTTTCCAGAATATACCTGAAGATAAGCAGAAGATAATCAAGGGACTTAAAGAACAGGCTGCTTTCATGTATGCCACGTTAATGGAATTGCAGGAAATCGTGAACACTGAAGGACCTGTGACATTGTTTGAACAGGGGAAACAGAGAGTGTTGATAGAACACCCTGCTAGCAAGGCTTACAATGTGCTAGTAAGGAATTACTCGAATGTTATAAAACAGCTTTTGGAACTATTACCAAAAGAAGAAGCGAAACAAGCGGAGGATGAACTAATGGCATTTGTGAAGAAGGCGAAAGGATGAAGAGATGATGATTATTGCCCCTAAATTCAAAGGGAGGAAAATGCTTTGTGTTTGTGCTGAATGTGGCCATTATCAGCCAGGCTGGGAGAAGATAGACGGTAATGTATGTGAAGTTTGTGGTGGATATTTAAAAAGATTGGGCTGGTGGGATGAAATACCCAAATCTTTATTAAAGGAGTTGCTCGCCCGCCTGCCTAACATTGATGACGAGCTGATGGCCTTCGTAAGGAAGGCGAAGAGAGCATGACGAATTATATTTTGGAGTATTGGAATAAAATTCAGTCAGGCGAAATTGCTGCCTGCAAAAGGTTAAAACAACAATTCCAAAAACTTGTTGAAGAATTGGAGAACCCACGTGACCCGTGGGTTTTTGATTTAGAGAAGGCCAATCAGCCCATCGAGTTTATTGAGACTTTTTGTAAACATAGTAAAGGCAAGTGGGCGGGTAAGCCGGTTAAATTAGAACTTTTCCAAAAGGCCATTATTCAAGCAATTTATGGATTTGTACACAAGGAAACGGGTTTGAGACGTTGTAGAGAAGTATTCATACTTCTAGGGCGCAAGAATGGGAAAACTACAATGTTAAGTGCTTTGGGATTATATATGCTAGTCGGGGACGGCGAAGGCGGGGCTGAAGTGTTTTCGATCGCAACAAAAAAGGATCAGGCCCGACTTGTATTTACCGAAGCATGTAACATGGTAAGCCAAAGCCCTGCTCTTAGGAAACATCTAAAGAAACGTAAAACTGACCTTTACTTTCCAGTTACTTTCAGTAAATTTGAGCCGCTTGCTAGCGAGAGTAATAGCCTAGATGGCTTGAACAGCCACTGTGTTATTATGGATGAGCTTCACGCAATTAAGGATAGAAACCTTTATGATGTAATGAAGCAGTCAATGACTGCTAGAGAGCAACCCATATTGTTTATGATTACTACGGCGGGTTTTGTGCGTGAATGTATCTTTGACGATATATATAGCTATGCCTGCAAAGTTTTAGATGGGCTGATAGAGGATGAGCGTTTTTTAGCGTTTATCTATGAGCTAGATGATCGCAGTGAGTGGACTGACTTTCGGGCTTGGGAAAAGGCAAATCCGGGTTTAGGAACTATTAAGAATTATGAGGAATTAGCCGCTTTTGTGGAGCGGGCTAAAGACGATCCAAACTTTTTGCCAACGGTGCTTACAAAAGACTTTAATATACGTGAAACGGTGGCGGGGAGCTGGCTGACCTTTGAGCAAATAAACAACGAAGAAACATTTGATATAGAGGAGTTGCGCAACACTTATGCGGTTGGCGGCGTTGATCTTTCTAGCACAACAGATTTAACCTGTGCAACATTGCTGATTATGAAACCGGGCAGCGATAAAAAATATTGCATACAACGATACTTCTTGCCAGAAGAGGGCCTTGAGGAAAAAGTTACAGAAGATAAAATCCCATACGATAAATGGCGAGAAAGAGATTTGCTTACTGTTACACCTGGCAATAAAGTTGATTATCACATGGTAACAGAATGGTTTTTAAAAATGATGAATGAATATGACATAACTCCACTCTGGATAGGTTATGACCCCTGGAATGCTAAATACTGGGTTCAGGAGATGGAGGGTTACGGATTTCAAATGATAGAAGTAAGACAGGGCTATCAAACATTGTCTCAACCAATGAAAGAGTTGGAAGCAGATTTAAAGGCACATAAAATCAATTATAACAATAATCCTATTTTAAAATGGTGCTTGACGAACGTACAAGTAAAACGGGACGAAAACGACAATATAAAACCTGTTAAGGGACAGAACAAGGGGCAGAGAAACAGGCAGCGCATAGATGGCGCTGTTTCTTTATTGATTGCTTACACGGTGCTGTTCAATCATTTGCAGGATTATATGGCCATGATTTAAAAGGTGGTGATGATGTGGCCGAAAAAAGAAGCTTTTTCCAAAAAATTTTTGGTGCTATTCGGGCCCGAAGAACATTATCTGGTTTACAAATATTGAATGGTTATACGCCAATTTTTACACCATGGGGCGGTGATCCATATGAGGCAGATGTGGTCAGGGCCGCTGTAGATGCAATCGCTAGAAATGCCGCAAAGCTTAAAGCAAGACATATCCGCCGTGTGAACGGGCAAATAATTCCCATGAATAGTCAGATAGAACGACTTTTGCAGGTTCGGCCCAACCCAAACATGAATGCATATGATTTCTTGTACAAACTTGTCACCACCCTTATGATTGACAATAATGCTTTTGCATATCCCATTTGGGATGGTACTAATTTGGTCGCGATTTGGCCCGTCAATTGCACGATGGCAGAATTTTTAGAGGATGCCACTGGCACAATTTACGTTAAGTTTTATTTCGGAGGCTCGGGAGAACCAGCGGTATTGCCTTATAGCGAAGTAATCCATTTAAGGCGGCATTTTTATAAAAACGATATAATTGGCGAAAACAATACACCGATAAATGCGACATTGGAGGCAATACACACTACCAATCAAGGTTTGGCGCAGGCTGTAAAAACATCGGCGAATCTTCGTGGGATTCTGAAATATACAGGAATGCTTAAGGAAGCAGATATAAAGGCAAGCCGTGACAGATTTGTTTCGGAATACTTATCGGTTCAAAATAACGGTGGTGTCGCTGCATTAGATGGCAAAGCGGATTATATTGAACTAAAAAATCAGCCCGTAATAATAAATGCTCCACAAATGAAGGAACTTCGAGATGCAATATTTCGTTATTTCGGTGTAAATGAAAATATCGTTATGGGTAAGTACACAGAAGATGAATATGAAGCGTTTTATGAATCGGTATTGGAACCTTTGGCTATTCAATTATCTCTAGAATTTACATCAAAACTATTTACAGAACGAGAGAGGGGCTTCGGCAATGAAATTATTTTTGAATCTAATAGACTCCAATATGCAAGTATGAAAACTAAGCTTAACTTAAAAGAAATGGTCGATCGTGGCGCTATGACTCCGAATGAGTGGAGAGAGGCATTAAATTTAGCGCCAATCGAAGGCGGCGACATACCTTTAAGACGACTTGATATGATTGATGCAACAAAGGCCAATGAATATCAGTTAGGTAAACAAGCCAGCGAACAGGATAGCGAAGTTGATAATAATGAAGTTGATAATAACAATGATAATGATATATAGTTAAATTGTGGGATAGCACCGGCCTGATCAACCGGTGCGACAAGGAGTATCCGCGCTCTTTCCCACGTTTAGCAAATTTTATAGGCGGGCAATTAACTACTCATGCGGAGGGTGGTTTTTATTATGGATTTTTGTCCTTGCGTTTATGCAATAAAGAATATTGTAAATAACAAAATTTATATTGGTAGCACTATACATCCCGAAAAAAGGAAAAATGCGCATTTTAATCTTCTCAGAAAAGGAAAACATCATTCAACTCATTTACAAAGAGCATTTGATATATACGGAGAGGAATGTTTTACTTTCGAGATAATTGAAATAGTTAATGATGTAAATAATAAAAGTCTCGATAAACTTAGGAAGCGTGAAAAATATTATATTGATTTTTATAAAACAACAGACCGAGAATATGGATACAACGAATCAGAAAGTACCACAAACTTTTCTGCTAGTGGGCAAAATCATCCATTATATGGGAAAAATCGCGCAGAGCTCGGACATAAGAATTATTGGAAGGGTAAGAAAATACCAGAATATATTAGGATTAAAATGAGAAAGCCGAGGAGCGAACAGGCCAGAGAAAATATGAGGGAAAATCATGCTGATTTCACGGGCAAAAACAATCCTATGTATGGCAGAAAATTTACGGAAGAGCATAGACAAAAAATAAGTAGAGCATTAAAAGGCAGGAAAATGTCTGAAGAACAGAAAGAGAAAAGGAGGGGAAGGACTGGAGCATTATCACCCGTGGCTAAAAGAGTAGTGCAGTTATCGCTTGAAGGCAAATTTATTAGAGAGTTTGAGAGCATCACTGAAGCAGCAAAGCAAACAAATGCTACCAGGCAACATATATCCAAATGCTGTAATGGAGAAAGACAGACATGTGGAGGCTATAAGTGGAAATATGCAGACGATTATTACAAATAAGCAGTATAAAACACTGCTTTTTATTTTACAGGATGGTGATGATAATGCCGATACCCAAGCCTAAAGACGGTGAGACGAAGGATGAATTTATAAAACGCTGTATGAGCGATGAAACAATGATTAGCGAATTCCCTGACGAAAAACAAAGATATGCGGTGTGTATGACCCAATTTAAAGAGGGGAGTGAAAAGAAGATGAATCCTGCTCAAAAAGAAATCCGACTGGCCGAAATTAGAGCATTAGAACCGGTGCAAGATAATGAAAATGAAATGATAGTCGAAGGCCGGGCGATTGTTTATGATAGTCCAACATTAATGTATGAAATAGACGGTATAAAGTATTACGAAGTTATAGTAAGAGGTGCTTTAGATGGCGCAGATTTAAGAGATGTGCCTTTTAAATATAATCACAGCGATAATGTTATGGTTATGGCCAGGACTCGAAACAAAACTCTAGAACTTATTCCAGATGATAAAGGCTTGTTAGTGCGAGCTAAACTGGCCAATACCACAGCAGGTAGAGACTTATACGAGCTTATAAGGCGAGGCGACATCGATAAGATGAGCTTCGCCTTTACTGTTGCTGAAGAAGCCTATGATAAAGAAACCCGCACTAGAAAGATATTGAGATTTAAGCGTATCTGGGATGTGTCGGCGGTGGATATCCCGGCATATCAAGATACGTATATTTCCGCAAGAAATTATTTCGAGGCGTTGGCGGAGGCTGAACGCCAAGCAGCGGAGGCTGCTGAAAAGTTGCGGAAGAAGTTGATCTTAAGAACTTATCTCTAAAATATCTTAAAAAACTTAAGGAGGATGAGGAAGAATGTACGAAAAGAGATTTGAGGAAATAAAGAATCGCAAATTAGAAATACGTGCTATGTTAGAAAACGGTGAGGACGTTGATCTGGATAAAATCCAGGAAGAGCTTCGCCAATTGGAAGAGGAAGAAAAGAGACTGCGTGCCCGCATACAAGTAATTGAAGCGCTTAAGGGTACAACTGTATCTCAGCCCGATACTAAGAATGATAAGGGAGGAGAAGAGAAGCAAGTGCGCAAAGTTGCTCAGTTTGGTCAAACGGTAGAAGATCGTGCTGCCAAAGAGAGAGAAGAGGCCGAGAAGAGAGGACAAGCACTCAAAGAAAACCGTGCCGTTACCGTTGGAACCAGTAACATCATTCTGCCGCAGCATCAAGCTACCGATATCAGACCGACTTTTAATGAAGTAAGCTCCTTGGTTGACAGGGTAACGATTAAGGTATTAAACGGTGGAGAATCGTTCAAGCAGCCATATTTAGTCGGTTATGGCATCGGTGATTATACGGCAGAAGGGGCCGACTATGCAGAAGCGGAGCCGGCCTTTGGTTATGCCGATATTATCAAAGCTAAGATTACGGCATATGCCGAGGATACCGAGGAACTTCAAAAACTGCCTGCGGCTGATTATGATGCCGAAGTAATGCGCGGCATCCGTATTGCAATCCGTAAGAAATTGGCGCGCGAGATCCTCATTGGAACTGGTGGGCCCAATCGCTTAGCAGGTATATTCTCCACTGCCGCTACCGCAATTGACCCAGCTACTGACCTAGAAATTGCTACAATTGATGATAAGACGCTGGATGAGATAATCTTCAGCTATGGTGGAGATGAAGAAGTCGAAGATGCTGCTGTTTTAATCCTGAACAAGAAGGACCTCAAAGCCTTCAGTCAATTGCGCACAGCGGACGGAAAGAAACTGCATAACATTGTGGTTAACGGCAACACTGGGACCATAGACGGAATACCGTTCATAATCAACAGCGCCTGCAAGGCTATTTCTGACCCGAATACCGCAGCTGGCGAGTACTGCATGGCTTATGGCCCGCTGTCCAATTACATGTTGTGCATTTTCAGCGATATGGAAGTAATGCGGTCTACCGATTATAAATTCAAGCAGGGCATGATTGCTCATAAGGGTGTCATCTTCGCCGGTGGCAACGTGGTAAGCAAGAACGGATTCCTGCGAATTAAGAAGGCTTCAGCTGTATAAGGTGGTAGCTTAGGGAATGAAGTTCAAAGTCATAAAGGCGTTTATCGATAAGCATACGAATAAGCCATACAATTCCGGCTATGTGTACGAATCAGACGACTTAAAGCGCATTGCCGAACTGCAAGAAGCGGGATACCTTGAAGGTGTCCCGCTTACTTTTTCTGAAATTGAGACGGCTACAATTGCCCCGGACGAAGATGCTAAATTACCAAGATCGCAACAAAAAAGAAAAAGGAAAGATAAGGCTAGCGAATGAATTTTATACTGAGCAACGTTTAATGGGCAGGGCGGCTTATCCCTGCCCATCAATTTTAAGGTGGTGATTTGATGGCACTGCTTGACGATGTTAAAACTGCCCTTAGGATAACTAACGCGGCATTCGATACTGAGATCTTAGATCTGATTGAGGCTGCACGGTACGATTTAATTTTGGCTGGTGTTACCACTTTAAAAGCAAACGATGATACTGATCCATTGATAAAACGAGCTATTATTACTTACTGCAAAGCTAATTTTGGTTTTGATAACCCGGATGCCGACCGTCTACAAAAAAGCTACGACATGATTAAGATGCATCTGGCTTTGGCCGAAGATTATAACTCTTATGTTATCACTTTCATCATAACCGCCGGTGGTTTGCCAATTGATGATGCGGTTATTACAGCCAACGGCATAACCAAATTGACAAATTCCCAAGGCATGGCCGTGTTTACTGTTACCAAGACAGGAATTGACTTGGATTATGTGGTATCGAAGGCTGGTTATCAAACTGCTACCGGCAGCGTTTATATCGACGGCCCCGAGACGGTAGAGGTGGCGCTCAATGCGGTTTAAAGATGTGATTTATTTAATCAGCGTTACCATTACCGAAGATGAGATCGGCAACCAAATTGAAACACCGGTTGAGCGTATGGTTTACGCAAATGAATACAGTGTCAGCTCCAATGAATACTACAGCGCCGCTATGACCGGCTTGCGTCCGGTAAAAATGTTCGAGATATACTCTTTTGAATATCAGGGGGAGGATAAGCTGAAACATAATGGTGTTATGTACCGCATAATCCGTGTCGAAACCCGGGGCGAAAGAACCAGGCTGACATGTGAAAGAGTGATTGGTAATTAATTTTGCGAGAAGGTGGTTGTAAATGGTTAGAACCGCAAGCCCATATGACATATCTGCGGTTATCGCTGAAGAGTTGCAGAAATATTCTGAAGAGGTGACCAATAAGGTCAAAGGGGTAGTTGATGATGTTGCTGCAGAACTGGTGGAGAATTTGAAACGGGACAGCCCGAAAAGGACCGGAGCTTATGCGAAAAGCTGGACGTCCAAAGTGGAATATGAGGATAAGCTGATGAAAAAAGTGCGAGTATACAACAGCAAACATTATCAGCTTACACACCTATTGGAATACGGCCACGCCAAGCGTGGCGGTGGCAGAGTAGCAGGCATACCGCATATAAAGCCGAATGAGGAGAAGGCCATTGCAGAGCTTGGGCGGCGCATAGAGGAGGCGATAAAGAATGACATTGGCTGAGCTGTATACGCTGCTGAAACAAACAGGATATCCTGTGGCTTATCATCATTTTGTAGCAAGCGAAAACAATCCTCCGCCTCTTCCGCCGTTCATAGTGTACTGGGTGCCTGATGAAGATAACTATGGCGCCGATACAAGTGAAGCATTGATACGAAGCAGTGTTGTGCATGTTGAACTTTATACGGACAAAAAAGATTTGGTGGCTGAGGCCAAGTTAGAGGCTATACTCGATAGCGCAAAAATTCATTATAGAAAAACGGAAGCATGGATTGACAATCAAAAGCTCTTTCAGGTTGTATATGAATTCGATTTAATCGAAAAACTTAGGAGGTGTTAATTTATGCCTACAGCAGAAGAGAAAATTGTATTGGGGTCGGGGAAGTTATATATTATGGAGTTTACAGGTACGATTCCAGATGATGCGACCTTAGAGGCAGAAGATAATTTGCTGGGGCTAATCCAAGGAGGTGCAACGCTTGAATACAAGCCCACGTATTACGAAGCAAAAGATGATTTAGGGCTGGTAAGCAAAGTTATACTCACAGAGGAAGAAGTCACGTTTAAGAGCGGTATAATGACTTGGTGTGGCACAACTCTTGCCAAGCTGTGCTCTACTGCAAGGGTAACGGAGGATACTTTGACCGGCAAGCGAACGGTTAAGATTGGTGGTTTGAATAATCAGGACGGCAAGAAGTATGTACTCAGATTTGTGCATGAGGATCCTGTAGATGGAGACATACGTGTCACAATTGTGGGTAACAATCAGGCAGGTTTCACTTTGGCGTTTGCCAAGGACAAAGAGACAGTCATTGATGCCGAATTTAAGGCGCTACCGATGGATAACGAAGGCACGAAAATTATTTACGAAGAGGAGATACCGACTGCGTAATTTGAGGGCGGCTATCAAGCCGCCCTCTCGTTTTAGGAGGTGAATATTGGTGCTTGATTTTACAAAGACAAAGAAGCGCTTTTTGAGCGTAAAACTTACGGACGGCACAACAATAATGGTGCGCATGCCAACTAAACGAGTGTTTGATTTGCTTGTAGATTTGCAGGATGCTTTAGCATCGCTGGAGCTTGATGATAAAGAGCAAGTTGATTATGTGTACAGCTTAACCGCTGAAATTTTGTCTAATAACCTACAAGGGCAGAAAATAGCGAAAGAATACATTGAACAATTGCTTGACATAGAAGACATACAGATATTCTTCCTTGAATACGTAAAATTTGTAACTGGGCAGGTGAGTGACCCAAACTCAAAATCCCCTCAATCCCCGGAGAGGAGGGAGACGGAGGGGAACAGCGATACCAGTGCACAACCTTCTGGGAACGCTTAATCCATGAACACACCGGCTTAAACTATTATCAAATACAGGAGCTTCCAATCGATGAATATTTGCGATTACGCAGAGATGCTTATATATACATGCTTAGTCAGACGGAAGAGGGCAGAGAATATCTCGAAAAATGCTGGCGCTTGCAGCAGACAGAACCAGATAGAAAGGCATTGAGGGAGAAGTTCCGCCCAGAACGGGGGTGAAGACGTGGCAAAAGGCATAAAGGGCATAACGATTGAAATTGGCGGAAATACAGCACCGCTTGAAAAGGCACTCAAGGATGTCAATAAAACAACCAAGGACCTACAGAGCGAATTAAGAGCCGTAGATAGGGCTTTAAAGTTAGATCCAAACAATGTCACTCTGGTCTCCCAGAAGCAAAAAATTCTGAAAGAAGAGATTGCGGCAACAAAGGAAAAGCTGGACATACTCAAAGAAGCTCAAAAGCAGGTAAACGAGCAATTTAAACGAGGCGAGATAAGCGCAGAGCAGTACCGGGCATTTCAGAGGGAGTTAGAAAGCACAAAAGCGAAGCTGGCCAGTTTAAGGGAAGAGCAAAAATCGGTATCTGTAATCGGTGCTGCATTTGAGAACGTTAAGAATAAGATTGCTGAAGCGGCCTCGAAACTTACTCCTTTTATAAATGGCTTAAAAACTGCAGGCAAAGCTGCTGCACAAATCACTGATGCCGGTATAAAAACGGTGGCCGGGGCGGTTAATCTAGCAGAAAAAGGGCTTAAGGTTTATACAGGCACCGTAATAGCGGCCGGAACTGCACTTTCGGGATTAACCGTTAAAGCGGCAGCTGCTGCAGATGATATTAATACCCTTGCGGCACAGACAGGATTGTCAACAGAGCAAATACAAAAATTCCAGTATGCTTCTGATCTTATCGATGTTCCTTTAGAAACTCTGACAGGCTCTTTGTCTAGACTAACCCGTAATATGGCAAATGCCAGGGATGGGAATGAGAAACTCCAGGCTGCATTTGCTAAATTGGGGGTCCCAATAACTGACGCAAATGGTAAATTGCGAGACAATGAAGCAGTCTTTAACGATGTTATTGCAGCACTGGGCAAGGTAGAGAATGCTACTGAACGAGACGCTCTGGCAATGCAGATTTTTGGCAGGTCGGCCCAAGAGCTCAATCCGCTGATTCTCGGTGGTGCTGAAACTCTTAAAAAATTGGGCGACGAAGCGACAAAAGCAGGATTAATATTATCACAGCAGGCGCTGGATAACCTTAATGCGTTCAATGACAGCATGGGTATACTTAGGGCAAATGCTGGGCAGGCCGGGAATGTTCTTGCGGGTGTATTTGCAGGAGGCCTTAAACAGACAACTGATTTAATTGGCACCATGATCCCGCAGATAACCGGCTCCATTGCGCAAATATTCAGTGGAGAGAACATGGCGGCTGCACAGCAAAAGCTCACAAATGACTTAATAAACGGAGGCAAGCAAATTATTTCCAACGTTGCTGCTCAACTGCCCACATTTTTAGAGGGGTTTAATGCGATAATTATAAGCCTAGTAACCGCTATTTCGGCACTATTACCCGATGCAATAAATACTATCCTGCCAACACTCATTGATGGTTTCACCAATTTAATAGAAGGCCTTTTGCCGCAGGTCCCGGTATTGCTACCAGTAATCATAAATGCTGCTGTAACTCTGTTTAAGGGCTTGCTGGATGGGCTTAATCGGATTATTCCACAGCTTTTGGCTATGCTTCCGGAATTGATTCAGAAAGTTTCTGACACCTTGATACGGAATTTGCCTTTAATAATTAAAGCAGGCATACAGTTATTAATTAGCTTAATACAAGGCATTACAAACGCTATTCCACAGCTTATAAATGCCGTGGTTGCCTTAATTCCTGTTATTACTCAAGCCATAGTGAATAATCTGCCGGCGCTCATTAGAGCCGGTATTGACCTCATAGTTGCGCTTGCACGTGGCTTGCCTCAGGGTATACCGGCAATTATGCGGGCCTTGCCCGAAATTATTGCCGCCATTATTGATGGTTTAACCTCTGTTAATTGGCTTAGGGTTGGCTTGGATATAATACGTGGGATTGTGAACGGCTTGTGGCAGGGCATCAGGAGCATTGATTTTGGGCGAATTGGTAGGAGTATTTTAAATGGTATCAAGAATGTGCTGGGGATACGCTCGCCATCGACACTATTCCGGGATGTTGTAGGTAAAAATCTCGCACTTGGCATTGGCGAAGGCTTCATCGAGAGCATGAAAGATGTCTCAGAAGAGATGGCAGCAGCTATTCCGACGGAATTCCAAGCGCCATCGGTAGTTTTGCCGAATGTAAATGTAAGACAGACAACGCTAGCGAATGAATATATTAGCAACAACACACGAGGAAGAGATGAAATGCAAGCTGGGAAAGCGCCGATAATACAGGTGTTTTTGGATGGCAGGGTAATTGCCGAAACAATGTTGCCTTACGTTGACCTATTGCAAGGTAGAAATATTAAGATAGTGGCGAGGGGGGCTGGAATTTGACACAGATTATCTTTGCTGATAAAAAAAGTTATGATGATTTTGGATTAGTAATTGAAAGCTTTAATATACAGCCTCCTTCCAAGAAAAAAATTAAGCAAAGTGTGCCATTCATGAATGGGAGCTATGATTTTTCAATGGTTGGAAGTAATG
The DNA here is from genome assembly GCF_023838525.1 of Caldicoprobacter algeriensis. GTDB lineage: Bacteria > Bacillota > Clostridia > Caldicoprobacterales > Caldicoprobacteraceae > Caldicoprobacter > Caldicoprobacter algeriensis. The sequence continues at coordinate 56,833 of NZ_JAHUQD010000006.1, forward strand.
GTGAAATAGTGTACACCGAGCGCACAATCAAGGTCAATTTTTGGTTTAGTGAGATAAATAGAGGCCTCCTGTACAACAAGTACTCGCAGGCACTGGAATGGCTTTTAGGAGCAGGGCAAAGCGAACTGATATTTACCGATATGCCAGATACGTACTTCTTGGCAGAAGTAGAAGAAGCGCCGGATTTTGGGGAAGTTGTGGCACGGCTTGGAAGGTTTCAAATCACTTTTATAGCTGAGCCGTTCAGATATGGTGTGGATTATGAAGGCCAAAAGCTTTGGGACCCATTCAATTTTGAAACGGATTACATGCAGGACACCGAATTCGATGTGATTGGCTCGGAAACAGTAACGATATATAACCCAGGCAGGCCAGTTATACCGACAATAAACGTTAATGCAGCCATGTTTGCCACGCTTAATAACTATACTGTTGCCTTGCAGCAAGGAGATAATATAGACAGAAACTTCATGCTATTGCCGGGAGCTAATGTTATTGATATCATTGGCACAGGGCACATCAAATTCCTCTTCAGGAAGGTGTTGCTGTAATGTATGCGGTTTATATTTACAATTACGGCGTAGAAACATGCATACATTATCCAACCGCAGATAAAGATATGCCGCATTTATTGAGGTTATCGTACAAAGAAGCGTTAAATCAAGCTAACGTTATTACTTTTACAATACCCGCCAACAATCCGGGGTATGGCCAGATTGCGGAGCTGACAACAAAGGTAAAGGTTGTCAATGTGCGGCCAGATAGCTACTTTTTAACCGAAAGCATGGTTCTCGAAGAAAGCCCGGTACTCTTTTCCGGGCGTGTGCTGAATATCGTTGACAGCATGGACGAGAATGGCATGTTTGTCAAGGAGGTTACATGCGAAGGAGCGCTAAATTATCTCAACGATATTCATGTGCGGCGTATCAGTTACATTAATAAAACCCCGGCGGAGATATTGGGCGACTTGCTTGCACGCTACAACGCAAGCTCCAGCAACCCAATTCAGCTCGGCACAGTAGAATTAACACAGCCCATTACGGTGGATTACAACTATGAAACGGTGCTTAATTGCATTATCAAGCTCAGAAATATTTTAGGAGGCGATATAAGGGTTAGGGACGACGGAACTGCATTGTATCTTGATTACCTCAAAGCCCAGGGTGAGAATAACAATGTAGAAATACGTATTGGTTACAACACGAAATCCTATATAAGGGAATACGACCCAACAGAGATTGTAACTCGCTTAATAGGTTTGGGATATGGAGAAGGCATCAACCAGCTCACCTTTGCGTCTATTAACAATGGCAAAGATTATATTGAAGACGCAGAGGCTATCGCAAAGTATGGCGTCATAGAAGGCATCATGGTCGATAAGGATATACAAAATGCATATACGCTGTTGCAGAAAACACAGACGGTTTTGAACGAGAAAAAACAGCCAAAATTGACGATAAGCTGCAAAGCTTTGGATTTATCGGTGTTAACAGGCCACGAAGGCGAGAAATTTAGTCTTGGCGATACGTTGCATATCATTAATGATAGAATGCCAACATCCTACTATTTAACCGAAAACTTTATAGCTGAAGAAACCGCTCTTGACGTATATGCCAGGGTTGTGGAGCGAAGCTTCAATGACTTGTTGTCTGAGCCATTCAACCCCGACATCGTAATAAGCACGAGGCCAGTGCGGCTGAGCGATGAGATAATCGACCTGAAACAGCGCAACGCTACATTGGAAAATGCCCCGCAAGGCTCAACGTATATTGACACTTATGGCTATGCCGAAAATATCGACGCCGAACATCCGTTCCAGCTTCCGGTGTGGCTGTCACCAGATATACTCAATGTCAATAGGGTTAGGTTGCATATAGATAGCCAAAAGTATAGGGCATATGAGAAGGGGGCAGCAGCTGGAGGCGGAACATCAGTGACCAGCGAAGCAGGTGGCGGAACTACTGTTACTTCATCGGCTGGAGGTGGGACAACTGCAACTAGTTCGAGTGGCGGTGGGACTACTGTGACCAGTTCTTCTGCGGCTAGCCATAGACATAAAATGTTCAATAATATTGAAACTAGCGCTCCAGCAAGCGATTTTATAAATGCTTATGGATTCACTTACTCTAGAGAACCAAGCCAGCTAAGCCCAGCAGAAGTATATTTATTGATGCTTAGTAGCCCTGGTGGAAACCATTTGTACACATATGAGGCTAGCGGAGAGCATTCCCATTCGGTTACAATACCAAACCATTCGCATACAGTAACAGTGCCAGACCATTCGCATACTGTTACGATACCAAACCATTCACATGCCGTTACGATACCAGACCATGCTCATGTCCTACAGTACGGAATTTTTGAAGATACCTATCCCCAGAATGTATATGTTAAAGTGAATGGCCAAACAGTAGCAGGACCTTTGGGGGCAGATGGTAATCCATTTAGCGTGGATATAGATTTAACGCCTTATATCGCAATGCCAGGGCAAACTTATATCATCGAAATTACAAGCAGTAGGAATGGAAGAATAAACGCTTGGGTAAGTATACAAGCATTTATACAAGCAAAATAAGTGGCAACAATATGGTAAAAGTGGTATAATTATTCATAGAAATAAAGGATATTTAGGAGGGAATCGATAATGAAAAAGAAGATATTAGTTGCCCTGGTTTCAATTGTGGCTGTAGCTATTGTCTTGCTTTTCGTTGTTTTTTTGAAAGATGATAATAATACTTCGATGAAAGCGGCTGTAGATAGATTTGAAGGAGATTATGCTGTTATTTTAGTAGGAGAAGAAGAAATACCAGTTAATATACCTCGTAAATTACTTCCCAAGGGTGTCAAGCCAGGAATAAGTTGGTTAGAATTTTCTCTTGAATTAGACTCTAAAAGCGAACAAAAATATGGTGAGAAAATAGGAAATTTGTTTGAGAAACTATTGAGATAAACAATGCAAATTCTCTTAAAGCAGTGCTATAAAAGTGCTGCTTTTTTATTGCCCAAACTTTAAAAAAAGGAGTGAGCGATACATGCCATACAATACTAAGCCAATAAAGGTGGTATATGGCAAACCAATTCCACAACACTTCAATCCGGCAATTGATGATTATGAAGTGTTGCTTGGTGACAACGGCGCTTCTAGACACGTGCTGTATGATAAAGACGGCAATCCTCTATCGGTGGTATCAGGTAAGCTCGAAGTACGGGCAACAGAGATTGAAGCGCTGTTGGCAGGCTTGCCAACATCCAAAACGACAAGCGGCAACTTCAAAGCAGCCATAGTGGAGCCTTTACCGGCAGGTAGCAACGTCATTGGCAAGGTAGGAATAGACCAAACAGCAAATGGCGTTCAGATTGTTTCTGCGTTACCGGCGGGCGATAATAACATTGGGAATGTAGACATAGTTTCAACCCCTGCGGATGCAACACCGGGCAGCGCACATCCGGCAAAAGCAATATTGATAGCTGGTAGCGATGGTACTAACGCACGAAGGATTTTGACAGATGCTAATGGCGTGGTGCAAGTCCAGGTTGTACAAACTACACAGGAAGTTACCATGCTGGCCTCGGCGGCCAGGACGGCATCCGGCGATACATCAGCAACGCCGGTGGATGTAAAGAAATACAAGGAAGCAGTATTTTTCTTGGATGTAACAGCAGTATCCGGCACAGCGCCAACCTTGGATGTCAAAATTAAAACCAAAGACCCGGTTAGTGGTAAATGGTTTGATTTAGTCAATTTTACACAGGTAACGGCTGTTACTTCGGAAATGAAGGCGGTATCAGGGTTGCTTGGCTCTCAGATAGCCGTGTTCTATACAATAGGCGGCACAACGCCATCGTTCACATTCAGTGTGGGCGCTGTCTTAAAATCTTAACGGAGGTGTACAATAGATGGCAAGCATAAGCGATAAAGTACAGCAAATCAGGCAGGCTGTATATGGCAAGGATGTAAGGGAAAGCATAGCAAGCGGGATAGAGGCTATAAATGAAGAAGTGGAAAGTACGACAGCGAGGCAAGCAAGTCTTGAAACAACGTTTGAACAGCTTATCATCAATGCAGGCAACAGCAATGCTGAAATCGTCGATGCACGTGGCGGTTTTGATACGCTGAGGAAGAAGCTTGACAGTTATGCGATAAATGTAAAGGATTTCGGGGCAAAAGGTGACGGGGTGGCGGATGATACGGCAGCTATCCAGGCGGCTGTAGATGCTGCTGCTGCAGCGGGTGGTTTAGAGGTTCTTTTGCCGTATGGTCAATACAAAATTACTAGTAGTATCGTATTAAAAAAAGGAGTAACAATCAGGGGAGTAGGCTGGGTTGAACCAGGAGAAACTTTTTCTGGAAGTAAAATATGGTATTACGGTACAGACTACTGCTTTCAGTATCATCCTGATGCGTCTTTGATTCAGGTTAGAGCGCCAAAGTTTTATAATCTGTATTTTGTTTCATCAAATGGTGGAGGGTTTTGTCAGTTAAACCCCAAAGTAGATATGGCGGTGCCGCCCAATCCTCAGCCCGTAGCTCACATACTAAATCCTATCATTGAAAGATGCCGTATTCTACGATACCCATACGCAGACGATGCAGATACTAGTATCGGTTTATCAATGACCGCCGCTTTTTTCGGGTGTTTTAAGAACGTGCATTTCGCTGGTTGGGCACTGGCTGTAGACCTTCACTGTTCTGATCTGAACCATTTTGAAGACTGCCAGTTCACCAATTGTAGACAATGGCTTAACATTACTTACAAGAACACTTACGGAAGCCAAAACAAGTTTACACACTGTGATTTTGAGATTCGTAATACTGCAGCAGCCAACTATTGGATGATTAAAGATAGTGGTAGATATACAACTTACGAAGATTGTTATTTTGAACCGGGTACACAACCTGAAATTTACACATGCCAAGGAATTTTCGATTTTGCAACCGATAACGAGTATGTAGACACCTTTAGGAACATACGCAGGATAATAAATTGTCGTTTTGACTTAATAGGTACTGGGGAACAGATAGCACAGTCTCTAATAAAAGTAAATCAGTATTCGAGGATAATTCTACTGACAGGGAATACTATTGCGTCTCGTTTAACTAATCCAGCAAAGATGGTATCTCCATTATATACACCTATCGTACCAGACGAAAACATCATCTTGTATGGTAATTCTCTTGGCTTCAATACTTGGTTTGACTTGAACAATAATCGAATAGGGAGTAACTACACTGCTTGCATTACGGCAAATGCAGATCAAAGTATACCTCATGATACCGTCACAAAACTGACATTACCTACCACAATATTTGATTATGGCATGCTACATGACGTCGCAAATAGCAGATTAGTTATTAAGGAGGGAGGACGATATCTTATTATCGGTTCCGTTCAGTTTTACAATAATGGTACTGGCTTACGTGATGCTCGTATCTATGTTAACGGGAGCTTGCTTCATATTTCCCGTATGCAGGCAGTTGCAGCAGATGCACCGACGCATGTAATAGTAACTACTTTAGCTAAGCTTGAGCGAGATGATTATGTGGAGCTTTTTGTCAAGCAGACAAGTGGGGCTGCTTTGACAATCCCTAATGCGGGCTTAGCCGGCCCAATACTTGCAATTGTAAAGGTGGGATAAGTATGAAATTAACGTTTCGTAAGACTGTTTTACTGGACAAACTTGCAGACGAACTTTTTGCTTCTAGTTTAGTACCGCCGTTACAACATGACGGTACTGCTTCTATTCAAGGCACTAATGAGGAGGTATGGATTTTTGTACCAGACAACACGCCAAAAGAAATCATAGACCAGATTACTACTATAGTTAATGCCCATGACCCAACGCCACCACCAATTTACGAACCAGTAGATGAGGAAAAGATAGCTTTGGTTGAAGCTATTATTGACTTAGAAACAAGATTATCAGTATTGGAGGCGAGGTTAAATGCTTAAGCAATACCTTATTGTAGCTTATGCATACCTGGTGAAAACTGGCAAATGGATTCTTGAACCTATTGAAGGGGATACAAGGAATGTAGTGCCAGAAGAATACCGTCAAGTAGTAGCAGAGTATATAGCTTCTAGTAGGTCTTAAATATGCAACAAGTTTTCTTTGCGAATAGGTCATTTGTAAGGAGGGGATAAACTATGCAAATTGTACAACCCAACTTTGACTGGCGGGGCAAACTAACACCGCTTAAGTTAGAAGATGTGCAGTATATCATCATCCACCATGCCGCCGTTGAACAGGCAACGCCGGAGGCAATCCACAAGCACCATCTTGGCCGAGGGTGGGCCGGAATAGGATACAACGAATACATCGCCAAGGACGGAACGGTTTACATTTGCCGTGGTGACCACGTGGGGGCGCACACGGCAGGCTGGAACGATAAGAGTTATGGCATCTGTGTCGAGGGCAACTATGAGGAAGAGACGGAGATGCCGGAAGCGCAGTTCAGGGCGCTGGTCGAGAGGGTGAAATACAATCAGGCCCGATTCCCAAATCTGCGAGGGATAGCGCCACACAAACAATTCGCAGCGACGGCTTGTCCAGGCAAATACTTCCCATGGGACAAACTTATAGCTGCACTCAAGGAGCCAGAAGAGAAGAAAATTTACAGGGTTCAAGTGGGTGCTTTCAAAAATCGAGAGAACGCAGAAAAAATGGTGCAATTGCTCAAAGAAAAAGGTTTTGCTGCATTTATTAGAGAGGAGGTTATAGAATGAACATAAAGAGCATTATAAACAGCATTCAAGTAGCCTTAACGGCTGTTGGAGGGTTTTTGGGATGGTTGCTAGGCGGCCTGGATGGGCTATTGTATGCCCTAATAGCCTTTGTAGTAGCCGATTATCTTACGGGGTTAGCAGCGGCAAGAGTAGAGCAAAAAGTTTCAAGCAAGGTAGGTTTTATAGGCATAATGCGGAAAATACTTATATTTTTATTGGTGGGCCTGGGCAATATAATAGACGTATATTTACTCGGCAATGGCAGCGCAATAAGAACGGCCATTATCTTTTTCTATGTATCCAATGAGGGCATAAGCATATTAGAAAACTGCGCTAGGGCAGGGTTGCCTGTACCGGATAAACTTAAGGTAGTGCTTGAACAGTTTAGTAAAACAGAAAAGACAGAGGGGCAGTGATGCCCCTCTTTTTTGTTTTTGGATGCCGTGCATCTTTCGAGGTGCACGGCTTTTTTGTTTTTGGACAAAAATTTTTCAAAAAATTTTTTGAAACCCTATTGACAAGGTAACGACATCGTGATATTATATAATCGCAAGGCAACGATGACGTTACCAAAACAAAAATCAAGAGGGGGATTGAAAAATGAAAATTAAGGGATTGAAAGAAACCATCATCAGGAGGAACGGCGAGAAGAAAGAGTATGTTTGGGAAGTCAAGCAGATTTCAGAGAAAGAATTTTACTGCCCACAGCTAGATTTCTCATTCAATCCAGAAACGGGGGAAACGGACAAGCAACAGGGGATTGGTAAACCGAATATCAAAATCGGCGAAACTTTCGAGTATGCAGGCCGAAAGGTTACATACGAGCTCGTTATCGAAGAAGAACCAGAAGAACAGCCCGCCACTCAACCTACCACTCTCGTGCAGGAGTGGCGATACGAGGATGGCAGGATAGAGGAGCACAAGGTTTATCCCGGCGGACAGCTTTGGGAAAAGGGAGGACACAGGAGACTGTACTTCGACAGCTACGGTCGGGGTGCTTATGTGGATCTTAAAACAAACACCTTCCACCCCGACCGAAACAAAGCTTATCCGCTTGGGGAATGGAAGAAAAACTGGGGAGCGACGGTCGAGTACAGATTCATCCTTCGCTAAACCGCCCCGCCCCGGGGCATAAACCGGGCACGCTTCGGCAGTTGTGCGCAACAGCTGCCACCACTTTGGCGACACCGAACCAGGCGGGAGACACGAGAGCCGAACGAGGAATATGTACCTGGAGGTGTGCAGGGTACACCCGCAAGAGCCCCAGCAGGGAAAGCCGGGCAACCCGCCACGGGGTCCCGGTGCGGGGATAAGCAAAAGTGGCGCTTCGGCAGTTGAGCGACATCAGCTGCCACCACACCATAATCGCCACCGGCGGGGCGATTACAAATACCGCCGGATTGAAAGGAGGTATAAATATGCGCAAAAAACAAGATAGCATAAAAATCATACTTGTCAGGAACAAAAAGGGGGTGCAGCTTTTCGCATATGACAACACCCCTGATGACACGGAAGAGTACACAGCTCGGCGGGAAATTATTCAAGAAGATGTCCGGAGGGGGGAGGCCGAGCTAATCTACGACGGTGAGCTCAATTCTATTATCGGCATTGTCCCCCTTGTACGGCAGGCGACTCAGGACTAAGTATCATCTTCGTGATAACCGACACAAACATATTAGAATTTTTAGAAAGAATTTAGTTTATGCTTCGGGCGTTGAGCGGTAAATCAGCGCCCACCACAAAAATACTGCCTACCCAGCCATAGAGCAGGGGCGGATACACAAATACCTGCTAGGGCGGTGCCCTGCTGGGAAAAGGAGGTTTTTATGAATAGATTTAAACTTGAAGCCTTCAAACAAGAATTCCCGTTTCTGAATGAAATTCTAGAAGGCGAACCCACAGACATTAAAATTAAAAGAGCAGACGAAAACTTATTAAAGGCCACTCCAGAGGAATATTATTGGGATGGAAGCAAGGGATACACCAAAACAAAAGAAGCAGTATATTTCATTTTGAAGGACGGAACAATCCTGCAAGATGCTGTCAAGCCCTCATACGAAAGCGGTTCAAATTACGCACATTCTCAGCATAGATATGACGAAGGCGAAACAGTATTAGAGGCTATTTACAGGTTACAACAACAATTCTCCGCTGATGATATCCAGTATATTGTATGGGTGCGTGATCACTTGTCAGACTGGGATGGCAGCGAATACGAAGACTATTATTATGTGACAATTTATAAAACGCCCAAAGGAACTAGCTATAGTGACATTATTCATAAAGCCGAACAGGAAGCCCTACAGCAAGTGAAAGCGGAAGCTGACTTCTAAACCCACAAATTTTCAAATATATTGCTAGGCAGGAAGCCCCATTAGAGACGGCGGGAAGCTGTCTCGGGTGGGGCGTTTTTAATTTGTGAAAGGAGGTATATCTATGAGTGAAAAATGGCTCACCACCACAGAAATAAGTCAACGCTGGGGTATCGCAGATTCCACAATCCGCCGTGCAATCAAAGAAGGTCGTATTACGTCAGATGAATGCCAAAAAACCGGTTATGGCCCCTACGGCGGCGTATGGCTGGTCAAAGAATCGGCAATAAGAAGGCTGTACGGGAGGCCCAAGTTCACAAGAGCCGACATCGACGAAATCGAGGCTATCCTCGGGGTTAAAAACCTCGGGATAGACTACGACGATTTCGAATCCGGGGACGAGCTTGCCGACTGGTTGGACGGTCGGCAGTTCCCGGAATTTGATGAGCCGATGAAGGTTACGGAGCAACAGCGAGCGTTGCTCCGAGAAATATACAAAAAACTATAGGGAGGTGCAAGAGATGCTTTTCAAGAATTGTGTCGGGGCACCCTATGGAGTGGATGACGACTATTTGGTCATTGATGATTTAAAGTTGCATAAATCCAGAGTCAAGAAAGTTATAATGACAGCAATGTGGGGCTGGTTTGGTATTACGGTTGTCTATGATGAGGGACAGGACACTTTGTGCATTTATGATGGTGAATTCTACAGGGATTCACCATACACAAAGGATTTTACTCGCGATGTAGATATTTTTGAACAAGAATTAAAGCAATTGGGTATCCCATGCGAACAAGAAACGGTCATATAAAGAGCGGCTATAAACGCCGCTCTTTTATTTTGCTACCACAAGATTTTTGTGATATCGGTTACCACGTCCACACTCCCCAATTGCCTTATATTTTGAGCTCTTGCTTCTGATTCGCACAGGTAAACAATGCTTGGTTTGATATCCCCAGGCTGCCAATCTTCTTCCAAATACAACTTTTTAGCAAAGTATTCTTTATATTGCAAAAGCTTTTTTCGTATCCTGTTTAGTGTCATGGTGCCTTTATCATATTCGATAAAAAATATCTTTATGCGCTTATTGATCTCGTATATTAGCAAGATATCCGGCATAACTTTATTAAGCAGCACAGGTTCAATTCTGAAATCGACTATATTGTGTTTATTCCTATCTGCATGGTGCTTAATCTTAATCATAATATCATTCAGTTCAATGGAGTGATCCAAGGCCCCGGGAGTTAGCATCACTTCTTTCCCAGGCTTTTTTAAGCAATATACTTTTTCGGACCTGGCGCCTCTGTAAAAGCTAGTAATGGGCAGATTTTCTTCCATGTATTTCAGCCTTCTTCTGCAAATGTCAAGGGCATATTTATTTCGTTTCCCATTTTCATCGTACCAGAAGAACAATTGTGCAAGTTGCGATGTTGTCACGTATCTGGTTTTAGCAATGTACTCCCACACCTTTTTATCCCTTTCAGTCAATCTCGATGTATCCATCATTAGCACCTCCAAATTCAGAACGTTTTTCTATCTCTTTAAGTATATGCGTATAAGACACCCCATAGGACAACCTGGAGTTATTTATTATGTGCTGCGATAAGTTATATTTTTTAGGTGGTGGCGGAGATTTCTTCTTAACTGCCTTATCTTCCCTTTTGCCATTTATGAGCCGTTTGGCGTAATACCAGTAATTTTGAAGGTTTCGTATATCGTCCGGGTCAACGCCGAGCATCTCTGCAACCATTTCGCAGTCATCATCTACACGAAAAGCATATCGGCTGCCAACATTCCCACGAATGGCGTGCTGCAATTGTCTGGGTAGTTGTGCAAAAAACTGATGGTACAGATTGAGACTTATTTTGTATTTTCTGGCCTCACTCAAAAGCTCTACAAAAGATTCTGTTACATAGTTTTGGAATTCATCACAAAACACAAAAAATGGTTGTGCGTTGTTATTCCTTGTAAACGTGGCCAATTGCACTTTAACCATCATGATGGCCGCAAGCAGCCTGCTTGTAATATGGCCTATATGTCCTTTGGCGAAATTGCATATTATTATTTTGCCTTCGTTCATGGCTTTTCTTATATTCAATTTAGGAGATGATTGGCATAACATGAGCCTGCACGTTCTGCTCATAATGAGTTTCCTAAGTTTATTAGTTGGAGGATTAAGCCTTGATTTATCTTTTTTAATGAGCTCTGGGAATGTTACTTGCCAAAATTCCTTTACGGTGGTGTCTTGTATTTTGAGATTGTTTCGATATTCTTCCGATACGAGTATTAGGTATATCTCGTACAGTGTGGATATTTCCTGTTCAATTACAGCAAGAGCAGCCATGCGCAATAAATCTTCCGTAGAAGGACCTATAAAGCCTGGCCAGAGTATGTCAAATATGGATACTAGGTTATCGGCTTGTAATTCGTTCTGGAATGGATCCATGCTTTTATCAAAGATGCTGATTCCGATTGGCCTTTTGTAATCTGCCGCATCTATGTAGATTGTTCTATCTATGTGTTCAGGGGGGATTTCATCCAGCAGTTCTCTTGAATCATGCCCATGTACATCAATGAATAAGCAGCCATAACCTTGTTTGATAACGCTAAGTATATCGTTCCTTGCCTTTGTACTTTTACCGGTGCCAGTTTCGCCGATCGTCCATGTATGCCTTAGCAGATCCTGAATTGTTTGCTCCTCATTCGCGCTTAGCAATTTGGACAAGCACCATACCCCGGCTCCGCCTATTGTTGCGTAAGCGGAGAATTGGACAAGTCTTAAAATGGTTTCGAGCAATTCCACAAAGCATCCCCCTTTGAAGATTGAAATGAGAAGAAAGACAAAAACGAACGCAAAAGAAAAGTAAGGAAGGAGAAAGAAGGAGGAAGGGAAGCGAGAAAGCTAAAAGGGGCAGGGTCCGGCAACGCTCTGCCAAACCGATCGCCAAATTTTGACAAGCCGTGCTTGCCTCCCCGCCTTGGCTCATCGCCGCAGCTGCTCGGCGCAACCGGGACAATTTCCCCCTTCTTCTTTTTGAGCTCTCATTTTGACTGATAGTTGCCTGACAGTTTACAGTATATGCGAACGTAGACCTTTTGTTATCTTGTACCTTGTCTCCTTTTCACATATAGATCTGATTTTTATGGGGTTAAAATAAAATCTCGTGTGCCATAATTGTGCTATGAAAATACTTTTTGCCAAGTAAGGAATGAATTAAAGGTTGAAACCCTTCTTTTTATTTGGGAGGGTGAAATGTCACAATAATGTCACAATTTTGGCGTTTAAAACAAATAAAAAGGTTCCAGCGATTTTCGCTGGAACCCTTGATTTGGCGGAGAGAGAGGGATTCGAACCCTCGGTACCCCTTTTTGGGGGTACACACGATTTCCAGTCGTGCGCCTTCGACCACTCAGCCATCTCTCCGCGTCGAATATATTACTCCTAGCGCTTTAATAGTATACCTCGTAAAACCAAAAAAATCAAGAGGCATAATGAATATTATTTGGTTTAAAAGGATGGATATTTCTGTAAAATTGTAAGAATTTTTGTATTGCAAATGATGTGAGATAATAGTATAATTAATATGCCAAAAGGAACACTATCTTTAATGACATTTAAAAAGTAAAAAATTTGCCGTGCTAGACGGGGAGTTAGCGGTGCCCTGTAACCCGCAATCCGCTATAGCGGGGTCGAATTCCTGCTGGAGGTTTGCACCTGTAGGGACTGGGGTCGAATAAGCTACGAGGATGACTGGGTCCTGTGCAACGAAACTCTACGAACCCTGTCAGGTCCGGAAGGAAGCAGCAGTAAGTAGATGTTTTCGTGTGCCGCAGGGTAGCCTGGTCGGAGTAAACTGTTCGGTTCCCGCCTGTAGGTGTTAAATCGAAGGCAGGTGCACGGCATTACCATTATAACAAGCCGCGATTTGATCGCGGCTTGTCTATTTTTTGACTACATTTTATGGCTGTTTGTGTTATAATAAATTAGGTTGAATAATGAAGTGTGGTTTTTTTACGTATCTTGATCTCTTTGTCGGAAGCGCTACATAAAATGCTACACTTGAAACTATATGATTTTATGACACTAAAGCAATTTATGTGGTGTTTAAAATTTTCTTAACCAAAATTTTTTTGATCAGTATTAGCCTTATATTCTATAGCGGGAAGCAGGTGAGCATTTTGAGGTATACGGCACTGTATCGTCAGTGGCGGCCTGAAACCTTTGATGAAGTGGTGGGGCAGGATGCCACCATACGCATACTGAAAAATCAGATAAAGAGCAACCGCATTGCTCACGCGTATCTGTTTTGCGGTTCACGGGGTACAGGCAAGACGAGCACGGCCAAAGTCTTTGCAAAGGCCGTTAACTGTTTGAATCCAATAGATGGGAATCCGTGTCTTAAATGTGAAGTATGCCAAAAATTGTCAACAGGTAGCAGCATGGATATAATTGAGATAGATGCTGCTTCCAACAATGGAGTGGATGAGATAAGGGAATTGCGAGATAAAGTCAAGTATCCTCCTGTGGTGGGACGTTACAAGGTATATATCATAGATGAGGTGCACATGCTCTCAACCGGAGCTTTCAATGCCTTGCTTAAAACGCTGGAGGAGCCTCCGGAGCATATAATATTTATTCTGGCTACCACCGAGCCGCATCGGCTGCCAGCCACTATTCTATCAAGATGTCAGAGGTTTAACTTCAAGAGGATAGCCAATAAGTCGATTGTAAGCAGGCTGGCAGAGATAGCCAAACGGACGGAGATACAGGTTGAACCAGAGGCTTTGTATACCATAGCCCGGTGGGCGGAAGGCAGCATGAGAGATGCTTTGAGCCTTTTGGACCAGTGCATAGGCTTTGGTGGTGATGCTGTCTCCAATGAAGATGTGCTGGCTGTTCTGGGGACGGCAGACCAGTGGTTTGTCTTTGCTGTGGCAGAGAACATTATCGAAGGAAATGTCTCTGAGCTGTTTTATCAGGTTGAACAGCTGATAAACGATGGGCGAGATGTAAGCGTATTTTTGAAAGATTTAATAAATCATATGCGAAATTTGCTGGTGATAAAGGTGTGCAACGACGCGGCGCAGCTGATAGATGTAGGTGAGGATACCTTTAAGGCTTATATGGAACAGGCACAAAAGGCCAGCCAGGAGAGGTTGATGAGGGCTATAGATATTTTGTGTGCTGCAGAATCTGAAATGAGATGGAGCTCCCAGCCCAGGGTCTCGCTTGAGATGGCTCTGGTTAAGATTTGCAGGCCCGAGCAGGAAGTGACGCTGGATGCTCTACTGGACAGGGTGGCAAAGTTGGAACAGCAGCTTGAGGGTGGCGTAGTGGTCAAACAGACATCGCCTTCTAGAAAAGGTGCACGTGCTGCAAGCAAATCCCAAGCGGTTGATGGGGGCAGTACAGTAGGAAAAGAAGGTGGAGATAACGGCAGTAATGATGATGGAGGTGCGGCAGATGCTCATGTTTGGGAAGAGGTGCTGGGGATTATCAAAAAAGAGCGCATAGCCTTATATGGCTTTTTAAAAGATTGTGGTTTTGCGCTGAATGAAAAGGGTATGGCTGTTTTAAGTTTTCCTGCAGATCAGCAGTTTTTTATGGAATCGATGGACAGGGAGGACAATCGGAATTTTGTTGAGAAAGCCATTGAAAAGGTGGTTGGCAAGCAGGTCAAGGTTCGGTGCGTCTTAGCCGATCAAAAAACTGCTAGGAGCGAACCTGAAGGAAAATCGCAGAATGAGGAGATAATAGAGAAAGCCATAGATATATTTGGCGAAGATTTTGTGGAAATAGTTGATGATTGACTGTAAAGACAATATAATAGAGAAAAGGATTGCACGATGTGAGTGGAAAAGGAGGAATTAGATCATGGCAAAAGGTGGATTTCCGGGTGGTTTCGCCGGGATAGGCAATATGAATCAACTCATGAAGCAGGCCAAGAAAATACAGGAACAGATGGCCAAGCTTCAGGAGGAGTTGGAACAAAAGACCGTTGAGGCTTCTGCAGGTGGCGGCGTGGTCACTGTTGTGGCAAACGGGAAGAAGGAAGTGGTTGAGATAAAGATTGCCCCTGAGGCTGTGGATCCCGATGATGTTGAAATGCTTCAAGACCTTATATTAGCAGCTGTGAATGAGGCTTTGAGGCGAGCGGAGGAAATAGTACAGGAGGAGATGAGCAAGCTGACAGGAGGTTTGTCTATACCTGGCCTGTTTTAAGGAAATGGGCGATAAGGCTTTATATTTTGGAAGGTATTGAATCGGTGCGGTTGTGGTGAATTTGCGTAATCAGTGTGATGCTAGGCTGGATTTGTATCCATATGCGGAGCGTTTAAAGCCAGCAAGGCTTTTACGATGAGGTTGGCGCGTAAAAAAGATTTTTAAGGATTATAAGATTGTAAATGATTTGATAAGAGGTCTGCAATGTGCTTTGTGTAAAAATACCACAGAAGTTTGATTGAGAGGTAATGGTATGGACTACTACATTGAACCCATTGCACGGCTTATCAGTGAATTGTCTAAACTTCCAGGCATAGGGAATAAAACCGCCCAGCGGCTGGCATTCTATATCATAAATATGCCCGATGAGCAGGTGGGCCAGCTTGCCAGCGCTATTGCTGAAGTGAAGAATAAGATCAGATATTGTTCTGTCTGTCAGAATATCACCGATGTGAATCCTTGCAGGATATGTTCCAATCCCCAGAGGGATCCTTCCCTAATCTGTGTGGTAGAGGACCCGCGGGATGTCATTGCCATGGAAAAGACGCGGGATTTTCGTGGCCTTTATCACGTGCTTCATGGAGTTATATCCCCCATGAACGGTATAGGGCCCGATGATATAAAGATAAAGGAGCTCATTGCGCGGGTAAGCGACGATACGGTAAAAGAAGTTATACTGGCCACTAATCCCGATGTGGAAGGCGAAGCAACGGCTGTGTATATCTCTAAGCTGCTTAAACCCATAGGCATAAAGGTTACCCGCATTGCCCATGGCTTGCCTGTGGGTGGGGACTTGGAATATGCTGATGAGGTTACCCTATCCAAAGCACTGGAAGGTCGGCGTGAGATGTAGCATGTCTAAATGTGTTTGTGCATTTCAAAAAAACTCGTGTTACTTAAAAGAAAGTCGTGTTAGGGGATAGGGGTAAGGGATAAGTAGAAAAGGATCAAGGCGATAAGGAAGGTATTGTGAAAGAATCATTGAAAAGCCTTATAAATCAAGGGTTGAAGGGGATAAGTGAGATAAAAACTTATCCCTTTTTCCTTGATCCTTAACACAAGTTTTTTCAATTTTGCCACGACAATTTTTTAATTTTCTGGGTACATTTTAGGAACAAAAGTGACAAATATTTCAGATGAGGTAAAAGAAGGAAATATGCCAGAGATTAACAAAGGCTTAAGGATCAAGGGTTTCAAGGTATCAAGTGACACGAGTTTTTTTGAAAAATGATAAGAGTTTGTTTGAAGAGGACATAGTTAGGATCAAGGTTTTTGGGAAAAAGGATCAAGAAAATATCTTTTTATACTTGTGGAAAACTAGTAAGTTGTGTCAAAATTAAAATAAAGTTGTGTTATATTTGGACTGAAAAAATAGGGATGCTAGTGATGATGGTATAATAATTTTTGAGATAGGGTATATTTGGTATTAAGAAAGCTTTGAGCTTAGTGCTTTATTATTTAGTAACTAGAATGTATTTTTAGTACAAAGTAGAAAAATAAAAAATGGCAGTTCAATTTGAATTAACAGGAACTTATACAGGGTTAGAAGGTGATAATATGTGTCGCTATGATGAAATTGAAAAGATAAAAAACCAGATTGTAAATAAGTATAATCCAGATGATATTATTCTTTTTGGTTCATGCGCGAAAGGGTTGGTCAAACGGGATAGTGACATAGATATTTGTGTAATTTTGGATACACCTGATAAGAGGCAAACATTGAGAGAGATGCTTGTTGATATAGAATATGATGTTGATTTGGATATAGTCATATATACACCTTCCGAGTGGTCAAGATATAAGGATGATAGGGCAAGCTTTGCAAATATTATAAAGAGGACTGGGGTGAGTTTACTTGGTTGATTCTATGAAATATAAAGAATGGTTTGAAATGGCAAAAAAGGATATAAGAAGTGCCGAAATTTTGTATGAGCATGATGGTGATAATGGGATAGTATGTTTCCATTGTCAACAAGCTATAGAGAAATATTTAAAAGGTTTTCTTATATATGCTACGGGAGAGCTTCAGGAAGGGCATAATTTGGTTAGGCTTTGCAAAAAGGCTATGGCTTATAATAAGGCTTTAGGTGAATTTATTAAGGACATGGCTTTTGTGAATACATATTATATTGAAACCAGATATCCTGCAGAAGATCCTCTTTTGGTGAGCAAGGAAGATGCAAAAGAATGCATAAGAATAGCTATGAAAGTTATGGAAAAAATAGATGAAGCTATGAAGACAAAGTGATTTTGTTTGCAAAATAAGGGAAAAATTTACTTCTATAAAACATAGAAGGGATAGGTGATGAGGCTTCGAAAAATACGAGAATGAAGCATTTTCCTTGAATCTTGACACTGAACTTTCGAAACGACTTTTTTCACACAAAATAGAGTTTTATTTAGGGTTGACGAATAAAAATTAAAAGCATAATATATGAATATAAACGAATATAATCATATAGGTGGTGAGGGAATGGGTCTTATACAGATAATAAAAGCATTGTCTGATGAGACGCGGCTGCGGATTTTAAACTTATTAAGACAAGGAGAGCTATGTGTGTGCGAAATTGAGACAATTCTAGGCATTACTCAATCAAATACATCGCGACACCTTAATAAGTTGACATATGCCAATATAGTCGAGTTTTATAAAAAGGCACAGTACGTTTATTACAAAATTAATGAAGATATCTTAAAGAGATATAGTTTCATTAAAGAAATATTAGACAATGAGCTGATTAGGGAAGAATTGTATAGGACAGATTTGGAGAAATTAAGAAGGTATAGAGAAAGCAAGCTTTCTTGTGATGACTTAAGACGGAATAAGGTTTGCTTTGAGGAAGAAAATCAAAATTTGTTTATCGAGTAGGATAATGCTTATAACTGAATGCGATTTTAAATATTAGAGGGAATATGGATTATATACACATATAATCCATATTAAAGAGGATTTTTGAAGGAAAAAACAAAAAATATTTGAAATTGGAGGAGGCGTTAATATGGAAAACAACAACAATATTAAAGCAAATAACAAAGGATTGGGATTTTTTGAAAAATACCTGACTATATGGGTTATATTATGTATTATAGCAGGTATACTTATTGGGAAATATATACCATCAATACCTGAGACGCTAAACAAGTTCGAGTACTATAATGTTTCCATACCAGTGGCGATATTGATATGGCTTATGATTTATCCGATGATGCTTAAAATAGATTTTGGCAGCGTGGTCAATGCAACCAAGAAGCCCAAGGGGCTTATAGTAACCTGTACGACAAACTGGCTTATTAAGCCGTTTACCATGTATTTGATTGCAGCATTCTTTTTAAAAGTTGTATTTAAGGCATTTATAGCTGAGAATCTTGCTACAGAATATTTAGCGGGAGCGGTGTTGCTCGGAGCAGCGCCTTGTACGGCAATGGTATTTGTCTGGAGTTATTTAACTCAAGGCGATGCTGCATATACTTTGGTACAGGTGGCCGTTAACGATCTTATAATTCTGTTTGCTTTTACTCCCATTGTAGCGTTTTTACTGGGTGTAAGCAATGTTACAGTGCCCTATGGTACATTGATACTATCTACCGTACTTTTTGTGGTTATTCCTTTGACGGCAGGATACCTGACAAGAAGGTACGTTATTAAAAATAAGGGAATAGAATATTTTGAAAATCAGTTTTTGAAAAAATTTGACAATACCACTATAGTAGGACTGCTTCTTACTTTGATTATTATTTTCTCTTTCCAAGGAGAAATAATTATTAACAATCCCGTGCACATATTGCTTATAGCAATACCGTTGACCATACAGACCTTCTTCATATTCGGTATTGCGTATGGATGGGCAAAGGCGTGGAAATTACCTCATAACATTGCAGCACCAGCAGCTATGATTGGCGCAAGCAACTTTTTTGAGCTGGCCGTTGCGGTTGCGATTTCACTTTTCGGCCTGCAATCAGGTGCAGCACTGGCCACAGTAGTTGGTGTGTTAACAGAAGTTCCTATTATGCTAACTCTCGTTAAGATAGCCAACAGCACGAGACATTGGTTTAAAGGATAAAAAGATGGTCACAGCAAATAAGGGGGTGGGAGGTGTGAAACCAGTTATTTTAAAGAAGAAATGTCCTGCGCAGGCAAATATCTGCAAAGCCATAATTGCATGTTCTAATAACGCAGTAATTTATGTTGAGGATGATAAAGAGCCTTTGGGGGGCAGAATAGAGATTGATTATACAAAATGTTCAGGCTGTGGGACCTGCGCAAAGGAATGCTGTGGAATGGCGATAAAAATGGAATAATATGTTATTAAGGCAAATTTTTTGGAGAATGCTATTATTTGAATGATAAGACGTTTTAACAGCGATTTAAAGCAATTCTATAATATGAATACTCTCGAAAAGTAGCTGAGCAACATAGGCACAACGATTGATTTTGTAGAGCAACCTTGCAGAATAATTATGGGGTGAAGTCCCAAGACCGAACCTGCAAACAAGCTAAAATAAGGTTCTCAGACTTTTCGAGAGCGTACTAATATGCCAAGGGAGGTATAAGCCATAAGAGATGATGTTGGTATTTTATGGGAGGAGTTAAATTTCAAGCTAAAAACCTTTATTTTAAAAAAAGTAGGAAAAAAACAAGATGCGGAAGATATCCTCCAAGATGTGTTTTTAAAAATATGTTCAAATATTGACCAGATAAAGGATAATGGTAGAATATATGCGTGGATATATCAAATAACAAGAAATACAATTGCCGATTATTATAGGAACAAAAGAGATACGATTGAAATTTCGGAATTGCCTGAAATGAGTGTAAATGATAGTGATGAAAATGAAATAATTAATGGATTAGTGTTATGCCTTAAAAATATGATCGAGAGCCTTCCAAACAAATATAAGGAGGCTATTATGCTGACAGAATTGGGTGGTTTGACACAAAAAGAATTGGCTCGGAAACTCGGAATGTCCATATCAGGAGCTAAGTCGAGAGTTCAACGCGGGAGAGCCATGCTGAAGAAGAAGTTTTTTGAGTGCTGTAAGTTTCAATTTGATATATACGGGAACATTATTGAGTACCACCAAAAAGAAAACAGTTGTAAGTACTGCTGAATCGTATTAAATATTTGCGTCCTTTTTAAGAAACCTCCGTCTATAAAATTGAAGCTAAATTTTTTATAGAGGGAGGTTTTTATTATGAAGTGTTGTGATAGTCAAAAGAATAACAGTTGTTGCAGTACAGTTTGCGAATGTGGAGAACAAAATGGTAGTGCTCAAAAGAAGAAAATTGTAATCGACTTTATGTATCTAGACTTAAGTGTTTGTGATAGGTGCAAGGGTACTGAAGAGAGCCTTGAGGAAGCTATTTCTGATGTTGCAAGAGTGCTTGAATTGACAGGAGCAGAGGTTATTGTAAACAAAATCCACATCGACAGTGAGGAAAAGGCTATACAGTACAAGTTCAAGAGTTCACCTACTATCCGAATTAATGGAAAAGATATACAGCTAGAAGTGAAGGAATCACTTTGTGAGTCATGCGGTGATTTATGCGGTGACGAGGTTGACTGCCGAGTATGGGTATATAATGGAAAAGAATATAATGTTCCGCCTAAAGCTATGATAGTAGACGCAATACTGAGAGAGGTATATGGCAGTAGTACATCGGATATTGATGAAAATAAAGAAGAACAAAAATATCAGCTGCCAGAAAATCTTAAAAGATTTTTTCAAGCCATGCGGGAAAAGGGTGAAAAATAGACCTCCCTTTTCCTTTTTTGTACCTTTTATTTTATTTTTGCTATCCCATGATAAAGCTCTTTTTGCGCTGAATAAAGCACCTAATATTGGGAGAAATATCCACAAATTTAAAACAAATATATCAAATATTTTTGATATTGACATCAAAAATATTTGATATATAATATGGAACTAAGGGGTGAATACATCGATGATGAATAAGTTATTAGCCCAGCAGGCCAATCAATTTAAAGCTCTTTCCGATGAATTCCGATTAAGAATTCTCTTGTATTTATATTTAAACGGAGAGAAATGTGTATGTGATATTTGCAAGTTTTTTAATATGGGTCAATCGAATATTTCATATCACTTAAAATTGCTTTCCGATGCAAATTTAATCAACAAAAAGCGAGTGGCAGTGTGGAACTATTATTCCTTAAACACCGAGAGTAGCCTTTATCCTTATCTGTGTGAAATATTCAGAAATATAAGTCAGGAGGAATTGATAGAAAATGTTGCCAACGGTTAATTTGCTGGATACGGGAAAAGTATTTCTTACCATAATGGGGGAGCTTATACTTCTTTTTATCGGCATAAGTTTTCTGGTGGCCCTTATTCAAAGATATATATCAAAAGAAAAAATAAAAAGGATTCTTTCGGTACCTAGGAAGGGTTTAAATAGCATTCTTGGTGCAGTACTTGGCGCTGTGACACCCTTTTGTTCATGTTCAACAATACCTATTTTGGTAGGATTGTTTAAAAGCGGAGCGCCGTTTTGCGGTGCAATATCTTTCCTTATGTCTTCCCCCATACTAAATCCTGCGATTATAGCATTATTTCTTACATTTTTCGGGTTTAAGGTAACACTTGTATATGCGGCATTTACCTTCGTATTTGCCGTAGTCATAGGTATTGTTCTTGATAAGCTTGGTATGGAAAAGGAAGTTAAAAGGGTGACGGTTAAAGGAGAGATGCAGGAAGAAATTACTTATGATAAACTTCAGGGGTCATTTTGGGAAAAGAACAAACTAGTAATTAAGTCTGCATTGACTGATGCTGTAGGATTATTTAGACAGGTATTTCCGTATCTGTTAATTGGAGCAGGTATTGGCGCGTTCATTTATGGATTTGTTCCAGAGAGTCTGATAATTAGAGTGGCAGGGAAGTCAAATTTGTATTCAGTGCCTGTGGCTGCAATTATTGGCATTCCAATGTATATCCGAACTGAAACGATGATACCCATTGCTCAGGTGTTGGTTTCAAAGGGCATGAGTTACGGTACGGTAATGGCGCTGATTATAGGTGGAGCGGGGGCAAGCATACCAGAACTGTTGCTTTTGAGTTCCATTTTTAAGAAAAAAATGGTGATTGCTTTTGTGGTATCTATCTTCGTGGTGGCCACTATTACAGGATATGTATTTAATATAATCATTTAAGTAGATCTAGATGGAGATAAAACTCCTTTAGAAGATTTTGTGTCATATAATGTAATGAATTTCAGTCATGATAAATTGGAGGTGGTTGAAATGGCTGAAAAAAAGGAGTCAATTTTTTCAAAGCTGTTTAAACCATCTAAATCTTGTTGCTGTTGTTCTGTGGAGATTGTAGATGAAGATAAAGACGAAGCTGTGCAGGATAAAGAGGAAAAAGAAAAAGAGTCGAAATGAAATTTTTTACTAAGAAGAAGGGCTGTCCCAAAAAGATTTTTTAAATGGGGGCCCTATTTTTTTATTGACAAATACGATTTTCTAATATAATATACATATATACGAATATACGCAAATAAATATAATTATGGGAGGGATTTTTATGAGATTAGGTATTTTGCCTTGCCAAGGGGCATGTAATGTAGGGAATATGACAAGCAAGGTAGCATTGAAGTATGTAGACAATGAAAGAATTAACATGGTCTGTGCACTCGGTCTTCCCTTAGGTATTGAAAATATTATTAAGATGGCAAAGATAAATGATAAGTTTATTGCACTAAACGGCTGTCCAATAAAATGTGCATCAAAAACGCTGGATAAAATAGGAATAACAGAATATGAAGAAATAGTGTTGACCAGTGATTTTGGTATTGAAAAAAACAAAAACTTTAAAGATGAGAGTAATATGGACAAAGTGGAACAAAAGGTTGAAGAGATTATTAAAAGTTTTTTCCATGACCAAATATAAAGTATAAAGAAAGGATGGAGCGATGGATAAACTAGTAGAATTTTTTAAGGTTTTGTCGGATGGAACAAGGTTGCGGATTCTGGTTTTATTGTTTCATAAAGAACTTTGCGTGTGTGAGATGTGTGAGATTATGGAAGAAACGCAGCCCAAAATATCCAGGCACCTTGCAAAGCTTCGGGATGTTGGATTTGTGAGAGACGAAAGACAAGGACAATGGATTTTTTATTACTTGAATTTAGACGATATCGTTATGAAACGTATTATTGAAACTATAGTTAGCAATAAAGAAAGGTATCCTGTTCTTCAGAAAGATATTCAAAGATTCTGTTTAAAGACGAAATGGTGTGAAAGAAAGAATTAGAATATGCAATCAATTTTCTTTAATCCATGAACGTATTGAACTTTCAATTATTTTCAAACGATGCATATATCATATAGACCTTTTCCGCATGCGAAAAAAGTGGTTCTGATAGAGAAGGGAAAAGGATTAAGGATTAAGTCAGTAAAACAAGAGAAGGGATAAGTGGTGAGGCTAAGTGTCAATTTTCAAATTAAAACAGAAAATATTCTCAGATTAATTTAGCTGGAAATTACTAATAATTAGTGAATATCTTCAAATTAAATAAGACCGTTTTTCAAATTAAGGTGGCATTCAGCTTAAAATCAAGTTAAAATGCAGTCTTGTCAGATATCTTTCTGCTGTGGTATCATAATAAAAAGTTGAGGCAGCAAATGCTGCCTCTGTAGAATAAAGTTGGGGAGAGATACATCAAAACATACACATTTGGAATCCTGTAAGTGCGATTTTAACCAGCTCAGCACGCTTTTTACCAATGCGATTCAGCAGTGTAGGGTTTAAATCACCCGCTCTTGAAAACATCTTTTTGCCATGGTATCTTGCATAGTAGAGAATGAGTTCGGTAAACTCATTCTCGCTAATTTTTAAGGCAATGTAATCGTCAGCGGCTTGCTTAATCTGCAGCGCCAACATCTTTACGGTTGTAGGGTTTCTCAGTATTTTTTCGTACCTTTTGGACTTGTTTTGTACCATAATTGTTCTACCTCCTCTACAGGGTAACTTCGTTTTGGGCTTGATAGACAATCTCTTCGTCTATCAGCATTTTGTTTTGACTGGCGGCAAACATAAGACAGGTGGTGGCTAAGTTGTTTACCAGCCTGGGGAACCCTTTGGTATTGGCATAGATGGCCTGCAGTGCAGCTGGTGTAAAGATATCCTGTGTAAGGCCAGCAATTTTTAAGCGTGTTTTTATGTATTCTGGTAGTTCGTCTTTAGACAAACCTTGCAGTGTATACTTAACAGTCAGGCGCTGCCTTAAGGGGCTGTTGATATTGAGGGACAGCTTAGTTTTGATAAGCGGCTGACCAGAGAGTATTAGGATAAAAGGGTTTGAAGAATCCTAAACATGTCTATTCATCCTCCTTCATCATGCTAGCAAAGGAAAGAGATGTGAAAAGGCTGCCGGACAAGTCAGGTGTAGGCTCAGAGAGTTCTTCGTAAGTGCTGGTATCACTTTTTCTGGTGTTTTCTGTGTGCCGCCTTTTTAGGTGGGCATTATCGTGGAAATTAACGCAGTAATCCTCATTGAGCCAGTTAAAATATCATTCATTTAAGTCTTCAAGGCTTTTAATGGACTTAGGGTCAAGCCTGCTTAAGAAACGCATCCTGACCGTATTAAAGAACCTTTCGATTTTCCCGCGGCCGTGCGGCATAAAAGGTTGAGAATGAATGAGCGAACAACCTAACGCTGCACATATGTATTCCAGCTGTTGAGAACGGTAAATGCGGCCGTTGTCAGTGTAAAGCATCTTGGGTATACCCCTTTTGGCTACCGCCTCTTTGAATGCTAAGCGCATGGCTTCAAAATTCTGACTTAGATAGAATTGAGAATGGGAGCACCGTGACCGGCATTCGGGGATTGTCTGCTTTTTTCTGTATAATTTTTTCAGCCAGTTCAGCATTTATCTTGCGGCTTTTACCTTTGTCAGTCCTATAGCCCGGCTTTAAGGCATCAATACCTCCCCGCATGTATTCGCTAAGCCAATGCTGCAGGGTTTTGTATGAATACTTACGCGGCCCATAATACGGCATCTCAATCGGGTCCTGACAAAGCTCCTTGAAGTACGCCTTCTGATTTTCTACCTGCCCGTTGAGAACCGGGCTTATGAGTGAGAACTTCTTTAAGGCGATAGCTTCCCGGATACTATCATCCAACATCTTTCATACCTCCTTAAACTAGTATGCCTGCTCGAAATCAGGCTGTGTTTTATGATAGTATTTTAAACCGCCAGGTCGCTTAAATAAAGGAAAATCAAGTGTTGCTGGGCTTTTTTTAAATCCTTCTTCCTATTACCTTCTTTTGATGCTAAAATTATTTGAGAAGGGTGAGGAATGATTTGCGGCATGTGTCGAAGAACCTTTGGGAGAAGGTGTGGATTGAGGGGAATCGGGTTTTGACAATGCCAAGAATCTCCCTTGCCCTCTCCCTTTTTTCTAGGCCTGCAGGTGGTAGAGTTATGCTGTCGCTTATCTGCCTTAAGCCGTATTCGATAAAATTGAGGTTATCTTTAAATCGTTTTGTATAAAAGTACATGTGCTGTCTGCTGATTGATAAAGTGGGATACTGTTTTTTAAGCTCGTGCAAGCATAGATTTAAGCTACCTTTTCGATACAACGCTTTCTCTATACATTTCATGATAATTTCGCTACAGTACTGGAAACTAGGTAAGCAGAAGTGCGGGATGAAGGATATCGTTTTGCCACAATAAGGTCAGTAATACCTCCGAATGAGTATTTTCCTACTAAAAACCGGCTTTGATATGGTACCTTTCGTAGAATCCATGTTTTTTCATTTTAACGGCCATCCTGCATTTAGGATTTGTACAGCGGCCAGGTGCTTTAGGGAAAGGAAAGTTTTTACCTTGTTTAACGTATTCCTCTACCGTGCAATGTGCTTCAAACATAATTTGCATGGTGGACCACCTCCACCATGATTGTACAACAAAAGGAATGCTAAAATAAATCGAAAATTTTTGTCGAATTGTTTTAGCATTCATTTTGTTGTCAGATTATTTAATCTAACAATTTTACCTGGATTGGGGCTAAATTAATTTGAGAATTTACATATAGAGGTAAGGACAAAGCTTGCTCGGCTGCCGTATAGGAAAACTTTAGAGGAGTTCTACTTTACCTTTCAACCTAGTATTGACGAGAAGCTGATAAAGGAACTGGCGACAATGGCTTTTGTTTGCCGGGCTGAGAATGTAATATTTCTTGGCCCGCCTGGAGTGGGGAAGATGCACCTTGCTATAGGGCTTGCCATAGAATCCCTGTCACAGGGAATATCGGTTTATTTCAGCAGCCTTACGAGGCTTATTGAGGACCTCAAAAAGGCTTATGAAGAGAATCGATTGGAAAAGCGTATGAGGATATATACAAGACCAAAGCTTCTTGTAATTGATGAAGTAGGATATCTTTCGTTAGATGGTCTGGGCGCAAATCTCTTTTTCCAGCTAATAAGTGCCCGTTATGAGAAAGGGAGCATAATTCTGACGAGCAATAAAGGGTTTGGGGAATGGGGAGAACTTATGGGCGATCCTGTACTTGCAACTGCGGTATTGAACAGATTATTACATCATGCCCATATAATCAACATAAGGGGCAATAGCTACCGCTTTGTTACTGGAAATAGTGAATGGTGGTCGGGGAAGTTTGATGTTCTGGGAAAACTACTAGAGGAAAATGGCATTCGTGTTATACGGAATGCTTATGACAGATTCAGTAAAGGGAAAGACGGGATTTACATTATGGGAATAGATGTCCCTGCAGCAGATCAAGCTGGGCAAGAAGAAGCAAATATAATTGAAAATGAAATCAAACAAGTGCTGAATGGAATAGGGGAAACCGGTACGTTTAGCATTTTACTAGCTCACAGGCCCGAAATGTTTCCTTTGTACAGTGAGCATGGCTTTGATTTGATCTTGTGTGGCCATGCACACGGTGGGCAGGTGAGACTACCCTTTGTAGGAGGGTTGGTTGCTCCGAATCAAGGATTTTTCCCGAAATATACATCAGGGGTATATAAAAGCCGAAATTCGCTTATGGTTGTAAGCAGGGGGTTGGGGAACAGTGTTATTCCTCAAAGGCTTTTTAATCATCCGGAAATTGTTGTCTTGACACTGGTGAAGGATTAAAATATAAAGTCAGAGAAATACTGGAGGCGTCAAAGGAGGTATTTGGTCGTTGATTTAACAGGCGATAATCCTTTGTAAATGAAATCATAAATACAGATAAGGAGATAAAAACAAATTGATATATTTTTATGGTAACAAAAGCGCCATAGTGCCAGCCACGATGAGTATCAACCCCAGTAAAGATTTTGTTGTTAGCTTCTCCTTTAAAAAGAAATAAGAAAAAGTTACTGTAATTACAATGCTGAGCTTGTCAATCGGTACTACAATGCTGGCTTCACCGTCCTGCAAGGCCTTATAATAGCATAGCCAGGAAAGCCCGGTGGTTATACCCGACAGGCAGAGAAATAGCCAGCTCTTTTTGTCGATTTCCTTAATCTCATTTTGCTTTCCTAATATGAAGACCATGAGCCATGCCATGATTAAAACTACCGCAGTGCGGATGGCTGTTCCTAGGTTGGACTCGATGCCAACGATGCCGATCTTGCTTAGGATTGCCGTTAAGCTGGCAAAGACTGCTGATAAGATGGCGTACACAAGCCACGCGTTACCCTCCGCTTTTGTGGATGGTTGCTGCTGCGTTTTTTTCTTGATGATCATCAGATAGGTGCCTACTCCAATTGCTACCATGCCAATCAGTTTGGGGAGGGTAATGGGCTCTCCAAGTATGATGAACGCCAAAATCATGGTAAGCACGGTGCTGGATTTATCGATGGGCGTCACTTTGTTGACATCGCCCAGCTGCAGCGCTTTGAAATAGCAAAGCCACGAAGCGCCCGTTGCCAAACCTGATAAAATTAAAAATATGTATGCTTTGGAATCAATTGACGGGATGGTATTCCACGATCCCACAATAAATACCATGAGCCATGAGAATATAAGTATGATGATGGTCCTTATGGCCGTGGCTAGCATCGAGTCAACTTTTTTAATCCCCATTTTTGCAAGGATTGCAGTTGCTCCTGCGAATAATGCTGAACTAAATGCAAAGACTATCCACATCATCTCCAACATCCTTTCTTTTTAAATTAAGTGTTTTTTACTTGGACTTCTTGTACATTCAATATTTCCAGGAATATCCTTATAATATTTGGGGTAAACCGAGTACCTGCGTCCGTTTTTATTCTTCAATTGCTGCTTCTTTGTTCACGGCTTTGCGATAAACCCCGTTTTCTGTTATGGCATTACAAGCTCAGCCACTGCCAATATACGTGGAAGAGGAGGAATTTGTCGCATCTTCATCGATTAATTCGTCCGGTTTGTTCAATATTTTATCGCTTATTCCTATTTTGTCAATGTCATGGAGTATTGCTAGCGCTTCTAATTCATCGAGTTCTTTTTAATTAAGAAGGATTTAACCGTTCGCCGGTTTCCTTAGTTTTATTCTAACCATATAGAAAGAGGGAGGTCAACTTGTTGATTTTGTAATAGTAAAGTTTTTGATTTCAATCAGGAGGAATAATGATTAAAAGATAGAATATATGTATAAGGTTTAAAGACATTATAATTAAGTATTTTTCATTTCTGTTATATTGAACACTCTCGAAAAGTAGTTAAGCAACATAGGCACAACGATTGATTTTGTAGGGTAACCTTGCAGAATAATTATGGGGTGAAGTCCCAAGACCGAACCTGCAAACAAGCTAAAATAAAGTTCTCAGACTTTTCGAGAGCATACCCATATAGAAGGGGGCTATAGGAAATGAATAGAGGGTTTAAAGCCATTACTGTGTGGCTGCTGACTCTTCTATTGGCAATTCCTTCCTTTCCCATTACAATAATTGCCGAGACTTCTCAAGAAACAAATGTTAAAGTGTTAAACATCAGTGATCTAGAGAACCAAACTCTTACTGCTACTCAGCAATTTTTGGTGATTTTACAATTAATTGAGCCCTCTATCGTGTTATGTCACCAATGTAAGTTATGTAGGGCCAGGGCAAACCATTATACTTGATGGCGGAGTTTATAAAATGACATCCGGCCTGAAAATTCCGAGAGGAATTGACGGTACGGAAGAGAACAGAATTGTTATGATTTCAATTAAGGGTGAAAGAGTCATACTTGATTTTGCTAGAGCAGCCGGAGGTTTTGAACTTTGGGGGAGCTACTGGCATATTTATGGGTAAAGAATGTTTAATAGCAAGAGTGTTGCAAAACAAGTAGAGAAGATATAAAAGAAAAGGGCTGAAAATAATTATTCAGCCCTTTTTTGTAAAAATGTTTTATACGATATTGACGTTCGATAGGTTAAATTTGCGTTTTAACTATCTGTTAACGTGGTACACATTAAAATAAGTATTTTAAAAATTTCTTTAAATCGTACAAAGGAAGGGGTCAATGTGAAGGGTAGAAAAATAGCAATTATTGGAGGAGTGGCCGGCGGTGCCAGTGCAGCGGCGCGCCTACGCAGACTGGATGAGGATGCCCACATCATAATCTTTGAAAGGGGGGGTTATATTTCCTATGCCAACTGTGGCCTGCCATATTATGTAGGCGGGGTTATAAAGGACAAGCGGGATCTGCTGGTCCAGACCCCTGAAAGGATGTCAAAGCGGTTCAATATAGATATTCGTTTGAACAGCGAGGTTGAGGAGATCGATCTAGATAAAAAAGAGTTAATTGTATTGAACCGGATGACCGGTGAACGGTACCGTGAAAGCTTCGACAAGCTTATACTGGCACCTGGTGCCGAGCCCGCAAGGCCATCAATACCGGGCATTGAAAAGGCAAATGTCTTTACAGTGAGGGATATACCCAGGATTTATGCCTTAAAGGATTACATTGACCAGGCCAAACCTGAGAACGCCGTGGTGATTGGTGGAGGCTTCATCGGCCTGGAGATGGTGGAAAACCTGCGGATGAATGATATAAAGGTTTCGCTGGTTGAGATGTTGAATCAGGTTATGCCCCCGCTGGATTATGATATGGCCGCGTATTTGCATAGGCACCTGAAAGAGCACTCTGTGGATTTGCACCTCGGGGATGGGGTGATATCGTTTGACAGAGATGAGAAACATACAATTGTGAACTTAAAGAGCGGGAAGCAGCTAAAAGCCGATATGGTGATATTGGCTGTAGGGGTGAGGCCCGAAACTATCCTGGCCAAAAAAGCTGGGCTGGAGATTGGCGAGACAGGCGGCATAAAAGTCAACCAGCACTTGCAGACATCGCATCCTGATGTATATGCCATAGGCGACGCCATTGAAGTGGTGGATTTAGTAAATGGAAGGCCTACGTTGATACCGCTGGCCGGACCGGCCAATAAGCAAGGGCGCATTGCAGCCAATCACATATGCGGCATCGAGGATACCTATAAGGCTACCCAGGGGACGGCTATTATAAAGGTGTTTGACATGGTGGCTGCGTGTACCGGCAACAACGAAAAGGTGCTTAAGAAATACGGCATTCCATACCTGAAATCCTACACTCATTCTGGTTCCCATGCCAGCTATTACCCTGGTGCAACCTCCATGGCCATAAAGCTTCTGTTTAGTCCTAACGATGGTAAAATACTGGGGGCCCAGATTGTGGGCTATGAAGGGGTAGATAAGCGCATAGATGTGCTGGCCACTGCTATTCGCGCCGGGATGACCGCGTATGACCTGCAGGAGCTGGAGCTGGCCTATGCTCCGCCCTTTTCGTCGGCCAAGGATCCGGTCAACATGGCCGGATATGTTGCATCAAATATCCTGCAAGGGTTGCATCCAGTCATTCACTGGGATGAGCTTGACAGCCTGGATCCACAGGATACCGTACTGCTGGATGTTCGAACCGAGGCCGAATGTAAAAAGCGAGGGTGCATACCCGGCTCTATTAATATTCCTTTAGATTCATTGAGGGAACGTATCGGCGAGATTCCTAAAGATAAGGCTATTGTCATCTATTGCGAAGTAGGGTTAAGAGGATATGTAGCTGCCAGGATACTTATGCAGCGAGGTTTTAGCAGAGTATTTAACTTGAGCGGGGGTTACAGTACCTATAGCATAGCAAAACACGGGTTAGAATAAACAAAACTCTAGTTATGGCGCTGTAATTGTTTGCCGGCGTTGGCATAAAAATCATAAACAAGCCGCATCCTGTGGTTGCTTTTAAGTTTTGGATACGGGGTGCGGCTTTTGGTGTTTTATAAGCATTTAAATTTCTGGTGGCTGTATTGTGTATATAAAATGCGTTGCATTTATGGCATCTTTATATTTATAAATATTTATAAATTTTAAAAAATTTACCTTAGAGATAAACCCGCATATAAATTGACAAACGTAGCTTGATGGACTATAATTATACTGGCAATTGTTAAAAAAATAACAAACGGGGTTGGGTTATGAAATTTATAAACTTCAAAAAGGCAAACTGTAAGAACTGCTACAAATGCGTGAGGGTATGTCCTATAAAGGCCATTCGCATAAGGGATGAGCAGGCCGGGATCATGGAGAATGCGTGCATACTGTGTGGAAAATGTTTAAAGGCCTGCCCGCAGAATGCCAAGAGTATACGGAGTGATATTGACAGGGTTAAACATATTATAAAAAAATCCAAAAAGGTGGTTGCAAGCCTTGCACCTTCGTTTATCGGTGCGTTTGAGCTTAAAGAGCCGGGGCAGATAGTAGGGGCGTTGAAAGCATTAGGCTTTGCCGAAGTTCAGGAGACGGCTTTAGGGGCTGTGTATGTATCTCGTGTATACAGAGAACTTATGGAACAGGGGCGTATGGAGAACATCATCAGCAGTGCATGCCCTACGGTAAATGAATTGATTGAAAAGTACTACCCCGAAGTAATCCCGTATCTTGCACCGGTAGTATCGCCCATGATTGCCCACGGAAAGCTCATCAAGGAGTCATCGGGCCGGGATACCAGCGTGGTTTTTATTGGCCCCTGCATTTCAAAAAAGATGGAAGCCGAGGATTTCAGGCATGAAGGGGTCATAGATGCAGTTTTAACCTTCGACGAATTGCTCAGGTGGTTTAAGCAGGAAAATATACGTTTGGAAGAGCAGGAGGCTCTAAGGTTTGACGGCGATGATCCCGGCATGGCCAGGTATTATCCTGTACCCCGTGGTATATTGAGAAACTTGAAACAGTCAGGTGAAGACTTTTCTTATCATGCAGTAAACGTGGATGGGATAGAACAGTGTATTGAGGTGCTGGAAGCATTAAAAGAGCGACAGCTAAAAGGCTACTTCATTGAAATGAATGCTTGCGAGGGGGGGTGTTTGAGAGGACCGGCTATGCCGAGCTCCACGGGTTTATATTTAAGGCAGATGCAAAAGGTAGAAGAATATGCTGGTAAAAATCCAGGAGTAAAAGATTTGGGAGTAGGCAGGAATATCTTAAAATTTGACAAAAGCGTCTCGCTTGGCAAGGTATTCGTGGATCGTAGCATTAAGCAAGCCGTTCCCGATGAAGTAACAATAAGGGAAATACTCAAGAAGATTGGCAAGCCTACTAAAGACCAGGAGCTGAACTGTGGAGCATGTGGTTATCCGTCCTGTCGCGACAAGGCTATCGCGGTCTATCAAGGGAAGGCAGAGCTTTATATGTGCCTGCCTTATATGCGTGAGAGGGCTGAATCACTGGCTAATGTCATCTTGAAAGCAACTCCTAACATAATAATCGCTGTGAACGGCGATATGGAGATACAGGAGTTTAATGATGCAGCCGAAAGGATGTTTCAGATATCCAGGGAAGCAGCTATCGGTAGGAAACTGTATCAGCTGATTGACACCTCGGATCTTGAAATGGTGTGGGAAACCCATGAGAGCATTTTGGGCAAGAAGGTGGAATACAAAGAATACGGTGTTGTGACTGAACAGGACATAATATACGTAGAAGACCAGCAACTGGTGATGGTTATAATGAGGGATATTACAAATGAGGAAAGACAGGCGCGGCAGATGTACAAGATAAAAGCCGAAACGGTGGAGATGGCTCAGAAGGTTATAGATAAGCAGATGATGGTGGTACAGCAAATCGCCAGCCTCCTTGGGGAGACCACGGCCGAGACAAAGGTTACCCTGACCAGGCTGAAAGACATGATACTCTATGACAGGGAGGATGGGCGATGAGCTTTTTCATAGATGTAGCCTATGAGAGCCTGAATAAATACGGCGAAGAGCTGTGCGGGGATAAAGTAGAGGTGGTGAGGGGCGATGACTGCGTTGTTGTGGTTATGGCCGATGGGCTGGGCAGTGGTGTCAAGGCCAATATCCTTGCAACCCTCACTACCAAGATAATCGGCACTATGCTGGAAAGAGGGGCTCATATAGATGAGGCTGTGGAGACGATTGCCCATACGCTCCCGGTATGCAATGTCAGGAAGTTGGCTTATTCTACCTTCAGCATACTGCAGGTGTTTAATAGCGGAGAAGCGCGTTTGTTTGAATTCGATAATCCCCCTGTATTTTTTCTGAGGGAGGGCAAGCTCATTAGCGTTCCTACCAGGTGTCGTACGATAAACGGCAGAATGATTAAGGAAAGCTCTTTTGACGTGAGTCTGGGGGATACCTTTGTAATGGTCAGTGATGGGGTAATTCACGCGGGAGTGGGGGCAACTTTGAATTTTGGCTGGAAATGGGAGAATGTAGCCGACTATTTAGAAAGAAACGTCAAAAGGGAGACCACCGCCAAGGCTATTGCCGCTTTATTGATAACAGTGTGTGATAGCCTGTATATGGGAATGCCCGGGGATGATACCACTGTTGTGGCGGTGAGGATTCAGCCCGTCAAGGAGGTCAGCCTTTTTGCCGGACCGCCCATCTCTAAATCTGATGACGAAAAGGTGGTAGAGGAATTTATGAAGGGCAATGGTATTAAAGTGGTGTGCGGGGGCACAACAGCTCAAATAGTCAGCCGTGTGCTGGGCAGAGAGATAAATACCTCCCTGGAATACCATGATCCATTGGTGCCGCCTACTGCAAAGATAGATGGCATTGATTTGGTGACAGAGGGGGTGCTGACGCTATCCAGGACAATTGAGATCATCCGCTGTTATGCTTCTGATAAGGTAAGGTATAAGGATTTGAAGATTCTTAGAGGCCAGGATGGGGCTGCAAAGCTGGCCCATATTCTTATCGAGAACTGTACTCATTTGAGGATGTTTATAGGAAGGGCAATGAACCCTGCCCATCAGAATCCTAACTTTCCTGTGAACCTTAGCATAAAATTTAAGCTGCTTGGAGAGCTGGCCGAGCTGATGAGGAGCCTGGGCAAAACGGTGGAACAATATTACTATTGAAAAATTGGCTCAAAGGGGGAGTGTTTATGGGTTTGCCCCGGACTTCAGAGAAGGGTCTTTTAAAGCCCCGCCAATGGATAGATAAATCCTTTGAGATATGTACTAAGATGCTGCCTTTTTTGAGAAGCGAACTAAAGGATGAAGATGACTGCAAAAGGATTATATCTATTTTGTATGTAATGACAGAATTCAACGCTGTGGTGCTGGAGTGTCAAAATGGCATTGGTGTGTTTGCCGGCGAAGAAGAGGTAATAGGCAAGGGTGAGGCCGGCAATTATATAGAGGTTCCCGTTAAAAAAGGAAATGCTATGCTGGCCAGTTTGAAGTTTTACAAGAAAGTTGGCGATGTCATAACTGAAGAGGATGAGGCCATTGCCAGGGGAGCGGGGGCGGTGATCTCGGCCCAGCTGGAGCAGAACAGCAAGGATTATAACGCCAGGTTAAGGGCAAAAGCTGAGCTTAAAGCGCTTCAGGCTCAAATTAATCCCCATTTTTTGTTCAATGCCCTCAATACCATTGCGGCCATGTGCAGGACCGAACCGCTTGAGGCAAGAAGGCTTCTTATCCACCTGGCCAGGCATTTTCGGGCCATCATCCAGACTTCGCCCGACCTTATAGACATTCATAAGGAGCTGGAGAACGTTAGGAGTTACCTGGAGATTGAAAAGGCCAGGTACGGGAATCGCATAAGGGTTGAGTGGGATATACAGCCCAACATCTCCTTTTTGATACCACCGCTTACCATTCAACCAATTGTAGAAAATGCCATAAAACACGGACTGGCTGGGAAAAAGGATGGGGAAATAGTTATCTCTGTTAAAAGTGTGGATAACTGCTACCAGGTTTGCATAAAGGATAACGGCTGTGGTATGGAACCCGAGGTTGCGAGAAATCTTCTTACCAATACAAACGACGATAAGAGGATCGGGATATCCAATGTAAATAGGCGGCTTAAGGAGATATACGGAGAGGATAACGGTATGATCATCAACTCCGAGCCGGGTAAGGGCACGGAAGTAATAATTGTGGTACCCATTAGGGAGAGGAGGAAGGCTGATGTCATTAAGGGTCGTTATTGTAGACGATGAAAAGTATGCCCTTCAGGAATTGAAATACCTGCTCAACCAATATAGCGATTTTGAAATTTGTGGAGAAGCCGACTCGGGAGAAGAATGTATAAAGCTGGTGGATGAGCAGGTGCCCGATGTGGTATTTCTCGATATTCACCTAAACGATAAAAACGGCGTTGATATTGCCCATGAGATAAGGAAAAAACACAGGGATATTCACATAGTTTTCGCGACAGCCTATGACAATTATGCTGTCAATGCCTTTAATCTTGATGCAGTGGACTATATCCTTAAGCCTTTTGAAGATGAAAGGATTGCAGAGACAGTGAAGCGGCTTAAGAGCAGGGTGAAGCCGCACCTTCTACCTGGCGTGATTACCGTATGGAAAAACGACAGGATGGTTGTACTGGATCATAAGGATATAGTTTACTGCTGTACTTCGGGAAACAAGACTGAGGTTAAGTCATTTAAAGGGGAATTTACTAGCAATTTGACTCTGGCGACCCTAGAACAGAAGCTTCAGCAATATTCCTTTTTGAGAACTCACAAGAGCTATTTGGTCAACCTGGAACATATCAAGGAGATAGTGCCGTGGTTTAATTATACCTATATGCTGGTGATGAAGGGATATGAAAAGGACGAGGTGCCGGTGAGTAGGAGCTATATGAAAAAATTCAAGAATGTGATGGGCATCGATTGAAGATGACGCGCATGTACCTTAAGAGGCCTGCCACCAATAGTATGGGATTTTACGGCTAAAAGAGAAGGGCTACCAGAAATGTTTGGTAGCCCTTTTTCTATTAGAAATTTACAGGGAAGCCGTAAAATGCGCATTCCAGTATCTTCTTTAAATCTTCAGGCGATGCCTGCCTTGGATTTGATGCCGTACAGGGGTCCTGTGCGGCGTTTTTGGCTATGAAATCTACTTTAGAGGTAAACAGCTCTTCGGTTATCCCGTGTTCTTTAAGGGTGGGTGCTATTCCAATCTTGGCATTGAGCTCATTTATGCTAGCTATAAGGGAATCAACAAGCTGTTTGTCAGTTTGACCGGGAAGCCCTAATCTCCTGGCGATCTCCGCGTATTCCTTCATGCAGACTTTAGAGTTGTATTTGATGACGTAGGGCAGAAGTATGGCGTTGCAGCATCCATGGGGTATTTCATACTGTGCACCTATCTTATGAGCCAGACTGTGTGTGATCCCAAGTAGCGCGTTGCTGAAGGCCATGCCGGCGATGCACTGGGCAACGTGCATGCGTTCCCTTGCTTCCTTGTCGCCATTGTATGAGTCTACCAAGCTCTCAAAAATCGTTACTATTGCCTCCATTGCCAGAGGATCGGTGAATTTAGACCTGTTTGATGCCACGTATGCCTCTACAGCGTGTGTTAAAGCGTCCATTCCTGTATGGGCTACAAGCGTTTTAGGCATGGTCATGGGTATATCAAAATCCAGTATGGCTATGTCGGGGGTGATTTCAAAATCGGCTAAAGGATATTTGATTTTTGTTGAGTAATCGGTAATAACTGAAAAAGCTGTCACTTCTGTAGCCGTTCCGCTGGTTGAAGGAATAGCTATAAATATGGCCTTTCTCCTGAGCTTTGGCATGGAAAACGGCTTCTTTATGTCTTCAAAAGACAGTTCGGGATATTCATAAAATACCCACATGGCCTTGGCGGCATCAATGGGTGAACCACCGCCTATGGCAACGATGACGTCGGGTTGAAATTCCTGCATGGCTTTTGCCCCTGCCATAACCGTTTCTACCGAGGGGTCAGGCTCTACTCCTTCAAATACTCTGGTTTCTAGCCCGGCTTCTTCCAATATGTTCTGTAGCTTTTTTAAAAAGCCGTATTTTTGCATCGAGGAACCACCTGTCACAATCATTGCCCTGTGGTATCCCCTAAGGTTTTTTAGTTCTTCCATTGCACCTCTGCCGAAGTATATGTCTCTGGGCAGTGTAAATCGCGCCATGGGTTGGTCAACTCCTTTCCAAATCAAATTGTATTTTTCGATGCTATTATAATATTGACAAATAGTTAACAAAAGTGTTGGGCTGTAAGTGGATGTATTTTAAGGTTGAGTTGCATTAGTAGGATGCTAAAATGCACTGTGATATGTAATTTAGTGATTATTTTTTAATGAAAATTAATGCAAAACTCAACTTATAGCGCCAATTGTGTAAGTTAGGGTCCATTATGTGCATCATAAGGGCATTTGATTGCGCGATTTATTTTAAACCATTATCATATTTACCAAGTTTGATAATAAATTAACAATATCTCTGCAGATTGTATTGAATATTATGATGGGGAGGGCTGTAATGAATACCACAATCATTTATGGAAAAGTTGATCAAATTTTAAACAGATATGGTAATAAAAAGTCCGCGCTTATTGCCGTATTGCAGGAAGTACAGAAAGAATATCATTATTTGCCCCAAGAAGTGCTAAGTTATATTGGTGATAAAATGGGAATAAGCCGTGCCCGCATATTTGGAGTGGCGACTTTTTATGAGAACTTTTCGCTGGAACCAAAGGGCAAGTATGTCATAAAAATTTGTGACGGAACGGCCTGTCATGTGAAAAAATCCATACCTATATTAAATGCGTTGAGAAAAGAACTTGGTCTGAACGAGAACAAACGTACAACCGATGACATGATGTTTACAGTGGAGACGGTTTCTTGCCTGGGGGCATGCGGATTGGCTCCCGTCATTACCATCAATGATAAAGTATATCCAAAGATGACTCCGGAAGCAGCCATTCGGCTGGTAAAGGAGATAAGGGAGGCGAACCGACTTGAAGATTAAAGATATACAGCATCTTAAGGAATGTACACGCCTTTTTTCTGACTGTCTCAGCAGGCAAAAGAAAAGAGTGCTTGTATGTGCCGGGACGGGGTGTGTTGCAGGGGGATCCCTTGAGATATACAAGAAATTAAAGAAAATGATTGAGGATAAAGGTTTATACGTAGATGTAAGGCTTCAAGAGGAAAAGGAAGGAATTGGGGTTAAAAAAAGCGGCTGTCATGGGTTTTGTGAAATGGGGCCGCTTGTAAGGATAGAGCCATATAACTATCTTTATGTGAAAGTAAAGCTTGAAAACTGTGAAGAGATTGTGGAAACCACTCTTTTAAAGGGGCAGCCTGTAGAGAGACTTATGTATAAGCAGGACGGCAAAGTATATCCCATCCAGGAGGAAATTCCTTTCTACAGAAAGCAGATGCGCATTGTTCTTGAAAACTGCGGTCATATAGATGCTGAGTCCATTGAAGAGTATATAGCAAAAGGTGGTTATCACGCTTTGGCTTATGTCATGGAACAGATGACTCCCGAGGAAGTGTGCAGGGTGATAACCGAATCGAATTTAAGAGGGCGTGGAGGCGGAGGATTTCCAACTGGTAAGAAATGGTCTCAGGTACTGGCACAGAAAAGCCCTGTAAAATATGTCGTTTGCAATGGTGATGAGGGGGATCCGGGTGCTTTTATGGACAGGAGCATTATGGAAGGAGATCCCCACCGGGTGCTTGAGGGAATGATTATAGCAGGTTATGCCACCGGTGCAAGTGAAGGGTATATCTATGTTAGAGCGGAATACCCTCTAGCGGTGGAACGCCTTAAAAAAGCCATAGAACAGGCGCGCGAATACGGGCTGCTTGGAACCAACATACTTGGCCGTCGTTTCGATTTTGACATCCACATAAATCAAGGTGCTGGCGCATTTGTGTGCGGCGAAGGCAGTGCTTTAATTGCTTCGATACATGGCGAGAGGGGCATGCCAAGGGTAAAACCGCCCCGCACCACCGAGGTCGGATTGTGGGGTAAACCCACTGTACTCAACAATGTGGAGACTTTTGCCAATGTGCCTTTGATAATTCTTAAAGGGAGTAGCTGGTTTAGGTCCATAGGCCCTGACAACAGTCCGGGTACAAAGGCCTTTGCTTTAACCGGTAATGTAAAAAATACCGGTCTTATAGAAGTACCCATGGGAACCACCCTCAGAGAGGTTATATTTGATATTGGTGGTGGGATAAAGGACGGCAAAGCTTTTAAAGCGGTGCAGATAGGTGGCCCTTCAGGAGGATGCCTTACCGAACAGCACCTTGACCTTCCGCTGGATTTTGATTCTTTAAAGAAAGTGGGGGCTATGATAGGTTCTGGCGGTCTTGTGGTCATGGATGAAGATACATGTATGGTGGAAGTAGCCAGGTTTTTTATGAATTTCACGCAAAATGAATCCTGTGGTAAATGTGTACCCTGCAGGGAAGGAACCAAAAGGATGTTGGAGATACTGGAAAGGATAGTAGCGGGTAAGGGAACAGTATATGACCTTGAACTTTTGGAAGAGCTGGCTGATATGATAAGTAATACTTCGCTGTGCGGACTGGGTAAGACAGCGGCCTATCCGGTGATGAGCACTTTAAAATATTTCAGGAATGAGTACCTGAAGCATGTTATTGATAAAAAGTGCCCTACCGGCACCTGCATCGCTTTAAGAACATTTGTTATAAACGAAGAGCTGTGCAGGGGATGCGGTAAATGCGCAAGGGTATGTCCTGTAGGTGCTATAGAGGGGAAGGTAAAACAGCCTTTTAAGATAAACAGGGAAAAGTGCATAAAGTGCGGTGCTTGTCGGGAAGCCTGCCCATTTTCTGCGATAGAGGAGGTGTAATGGATTATGGCAGGAACGATGATTATAGATGGACAAAGGGTTGGATTTGACAAAGAAAAAAATATCCTGGATGTAATAAGAAAAGCTGGAATTGACCTGCCCACTTTTTGTTATCATTCAGAGCTCAGCATTTATGGTGCCTGCAGGATGTGCATGGTGGAGGATGAACGCGGCAGGACCATGGCTGCATGTTCAACCCCACCCAGAGATGGTATGATTGTAAAGACTAATACCCCTAAGCTTCAAAAATACAGAAGGATGGTGCTGGAGCTTATCTTGTCCAACCATGACAGGGATTGTACCGTTTGTGAAAAGAACGGAAGATGCAAGCTTCAAGAGTTGGCTGCAAGGTTCAGCATAAAGAATATAAGATTTGGCCCTTTATGTAAACAGCTGCCCGTTGATGAAAGCAGCGCATCGATTGTAAGAAACCCCAACAAGTGCATAATGTGTGGAGACTGCGTGAGGATGTGTGAAGAAGTACAGGGAATTGGTGTGCTGGGGTTTGCCTACAGGGGTTCGAAAATAAAGGTGACCACTGCCTTTGAGAGGCCTATCGCTGAGGTAGAGTGTGTAAACTGCGGGCAATGCGCTGCCGTGTGCCCCACCGGAGCACTGGTGGTGAAAAATGAAACCAGCAAGGTGTGGGATGTATTAAATGACAAAAACAAAAGAGTGGTAGCACAGATAGCACCAGCTGTTAGGGTAGCGCTGGGAGAGGAATTTGGCCTAAAGCCTGGCGAAATTGTAACTGGCAAAATAGTTGCCGCTTTGAGGAAGCTGGGTTTTGATGAGATATATGATACAGGGATGGCGGCTGATTTGACCGTCATGGAAGAAAGCAGGGAGTTTATGGGCAAGCTGGAGAAAGAAGAAAATTTGCCGTTATTTACTTCATGTTGCCCTGCTTGGGTAAAGCATGTTG
Source organism: Caldicoprobacter algeriensis (assembly GCF_023838525.1). GTDB lineage: Bacteria > Bacillota > Clostridia > Caldicoprobacterales > Caldicoprobacteraceae > Caldicoprobacter > Caldicoprobacter algeriensis. Next base: position 98,105 of record NZ_JAHUQD010000006.1, read on the forward strand.
AAGATAAGTACCCTCAGCTTTTAAAAAATTTATCCACCTGTAAGTCGCCACAGCAGATTTTTGGCGCATTGATTAAGGAGCATTATAAGAAAATTGATGAGGCTCAGGGTAAAGAGACTGTAGTTGTATCCGTCATGCCGTGTACTGCAAAGAAGTATGAAGCCGCGAGGCCAGAATACAGAAACAATGGAATACCGGACGTGGACGTAGTGATTACCACACAGGAATTGGCTTTGATGATAAAACAGGCGGGGATTGTGTTTAATGAACTGGAACCGGAATCTTTGGATATGCCCTTTGGCCTGGCCAGCGGGGCTGGGCTAATATTTGGGGTGACTGGTGGTGTAGCAGAGGCGGTGATCAGGCGCTGTTTAAAGGAAAAAAATCCTGGTGCACTCAAAGAGATTTCTTTTTCTGGTGTAAGAGGGATGGAAGGCATCAAGGAGGCTGCGATAAACATAGATGGGCGAGAGATAAAAGTGGCTGTGGTGCATGGACTGGGGAATGCCAGTAAACTTATAAGTTCAATTTTAGCCGGTGAAAAGAGATATGATTTTGTTGAAGTTATGGCATGCCCTGGTGGGTGTATAGGCGGAGCCGGTCAGCCAATCCCTCAAAGTTCTCTGGTAAAAATGCAAAGGGCCAAGGGATTGTATGATGTGGACAGGTCTTCCCAGATAAAGCGATCTGAGGAAAACCCCATAATAATGGCACTTTACAGTGGCCTTTTAAGCGAAAAAAGGTATCTGCTGCACAGATACCTGCATCATCAGAAATAATTAATGTAGCCAAATTTGTAGGGGGGATAATATGAAGACAATATACGTGTGCGTAGGCAGTGCATGCCACTTGAAGGGGTCGTACAACATAATAGACAGACTGCAAAAACTTATAAACGACAATAAGCTCATGGATAGTGTGCTTATCAAGGCTGCGTTCTGCCTGGGGCAGTGTACCAGGGGAGTGTGTGTAAGAATAGATGATGGGCCCGTGCTGTCGGTAAACGACGATAATCTGGAGGATTTTTTTAGAGAATATGTAATGGGCGGATAATCCATCCTCTATGCAATATATGTAAAATAGCCAGAGATGCTTTCTCTGGCATTTTTTATTATTATATGCTTTTTTGAGAGATACCAAAATTCTGAGCAGATGAAGGTACATTAAAAAAATAACTTCATTTATTGGATAATCATGTGGTAAAATGAATATGGTCTGACGTGTCCAGACATGTACAGACATAGCCAGACAGGACCTTTTAACATGCAGGAATTATGGCGTATGGAGAGGGGGAATGCATTGTGTTTGTGATAGATAAAATAGATACCAGTGATAAGTCGGAGTTTTATAAGCAGCTTAATGGCTATCTTGCTGGACTGCTCAAAGAAGAGGGATACTGGCTTGCAGCGCTATCCAATGCTGCTGCCTTGCTGTACACGTTGCTTCCTGACATCAACTGGGCGGGCTTTTATCTTTACAGGGAAGGGGAATTGGTGCTGGGTCCGTTTCAGGGGAAGCCAGCGTGCACCAGGATTGCTTTAAGCAAAGGCGTCTGCGGGACGGCAGCCAGCACAGGGCAAATTCAACTGGTTGAAGATGTGAACCTCTTTCCGGGGCATATTGTTTGTGATCCATCATCCCGGTCTGAGATAGTTGTACCTATTGTAAAGGATGACCGGTTGATAGGGGTTTTGGATATTGACAGCCCATATAGAGCGCGGTTTGATCGGCAAGATGCAGAGGGTTTAAGCTCGTTTGTAGAAATTTTGAATCGGTATATCGATTGGCCCGGAGAATTCAAGTGAGTTTGCAAAGGATTTTTGTGGAGGGGGAGATTGGGGTGAAAGTTAAATATCTTGGTACTGCTGCTGCCGAAGGGTGGCCAGGGATATTCTGCGGGTGTCAACACTGCAAAGAAGCAAGAAAAAGGGGAGGAAAGAATATCCGCACGCGCTCAAGCGCTCTCATTAATGACAGCTTGATGGTGGACTTCCCGCCCGATACATATTACCATGTCATCAATTTTGGGATTGATCTTAGCCAGTTGAAGCACCTGGTTATAACGCATTCACATCAGGACCATTTTTACACCGATGATTTGGAGCTCAGAAGGTCAGTGTTTGCTCACCTTGATGAGGGGAGTGTATTGGATATATATGGTAACAGGGCCGTTGAGTCTATTATGAGTGAAATACTCCACAACAATCCTGTATTAAAGGAATATTTGAATATCCATTATGTACCGCCCTTTGAAACATTTGAGGCGGGAGATATAAAGGTGACGCCGTTGTTGGCGCTGCATGCCCGAACCGAAGATTGCTATATTTATATATTTGAGGACAGAGATGGAAAGCGTATGTTATATGGAAACGACACCGGAATATTCCCGAAAGAAACATGGGAATATATAAAAGGATATTACTTCAACTTGGTGAGCTTGGACTGTACCATGGGGTCAGGACAAGATGGAAATAACCATATGGGGTTGCCCGATAACATAAAGGTCAAGGAGAGGTTAATTGAAATGGGGTGTGCCGATGAGGCCACCAAGTTTGTGGTGACGCATTTTTCGCATAACGGTGGTCTATTGCACGATGAACTGGTAGAGCTTGCAAAGCCTTATGGATTTGACGTTGCTTATGATGGGTTTGAGGTGTTTGTTTAGGCGTTAAATCATTTTTGTGCGCGAGAGGTGGGTGTGTGTGAATATACTGGTGACTTTGAATGCTGCTTACGTTCCGCCGCTTAAGGTGATGCTCAGATCGCTGTTTGATAATTGCTCTGAGAAGGTAGAGGTATATCTAATGCACTCTGACATAAAAGAACCGGAACTTGAGCGGCTTTCAGCATTTGTAGAAGCTTATGGACATGCACTTTACCTGCTGACGGTTGATAGGGAAATATTTGCCAAGGCACCAGTTAATTTTTATTACCCTCCTGAGATGTATTATCGCCTTATCGCGCATACCGTGCTACCTGAGCATGTTGACAGGATATTGTACCTCGACCCTGATATACTTGTGCTTAATCCAGTTGAACCGCTTTATTATACAGAGCTGGATGGCTATTATTTTGCTGCTGCCGCACACTCGAAGCCAGTGATAGACTATATAAACAGGCTCCGCCTCAGAACTGAGTCGAACAAATATTACAATTCGGGTGTGCTGCTCATCAATGTGGAACTGCTAAGGAAGGAAGTGGATATTCAACAAATATTTGATTATATACAGAAACATGCTCATGAGCTCATACTGCCTGACCAGGATGTACTGAACGGACTTTTTTGGCATAAGATCAAACCGTTAAATGAATATTTATATAATTATGATGCGAGGCGTTATCATACTTATTTAATTGCCACAAAGGGCCGTGTCAATCTGGATTTCGTCATACACAATACCGTTATATTGCATTTCTGTGGCAGGCAGAAGCCATGGCACCCAAATTATAAGTATCGTTTTGGCATTCTTTATAAACATTATCAAAAGCTGGTTCAAAGGACCGAGAACTGCCAGGAGTATGAGCTAACAGCTGAAGCCGTCAGATATATTTAATTAAAACTTTAGAGGAGTTTAACATGAACATAAAAACGGGGAAAGGCATAATCAATGCTGCCCCGTTTTTTGTTGTGCTTTTGACGACTGTTGTTGTACGAGTTTAAAAATTGGTTTAAAACCAAATTTGCTGTGGTATATATTTTACATCACCTAAAGAATTTGAAAATTTTAATGGAAGGAGGAATGTTATGAGAAATAAAGTGGCTTTTTACCGTTGTGAAATTTGCGGGAATCTGGTTGAGCTTATTAACAGGGGTGGAGGGGAACTGGTATGTTGTGGCCAGCCCATGACCGAGCTTAAGCCCAATACCGTGGATGCCTCTGTTGAGAAACATGTTCCAGCGGTTACCAGAAAGGATGGCAAATTGTATATTCAGATAGGTTCGGTTCCTCATCCTATGATACCCGAACATTACATTGAGTGGGTAGCAGTGGTGAGCGACAAGACTATGCAGAGGATTGCGCTGACGCCTGGTCAGGAGCCAAAAGCTGAAGTGGTTGATACCGGGGAAGAGGTGGATGTCTACGCTTACTGCAATATTCATGGGCTTTGGAAAGCAGAAGTGAAGTAAACTCCATCGTTTACAAGATGGAAGTGGATTGTGTTTGAGGCAAGCGCGCATGATTTAAAAACAAATGGATAATGTGCCGCTGGGCAAATAATTGACGGTTGGTATGTATTTTGAGAATGCAAGGTATGGACTAATTTTTCAGTGAAACTGCTTTTTGGGAATATGAATGTCATCTTGTGTTTAAGTTTAGACATATAAAAAGCTATTTTAAATTATGCAAAAAGGAGGAGATGGTTGTATGAAATCGCTTAAGGGTACCAAGACTGCAGAGAATTTATTAAAAGCATTTGCTGGCGAGTCGCAGGCAAGGAACAGGTATACTTATTATGCTTCTGTAGCCAAGAAGGAGGGCTATGTACAGATAGCCAATATATTCCTGGAAACGGCAGACCATGAAAAGGAGCATGCAAAAAGGTTCTTCAAATTCCTAAATGAAAGCTTTAATGGCGAGATGGTGGAGATAACCTCTGCATCCTATCCCGTTGCGCTGGGAGATACCAAGGCCAACCTGCTTGCTGCTGCCAACGGTGAACACGAGGAGTGGGCCGACCTCTATCCTGAGTTTGCTAGGGTTGCTGATGAAGAGGGCTTCCCGGAGATCGCAGAGGTGTTCAGAAGGGTTAGTGTAAGCGAGCAAAACCATGAGAAAAGATACAGAAAATTGCTTGAGAATATAGAAAATGATAAGGTGTTTAAAAAGGATACGGTTATTCTATGGAAGTGCAGCAACTGCGGATACGTACATGAGGGCAAAAATGCTCCAGTGCAATGCCCGGCCTGTGCTCATCCTCAGGGGTTCTTTGAGGTATTTGTGGAGCCCTATTGATGACAGGGGGTATGCACAAGATGAAGGAACGAGAAAGATATCTCGTTCCTTCTTTATTTTTGGTTGCAAGGCTGTTTTCATGTGGTGCATAAAAAAGGGATAATCATGAGAAAATATGGCAATAATATAATAAAAACGAGCACCATTGGAGGGAGATATATGAGGATGCGAATACTAAATCTTTTGGATGTACGCCATAATGATTCGCATTATGACGAAGAGTACTTTGACATATTGCAGGCTGTCAACCAGGCACACGCTGAATGGATAAATGCACAAAATTATTTCAATAGCGTAAGCGAACCTGAATTGGTAGATTATGCCATATACAACATGGAAGCCGCTAGGAAAAAGTACATGTACATGCTCAAGCAGGCTAAGCTGAGAGGCATTGAGGGCATACAGACTTTGCAATATTTTAACGAGTAAAGCATCGAAATTTATTACTGATGATTTTGTGGCTACAGTATGTGGCTTATGTGCTATATTTTAGAGTGTATACAACAGAGTAATAACATCATGATAATTTAATCGGATAGGGATTTGTGACTGTGCAAATGTTCAAGTACGCAGGCCGTCTGAATCAGTGGGTAAAATACTGGCCGCATTGTCATATAAGTTGGATCAACATCATAATTATAAAATATCGATAATTTATGTTTGGACTTGTTGACTGTGAATCTGGATTAAGGTGTGATTGATATGCCGGGGGTAATTCCATGGGATGTAATACTGGCTTATGCTGCTGGTCTGGTGCTTTTATATATCGTGGGATGGTTTTTGTTGGTACCGCTTAAAGTGATCCTCAAATTGATATACAACGCCATTATCGGCGGCATTATATTGTGGCTGTTAAACCTGGTAGGAGGTTTAATTGGCGTTACGGTGGCTGTAAATCCGGTTACCGCTTTAATTGTGGGTTTTCTAGGAATTCCAGGGATTATTCTCATTTTGGTTTTGCAGTTCATTTTGCTTTGATTTATCGATTCCTTTCTCCCAAGCCACATCCTCATCATCTATAATTCATCCCCTTTCTGGTTTTATTTTTATAATTTGTTGACAGTGGAAAACTCATCTGTTATAATTAATCTGATAAGTGTTATATGCACACCAAGTATTTATAATAGTGGGTTTTGTGAAACTGTTATAATTATATCTGAGCATCTGTTATAATACAATTTTATTTTTTGCCGCTTGTATTAGTACAGATGCTGTAAATTTAAGGAATTATGCATCGTAAAACGAAAGGAGGAAATCTTTAAATGGGTAGGATGATAGAGATTCGCTGGCACGGAAGAGGGGGACAAGGTGCCAAGACCGCATCTCTCTTGCTAGCTGAAGCTGCTTTTGACACTGGCAAGTATGTGCAAGGGTTCCCGGAATATGGTCCGGAGCGAATGGGAGCGCCCATTACCGCCTATAACCGCATCAGCGATGAACCAATTACCATACATTCCAATATTTATGAACCTGACTACGTTATAGTGGTGGACGAGACGCTGGTATCGGCGGTGGACGTAACGGCTGGCCTCAAGAAAGATGGGGCTATTGTGATAAATTCAGCTAAGGATCCTGAGGAGTTCAGACCGTTATTGAAGGGTTTTGAGGGCAAGATTTATACCATAGATGCGAGAAAGATATCGGTAGAGGAGCTGGGACGTTACTTTCCCAATGTGCCTATGTTGGGTGCGATTGCCAAAATCACCAAGTTGATGGACGAGGATGTCTTCATTGAAGCTATGGAGAGGTCGTTCCATCACAAGTTTGCTACTAAACCCCATGTGATAGAAGGGAATATGAGGGCTCTCAAGCGGGCCATGCAGGAGGTGAAGGGGCTATGACCAAAGAGCGCAAGATGAACATAAGAGAGGACATGTCATGGAGAGAGATGCCGCAGGGTGGACATATCATAGATGCCGGTAATGCAGAGGACTTCAAAACTGGTGACTGGCGTTCCATGAGGCCAGTGTGGTTGCCAGACAAGTGCAAGCAGTGTTTGCTGTGCTGGCCGGTATGTCCCGATATGGCTATTCCTGTGGAGAACGGCAAGAGAAAGGACTTTGACTTTGACCACTGCAAGGGTTGTGGAATTTGTGTAGAGGTATGTCCGTTTAAAGCCATTGATTTTGTGGAAGAAGGTAAGTAAGGGAGGGGAATGTGGAAATGGCAATCAAGGATAAGTTGAGCGGTAATGAAGCTATAGCTGTGGCTATGCGCCAGATCGACCCGGATGTCGTGGCGGCATTTCCTATTACGCCATCGACCGAAGTGCCCCAATACTTTTCTCAGTTTGTCGCCAATGGCCAGGTACACACCGAGTTTGTGGCCGTTGAGTCAGAGCACAGTGCGATGAGCGCATGTATAGGTGCTGAGGCAGCTGGTGCCAGGACCATGACGGCTACCTCTTCGCAGGGTCTGGCATTGATGTGGGAGATGCTGTATATAGCTGCTTCGCTGCGTTTGCCCATTGTCATGTCGGTTATAAACCGAGCCTTGTCTGGCCCCATCAACATTCACAATGACCACAGCGATAGCATGGGTGCTAGGGATTCGGGCTGGATTCAGCTGTACTGCGAAAACAATCAGGAGGCTTATGACAACCTGATTCAGGCTATTCGTATTGCCGAGCACAAGGACGTGCAGTTGCCCGTAATGGTGTGTTACGATGGATTTATCACCAGCCATGCGGTTGAGAATATAGAACTTATCGAGGATGAGAAGGTCAAAGCATTTATCGGAGAATACAGGCCGCAACACTATTTGCTTGACAGGGACAATCCTATCTCGATGGGGCCCTTGGATATGCCCGCATATTACTTTGAACACAAGCGTGCACAGGCAGAGGCCATGAAAAATGCAAAGAGGGTGATCTTGGAGGTTGCGCAGGAGTTTGAGAAGCTGACAGGCAGGAAGTACGGATATTTTGAAGAATACAAGATGGAAGATGCTGAAGTGGGTATTGTCATAATGAACTCTACAGCCGGTACTGCTAAGTTTGTTGTGAACGAGCTGCGCAAGCAGGGCATCAAGGCCGGTTTAATCAAGTTGAGGGTGTTCCGCCCATTCCCGTTTGAGGAGCTGGGTAAAGCCCTGTCGCATTTGAAAGCTGTGGCCATTATGGACAAGGCTGATAGCTTCTCGGGAGCAGGTGGCCCGTTGTTTACAGAGGTAAGAAGCGCCATGTTTGATTACGCGAAAGATACCAAGGCTGTGAGCTATATATACGGTCTAGGTGGCCGGGATGTGCGTCCTGATGAGATCATGAGCGTATATCAAGACCTGCTGGAGATCGCGAGGACCGGTCAGGTAAAATCGACTTTCAACTACCTGGGCGTAAGAGAATAGGAGGTGTGCAAGGTGGCATACAATCTGAAGACTTTGACAGAAAAAGAGGAACGCTTTACCGGGGGCCACAGGATGTGTGCAGGTTGTGGTGCTCCTATCGTGGTGAGAACTGTACTCAGGGCCTTGAAGCCCGAGGACCACGCGGTTATTGGAGTGGCTACGGGTTGCCTTGAAGTTTCGACCTGCTTGTATCCTTACACCGCCTGGAAAGATTCGTTTATCCACAGCGCGTTTGAGAATGCTGCTGCTACCGTTTCGGGAGCCGAGGCTGCATATCGTGCGCTGGCCAAGGTTGGCAAGGTTAAGGGTACTACCAAGTTTATCGCCTTTGGCGGGGACGGTGGTACTTATGATATAGGTTTCCAGGCTCTTTCGGGAGCTATGGAAAGAGGTCATGATATGGTGTATGTTTGCTATGATAATGAGGCTTATATGAACACCGGAATACAGAGGTCTTCGTCCACTCCTAAATATGCCGATACCACCACTTCGCCTGCTGGAAGCGAGATACCCGGTAAGGTTCAGTTTAAGAAGGATTTGACCATGATCATGGCTGCCCACAATATTCCCTATGTGGCTCAGACCGCTCCATTTAGAAACTTAAAGGACCTTTATGAGAAGGCTGAAAAAGCCATATACACGCCCGGGCCGGCGTTCTTAAACGTATTGGCGCCCTGTCCACGCGGGTGGAGATACAATACTCCCCAGCTGATGGAGATTGTAAGGTTGGCTATAGAGACCTGTGTATGGCCTCTCTATGAAGTTATAGAGGGTAAGTTTATCTTGAACTACAAGCCCAAAAATAAGCTTCCTGTGGTGGAATATCTAAAGCCACAGGGTAGGTTCCGTCACTTGTTTACCAAGGAAAATGAAGGATTGCTCGAGGAGATCCAGAAGGAAGTGGACAGGAGATGGAATAGGTTGCTGGAGCTGTGTGGAGAGGCGTAAAGCTTGGTTAAAAATAAAAAAGCACGTATGGGGTCTCCTCTCATGCGTGCTTTTTGTTTTTTTGTTAAAATTTTTGATTTTGGTGTAAAAATTCTATTAATCAGCAAAGCTTTCAGCGGCTGATTTTTGGGCTTGCTTTTACACAAATTCCGTCTTCAAAGGCAAAATGGAATTTTTACAGTAGAGTCAATTTTTAATTCTAAATTTTTAGCGTTCAAGCCAATTCATAGTAGCGACCTAGGCTTTGACCTATTGAATCCTTTATTATCTCATATGCTGTGCAGTCTTCTATTTGTGTGTGATATTGCTTAATCAGTTCATATAGCAGTGATTTTTCTTTGGAGGCTATTATTTCATATATGGCATCTAAATGAATAGGTCTATTTACCAGTGGCTGAAGGTTGGGGCAATCAGATGAAATTTTTATTTTTACGGTATTCATATCTTGCTGCTGGGCCTCAACCTCTACTGTTCTATTACACAACGCACATCTGGAGGCGTATTTACACATTTGCAACACCTCCTTTCTCAGAAATGCCATACTTTTGAACTTGATTTTCCGGATATTCTGTACTATTATTATACCATGAATACCAGGGGATAGAAACGTATTTTTTATTTAATAATTGTAAATTTTTTGACAGATGCAATTAGTGATGATATAAATTTCACATTAAATTGTTATATTTTTAGCGTAAGCATAAAAGCTTAAAGTATTGGGGTTAACACATTTGAATTGTAGATAAGCAGACGGCGTGTATAGATGGATTTGTTGATAAATGTATATTGTGCTGTTTGTGAGTTGATATCTAGGTGAATGTTTGATGGTTTATCAGGTTGAAGTTGTATATGAAGTTATATTATAATGTAAAAAGGATAAATAATTCACAAAAAGCATGGAGTTTTTCTGTAAAATTGACATAAACAAAACAAAGGGGCTTTTGCTTTATGGATGCTGTGGATACCGAGAAACTGTGGGCACAGCTGATACGGGCTGTAGAGACATGTCAAAAATGTGACCTGTGCAAAACCCGGACGCATGTCGTTCCGGGTGAAGGAAACCGGAATGCCGATTTGATGTTTATCGGTGAAGGGCCGGGACGTGACGAAGATTTGACCGGGAGGCCATTTGTGGGCAAAGCGGGGCAGCTGCTCAATAAGATGATAGCGGCCATTGGGCTCAAGAGGGAAGAGGTGTATATAGCCAACATTGTAAAGTGTCGTCCGCCGGGCAACAGGGTGCCGCGGGAGAGCGAGGCTGAGAGCTGCCTGCCTTATCTTAGAAGGCAGGTTTACCTTGTACGCCCGCGAATAATAGTGTGTTTGGGTGCCACAGCAATGCGCTATGTAATAGACAAGAATGCTTCCATAACATCGATACGGGGTCAGTGGTTTGAGAAAAAAGGTTATTGGTTGATGGCCACATATCATCCTGCTGCGCTGCTCCGGGATCCAGCCAAAAAGTATGATGCCTGGGAAGATTTTAAAAAAATAAGGGATAAATTGCACGAATTAGGGTTAAAGCCGTAGCAAAAAATATTATCTAAACTAATAATGCCTTCTATTAAAAGGGAGATGTGAGAGTGCCGGTAAGTAGAAAAACTAGTAGAAAAGCTAAGCAGCTCCAGAAATTGAGACAGGAAAGCATTTCTTTTTTTAAGGAGATATATAAGGATGAGGGAAAGGTTCTGGTGTTTGGTGAAGGAAATCCCGATGCGCCGTTGGTGTTGGTAGGTGAGGCACCCGGGCACCAGGAAGTAGTGCAGCAAAGGCCTTTTGTGGGACAGGCCGGCGAAAATCTCAATAAATTTTTGGGAATACTTGGTATAAAGCGAGAGGATATTTACATTACCAACGCTGTCAAGTTTAGGCCCACCAAGGTTGACACGACGACCGGCCGAGTATCCAACCGCCCGCCCAACAGGGAGGAGATAGAACTCTGTAGGGGCTTGCTCTACAACGAGCTCAGTATCATCCGCCCGGTGCTGGTGGTGAGCCTGGGCAATATTCCCCTAAAGGTACTGACTGATGACAATAAAATTGCCATAGGGCAGGTACACGGTACCCCAATCGAGATAGCGATAGGCGAAGAGGGATTAAAGATGACCCTGTTCCCGCTGTATCACCCGGCCAGCATAATATACCGTCCGCAGTTGAAGGAGATATACCTTGAAGATGTAAAAAGGTTGAAACGTTACTTGCAGGATATAGGAGTGTTATAGTGATAAGATGTTAGGATATACCTGGGTTTGTATGATGTATAGAAAATGCTTTAGCAAGGCATTAAGACTAGGATGTTAAAAGGTACACCGATACTTTTAATAAAAAAGAATTCTTATTGGGAAAAGGGAGCTTACTATTTAAGGTTTCAAGAATTCGATAGTTGTAATGTTCGTAAGTCATCGAATTTCCAAATAAATTTGTAAAACAGCAACTTGCATTAAACATAATTGACGGAGAGGATGAATAAGTGATGGAACAAAAGAAGAGGATTTTTAGCGGAGTACAGCCATCGGGCAATATCACCCTTGGCAATTATTTGGGAGCAATTAAGAACTGGGTGTCGCTTCAGGAGGAGTATGACTGTTTTTACTGCATAGTTGACCTCCATGCTTTGACGGTGCGGCAGGACCCTGAGGAGCTCCGGCGCAGGAGCTTGTCCCTGTTTGCGCTTTACATGGCTTGCGGGCTGGATGTGGAAAAGAACACCGTATTCGTTCAGTCGCATGTGAGCGCCCATGCCGAGCTGGCCTGGATTTTGAACTGTTATACCTACATGGGTGAGCTGAGCCGAATGACCCAGTTTAAGGAGAAGTCCAGGAAGCACAGGGACAACATCAATGCGGGATTGTTCACCTATCCCGTACTCATGGCGGCTGATATACTGCTGTACCAGACCCACCTTGTTCCGGTGGGTGAGGACCAGAAGCAGCACCTGGAGCTGACCAGGGATATCGCTCAAAGATTTAACAGCCTTTATGGTGACGTGTTTGTCGTGCCGGAGGTGTATATTCCCAAGGTGGCTGCCAGGGTGATGAGCCTGCAGGACCCCACCAGGAAGATGTCAAAATCCGATGAAAACCCCAATGCCTACGTTTCTTTGATGGATGAGCCGGACGTGATCATGAAGAAGTTTAAGAGAGCCGTTACCGACTCGGGAAGAGAAGTAAAATACGATGAAGAAAACAAGCCCGGCATAAGCAATCTTATGAACATATATGCCGCCATTACCGGTAAGACCTATAATGAGATTGAACGAGAATTTGAGGGTAAAGGTTACGGTGACTTCAAAAAAGCCGTGGGTGAGTGCGTGGTTGAAGCATTGAAGCCAATTCAACAGCGTTACTATGAGCTTATGAAGGACGAGGATTATCTGGTAAAATTGATGAAGGAAGGGGCTCAAAGGGCAGCAAGCGTGGCCTCCCAGACGCTCAAAAAGGTGTATGAGCGGGTAGGCCTGATTGTATGATTTAATTTATTGCAGATGCCAAAATTGCTCGAAAAAAGGGGCAGCTGTTGTGAAAGAATTGGATATTTTAAAAGCGGAACTTATAGAGCGGGGTAGGCACCTGGGATTTCTTGTTATAGGGGTTACCGATGCAGGACCGTTTAACGGATGGTACCGGGCTGTTGAGGTACGAAAAACGATGGACAGAGAGGTAGAAAGAGCTGTAAGCAGGCTTGCCCATTATCCCAAAGATTTGATGCCAGATGCCAAAGCCATCGTGGTGGCCGTTCATCCTTATCTACCGTACCCGGAGGAGTTTCCTGAAGGGGTGGCCAGGTATTCTGCGCATTATGTAGAATATCCAAGGGCCAGGAAAGCGGTTGAGGAGCTGGCCGGCGTTATAAGTCAGTGGGGTTATAAGGCCATGGTTGAGCCGCCCTTGCCGGTCAAGGCCGCGGCTTATAGAGCGGGAGTGGGGACATTTGGGAAAAACGGCATTATATATGTAGGTGAATACGGTTCATGGGTTACTCTGCATCTCATTTTGACCGATGCGCCTCTGCCCTGTGATGGTCAGCCTCAAGCTCTCTCCTTTTGCGGAGAGTGCGAGAGGTGCATACGTGCCTGCCCTACCCGTGCTATTGCCGATGATGGCGCTGTTTTGCTGGGGCGTTGTTTGAGGGCCTATATGTTGACTTCGAAATTTGTGCCGGTGGATATAAGGGAAAAGCTGGGTACCAGATTGTTGGGGTGCGATGTCTGCCAAAAGGTATGTCCCAGAAACAGCAGGATAACCCGCCAGGCTGGTCTTCCAGAAGATGATCATTTACGGCCGTTTGACGTTTATACATTGATAAAGGCATTGGTTGAGAACGATCGAAAAGCGATAGAGGCCGTGGCATCTTTGATAGGGCGCAATTATGTAAGGCCTCAGCGATTGCTATCCAGTGCTATCATTGCGGCAGGCAATTTTGGTCAGCCCAAATTTATTTCGTTGCTAGTTAAAACATTGAAGCATCCTCATCCTCCAATCCGTGCGTACAGCGCATGGGCACTGGGTAAAATAGGCGGTAAAGATAGCATGAACGCTTTGGCCGATGCGCTGAAAGATGAAACCGATGAACGTGTTATACAGGAGATCAAAAGAGCACAAGAGATAGCTGGGTTGAGTGAGTACAGAAGCGATGGTTAACGATTGGACTGGTGAGAAAAAACAGTATGAATGCATTCAAATTGGGGAAGAGTATATTAGAGATAGAGAAGAAAATGCTGGTGTGGTTCAAAATTGGTGCCTTATGTAGATGTGGTGTTTGTGGGATTATATGGTGGCATAAAAAGTGTGAAAGGAGGGTGTGAGGATGGCTTTTATCGACGAGCTGGCCAAAAGGCTCGGTGAGGTTGTCAAAAAAGTGGGCGAAAAGTCGGAAGAGCTGATAGAGCTGGGCAAGCTCAATTATGAGATCTTCAAAGAAGAGGATACCATAAAGAGGCTGTACAGGGAGATTGGACAGTCGGTATACGAGGCCTATAAACAGGAGAATAACTCCCTGGATGCCATCTATCGTTTGTGCCAGGAGATTGACGAACACAGGGAGAAAATTGAGGGGTTAAAGAAGCGAGTGGAGAACATAAAAAAGGAGATGCAGGAAGAAGGAGCTCAAGTAGAAAAGCAGCGTGAGGATCAACATGCCCCTCAAACCGGTGGGCAGGACAGTGCTCAGCCTGGTGGTGTCCAGGAAACAAAGCAGGATGTTGGTAGAGAAACAAAGCTGGATGCCGGCGGAAAAATGACCCAGGGAAACAACGAGAAGAATCTACAGGAGGGAATTTGAGCGCGCTAGATGTGTCTGAATTTATAGATAGGTTGAGAAAAGGAGTGCTGTTTTCTTAAGGTGAAATGAGCTTTGTTTGCTGATTTGTAATAGTTTTGTAAAGGGGGAGAACAAAGGTGTCCATCAACATTTTCAATGACCTGGAGGCTATTAAGCTGGCCATTGCTATTGAGGAGAGAGGCGAGAGATTTTATCGCCAATCGGCCCCTAAAGCGAGCGATGGTGCAGCCAGGGTTTTGCTTGAAAGGCTGGCAGAGGACGAGAAGGAGCACAAAGCGGTGTTTGAAGGGTTGTATCAGGAGTTTCTAAAAAATAAGGATGAGTTTGACGATGAATATCTGTACGACCAAGATGTGGCTGCCTATTTTAATGCTCTTGCTCACAGCCTGATTTTTCCGAATGAAGAAGAACAGGCGAGAGTGGTGGCTCAGCTGCAAAGCCTTGAGGATGTCATAAGGTTTGGCATTCAGGCGGAAAAGGACTCAATACTTTTATATACCCAGATGATCATATCTTCAAAATTGTCTGAAGCCAAGGATGTTTTTCGCAGGCTGCTTAAAGAAGAAAAGAAGCATCTCGTTGACCTTCAGGCCTATCTGAAACGTGAATAAAATGCCGTTGAATTATGATTGCCTGGCATTTATCAAGCTTTTGAACGTTGAAATGCCGGGTTTTTATTTTGGTTTGTCTGGTTGTTACACCGTATTTGTCTGTTTTTCAGATTTACCGACAATGAATAAACAACTCTGTAGCACTGAAAGGACGTGGTTGGTGAATTTCAGGCAAAATTTATTTTATGATATATGATAATTTACTTGGTCATCGGTAGGAGGTTAATTGTAATGTGTGTAAGATTTTTCCTCGAAAGTGGCGTTGAAGAGCTGATGCGCAATTATAAAGTTAAAACAGTGGATGAAAAGGTAAGCGGCTACAGTGCGGGGAACTTTTATCCAGCGCAAAATGCCATAGTTGTGCTGGAGGACAAAAGTAGGGTCATAATGTTTGCGAAATGGGGTTTTAATTATGATTCAAAGAAGAAAATTATTGTCAATGCTCGGGCCGAGACAATTCTGGACAGGCCACTGTTTAAGGATGCCGCGCGGTATGCCAGGTGTATAGTGCCCGCCAATTGGTTTTATGAGTGGAAGGCTGAGGGGGCAGGGAAAAAGGTAAGGTACAGGATAGGCCTTCAGGATGCCAGCATAATGTCTTTAGGCGGGCTTTACAAGCTGTCTTTTGACAAAGACCTGGGACCGCAGCTTGCCTTTGTCATCATAACTACCGATGCAGAAGAAGGTGTCAGGGAAGTGCATCCGCGAATGCCTTTAATCATTAAAGAAGAATGGGTGGACATGTGGCTGAGCAAAGATACCCCTGTAGAGCTTGTGGAGGAAATATTGAGGGCGAAAACAGGAGCGAAATTTACGGTTGAAAAGTGCGAAGATGCAGCAAGCAACAAAATTAAAGAAGGTATGTATGGCGAGCAGATGAGCATGTTTTGAGTGTATCCAATTTTTTCAAGGCAGTAAAATTTTTCGCTCTTAACCCAAAAAATTTTTTCTTTTTTTTAATAAAAAAAGAAGGATTTTTTTAATTTATGTAGAATATATATAGTACAAAAACGAATCCAAAAACAAAGAGGGATGCAGATGGACGTAGCAAATGAACTGCTATCAAAGTTAGAAAATGGTCTGATAGTATCATGCCAAGCACTGGAAGGAGAGCCGCTTCATAGTTCTTTCATAATGGCAAAAATGGCAAAGGCAGCAGAAATGGGAGGGGCGGTAGCCATAAGGGCCAATGGGTATGATGATATAATGGCTATAAAAAAAGAGGTTAACCTTCCGGTGATAGGCCTTGTGAAAAAGAAATATGAAGGCTATGTCCCTTATATAACTCCTACAATAGAGGAAGTAGAGCAGGTGGTAAAGGCAGGGGCAGAAATAGTGGCAGTTGATGCCACAAAATCTATAAAGCCAGGAGGTTTTACTACAGAGGCTTTTTTGAAAGAAATAAAGAGAAAGTATCCCTACATATTGGTTATGGCTGATATATCCACCTATGAGGAGGGAGTTAAGGCGGCTGAAATAGGCTTTGATCTGGTGTCTACGACGCTGTCTGGATACACAGAATACAGCCAACATGGGGATGATCCGGATTTTGAACTGGTGGAGAGGTTGGCAAAGGCAATCAAGGTGCCGCTTATTGCTGAAGGACGTATATGGGAGCCCCGTCAAGCTTTAGAGGCTCTCGAAAAAGGTGCATATGCTGTGGTGGTGGGAACAGCTATAACAAGACCTCAGGAGATTACCAAGAGGTTTGTTGAGTTTATAAAAAAGAACAAGGGGGTTAATAAAACTTGCAAGAACAAAACGGCGTCATTTTGAAGATACGAAGCGTATACAATTCTCTTACCAAGGCAGAGAAAAAGGTTGCTGATTATGTATTGGAAAATCCAGAGGAAGTCATATACTTGTCCATAACGGAGCTATCCGAAAGATGTAATACAGGTGAGACCACGATAGTGAGGTTTTGCAGGCGCATAGGCTTGTCAGGTTTTCAGGAATTTAAGCTTAACCTTGCAAAAGATGTAATAAAACCCGAGACCAGCATACATGAAAATGTTTCATTTGACGACCCTATTGATATACAGGTACAAAAGATAACCAACGAGAACGTTCAAGCAATTGCCAACACTACTAAATTGTTATCTTTAGAAGAGGTGGAAAGAGCTGTTGACGCTATAGTGAAGGCAAGGAAGATAGACTTTTACGGAGTAGGGGCATCAGGGTATACGGCGCTGGATGCAAAGTATAAATTTATGAGATTGGGCTTAAATGTGGATGCCAACTTGGACGCTCATATTCAGGCAATATCGGCTGCTAACCTTAAAGAAGGAGATGTGGCAGTAGGTATATCCTTTTCGGGCAGTACAAAGGATACTGTAGCGACATGTCAATTGGCCAAAAAAGCAGGGGCAACTGTCATATGCATTACGAATTATGCAAGGTCGCCCATTACAACAGTAGCGGATATAGTTCTCTTGACGTCGGCAAAAGAGACGCCTCTGCGAAGTGGTGCCTTGACTTCCAAGATTGCACAATTGCACGTCTTAGATATCTTGTACACCGCGGTAGCTATAAGGCTGAAGGATAAGGCGGTTCAGGCTCTTGACAAGACCGCAAAAGCAGTTCTTGACAAGCTGTATTGATGGGATGAAGCATCAAAAGCAGATTGAAGGGATGTACCGTGGGGAAAAGGGTTATAGGCATCGATATAGGAGGCACTAAAATATTAGGCGGTATAGTTGAGGAGGATGGGACCTTATTAAAGGTTAAGCAGGTCGGTACCCAGGCAGAGAAGGGCAAGGACGCCATCCTGGCCAATTTGTTCAGGCTTATAGACGACCTCATTGCAGAAGGGAGAGTTGATGGCATAGGAGTTGGCAGCGCCGGAAGGATCGACCATAAAAGAGGCGTTGTCGTCTATGCCACAGACAATCTGCCCGGCTGGACGGGATTACCTCTAAAAGGGATTATAGAGGATAAATATCAAGTTGCGGTTGCGGTCGATAACGACGTAAATGCCGCTGTATTGGGGGAGATGTGGTTAGGAGCAGGAAGAAATTACAGGGATATTTTGATGATGACAATAGGTACGGGAGTGGGAGGAGCGGTCGTTGCCGATGGTAAGCTGATTAGGGGTAGCAGCTGTAGTGCGGGGGAAATAGGGCATATGATCTTGTATCCTGAAGGGAAACAATGCAATTGTGGCCGGAAGGGCTGTCTGGAACAATATATATCAGGCACGGCCTTGTATAAGCAATATAATGAATTAAGCAAAAATTTAAAAGTAAATAATGCATGGCAGGTCTTTGAACTGTACAAACAGCGAGATGAAATAGCAGCAAAGGTAATAGGTGACTTTGTAAGGTTGCTTTCTATATCCATTATGAGTATTAAAAATATATTGGATCCCGAAGTTTTTATCATAGGAGGAGGGGTGGTAGAGTCGAAGGATCTCTGGTGGGACGATTTGAAAACGTCATTGGGCAGTGACATAAACATTATGAGCGCCGAGCTGGGCGATAAGGCTACAATGTTTGGTGCGGTCCAATTAGTATTGTGAATGTAATTTAACCATTTAATAAGGTGTTTTATTGGTTGTATAGAGTTGGACCGAGATGAAATTTGAACGAAACAGCTGATGTTCAAGAGGAGGGGGCTTTTTTGGTAAAAATATTATATTTACCGCTAGATGAGCGCCCGTGCAATTATGTCTTTCCTGTCAGGATTGCTGATTTAGTAGAGGATGTCGAGGTAATTAGACCTGACATAAATCGTATGGGTAAGAAGAAAGTACCTGCGGATATCGATTATTTGATGGCTTTTTTGGAGCAGGAAGCGAGCTCTTGTGATGTTGCTGTTGTTTCGTTGGATCTGCTACTGTATGGAGGCATTGTTCCGTCTCGTATTTATAGTTATACTTTTGATGAATTAAAACAACGCCTATATAAGCTGAAGGAGATAAGAAGTAAAAATCCATGTCTTAAGATATATGCATATAACCTTATAATGAGAGTTCCAGCTTACAATTCTGCTGAAGAAGAACCGGATTATTATCAGGAGTATGGAAGAGACATTTTCATGTATTCTTGTCTTACTGACAAGATTCAAAAGAATGAAGCGACAGAAGAAGAAAAAAAAGAATATGAGTTGTTAGAGGAGAAGATACCTAAAGAAGTCATAGAGGATTATATACATAGAAGGAAAGTCAACGAATCCATCAATGAGATGGCCATTGAAATGGTAAAAGAAGGGGTAATTGATTTCTTAATAATTCCGCAGGATGATTGCAGCCCTTATGGATTTTTCGCAATTACTCAAAGAAAGCTTTCAGCCCTTATTAGGAAGCACGAGCTGTGGGATCAGGTTTATATTTATCCGGGTGCTGATGAAGTGGGTTGTACATTGATGGCCCGTGCTATTAATAAATCTAAAGGGTGGCTACCAAAGGTTTATGTGCGTTACAATTCTGAGATTGGTTACAGGACGATTCCGCTTTATGAAGATCGTCCTCTCTGTGAAAGCATTAAATCACAGATAAGTGCTGCAGGTGGAGTGATTGTACATGATGAGAGCACCGCTGACTACATATTATTTGTAAATGCTCCAGCAGATAAGATGAAGGAAAGTACGAGTGCAAATGATATATACGACAATTCTTATGAGCGCATGAGGAATATTAGAGAAATGATTGAAGCCATGCAATATTATATCGACCAAAATAAACCTTGTGCGGTGGCTGATGTGGCGTATGCTAATGGTGGAGACGGGGATTTGGTGAAGTTGCTCTCTAAAAAGGAATTGTACTACAAATTGTATGGATATGCTGGATGGAATACATGTGGTAACACCCTGGGGACAGTTATATCCCATAGCATGATAGCGGTAAAAGGGAAGTGCCTTGAGTCTCCCAAACATCAGCGGTTTTTATTTGAAAGATTTCTTGATGACTGGGCTTATCAAAGTGTTTTAAGGAGCAAAGTTACCAACGAACTTTTACCGCGCCTTGGACTAAATTATTTCTGGTTAGGAGATCAACAAGACAAAGTAACATGTGTACTGAAAGAGGAGTTTCAAAATATTCTGGAAAGGTATTTTCCTAAATATAAGGACTATCACCTAACCATAGAAAGAATTTATATGCCTTGGAATCGGATGTTTGAAGTTGGGATTGAAATGGGTATTAAAGGGTGACGAGAAAGGTTATGAGAATAGAATTTAGTAAAAAAATTCAGGTTATTGAAGAATATGATGTAGTGGTTGTCGGCGGGGGAACTGCAGGTGCTGTAGCAGCGATTTCGGCTGGGAGGGAAGGGTTAAAAACTCTAGTGGTTGAGCAGTTTGGCTGCCTTGGCGGCTCACAAACCATGGCCTTGGTTACCCCCATGATGCACAATCATATTGAAGGAAATCCTTATTCTTCGGCTATTGATGAGGAGATCTGTGATAGAATTATATCCTACGGGTACGGCTATAAAGACGCTGGCGGGAATAAAGGTTGGTTTGACCCTCAAATGCTGAAGATAGTGCTGGAAGAAATGGCGGTTGAAGCGGGATGCGAAATATTATACCACACATCCTTGGTTGATGTGGCCCGTAATGGACAAATCATAGAAGCGGTTATATTGCACAATAAAGATGGACTTTTTGCTGTGAAAGCTAAAGTGTTTATAGACTGTACTGGTGATGCTGATGTGGTGTACTATGCAGGGCTTCCTTATGAGATGGGCAATGAAGAGGGAGTCAATCAGGCAATATCTTTAAGATTTCAGATGACTAATATAGATTGTGATAGGTTTGGTGAATATTTAGAAAGTTTGGGGCAGAAAGGGGCCACCAGGTATCCTTATCTTCACACAGCTGTTGTCAAAGGGGGAAATTGGCCGTTAAACAAGGTATTTGAAGAGAAAGTAGAACAAGGGATTTTGACGGAACAGGACCTAAACTACTTTCAGGTGTTTTCGGTCCCGGGAAAACCCAATGACCTTGCCTTCAATTGTCCCGAACTGGGAGGAACAAAAAATGTGATAGATGCGCGATACCTTTCTCAAAAACAAATCGAAGGCAAAAGAGCTATTTTAAGGCTAGCAAAATTTTTAAGGGAGTATATACCTGGTTTTGAAAATTCATATATATGTGATATTGCGGCTATGATAGGAGTTCGTGAGTCAAGAAGAGCGAAGACCGAGTATATATTGACCAAAGAGGACGTGCTAAGTTACAGAAAGTTCGAAGACGGTATTGCGCATACTAATTATCCTATAGATATACACGGGGCCTCGGGCAAGCTGGAGTGTGCTTCTCAAGGGATAACCGAGAAATACTATGAGATACCATATAGAAGTTTGGTGGTTGTAGGGGTTGATAATCTGCTTGTCGCAGGGCGTTGTATAGGAGCAGATTTCATTGCCCAATCCTCAATCAGGGTACAACAGACCTGTAGAGCGATGGGGGAAGCAGCCGGAATAGCAGCCAAATTAGCGATACAGAGGAATGTTCCATGTCGGGATGTGGATGGACGGGAGGTTAGGAGCATCATGAGGGAAAGAGGAGGAAAGTTGTAAAGATTGTGTATTAAGGAGATATAAGATTTAAGATTAAGAGGTGAGTTATATTGAGAAGAAGATATCGTTTTAGTAAAGAAGATCTTGAGCTGTTATTGATTGCATTACCAACGGTTGTATGGTATATTCTATTTTGCTATTTACCAATGTTTGGAATAATTATTGCCTTTAAACAGTTTCGACCACTACCTGATGCTGGCTTTATCATGAGTTTGATTAAAAGTGAGTTTGTAGGGTTTGACAACTTTAAATTCCTTTTTGCTACGCCAGATGCTTGGATTATATTTCGTAATACTTTAGCTTATAATGCAGTTTTTATTGTTCTAGATATTGTTATCCCGGTCGCTTTGGCTATAATGATTTCACAATTACATTCTCAAAAACTTGCTAAAGTCTGTCAGACTGCCATGTTTTTACCTCACTTTTTGTCATGGGTGGTTGTAAGTTATTTTGTCTTTGCGTTTCTTAGTGTAGACAAGGGATTACTTAATCAACTTTATAAGGCGCTGGGATGGGAATCAGTTGAATGGTATATGCAACCTCGATATTGGCCATATATACTGACGTTTTTACATCTATGGAAAGGTATGGGTTATGGTATGGTTGTATACTTGGCAAGTATATCTGGAATTGATATTTCTTTATATGAAGCTGCTCTTATTGATGGTTCTACGAAATGGCAACAAGTTAAATATATAACTTTACCTATGCTTAAACCTATTATAACCATTATGTTTATTTTATCGATTGGCCATATATTTACAACGGATTTTGGTTTATTTTATAATATTCCGAGGAATTCAGGTCCTCTTATTAATGTGACGCAAACTATTGATGTATATGTATATAAAGCTCTTATGGGAATGAATAATATTGGGTTTTCTTCTGCTGCTGCGTTCTTACAGTCAATATTTGGATTCATAACCATTACAACAGCAAATTGGATTGTTCGCAAGATTGATCCTAATAGCTCTTTATTCTAATCATTAGAAAGGTGATGGAGTAATGGCGAAAGATAATCTGTTTTCTTCGGGTATTACACGTTTTAATCGTATTTCTACTCCAGTTAATATATTATTTAGTTTAATCTTTATTTCTTTAGCTTTAATAGCTGTTATCCCTGTAATTTTTGTTATTATTATATCATTTTCATCTGCTGAATCCATTCAAAGAATTGGGTATAGTTTTTTCCCGCAAGAATGGAGTATAGATGCATATGTATATCTATGGAATCTTCGAGATGTAATAGGTAGATCGTTCCTTGTATCAGTTGGTATTACGATTGTAGGTACTGTTATTGGGTTGTTTCTTAATTCAACTATGGGTTATGTTCTTTCGCGTAAAAACTTTGTATTAAGAAATTTTTTTACTAAGTTAATTTTTATACCGATGCTTTTTAGTGGAGGCCTTGTTTCTTCATATTTAATCAATACTCAAGTTTTAAAATTGGGCAATACTTACTGGGCGCTTATACTTCCTATGGCAGTATCATCATTTTATATTATTGTATTAAGAACCTTTTTTCAGACTACTGTTCCTGATTCTCTCATTGAGTCAGCTAAAATAGATGGTGCTTCCCAATTTACAATATATTTTAAAATTGTTGTGCCTATATCACTGCCGGCTTTGGCGACTATTGGTCTGTTTCTTTCTTTTGCATATTGGAATAGTTGGTTTCTTGCTATGCTTTATATACAATCAACGCATCAACATATGTATCCACTACAGTATGTACTGATGAGCATTGAAAGAAATTTGCAATTTTTGACACAGAACTCGCAATTTATGATTCCAGAGGAGGCATTGAGGCGTCTGCCTGCTGAATCTGTCAGAATGGCTATCGTTGTAATTGTTGTTGTACCTATCACACTAGCCTATCCATTTTTCCAGAAATATTTTATTTCTGGTTTGACTATTGGAGCTATTAAAGGTTAGTTAAGAAATAATTTATGAGTGTTTATTAAGCCATCTAATGGCTAATAAAAATACAGAAGGAGGAATGTTAAAATGGTTAAAAAAGTATCTATCTTACTTATTGTAGTGATGCTTATTTCGATTGCTTTATTTGGCTGTGCTAAAACGGCAGTGGAGCCAAGTGATGTAGGTGATTCAGGATCTACTAATGAAGATACTACCAAAACAAATGATACTGAAAAGTCCAAGGAACAACCAGTTGAACTTATTTGGATCATGGGGAATCCCGGTCAAGTTCCTGCTGATCAAGCCATGGTTGAAGAAAAGCTTAACGAAATATCTGTTCCTCTTTTAAATGTAAAAATGAAAACACTCTACTATGATAATGAAAGGACAACGTTAGCGCTTGCTAGTGGAGAAAAGTGGGATATAGTATTTACGTGTGAATGGTTTAATAATTTTGCTGTGCAAGCTCGTAAGGGTTATTTTGCTGATATTACAGAGAAAGTTAAAACTTTAACTCCTAAATTATATGAAAGTATGCCTGAAATAGTTTGGGAAGGTGCTAAAATAGATGGTAAAATAATGGCAGTTCCAGTTAAAAAAGATTATTGTTATGAAATGTATTATCAATTTGATAAAAAGTTATTTGTAGACGCATTAGGCATGGAAATTCCCAAGAAAATGAGCTTTTTTGATGTTGAAAAATACTTGAAAGCTGCAAAACAAGCTTATAAAGATGGTATCGAAGCTGCTGCTGATGCCCAATATCCGCTTAAACTTAAAGGCCAGTTTGTGGGGCTTACTAGGAATTTTGATATAATTTGCAATGACGCATGGTTGGGAATTCCTTATTCTGCTATAGGTACTGCTGACGCCACCAAGGTAGTTTTAATGTTTGAACATCCGGATTTGCTTGAGCGTCTTAAGGCGTTGCATAAGTGGTATAAAGCTGGTTATATAAATCCTGATGCTCCAGTTGCAGAGGATATTGGTACTTATTCTGCCGTCAAATCAAACTTGGGCTTCTATGGAGCTGATGCCATATGGAGTGCGCGGGATGGTTACGTACAGGTTATTTCGAAATTTGAAGGCCCATTTTTGTCTACTACATCTATAAGAGGTGCTATGAACGCTATTAATGCTAAATCTCCTCATATTGACTTGGCATTAAAATATTTAGAATTAGTCAACACAAATAAGGAATATCGTGATATACTAAGATATGGTATAGAAGGTGTACATTGGAATTATACTGACAAAGGGCTTGTTCTCCGCACTGAGCGTGGTCGTCAACGATATTCACCATGGGCATTTGCACAAGGTTCTTATGAACTAAGTACGCCAGAGGCAGCAGAAGGGGTAGACGTAGATCCGAACATGTGGAAAGTTATTTTCGAAGGATACAAAAACGCTATTGCTTCTGAGGCGATCGGTTTTTCGTTTGATATAACGCCTGTTGAAAGCCAGGTTGCAGCATGTAAAAATGTTATATCAAAATATTCGTCTGGCCTCCTTACTGGTGCAGTGAATCCTGAGGTTGAAGTGCCAAAATTAATAGCAGAACTTGAAGCGGCTGGGATTAGAGATATTCAGAAAGAAGCTCAAAGACAATTAGATGAATTTCTTGCAAATAAAAAATGAGTCGTTTTTAACGTATTGAATAAATAAAATTTGCTAAGCATGGCGTCCTTGCTCATAAGATTATAAATTAAAATGAGTAGGGACGCTGTGCTGTACTATTACTATATATTAGCATTGCAAGCAATTTAAAGACTGTAAATATAAAGGTTATAAAACATTCTCATATTGATTTGGTAAAGTTTATATATTTAACTCATTTTTACTAGGCTTAATAAAATATAAAGGAATAAGATAAATAGTTGACTGCAAGGGGGGCATTAATTTGTGGAATGGAGGGGGAAATAAATTATCAAAAAGGTTTAAACGTCTACGATTTGGAAATAAGTTATGTAGAATTTGCTTTTGATGAAAATATTGGAGAGCTTTTAGAATTAATAAATAAAAGAACAGGAGAAAATCTTATAACCCACATTTCGCATGTTAAAAAATGGGATGGGAGTGTAAATATTTTTGTGTATGGGAGCTTTTGGCTCCTTTCTGGTGTTGTTTATTGTGTCGCTTTAACCTGGTAACAATATCTCTCATACATTACTATTGTTACCTTTTATTTATATTTTATGCCCGAGTCTCCGCATGTAAAAAACAGGTAATTTAATTACATTTATTACCAAAAGGATTTTTGAATTTTTTGTCGAATATATATCCCCTGTAGAAAGATGCAGGGGTGATTGTGAATGGATATAAATGATGTTAAGAGCATAATAGCATACAATGCCTCCAGCATACCAGTATTGTTTGAGATGTGCCGTATTGCAAAAATAGCAGAGACTGTCAATGATATGGTAGAATGGAAAGTCGATAATTCCAAGGTTTCGCCAGGATTCTTAATAGAAGTATTGATAGTAACCATAAT
>NZ_JAHUQD010000007.1 GCF_023838525.1 Caldicoprobacter algeriensis
CCCTCCCAAAAGTGCTATTTTGCTGACTTTTTATAGTATTATTATACCATATTTAGCACTTTTTTGAAAGAGATTGGCGTATTTTACCCTACAATTAGTCCGAAAAATTTTTACTCCTCAGCGCTGATTAGCATTGAAATCGTTGAATCCTCTTCCAAGTTAAGCTATAATTAAGGCGTGACGTATCTTTT
Source organism: Caldicoprobacter algeriensis (assembly GCF_023838525.1). Taxonomy (GTDB): domain Bacteria; phylum Bacillota; class Clostridia; order Caldicoprobacterales; family Caldicoprobacteraceae; genus Caldicoprobacter; species Caldicoprobacter algeriensis. The sequence continues at coordinate 192 of NZ_JAHUQD010000007.1, forward strand.
CCCTTCTTGAAGACAATCGTAGTAATAAGCGTCAACTCCGAATTTTACCAGACGAGGCAGAAAGCATGACGGGTTCCCATGTTTTCAAGCAGATTAAACTAAACCCCTAACAAAATTGACATTTGGAGGGATTTATGTGAATCTAGAGGATTTTAAAAGTCCCGGACCTATTTATCGCCCTGCGCCTTTTTGGAGCTGGAACGATAAGCTGGACAAAGAAGAGCTGAAAAGGCAGATAAGCGAGATGGCTCAAAAAGGCTGGGGAGGGTATTTCATGCACTCCCGCGTGGGCCTTGTGACTGGATACCTCTCACAGCAGTGGATGGAAATGGTTCGCACGTGTGCGCAGCATGCACGGGCCACCCAAACCTTTGCATGGCTGTACGACGAAGACAAGTGGCCTTCGGGCTTTGCAGGCGGCGAAGTGCCTACCGCCAGTGAAGAGTACAGGAGTCGCGCACTGGTGCTGCTCAAAAAGGAGGAGTTGACCGAGAATGATACGGTGCTTGCAGAATACGTCCATGAAGGCGATACCTATTACATATGCAAGAGGGTGTCAACGCTGGGGAACGCTTGGTTCAACGGTACGTGCTATGTGGACTTGATGAACCCTGAAGCGGTTAAAGCCTTCATTGACTGCACACATGAACGATACAAGGAAGCTTGCGGGGAATACTTTGGAAAAGAAATCCCAGGTATATTCACAGATGAACCATGCTACCTTATGGCAGGACACTACAACGTTCCAGCATTGCCCTGGTCAGAATGCCTTCCGCCGTTCTTCAAAAACTTAAAAGGCTACGATATTGAGGAGCACCTGCATGAGCTGTTCTTTGATGTGGATGACTACCGCAAGGTTCGTTTTGACTTCTTTGATGTCGCCACCCGCTTATTCCTCGAAAGCTTTACCAAGCAGTACTATACGTGGTGCGAAAATAACAACCTGAAGATGACCGGCCACTTTATGGCTGAGGATACGCTGCTTTCCCAGCTTCAGTGGATTGGCGCTGCTATGCCGCATTACGAGTTTATGCACTGGCCGGGGATCGACAAGCTGGGAAGGCATGTTGACCAGCTGGTCACGGTAAAACAGGTCACATCGGTTGTGGATCAGCTGGGCAAGGAAAGGGCCTTTTGCGAGGTGTTTGGCTGCATAGGCCAGCAATCCAGCTTTTACCACAGGAAGTGGATAGCTGACTGGCAGGCTGCGCTGGGCATAAGCTTTGTAAACCACCATCTGTCGCTTTATTCGATGCGGGGTGAAAGGAAGAGGGACTATCCTCCCAACTTCTACTATCAGCAGCCATGGTGGGAAAATGAGAGGCAGTTCGGCGATTATATAGGCCGCCTGTGTTATGCCGTGTCCCAGGGCAAGAGGGATGTTGATATACTGGTTTTGCATCCCATCGCCAGCGTATGGAGCGAATATTCGCCATTGCACAGGTATAACAACTATGCGATAGAGAACGGGATATACGATGAGCCATTTACAAACCTCTCCAAAGCGCTCATGGCCAATAAGCTGGATTTCCATTATGGTGATGAGATGATAATGGAGAAATATGCTAAGGTGGTAGATGGCAAGCTCGTAATAGGGCAGCATTCATATTCTACGGTGGTCGTTCCGCCGGCCCTCACATTGCGCTCGTCCACCCTCAGGCTTTTGAAGGAGTTCGCACAGGCAGCCGGCCCAGACAGGCTGATATTCATGTATCCGATGCCTGAAAGGATCGATGGAAGGGTAGCTGCCATCGATTGGCCAGAGGGGATACACAGGGTGAAGACCATAAGCGATGTAATTTCCATACTCGATGGATATTACAAGGACAGAATTAGAATCATAGACGAGGCCACCGGCTTTAATGCTCATAAGATCTTATGCCATCAACGCAGCTTGAACCAGGGCAGGCTGTTGTTTTTGGCCAACACCGATGAGAAGCGAGAGGTTTGGGCCAAAGTTTCTGTGCCTGGTCAGGGTACGCCTCTCATTTTGGATTTGATGTCAGGGAAGGCATTCCGCTTGCCGGCGGTTTGGCGCGATGGCCGAATGGAATTCAAGGTCAGGTTCTATTCTGCCGGCAGCCTTCTCATTCTGCTGCCCAATGCCGAAATTCCAGCTAAACCAGCACCCGCCTATCTGGACAGCGGAGTGCAGCTGGTTGAGCAACCCCTTGCATTGCAGTTTGTACGTGATTGGGAGGTATCGGTTCTTGAACAAAACGTAATGCCCATTAACGACGTTACCCTGTATCTGGATGGCAAATTGGTGGCGCAGGATGAACCTGTTACCAAGGTGCTGCATCAGTGGTTTTACAAAGCGCCTGAGAGGACGCCGTTCAGAGCCGAATACACCTTTGAGGTACTGAACCTTCCAGAGGGTGAAGTATTTGCAGCCATAGAGGTGGCCGAGAACCTGGATAGGATCACCTGCAACGGGGTAGAGGTAAAGCCGCTCAAACGCAGGGGAGAGATGGGAGCCTTTGATCCGCAAAAGAGCTGGAAGGATGTGAACTTCACCAAGGTGCCGCTGACCGGGACACTGATGAAGGGCAAAAACAAGCTGGTACTTGAAGGCAAGAAGTCCAACAACATAACCGGGCCGGGGACGCATTTGCAGGTTGAAGATTTTGAAAGCCATGCACCCACCGAGGTAGAAGCGGTGTACATCGTGGGAGACTTTGCGGTGGTGGATGATGATAAGGTGAAGTTTGCGATAGACGGATGCATCAGCGTGTCAAACTGTGGCAACCTTACTGTTTCCGGATATCCGTTCTATGCCGGTAAAGCCGAGTTCAAGTCGTGTGTGGACCTCAAAGCCGATGTCATTGAAGAAGGAAAGAGGATATACTTGAAGATAAACGATGTGAAGGCTGCCTGCATTGAGCTCTATGTCAATGGGAGATATTGTGGGATAAAATACTGGCACCCATATGTATTTGATGTGACGGAGTTTATAAAAGCGGGGCAGAATGAGATAAAGCTGGTGGCAGCTACTACGCTTTTTAACCTCATGGGCCCCAATCGTGTTGCAGGAATTGAGGATGCTTTGTTTGTGGGACCGCACACCTTTGTGGATTTTGCTAACTTTACAGAAAGGTATACGGTGCTTCCATTTGGTGTGGGGTCGGCTGCTATAATGTTGGGGTGACCTGTACATTGGTTGACCTGTGCATTGGTATTGAAAAAGTCCCTACTGTGATTTGTGTTTGGCTACTATAATGTGTAGCTGACCTATTTGGAGTTTTAAGGTAAGCAGGCCCCCTATCTTTGTAAGCTTTACTTTTCCATTAAAGAAGATTAAAATATGAAGAAGAAGCTATATCGAACGGAAAGGCAGTGGGGAGATGCCTGCTAAACAGTACGAGATACTTGCCCTTACCATGAGATACTGGTTTGTGCTGCTCATTTTATATATATTTGTGCGCAGCTTGGTTTCCACGGTGCGGTATTTGAGCAACGTCAAGGCAACAGCAGAGGAATCAACCGGCAACATCCCGTTTGTGCTGGTGCTGTTTGCCTTGACGGCTTTTGTCCTTTTGTCGCTAAATGGCGAATTGGATGTTTTGACTTTATTGATGGGCATACTGGTGTGCTCTACTTTTTTGTTTCAATATTTGTTATTGTGTTACCTGTTTGGTGGGATAGACAGATATTTGCTGCTGATGGTTGATACACTGTGTATAGTTGGTTTCATCATGCTTCAGAGGCTGCAGCCCGCTCTTGCATTTCGCCAGGTGGAATGGTTTGGGCTGGGCAGCATCTTTTTATTGCTCACTATCCTATATGTAAAATTTTTCAAGCACTGGGATAAGCTGAACTATCCTTTGATGATTATTGGCCTCGGAGTTTTGATACTGACCCTGGCCATAGGGAAGGAGATAGGCGGGGCAAAAAACTGGATACAAATTTGGAAGTACAACGTGCAGCCCTCAGAGTTTGTAAAGATTATCCTGGTGTTCGTTTTGAGCGCAGATCTGAAAACAAACAAGAACAGGTTAAGGCGCTTACCGGTATTGCTGTTTACGGCGTTCGTAATACTGCTTGTGGTGCTGCAAAAGGACCTTGGAGCAGCATTTCTTTATTTTTGCCTTTTCGTATTTCTTTATTATATAGCCACCTCTGACTGGTTAATAGCCGCTGGCGCTTCTTTCCTGGCTTCTCTGGGCGCCTTTATAAGCTATCATCTATTTGGGCATGTGCGTACCCGTATAGCAGCATGGCGCAATCCCTGGGCAGATGTGGAGAACAAAGGGTATCAAATCGCTCAGTCCCTCATAGCTATTGCCAGCGGCGGCTGGGTAGGCCTGGGCCTGGGCTTGGGTTCGCCGCATGTAATCCCGGCTTCCAAGACCGATTTTATATTTGCCGCAATTTGCGAAGAGATGGGGATACTAACCGGTGTATCGATAATAGGGCTTTATCTGTTGATAATGGTAAGAGGAGTAGCCATTGCACTGAAGGCCCGAAAACCGGGAGACACGCTGCTGACCATGGGAGCCACCATATCCCTTGCCATTCAGAGCTTTACCATAATAGGCGGGGTTGTCAAGTTGATTCCTTTGACGGGGGTTACCATGCCTTTTGTGAGCTATGGGGGCAGTTCCATGTTGGTGAGCTTCGGGCTGCTGGGTATAGTACAGGGGATAGCCATTAAAAACAGCCAGAGAAAGCAGGACAAGGATGCACAACAGCACTACGAGGAGGATGAAGGCTGCGATGAGCAAGAGGAAGATTAAAAGAAACACCATCGGCGTGCTCCTGGTCCTTACTGCGCTTTATCTGTCATTGATTGCTTACTTTTGTTATGCCGTGTTGTTCTACGGAAGCAGGTGGTTTGCAGATTCATATAATACCCGTGTAAAGATGGACGAAACAAATCCCCGGATTATACCAGGTAGCATCATGGACAGGAACGGCGTAGTGCTTGCGGAAACCAAAGACGAACTCGTAAAAAATCCCACAACCGGTAAAGACGAAAAATACTACTTCAGGGCTTATCACAATGAGGCTGCCAGCGTAGCCCACGTTGTCGGGTTCAATCACAGCAAATATGGGCGAATGGGTGTGGAGGCATTCTATATCTATTATCTTATGGGATACAACAACAGTCTCATAGAGAAGATATACCAGAAAGCCTTTTTACCCCAGGAACGGGGAAACGACGTGGTCCTGACATTGGACTTCAGGCTTCAGGATTATGTCAGCGAGCTTATGAGGAAGCAGGGCAAGAGAGGGGGCGTGGTATTGTTAAATCCCAAAACCGGCGAAATACTTACCATGGTAAGCTATCCCACCTTCAATCCCAATGATATGGAAAAGGTTGACGATGATAGCCTGGTGAATCGAGCCACACAGGGGCTGTATCCGCCTGGCTCTATATTTAAACTGATTACAGCAGCTTCTGCTCTGGAAAACATAGAAGATATACGCCAAAGGAAATTCAACTGCACTGGAGCCGTTGAGTTTGATGGCGAAAGGATACAGTGTTATAAGGGAGAAGCACATGGTCAGTTGGATTTAGCTCAGGCACTGGCGGTTTCGTGCAATACGACATTTGCAAGCCTTGGAATTGAGATTGGATGGAAGGATTTATTGAAAACAGGCAAAAAGTTTGGATTCAACGACGACTTTTTGTTTTCCGATATAAAGGTAAAGCCGAGCAGCCTTTCCATTAGCTACAAAACCAGCAAGCAGGAGATGGCCTGGACGGCCGTAGGCCAGGGTAGGGTTCTGGTAACACCTCTTCACATGGCAATGATAGCAGCCACCATAGCCAATGACGGGGTCATGATGGAGCCGAAACTCCTGTACAGCGTAGTGGGGCGCAATGGTAATATCCAGAAACAGCTAAAACCCGATGTATACAGGAAAGTTTTGGATAAAGAAAATGCTGAAGTGCTGAAAAACATGATGGTTAAGGTGGTCCTGGAGGGTACAGGCAAGCAAGCACAATCAAACAGAATAACAATTGCGGGAAAGACGGGTACTGCTGAAGAAGGCTCAAAAGACCAACCAAACAAGAACCTTGCCTGGTTTGTCGGATTTGCTCCCGTTGATAACCCGACGCTGGCCATTGCCGTTTTGCTGGAAGATGTAGGCCAAGGTGAAACAGGGGGGACACAGGCAGCGCCTCTGGCCAGGAAGGTCCTTGAAAAGGCGGTTGAATTGGGGTATTGATTTTCTTTCCCTCCCTGGTGGGACTTCTTGATAAGTGATTGGAAGTTGATTTTCGGCATAGTAGTATATGACAAGACAACAGACTTTACTATTGACAAGACAAGTGTTTGCAGAGTATAATATGTTAACAAATTGGCGAAGTATATTTGAACTGCCAGTTGTATGCATTGGAATTGCTGGCCAAATGACAGCATATTGAAAGAAGGGGGAGGGAAAGAAACGATGATGAAAACCAGAGATATGGTTGTGGGAGGGCTGCTGGCTGCCGTTGCAATTTTAATTCCCCTGCTGTTTGCCAATACGCCCCTTATGGTGCACATTCCGCCTTTTTCGGCTACTATTGCTTCCCATGTTCCAATATTGTTGTCCATTACCATAAATCCGGCGGTGGCGGTATTTACGGGCGTGGTATCGGGGCTGGGCTTTATGCTCAGGACATCACCTGTAATCGGCGCTAGAGCCCTGATGCATGCCATATTCGGCGGAATTGGTGCGTATGCCTACAGAAAGGGTATGCCATTTTATATGGTGCTTTTAATGACAGCACCTCTTCATGGATTGCTGGAGGCGCTGGTGGTGTTGCCCTTTGGATTCAGCTTGAATCAGGCGTTTGTTGTGGTGGGAATAGGGACTGTGCTTCACCACCTGGTGGATTCGGCCATAACCCTGGTGGTGTACAGTGCGCTTACGCGGCTGTCGCTTGTAAAGATGCCCCATCATCGGAGATAAACCTGCAGATTATTATATAGAGCGATAAGCGGTGCAATTTTTGGAAGCATATGTCTCTGCTTTGATAGGCCTATACAGGTTTGGCATAGGGAAAGGAGCCATGCAAGGTGTGGCTTCTTTTTTTATAGTGCAAACTTAAAAAGCGTTTAGAGCTTTAAGCTAAAGGTGAATTGTAATATGAAATGTGCTAAAATAGTTAGGAGATTCAAAACCAGGAAGGCAGTGTATGGGTATGGAGCATCTGGTGGAGAAACTGAAGAAACTCCCTGACCATCCGGGAGTATATTTGATGAAGGATGAGGCCGGCGACATCATTTACGTGGGTAAGGCCGTATCGCTCAAAAACAGGGTGAAACAGTATTTTCAGTCTTCCCGTAACCATTCGCCCAAAATCAGGGTTATGGTGAGCCAAATACGGGATTTTGAATATATATTGACCGATTCGGAGCTGGAAGCCCTCATACTAGAATGCAACTTGATAAAGAAGCACAGGCCAAAGTATAACGTTCTGCTCAAGGATGATAAAACCTATCCTTATATAATGATTACCACCGAAGAGGAATATCCCAGAGTAATAATGACCCGCAGGGTAAAGAAGGACAAAAACAAGTACTTTGGTCCCTATACAAGCGCAAAAGCGGTAAGGGAGACCATCGAGCTGCTGCGCAGGATATTTCCTGTAAGGTCGTGCAACAAAGAGGTGAGGGAAGGCGTAAGGGAAGGGCGCCCCTGCCTGTACTTTCACATAAACCAGTGCCAGGGCCCCTGTCAGGGCAATGTCAGCAAAGAAGAGTATCAGGCAATGATCAAGGAGATATGTAAATTTCTTGACGGCAAGCACGACGATTTGCTGCAGGATTTGAGGACCAAGATGGCAGAGGCAGCCAACAACCTGGAGTTTGAAAAGGCGGCGCGGTACAGGGACAGGATTGCCGCGATTGAACGCATAAGTGAAAATCAAAAGGTGGTGTACACCTCTTCGGTAGAGGATATGGACGTAATCGCTTTTGCCCAGGGGGATACCAATACTGTGGCCCAGATGTTTTTCGTGCGCAATGGCAAGCTGATCGGCACCGAACAGTTTGTACTGGACGATACGCGGGATACCGAACTTAAAGAGGTGATATCGTCGTTCATCAAACAGTTTTATATTATGTCTTTGTATATCCCCAAGGTCATTTTGGTGCAGGAAGATATAGAGGATGCCGAAGTCATAATGAAGTGGCTATCTGAGAAAAGGGGCAACCGGGTCTATATCCACACTCCCAAGAAGGGTGATAAAAAAGATCTGGTGGACATGGCGCTGAACAATGCCCAGGATGCTTTGCGCAACCTGGAGGATAAGCTGAAAAGGGAAGAGGCCAGAACTGCGGGGGCTGTTAACCAATTGGCTGAGTATCTTGGGCTGGGGAGGCCACCCTACCGCATAGAGGCGTTTGACATATCCAACATCCAAGGAACTGAAACGGTGGCATCCATGGTTGTATTCGAAGGAGGAAAACCTAAAAACAGCGACTACCGCAGGTTTAGGATAAAGATGGTTGAGGGACCCAACGACTTTGCCAGCATGGCCGAGGTGATAGAAAGGCGCTTCAGGCGCGGCATAGAAGAGATTGAAGAGCTAAGACAGCAGGGGAAATCTCCAGAGGATGGAAAATTTTCGAGAATGCCTGATCTAGTGCTCATTGACGGAGGGAAAGGGCAGTTAAATGCTGCTGTTGAAGCCCTGCGGAAGCTGGGACTGGAAGATATACCTGTGATCAGCCTGGCAAAGAGGCTGGAAGAGGTATATGTAGAGGGGAAAAGCGATCCAGTCAACATTCCCAAGAACTCGGATGCCCTCCATCTCTTGCAGCGGGTGCGGGATGAGGCCCACCGGTTTGCTATAAGCTATCACCGTAGCCTGAGGGAGAAGAACAGGCTGCATTCCGTTTTGGAGGATATTCCCGGCATTGGGCCCAAACGCAGAGCGGCATTGCTTAAGCGCTTTGGTACGCTGGAGGCCATAAAAAATGCGACGCTGGAAGAGCTGGCAAGCGTGGAGGGCATGAACAGGCAGGCAGCGCAGAGCGTCATCGAGTATTTACGCGGAAGTGAAGAGTCTTAAAAAAGACTGGACATCGATTTGACTGGCATTATATACTTATTAGCGAGGGGGTGTTTGCATTGAAAAAGCTTTATCTTTCGGAGACCGATAAAAAGATCGCCGGCGTATGTGGCGGGATTGCTGAGTATTTCGGCATTGATTCTACTCTCGTCAGGTTGGTGTGGGTGCTTGCGTCGATTTTTCTCACCGCTTTTATTGGAGGAGTTATCGCTTATCTGATTGCATGGGCGATTATTCCACCGCGCCAGCGAACGCTGTGATTCGGTGATTTGATGCAAAAAATTCTATTTTGGTGCTCATAAAAGAGAGGGCAGTAAGCAAAAATGTGAGCAAAGTATTGATGATTTCAGTGAATACTCTGCAAGTTGAGGCGGCAGCAAAATCAGATTATAGAATATTAACGGGGTGACAGTCTTTGAAATATCGGATGATTGCAATCGACCTGGACGACTCGCTGCTGGACGATAACCTCACAATTAGCCAGGAGAATCTTCAGGCGGTACGCCGCACAATCGAGGAAGGGGTTATTGTGACCATAGCCACAGGCCGGATGTTCAAATCGGCACTTCCCTATGTGCAACAGCTGGGAATAGATGTTCCTGTTATCACCTATCAAGGGGCATTGGTAGTAAACGCATTGTCCCGCAACGTGCTTTTGCATTATCCGGTGCCGCTGGACCTTTCCCGGGAGATCATTCGAGAGAGCAAGAAAAACAATATACACCTGCAGGTTTATATAGATGACGAGTACTATTTTGAGCAGCATAACAAGTATTCAGACTTGTATTTTAAGGTAAGCGGCATTCCAGGAAAAGCCGTAGGCCCTCTGGAAGATTTCCTGGTAAAAGAACCCACAAAACTAGTAATGATTGACGAACCTGAAAACGTTTTAAAATGGATGGAGCACTATAAGGAAAAATTCGCTGGGAAGCTGCAGGTAACCATCTCAAAGGCTCACTACCTTGAGTTTACCAACATAGAGGCTACCAAAGGGAATGCGGTGAGGTATCTTGCAGAAATGTACGGCATCAAGCCTGGTGAGGTCATCGCAATAGGTGACAGCTTCAACGATATACCCATGCTTACCTATGCCGGGTTGGGCGTGGCTATGGGTAATGCACCTGAGATAGTAAAATCCCACGCCGATTATGTAACTTATTCCAATAACGAGAATGGTGTTGCCCATGTGCTTGAGAAATTCGTCTTAGGGGGGAGGAATACCCTTTGAACTCTGTGCCAATAGAGGACATCGTTAAGGCTTTTGACCTTGAAGTTATATATATGAGCGATAACCCAAAGATTGGTATTACCACCAGCGATATCAACAGGCCAGGGCTTCAGTTTGCCGGGTTCTTTGATTATTTCGCCAGCGAAAGGGTCCAGGTAGTAGGGAAGACCGAGATGACCTATCTTAACGGGCTGGATCCTCAGACCCGTTTTGAACGGTTGTGCCAGTTCTTTAAATACGATATCCCATGCCTTATAGTGTCCCGCGGCATGGAAGTGCCTGATTATCTGGTAGAAGCCGCAAAGAAATACGATCGCCCGGTGTTTCGTTCACAGCTGGTTACCACCAATCTGGTCAGCAAGCTTACCAGCTATCTGTCCTCTGCGCTGGCGCCCAGGATAACTCGCCACGGGGTATTGGTGGACGTGTATGGCGTTGGAGTTTTCTTGATGGGCGAGAGCGGTATAGGTAAAAGCGAGACGGCGTTGGAGCTCATCAAGAGAGGCCATCGTCTGGTAGCCGATGACGCGGTTGAAATAAAGAAGGTGGCCGACAATCGCCTGATCGGAGAGGCTCCCGAGCTCATAAGGCATTTTATGGAGATAAGAGGGATAGGCATAATAGACATTAAAGCCATGTATGGAGTGGGTGCGGTTATAAACAACAAGCCTCTGGATTTGGTGATACAGATGGAACTGTGGGATGACAACAAGGAGTATGATCGGCTGGGGCTGGATGAGGAATACATCGAGATTTTGGGCGTTAAGCTGCCCAAAATCGTGCTTCCGGTTCGGCCGGGGAGGAACCTGGCCATCATAGTTGAGGTTGCTGCACGCAATTTCCGGCTCAAAAACATGGGTTATCATGCTGCTCGCGAGCTGGATAACAGGCTTAACGCTTTGATACAGATGAACAGGGAAGGCTAACTTTTGCCGTATTCTCGGGGTTCCTGAGGATTTTGTGTGCTTTGATATGGCGCCGGTCTGTCCGCGTTTTAAAGAGCTCGACGTATTAAAGCAAAGGAATACTGTGTAGGCTATACAAATATAAATATGGAGTAAAGGGTTTTACAGGAGTTCTGAAAGAAGCCTCGTTCCTTGCAGGGCGGAAAGAACTTGACGGGAGGGGCAATATGAGTTTAAAGGTAAAACCATTTACTCTTTTTTTATATGCGGCATTATTGGTTATTCTCCTTCTGGGGTGGCCGGCGCTGTCAAAAAGTTTAATGAGCTTCCCTGATCCACTGGAACCCCTTTTTAGAAAAAAGCCTGAATGGACAGGCTTGATAACGCTGTGGAATGTGAACTTCATAGACTGTGGAACGGGGAGCAATACCAGATGGCTAAACCTTCAGGTTGAACAGTTCGAAAAGCAGAATCCCGGCGTCTTCATTGATGTCAGGAACATTACCCCCGACAGGATGAAGATGTATTTCCAGGGAAATGCAGGGGATAATGTTCTGCCCGATATCATTGCTTTGCCGATATACGAGGATATAATACCCCATGATCTTTTGGTGGACCTGGACGATTTCTTCAGCCAAGAAGATTTAAGAAAGCTAAATCCCGTTGCCTATAAGCATGTTGTGAGGGACGGCAAGATGATAGGGGTGCCGTATATGATGGGGGTCTATGCCCTTGTGTTCAACGCTCAGCTGGCACACGAAAAGGAGGTCATCATCCCTGAAGGCCAGCTGGACTATACATTTTTGGATTCAGCGGTGAGGGCAATGACTTTTACAGAGAAGGAAGGCAGGGCTGAAAAGCGATATTACGGCTTTTGCACGTACTCTGCGCCCTATAGCCGCCCTTTGCTGAGTATTATTCATGGTAACCAGGGGAAAATAGTAGATGAACGGGCTTACGGCTATTTGATACAGTGGCATAGGGCTGGCGCTTTCCCGCCGGGCATGATGGACTTTTCTTACAACCAGGCCTGGGGCCTTTTTGCGGGTCAGGGCAGGGTTGGCGTAATGCTTGCGAATACCAGGGCCATATATCAGATGCGAGCTTTGCAGCAATCGGGCAAGGGATTTGAGATAGCCGTAAAAGGTTTACCAGCCGACAAAAAAGGCATGTTTTTAGACCAAATAGCAGCTTTTGGGATACTCAGGACCGATAACCACGTAAAGCTTGAACTGTGCGTATCTTTTTTAAAAGGATTGCTTGAGGATAAGGCACAGCAGGAGCTCAAAAGCATAGGCATGTTCCCTGTAATCAATACTGTAGGCGATATATACGCCGATGACCCGCAAATGCACCAGCTGGAGACCTCCCTTAAAAATTACGTGTACGGGCCAGGTGATGAACAAGCTGTACGGCTTTTGGAAAACGAATACGACAGGTTAAAACAGGAACTTAATACTCAAGCCATAGACCATTAACGCTTGTCAATAAAATGAAAATGATTTAAACTTAATGTTGTTGTATCAAATGTAACCTAAATTTGGATAAACAGGAGTTGTGCCATGAATATCCATGAAGTATATAGAGAATTATCGAGCGTTATTCCTGAGAAACAGCTTCTTAAAGATGAGCCCATGAAGAACCATACATCATTTCGAATAGGTGGGCTTGCCGACTTGATGGTTCTTCCCTCCGAAATCGAACACATCCGCCATACTCTGAAGGCATGCCAAAAATGGAATGTGCCTTTTATGGTGATGGGCAACGGTTCCAATCTGCTGGTGAGGGACAAGGGCATAAGGGGTGTGGTTATTAAGATCGCAAACACCTTCAACGGCGTATGGGTTGAAGGTTGCTGTATAAGGGCCCAATCAGGAGCGCTTCTTTCTGCCCTTTCCAAAAAAGCGCTTCAGGCCGAACTCAAGGGGCTGGAGTTTGCAAGCGGTATACCCGGAACGCTGGGTGGAGCTATTGTCATGAATGCAGGAGCTTATGGCGGAGAGATGAAAGACGTGGTGGACTGGGTCAAGGTTATGGATGCCCAGGGGAACGAGTTTTGCCTCAGCAACGCTGAACTTGAATTTGGCTACCGTACCAGCTATGTTCAAAAAAAAGGGCTTATAGTGCTGGAGGCAAACATGGCTTTAAGCCATGGAAAGTATGAAGAGATAAAGGAGGTTATAGCCGATTTGACGCGCAAAAGGCAGGAAAAACAGCCTCTTTCCTTGCCCAGCGCGGGCAGCGTCTTCATGCGTCCACCGGGCTATTTTGCAGGCAAGCTCATAGAGGATGCCGGGCTCAAAGGTTTTAGGATAGGCGACGCTCAGGTGTCCGAAAAGCACGCAGGGTTTATAGTCAACCTGGGCAATGCCACTGCAAAGGATGTGTTGGCGCTGATTGAGCTTATCCAGCAAAGGGTTAAGGAGAAATACGGGGTAGAGCTGAAGCCTGAAATCAAGGTAGTAGGCGAAGGATGAAGGGGTAATATTATGGAATATCGCTTGATAGCCGATTATCATACACATACGCGCTATAGCCACGGGAAAGGCACAATTGAACAGAACGTCATGGCAGCACGAAGGCGGGGGCTTAAGAGGATTGCCATAACCGATCACGGGTTTAACCACATCGGAATGGGCATGCGCCTTGAGGATATAGACAGGATGAGGAGAGAGATCGATAGCTTGAGAAAAAAATACGACGACATAGAGATACTGTTTGGCGTAGAGGCCAATCTGATCAGCATGGAAGGGGATATAGACATACCACAGGAGTATATAGGCGTTTTTGACATCATTTTGATGGGGTTTCATAAAGCGGTTATGCCATTCTCGCTTAAGGATGGATGGAGGCTGTTTTTAAAAAATGCTCTGCGCTCGGCAGTACCCCTCTGTGATGCTGAGAAGCTGCGATATGACAACACCATGGCCATGATACGGGCAATGGAGCGCTATCCCATTCACACCATCACTCATCCGGGAGCCAAGATAGACATAGACACACGCCTTCTTGCAAAACACGCCGTTAAACACAAAGTTTTCCTGGAAATAAACAGCAGCCATGGATTTATGACGGAGGAGTATGTCAGGATTGCAATGGAAGAGGGTGCCCTCTTTGTCATAAATAGCGATGCGCATACCCCTGAGAATGTAGGAAATATGGCGAGGGGTCTTATGATTGCCCAAAGGGCCGGGGTTCCTCCTGACAGGATTTTAAATTCACAAGATTTTTTGTATTAAATGTGTTATAATGTAATAGAAGTTTTGATACAGACAGTATAACGCATACAAAGGAAGGTAGGTAGTAGGGCATGCGCTTCGTGATAGTCACCGGCCTGTCGGGAGCGGGCAAAACCCTTGCTATTCGGTATATGGAGGATATGGGCTTCTTTTGCGTTGACAATTTGCCGCCAAAGCTTATTCCCAAATTTGCCGAGCTGTGTTATCAGTCGTCGGGCAAAATCGACAAGATCGCAATTGTGGTGGATATTCGCGGAGGAGGGTTCTTTGACGACCTGTTTGAGTGCCTGTACAACCTGAAGGAATTGGGATACGACTATGAAATTCTATTCCTTGATGCTACCGATGATGTTCTGATAAAGCGCTATAAGGAAAGCAGGCGCATGCATCCCCTGGTAAGAGAGGGAAGAATAATCCAAGGGATAAACATGGAGCGCGAGAGGCTAAAGAGCGTTAAAGAGAAGGCTACTTACGTCATAGATACCAGCTATATGCAACCCAAACAGCTAAAAGAAACCCTTCTCAATCTGTTTGGTGACAGTCAAGCCTCCCAGAGCATGGTCATTTCGGTTGTCTCATTTGGATACAAGAACGGCATTTTGGTGGATGCTGACCTGGTGTTTGACGTGAGGTTTCTTCCAAACCCCTTTTATATAGATGAGCTCAAAAACCAGACGGGGAAGGATCCGGATGTCAGAAAGTATATTTTTTCTTTCCCAGAGACACAGATATTTTTAAATAAGATGGAAGACATGCTGGATTTTTTGATCCCTTATTATATTAAGGAAGGCAAGTCCCAGCTGGTGATAGGCGTAGGGTGCACAGGTGGGAAGCACCGCTCGGTAGCTATAGCCGATGCTATCTATGAAATGCTCAGAGGCAAAGGACACCGCGTCGATATTGCGCACCGTGATATCCAGAATAAGGAAGAGTGATGAGGTATGGGATTTGTGACAGGTGTGGCTGTAGGAATAGCGTTGGGCGCTGGTCTTTCGCGCGTGCTCAAGCGTTTGAAGCCCGCACGATCAAGAAATAAAAAGTTTCAACAGCCGTTTCGCAATAAAAACGGACTATCCAAAGGGCCAAAGGTGGTGGCCATAGGCGGGGGTACCGGACTTTCAACCCTGCTTAGGGGGCTCAAGCTGTATACTTCGAATATAACGGCCGTTGTAACGGTGGCCGATGATGGCGGCAGCTCAGGGATGCTCCGGCAGGATTTGGGGATATTGCCGCCAGGTGATATTAGGAACTGCATTTTGGCGCTTGCCGATGTGGAGCCCATTATGGAGCGGCTGCTTCAGTATCGTTTCAAAGAAGGTTCACTTAAGGGTCAAAATCTGGGCAACCTGCTTATAGCCGCCATGGTGGATATCGCCGATGGCTTTGTAAATGCCATAAAAGAGGTGAGCAGCGTACTGGCGGTTACCGGTCGCGTGCTGCCGGTGTCACTTGAAAACGTTCACCTGGTGGCCAAGCTGGAGGATGGCACTATTATCCACGGCGAATCCAAGATTCCCGAGGAGCAGATGAAGAAGAACAGCCCTATAAAGGAGGTCTCCATGGACAATCCCGACTGCAGGGCACTGCCCGATGTGATAGAGGCCATCGAAGATGCCGATGTGGTGGTACTGGGACCGGGTAGCCTATATACCAGCATCATTCCAAACATCATAGTAAAGGAAGTAGCCGAGGCGCTGCGTCGAAGCCCGGCTTTAAAGATATACGTGTGTAACGTGATGACACAGCCCGGGGAGACCACGGGCTATTCGGTTGTGGATCACGTCAACGCGATTATAAAGCACAGCGGAGCCAACATAATCGACGTTGTTTTAGTAAATCGTTCCAATTTTCCGGATGAGCTTTTAGAAAAATACAGGCTGGAAGGCGCGGCACCGGTTGATTGTTCCGATTTACATAAATTAAGAGATATGGGGATTAAATATGTGCAGGCAGATCTGTCTGACTTTTCAAGCGGCCTTATTAGGCACCATCCCCAAAAGTTGGCTTATGAGATCATCAAGATTGCCGAAGAAGCTGTAAAAAGGTGAAAAGTTTAATACGGAGTGAGCTTCCATGTCCTTTTCATCAACTGTAAAGAGCGAGCTATGCAGCATTCCGCTGGGCCAGAGCTGCTGCATAATGGCCGAGGTGGCTGCCTTTATTCACATAAACGGCACAATGTTATTTCTGGGGAATAATGAGGTAGGCTTGTATTTTAGCACAGAGAGCGCCCCGGTGGCTCGCCGTATATTTAAATTGATTAAAAGCAGGTATAAAGTGCAGCCCGAAATACTCATACGAAAGAATCAGAGATTGAAGAAGAACAACATTTATATAGTAGCGGTTTTAAGCCCTTCGGAAGCCAGAGCGCTTTTAGAGGATGCCCATGTGCTTTACAAGGACGAGATGGGTAACACCAATATCTATGCAGGAATCCACTCAGCTCTTGTCGAAAATGAATGCTGCAGGCGGGCTTATCTGCGTGCAACTTTTCTCGGTGGCGGCTATATAAGCGATCCAGAAAAAAACTACCATTTGGAAATAGTGACTCATGATTTGCAGTATGCACAGGCCTTGAGCAGCTTGGTAGCATGCTTCGATTTGCATGCCAAAATCGTTGAAAGAAAGGGCAACCATGTGCTGTACTTCAAGGAGGGAGAAAATATAGCTCATTTTCTCAATATTATAGGTGCTCACCAGGCGCTGCTTGAGTTGGAGAATATAAGGGCATGTAAGGATATGCGCAACAACATCAACCGGATTGTAAACTGTGAAACGGCAAACTTAAGCAAGACGGTGAACGCCGCTATCAGGCAGATAGAGAACATAGAATATATACGTCAGAGTATTGGTCTGCACAGGCTTTCACCGCAGCTTCGTGAAATTGCGGAGCTACGGCTTAAGTATAGGGATGCTAGTCTGAAGGAGTTGGGCAGCATGCTGGTTCCTCCCATTGGGAAGTCGGGGGTCAATCATCGTTTGCGAAAACTGGACGAAATTGCCGATGCACTGAGAGGAAAGAAAAAGGGGGAGATGTAGGTGCTGGAGGCTAAGTTCACTATAGAACACCAGGCTGGACTGCAAGCGCGCCCGGCGGCTTTGTTTGTGCAGGTTGCAAGCAGGTTTGTGTCCCGCATATGGATTGCCAAAGGGCTTAAAAAGGTAAACGCCAAGAGCATCATGGGGGTTATGTCGCTGGGCGTACGGCAGGGGGATGAGGTCACCATCATCATAGAGGGCGAGGATGAAAGCAAGGCCATGTCAGCCATACAGCGTTTGATTGCCTCCAACTTTTCAGAGGTACCGCACAACAATGCCTCATCGTGATTTTATTGTATAGTGCACTTTTGGCGAAAATGGGAGCATATTGTATATAGTGCGAGAAAGTGTTACAATAGTGTCGAGCCATGTAAACTTGTAGAAGGGTGAGGGCATGAGCACCAAGCACAACCTTATAATAGAGTATATTAAACAGCTGGAAGTTGGGACACGCATTTCGGTTCGCAGGATCGCCCAGCAGCTGGGGGTTAGTGAAGGTACCGCATACCGCGCCATAAAGGAAGCCGAGAGCCTGGAATACGTAAAGACCCTTCCACGGGTAGGTACAGTTCGTATAGAAAAGGTGGAAAAAAAGGACATCGAGAGGCTGACGTATGCAGAGGTTGTGTCCATAGTGGATGGCATGGTGCTTGGCGGTCGGAAAGGGCTGGACAAGACGTTGTCGCGCTTTGTCATAGGGGCTATGACCATCGATGCCATGAAAAAGTACCTTTCATCCGGAAGCCTGCTGATCGTCGGGAACAGGGAAGAAGCGCATCGCCTTGCACTGGAGAATGATTGTGCCGTTCTCATCACCGGTGGTTTTTCGTGCAGTCAGGAAATACGTGATCTGGCTGATGCCAAGGAACTTCCGGTCATAACGTCGACATATGATACCTTTACCATTGCTACAATGATCAATAAGGCCATATCCGAGCGGATGATAAAGAAGGATATTTTGCTGGTTGAGGACATCATGGTGCCCAATCCTCATTACCTCAGTATAAACGATACCATTGAAAAGTGGAGAATGCTGTTTTACACCACTGGCCACAGCAGATTCCCGGTAGTTGACCAAAACCACCATGTAGTAGGGATTGTCACTTCCAAAGACATAGCCGATGCTGAGGGGAAGTCCATACAAGAGCTCATGACTCCAAACCCAATTACGGTAGGGCCCAAGACCACGATAGCCTATGCTGCACACATAATGATCTGGGAAGGCATAGAGCTGCTGCCGGTGGTAGAGAACAAAAAGCTGGTGGGTATAGTGACCAACCAGGACGTGATAAAGGCGCTTCAGTACATGAGCAGTCAGCCACAGGTGAGCGAAACGCTGGAGGATATGGTGCTGAAAGGGTTTCAAAATAAAAAGATAGAGGACGGGATGGTGTTTTACGGTTCGGTGTCTCCGATGCTGTTGAGCCAGATAGGCACTGCCAGCTGGAGCGCCATGACCATGCTGATGGCCACTGTTGGCAGCGTTGCCTTGAGAAAGTACAAGCAGCTGGATATAATACTGGATAGCTTTACTGTATACTTTGTAAAGCCGGTACAGCTAGATGATGAGCTGGAGGTCACGGCCAGGGTGATTGAGGAAAGCAGGCATTTCAATAAAGTTGAGGTCACCTGCTGTCATAATAAGGAACTGGTGGGCAAGGCGTTGTTGTCTGCCAAGAGCATGAAGAGATGAGGAGGCTGGCAAGATGGGCGATTTTGTGCACTTGCACGTCCATACCGAATACAGCCTGCTGGATGGAGCGGCGCGAATACCTCATTTGCTTGACAGGTGCAAAGAGCTGGGGATGTCCAGCATCGCCATAACCGACCACGGTGCTATGTACGGTGTGGTAGATTTTTACAGGGAGGCAAAAGAGCGCGGCATACATCCGGTAATAGGGTGTGAGGTCTATATAGCGCCCCGTTCCATGTATTACAAGGAAGCCCATACAGATAGCAACTATGCCCATCTGGTATTGCTGGCCGAGAATCAAAAAGGCTATCAAAACCTGGTCAAACTGGTTTCAATGGGATTTTTGGAGGGGTTTTATTACAAGCCGCGAATCGATTATGATGTGCTGGCGCAATACAGCGAGGGACTGATTGGCCTCAGCAGCTGTATGGCCGGGGATATCCCAAGGTTATTGCTCGGTGGCCAGTATAATCAGGCAAAAGAGCTGGCTCTGCGCCTTGAGGGGATTTTCGGGAAAGGAAATTTCTATTTAGAGCTGCAAAATCACGGGATAGAGCAGCAGCGCATTGTAAATGAAGGCCTTCTGGCCTTAAGCAGGGAGACAGGGATTCCTGTAGTAGTTACCAACGATGTCCATTATGTCGACAGGGAAGACGCTGAAGTTCACGATATACTGCTGTGCATACAGACGGGCAGCACCGTCGATGAACCTAATCGCATGAGATTTGAGACTGATCAATTTTATCTTAAATCCCCCGACGAGATGATGAATCTGTTTAAGGATTGTCCGGAGGGCATTGCCAACACGGTTGCCATAGCACAGCGGTGTAAGGTAGACTTTGATTTTAACACGATACATCTGCCAAAGTACGATGTGCCAGAAGGGTATACGGCGGCCGAGTACCTGAGGCATCTGTGCTATGAAGGGCTGAAAAGAAAGTATTCTCCGGTAACTCAGGAAGCAAAAGAACGCCTGGAATACGAGCTCAGCGTGATCGAGCAGATGGGCTATGTGGATTATTTTTTGATAGTATGGGATTTCATAAGATTTGCACGGGAGAGGGGAATTATGGTGGGCCCCGGCCGTGGGAGCGCGGCCGGCAGTATTGTGGCCTATGTTCTGGACATCACGCAGATCGATCCCCTGCGTTACAACCTGCTGTTTGAGCGTTTTTTAAATCCCGAAAGGGTTACCATGCCCGACATAGACGTGGATTTCTGCTTTGAAAGGCGCCAGGAGGTAATAGACTACGTAACCGAGAAATACGGCAAGGATAAGGTGGCGCAAATCATCACCTTTGGTACCATGGCAGCGCGGGCTGCAATAAGGGATGTAGGAAGGGCGCTCAACTTTTCCTATGCGGAAGTGGATAGGATCGCAAAGATGGTGCCTTTTGAGCTTGGCATGACAATCCAGCGGGCTTTAGAAACAAATCCCGAACTGAGGAAGCTTTACGAACAGGACTCGCGCGTTAAAAAGCTCATTGACACTTCGAGAAAGCTTGAAGGCCTGCCGCGGCATGCTTCAACCCATGCAGCAGGCGTGGTGATATCCAAGGAGCCTTTGACGAAATACGTTCCCTTACAAAAGAACGACGATTGTATAACCACGCAGTTTGCCATGGGTACGCTGGAGCAGCTGGGGCTTTTAAAGATGGACTTCCTTGGCCTGCGCACCTTGACAGTTATAAGGGATACTCTAGAGCTTATCAAGGCCAATACGGGGAAAGAAGTGGACATCGAGAACATCCCCATGGATGACAAGGGGGTCTATGATATGCTGTCGGAAGGGGATACCGACGGCGTGTTCCAGCTGGAAAGTGCCGGGATGAGGCAGTTTCTTAAAGAGCTAAAGCCCAGCACTTTTGAAGATATAGTCGCAGGCATATCACTTTATCGTCCTGGCCCCATGGACCAGATACCACAATATATCCATAACAAAAACCATCCAGAGGACATAGAGTATATACACGAATCGCTGGCTCCTGTGCTGGGCGTCACCTATGGTTGCATAGTATATCAGGAGCAGGTTATGCAGATCGTAAGGGACCTGGCTGGGTATTCGCTGGGGCGTTCCGACCTGGTCAGGCGGGCTATGGCCAAAAAGAAAGCCGAGATCATGGAAGAGGAGAGGCGCAACTTTATATACGGCCTTGAGGATGAAAATGGCAATGTGATAATACCTGGGGCTGTTAGAAGAGGTATCCCTGAAGACAAGGCTAACCGCATTTTTGATACCATGGCCGAGTTTGCAAAATATGCCTTCAACAAGTCGCATGCGGCTGCCTATGCGCTGGTTGCTTACAGGACGGCGTGGCTTAAATACCATTATCCGGTTGAATACATGGCTGCACTGATGACCAGCGTGATGAACAATACCGACAAGGTGGCCGCATATATTCAATACTGTAGGAAAAAGGGCATTGAGGTGCTGCCACCCGATGTAAACGAAAGCCATGCCAAATTTACGGTGGTGGGCAACAAGATAAGGTTTGGCCTAGCGGCTGTAAAAAATGTGGGCCTGGCGGCCATCGATGCCATTATAGAGGCAAGGAAAAAGAAAGGCAAGTTCAAGAGCTTTATCGACTTCTGCAGAAAGGTAGACGGCAGTGCAATTAACAAGAAGATGGTAGAGAGCCTTATAAAATGCGGGGCGTTTGACTCTCTGAAGGTTTACCGCTCGCAGTTGATGGCGGTTTATGAGAAGATACTGGACAGCATAAACCAGGAGCGAAGGAAAAATGTCGAAGGACAGCTTTCACTGTTCGAAACCAGTTATGAGTCAGAAATTGAAAAGTTGAACCATGACCCATTACCGCAGATAGAGGAATTCCCTTTAAAGGTCCGCCTCAATATGGAAAAAGAGGTGACGGGCATATATATAAGCGGACATCCCTTAAGCGAGTTTAAGGATATACTGGATAACATGAATACCACCCTGGAATTTCGAGGGCTAAAGATACCAGAAGGCGAATCCGAACACGAGTCCATTATGATAAACAGCGAACTTGCCGATGGTTCGCCGTTTACAATAGGCGGAATTATTGTGAACAAAAAGTTGAAAACCACTCGCAACGATGAGATAATGGCGTTTATCACGCTGGAGGATTTATACGGCAGCGTGGAGGTCATAGTTTTCCCGAGCGCATATGAAAAATACCGGCCGTTGCTTGAGGAGGACAGCGCGGTGATAATAAATGGCAGGCTCAGCATCAGAGAAGATGAAGAGCCCAAAATTATATTGAATGAAGTACAGCCCCTTGTCAGCACTTCAAAAAATAAAAGGCTGTATTTGAAGATTGAAAAAGGAAGCAAAATAGACATAAACCGGCAGATATGCCCCATTTTACGCCGATACCGCGGAAATATTCCCGTATATCTGTTTATAGAGGCGACGGGGAAAAAATTTCTGGCAAACAGGGACCTGTGGGTCGAAGGGCACCCTGAACTGTTAAAAGTTTTATCGGATGTTTTGGGACAAAACTGCGTAAAATTAATAGGATAATGTTTAAAACTATCAAGCTTAAGGAGGGATAGCTATGGATGACCAAGCTGTTCTTGGCGACTATATATGCGTTTTGGCGCAGGAAGACGGGGTAAGCATTATTGGCATGACCAGAGGCAAAGATACCAAGTTTCATCACACCGAGAAGCTGGATAAAGGCGAGGTGATGATAGCACAGTTTACCGAGAACACCTCGGCTATTAAGATACGGGGCAAAGCGAGGATTTTGACCAAATACGGAGAGCTGATATCCGGCAGGGACCAGGATTGACTGTCTCCCCAAGAAGGAGGACCTTGCAATGTGGGTGGTAGTGTATATGGCCCAGGGTAAGGAGATGTCCGAAAAGATAGGGGATCTCTTGACAAAAGAAGGGTTTTTGATTAAGATAAAACCCATATACAAAAATGTTGCGCCCGAGAACAATTATTATAAGATAATGGTTCCGAAGTCTGAAGCAAGCGAAGCTCATAAGGTATTGATGGAAAATAAGTATTTGTAAGGCGTGTTGCATATAGAAACCTGCGAAAGAAATTGTATATTTATTCTATTCCATGAATAGGGGGAATAAGATACATGAAAACGATAGGCGTTTTGACCAGCGGTGGAGATGCTCCGGGAATGAACGCTGCCATTCGTGCGGTTGTGAGAACGGCAATTTATAACAAAGTACGCGTTTTGGGAATAAAAAGGGGCTTTAATGGGTTGATTCGCGGTGAAATCGAGGAGATGGATGTGGCATCTGTGGGCGAGATCATACACCGTGGCGGCACCATATTGCACACCGCTCGATGCGAGGAGTTTAAAACAGAGGAAGGCTTGAAGAAGGCATATAACATTATCAAGATCTTTGGCATCGATGGGATAATAGTCATAGGCGGCGATGGCTCTTTTAGAGGCGCAAGGGATCTGAGCAAGATGGGCGTACCCACCATAGGGATTCCCGGTACCATTGATAATGATATAGCCTGTACCGATTTTACCATTGGCTTTGATACAGCCGTGAACACTGTTCTTGACGCCTTAAACAAAATTCGCGATACCGTAACGTCCCACGAGAGGGTCAATATCATTGAAGTCATGGGGCGTAATGCGGGCGACATAGCGTTGTATGCGGGGCTGGCTGGCGGAGCGGAGGATATAATCGTACCCGAGATACCTTTTAACGTTGATAATATATGCAGAATACTCATCGAAGGGAAAAACAGGGGAAAGGTATCCTATATCTTGATTGTGGCCGAGGGTACAAAGAATTCATTCCTGCTGGCCAAGGAGATTGAGGAGAAGACAGGGCTTGAGGTCAGAGTCACTGTACTAGGGCATATCCAGCGCGGTGGCAGTCCTACTGCTGCCGATCGAATACTTGCCAGCCGAATGGGGGCATATGCCGTCAAGTTGCTGCTCAGCGGGAAGAGTAATAGGGTAGTTGCAATACGCGGCTCTCAGATAGTGGACTACGACATCGATGAAGCACTGTCGATGAAAAAAGAGTTTGATCATGAGATGTATGAGCTGGCAAAGATATTGTCTATTTAATTTGCACTAACTTATAATGTTATCTGTGTTTTTTGGAGATGATACGATGCCTGCAGTTGATACAAAGATTAGAGTTCGGTATAAAGAGACTGATAGAATGGGTGTGGTTCATCATTCAAATTATTACACCTGGTTTGAGATTGGAAGAAGCGAATACATGCGTGCAAGAGGCATGACCTACCGCAGCATGGAAGAAAAAGGGTGGATGTTGCCGGTTATAGAAACCCGATGTTTTTACAAGCAACCAGCCAAGTATGACGATACTGTTATGGTACGCACACGCATGGCTGATTTCAAGGGTGTAAGGTTGAAGATGGAATATGAAGTGATAAGGGAAGAGGATGGTGCATTGCTGGCAAAAGGTTATACGGTGCATGCCATCACAGACGCAAACTTTAAGCCTGTTAATATAAAGAAAGCAGACCCTGAGCTGTATAGATTTTTTATGGAATGTTTGGAGAGGTGAATGATTTGAGCGAGGTATTGGTTGAAGAATACAGAGGGGAAATAGTGGAAAATGTGCACAGGGGATTTATATGCGGCATTTCGGATAGCGGCGAGGTGATCTATTCAGTAGGGGAACCTGAGCGGGTAACCTTTATGCGCTCCACAGCCAAACCTATTCAAGCCATTCCGGTATTTAAGCTGGGTTTGATTGAAAAGTATGGGCTGGAGGGAAGGGAAGCCGCAATACTCTCCGCATCTCATATGGCTGAACCCTTCCATATAGAGGTGCTTGAATCTATAATGAATAAGACGGGCATTCCGGAGGACCTGTTGATATGCAGCGCCGAGCCCAGGAGAATATATCACAACTGCGCGGGCAAGCATTTGGGGATATTGATGCTGTGCAAAGAGCTGGGATATAAAATGGAGGATTACTGGAGCATCGATCACCCCGTTCAGCAGCTCATTAAGGAGCACATTGCTATAATCTCCGGTTATCCTGAAGAGGATATCCAGATTGGAGTCGATGGTTGCGGCGTTCCGGTCTTTGCTATGCCCCTTATTTTCATTGCCAATGCATATCTCAGACTGGCCTGTCCTGACCTTATTAGGGATGCGCAGATTAGATCCGCTGTGGAAAATATAACCAGGCTTATGAATGCTTATCCCGAAATGATAGCCGGCACCAATCGCGTTTGTTCTCTGCTGCTGCAAGACGACAACATAGTGGCCAAAGGGGGAGCCATGGGGGTTTATTGTTTTGGCCTTAAGAAAGAGAGGCTGGGCTTTGTGCTTAAAATTGAGGATGGCTCTTCTGACGAGTGGGGTATCATCATTACAGCCATACTTGAGCAAATCGGCTATGACAACAAGGATACCATTCAGAGGCTAAGGAAAGCCTTCCCCGATGAGATCAAAAATGATAACGGCAGGATAGTTGGAGTTCGCAAGGTGAAATTTCGACTGGGATAAATAGTATGGCTTTAGGCGGTTAAAGATTATATGAAGATGGCTTTAAACAGCTCCATAATTTTATCATATGGTGGTTGGTAGTTCGCGTGGGGCTGTTTGGAGGAAATGAACAAAATCATTTTTAATTAAAGATGGGGGGTAAATAACGTGAAGCTGGGGGTCAGTTCCTACAGCTACAGCCGCTGTAAGTTAAATTCGCTAGAGGTGCTAAAAAAAGCGAAGGAGATGGGGTTTGAGGCGGTAGAGTTTGCCGGCTTATCTGCTCCACCAGAGGGCGAGACTTTGCTTACATATGCCGCAAGGGTAAAAGAAGAGGCTGAAAAGCTCGGTATCAAAATTATAAACTATGCCGTGTCTGCCGATTTTATTAACGGTTCAAACGGTGACCTGAACAAGGAGATAGAAAGGGTAAAGGAAGAGGTCAAGGTTGCAAAGGCTCTAGGAGTGCCATGCATGCGCCATGATGCCACCTGGGGATTCCCAAAAGAATACCGTGGTGCCAGAGGATTTGACGATGCTTTGCCTAGGTTGGCAGAGGGATGCCGGGCGGTCACTGAGTTTGCCCAGGAGCTTGGGATTAAGACTACGGTGGAAAACCACGGATTTTTCTGCCAGGACAGCGATCGAGTTGAGAAGTTGATAAATGCCGTAAATCATCCTAACTTTGGAGTGCTATTGGATATCGGGAATTTCCTATGTGCAGATGAGGATCCGGTAAAGGCAGTTGGAAGGTTGCTTCCTTACGTCTTTCACGTACATGTGAAGGACTTCCATGTAAAGTCAGGCATGCTTCCAAATCCAGGGAAAGGATGGTTTAAATCCAGAGGTGGCAATTATCTTCGCGGTGCCATCATAGGGCATGGGGATGTGCCGGTTGTTCAGTGCTTGAATCTATTGAAAAGTGCAGGGTATAATGGATTTTTGTCCATTGAATTTGAGGGTATTGAAGATCCCATTACCGGCATTGCAATAGGAGCAGAAAATCTAAAGCGTTATGTTGAAGATATAATGAGAGCATAAATGATTGTAAAAGTAAGCCTGATGGGTAACAGTTCCTTACTTCCCTGAATATATTGTAGTAAAATAGTAACGCAAAAGGGGAGGTAATGGAACGATGGAATACCCTATGGGCTATTATGCTTTGCAGCAATGTCCTCCTGGTACTATGCCTTATACCATCAGGCCGGGAGATACTTTCTTTTCTCTTGCGAGAAGGTTTAATACAACGGTAGCCGCAATTATTTCTGCCAATCCGGGGGTTGACCCTAATCGTTTGCAGATTGGCCAGAGAATATGCATACCTATGCAGCCGCAATTTCCGCCCTGTCCCGAAGGGAATTTCTACACCATTAGGCCGGGAGATACTTTGTTTGCGATTTCACGTCGTTTTAATGTTTCTGTTGATGATCTCATTGAAGCTAACCCGGGTATTGATCCTCAGAATTTGAGGGTAGGGCAGGTTATCTGCATACCGTTGGCTGTTCCCTCGCCAGTATGTCCACCGGGAACGTTTGTGTATACCATCAGGGCTGGAGACACGTTTTTCTCTCTTGCAAGAAGATTCAATACCACTGTTGAGGCTTTGATTGCAGCCAATCCGGGTGTAGATCCAGAAGGTCTGCTGATTGGTCAGAGGATATGCATACCGACCGCTGTATCACCTGTATGCCCGGCTGGTACTACGCCATATATAATAAGAGCGGGTGATACCTTCTTCAGTCTTGCAAGGAGGTTTAACACTACTGTAGAAGCCATCATAGCAGCCAACCCTGGTGTAGACCCCAACAGGCTACAGATAGGCCAGAGGATATGTATACCAATAGCTGCGCCGTCCGGATGCCCTGCCGGTACTATGCCGTATATAATAAGGGCAGGTGATACCTTCTTCAGTCTTGCCAGGAGGTTCAACACCACCGTTGAGGCTATCATAGCAGCCAATCCGGGTGTGGACCCCAACAGGCTACAGATAGGTCAAAGGATTTGCATACCAACATAGAAGGTTTAAGCTTAGAAGAGGGCTAGCATTGTCCATGTTAGCCCTTTTTGTATTAATGTAATGTGTATTTAAATTAAGGATGAATTTGCGGGATGGATTATGGTAAAATAACCTTGAGACCAAAGGTTCTGGTGAGATGACCATAAAATATCAGGTATTTAATAATACTTAGATAATACTAGGATAGGGTGAACTGTTAGATGATGAAACAAAAAAATATACCAGTTAAAGAAAACCAGGAATATGAAATGAATGTTGACGACATAAGCGTCGATGGAGAGGGCATAGGACGCATAGATGGATTTACCATGTTTGTAGAAGGCGCACTGCCTGGTGAGAGAGTCAGGATCAGAGCTGTGAAAGTAGGCAGGAACTATGGATATGGTGAGCTATTGAAGATAATCATTCCCTCTCCAGATAGGATGCTTCCACCATGCCCTTATGCAAAAAGATGCGGTGGGTGTTCTCTTCAGCACCTTTCATACAATCGCCAGCTTGAGTTTAAGACCCGCAGGGTGCGTGATGCTTTAGAGCGCATAGGGAAAATTACATGCCTAAAAATACACGACACTATCGGCATGCAGCAACCCTGGAGATACCGCAATAAGGCCCAGTTTCCTGTAGGAATGACTGGCGGTTCACTATCTATTGGTTTCTTTGTACCTAGAAGCCATGATATTGTTGATATAGATAGGTGCATCATTAATCATCAAGTCAACGATAGGGTTATCGAGATTACAAGAGAATTCATAGAAAAGTATAATGTCCCTGTATATGATGAGCATGCTCATCAGGGAATTATCCGTCATGTTGTAACTAAGGTGGGATTTAAAACTGGACAGCTTATGGTGGTCATTGTAACAAATGGGAGATACCTGCCCTACAAGGACAAGCTGGTTGAGCTTTTAAGGAACAATATACCAGGTATAACCGGCATTGTACAGAACATAAATTCAAAAAAGACCAATGTAATATTGGGCGATGAGAATATTACTCTGTGGGGACAAGGATATATAGTTGACATATTGGCCGGGTTAACCTTTAAGATATCGCCGCTTTCATTTTTTCAGGTAAATCCGGCACAAACAGAGATTTTGTACAGCAAAGCACTGGAATACGCCGGTTTAACGGGTAGGGAAACTGTTATAGACCTGTACAGCGGAATAGGGACCATTTCGCTCTTTCTGGCGCGCAATGCTGCAAAGGTATATGGTATAGAGGAAGTGTCCCAGGCGGTACAGGATGCATGGGAAAATGCCAGAATAAACGGTATTGCAAACGTTGAGTTTATAACCGGAAAATCTGAAGAAGTCATCCCGAAGCTGGTGGATTCTGGTTTGCGTGCCGATGTAGTGGTGCTCGACCCACCCAGAAAAGGATGTGAGGATGAGGTGCTGGAGGCTTTAGTGCGTATGGCACCACGGAGGATTGTGTATGTTTCATGCAATCCAGCAACCCTTGCAAGGGATTTGAAGCTTTTAACTGAGCAGGAATATAAGGTGATTGAGGTGCAGCCGGTGGACATGTTCCCGCATACGACGCATGTGGAATGTGTAGCGTTGGTTACAAGGACGAAATATGATATACTTAAATCAGCGTAAAAAAATGGTGGTGGTATATTGGGTAGTAAAAAGATTCTTTGGTTTTTCTTAGGAGCAGCTTGTTTTATAATTTCACAGCCGATGTTGAGATTGCCGATCATATGAGTCCTATTGCAAGTTATCATAAAAAAGTTGAAACGGGCATGATAAAGCCAGGTATTATTGTTTTTCCTGCGATGTTTGACGTGGGTAATGGGAGGACTTAATAAATGCTCACAAATCCTGAGTTATTTGACTTTTTTGCCCAAAGTTTATAACAACTGGTACGATTTATTGGAGAGGTAAAATGAGCTGTCCATTACCAAGTCAACTCCCCAACGCCTAAAGAAGCGGGGGCTCGTAAAAAGCCTTGGTTGACTAGCCTCAGTTGCCAGTACAAAGCTGACAGAGTTTCGTGAGGTAGACTATGATACTCTGGAGTGTTGCTCCTCAAGCTCCAGGTTCTGTCGTACAGGTTTAAACAGTCCTGGAGGATAGGGACAACAGTGGCTTGTGCATGACAAGCCTATTTAATGTTGGTGATGAGCACCTTAACTCTGATAGGAGGTTTATAAAATGGAACAGCAGAAAAACAATAAATATCAAATGCTAATGTTTATAATAAATGCGATTATAGGTTTGGTAGTTATAATAGGTTTAGTAGTAATAAGACTAAAAAAAGAAAAAGCAGCAGATACATATGTAAGGAATATCATTGAAATAAATAATGAACTTGATCTGATGGTTAACGATATTGAATATACGTTTGGCGATAGATAAAGAAATGAAAGCGATATTTATAAAGAAAATATAATCATATATGGATGAGTGGTCTATCATTGCAGATAAAATAGAAAAAATAGAGCCTCCATCAAGGTTAACAAATTATCATTTACTAACGATACAAAAGACCAAACTAGTTTATGATGTATTAAAAAGTGCACATGAAGTGGCACTTTCTTACAGGTCAGAAACATTAGAATATTTAAATAACCACGAAGATACAATCCTTCAATTTAGAAAGTTGAGAGAAAAGCAAACTCAAGAACTAGAAAAGTTAGCTAGACGTAACTAGTATGAACATATGTTACATAACGTATAAAAATCCCCAAACGAAATAGAATTAGTGAATATGAAACTATTTGGGGGAAAAAAGTTAAAAAGAAAAGCTGTAATATAAAGAGACGGGCTGGCAAATTGCTGAAGATTCCTGGTTTTCTGAACGCTATAATTGTCCGCGTTTCACAACACCCGATGAAAAAGGTAAAGTAGTTCTGGATTATTGTTTCTATTTAAAAGATGAATAACCGTTGATAGGATAGTTTTATTGAAGTTATATAAGGTTTTAGATGGTGTCATAGAAACAATAATATTTGTGGAATACAAAATAACCCTCACAAGCCCCCATACGAAGAATGAACCAACAGATAACAAGCCTCCGTATACATTCCGGAGGCTTGTTGCTGGTTTTTTATGAGCAGTAATTCTTAATTACCCTAAACGGACGCATCATGTCATGGTCTTCATGTTCCAGAATGTGGCAGTGCCATACATAGTCACCCGTATAGCCATCAAATTTTGCGATAATCCTTGTGACTTGCCCAGGCGTAACCCTTACGGTATCCTTCCAGCCTCTTTCATTCGGGTCAGGGGGAATAGGGTCTCCCGTGTATTTGATTTCGCCTGTGCTTCTGTAGTGCTGTACATCAAACGGCCTGCGGTCCAAAATTTGAAACTGCACCAGATGCACATGGATGGGGTGAGGGAAAGCTATCAGGTTCAAAAAATTCCATATCTCAATGCTGCCCAATTCCGGCATCTGGGCAACAGGATCATGCCAGGTTTTCCCATCAAGCTGAAACGATGGACGACCATATCTGTCTGGTACCGCATCAAGAGTCAGATTTCTAACTTTCGTAGCCATATTTTCATTTAGTCGCTCGATAGGATACAGTGTTTCGGGTATTGTGCTGATGTCTTCATCTTTAAGCGGAAGCACTACCCTAAACTGCATGACATTTCTTGTATTTTCATCTGTATCATCATTTGTCAATATAATATATTCACCCTTCGAACCCGAAAAGTCAATAATGATATCTGCCCTCTCCGCAGGCATAATTGTCAATGCATCGAGCTCTACAGGACTTTCTAAAAGCCCTCCGTCGGTTCCTATTTGATAGAATTTCTGGCCATTTGATAGCCTTAGCGTATATGTCCGGGAATTCGACCCGTTCAAAATCCTGAAACGGTACTTCCTCGGCTCTACATTGAGGTAAGGCCATACCTTGCCGTTGACAAGAATTGTATTTCCAAAGAATATCGGCACCACTGATGGAAAGACTCCCGGCACTGGTTGAGGCGGTTCAGCGGGATAAAACAGGGAACCGTCTTTATTAAATGACCTGTCCTGAATCAGCAGAGGGATTTCATACTCGCCTGATGGCAAATTGAGCATCGGTTCCAGGTGATCGCGTATAATATAAAAACCTGCAAGGCCTGAATATACGTTCAACCTGGTTATTCCCAGTGCATGGTCATGATACCATAATGTTGCAGCCTGCTGGTGATTGGTATACTTGTATACTTCAGTGGAAAAATGTGGGCCCGTCTCTTTAAAGCCTTGTGTGAACCAGGCCTCCGGATGTCCATCGCTGTCAGGCGAGACCCGTGCGCCGTGAAGATGTACAACTGTTCGTACTTCGGGTGTATCAATAGCCCCATGCAAGGTACGGTCTACCGGTAATAAATGCTTTTTTGGCAGGCAGTTAATCCATTTGACCATGACGGTACGATCCTTTAGTGTTTCAATAGTAGGACCGGGATATGTGCCGTTATATCCCCATACTGTAGTTTCAGGAAAACATTTATGCAGCTTTTGTTTTACTTGCAACATTTTCACTTCATAGTATGCTCCATCTTTTAGTCTTTTTGTAGGCTGCAGTACATCGGGAATCGGCAGTTCGTCAACAAACTTCGGAATTGAATTCGGGTCTGATGGATCAACTTTATATTCGTAATATTCGTTATCATTCAAATCATATGACATATAGAATATCACCTCTTTTATTTCTCTCGTTATATATTATGTAGATGACGCCTCGAAGGTGCAATAATCGCTCAAAACATCGCGATTAACGTGCCGATATGCAATACGGCAGAAGTTTGCGGAAACCCCAGGCAGTCAGCGATCATTTAGCAATGGAGACTACAAAATATATATATTGAATCAGTATTGCAAAATTTTATTAGATGTGATAGATATACTACCAAGAATGGGTGGGTAGTTTGCATTTACAAAATTTATGCACCCCTTTTGTTGCTTATTTCACATCTATGCGGCATATTATTTGTAGGAGATATAGAAATATTAAGCATTCACATTCATCACAGAAAAAACTTAGAATACTCTCGAAAAGTAGCTGAGCAACATAGGCACAACGATTGATTTTGTAGAGCAACCTTGCAGAATAATTATGGGGTGAAGTCCCAAGACCGAACCTGCAAACAAGCTAAAATAACGCTCTCAGACTTTTCGAGAGCGTACAATATAAAAAATGGAGGGATTTGCTTATGCGTTGGGAGTATTTGGTACCAAAGGATTTCAAAAAAGCTGTAAAGGAGACTGGACTTTGCATTGTTCCAACAGGGTCTTTGGAACGGCATGGGGAACACCTGCCTTTTGGATGTGACATGATTATCAGCCATACAATAGCATGCAAGGCTGCAGAGATAGAACCCGCCGTCGTATTTCCACCATACTTCATGATGCAGGTGCATGAAGCTGCCTGTTTTACGGGCACGGTCAATTTCCCTCAGGCTTTTGCTATTGAAGCATTCGGCCTACTTCTAAAGTCTATCGCATCCAACGGGTTTAAGAAAATCCTTGTTGTAAATGGCCATGGCGGCAACGCCCATATGCTTGATTACTTTGCCATGAGTCGCCTGGATGAGCCCACAGATTATATTCTTTACTATACCAATATTGGTGAGGGGCTTACCAGCGAGGAACGTGCTAGAATAAACAGCTTATGGGAAACTGATATTCTCGGCCATGCTTGTGAAATGGAGACTTCTCTTTTTATGGCCTGTTGCCCGGGCAAGGTAAAGCTTGAATACGTCCCACGAAAAACGGTAAAACCATTGAGGCGTTTCAAACATTTGTGGGAGCATGGCGTACATAATGCCCTTTGGTGGTATGCAGACTATCCGGAAAACGTGGTAGGCAATGCCAGCTATGCCAGTGAAGAAAAGGGAAGGGTGGTATTGGACATTTATGTTGCAGCGCTGGCCCGTGCAATAAAGGCGGTCAAGGATGATAAAGAAGCTCCACGGCTTCAGGCTGAGTTTATCCAGCGGGTGAGAAATAAGGGGGCAGAGGAGTAATTTAATCTGGTGTCCGATTGTTTAAAAATTATTAGCTGCTGCTTACTCTCAGCATCGCTCTGTCTTCATCGAACTTCCTGTGGGCAGCCTGTTCAAACATACCCACCAATTCATTCACGGTGAGCGATGTTTTATCCGAGTCCTTTATATCCAGTATAATCTGCCCTTTGTCCATCATTATAAGTCGGTTACCCATTTTAATGGCATGCTCCATGTTATGTGTGATCATGAGCGTGGTTATACCTTTATGGAGAACGATTTTTTCGGTCAGGTTGTTTATCAGGCGGGCAGTGGACGGATCCAATGCAGCAGTATGCTCATCCAAAAGAAGCAGTTTGGGCTTGACCATGGTGGCAATAATTAAGGTTAGGGCCTGTCGCTGTCCTCCTGAAAGCAATTTTACCTTATAATTCAAACGGTTTTCTAAACCCAAGCCGGTTTCGGCCAATTTCTGCCTGAATTCTTCCCTGAGTTTATTGTTAAGGCCCCATTTGAGCGTGCGGCGCGCATTTCGACAGTAGGCAATGGCCAGATTCTCCTCTATCGTCATGGACGGAGCAGTACCCTTCATGGGGTCCTGGAAAACTCTACCGATAAACCTGGCTCTTTCATGTTCGGGTACCCTGGTAATATCCCTGCCATCCAGCAATATGGTTCCCCTATCAGCTGGGTATACGCCTGCTATGACGTTCAAAAGGGTGGATTTTCCTGCGCCGTTGCTGCCGATTATAGAAATAAAATCGCCTTCATCAACTTTGAGGTTAATATCGCGCAGCACTATATTCTCGTTAACAGTACCTGCGTTGAAGATTTTAGTTATCCCTTTAAGTTCTAGCATGGTGACCTCCTTCCCGTTGAAACCCATACGAAGCAAAACACCAAAGCTCCAGCGTCAACTGGAAGCAGTCGACGAGGTACTTCGGAGCAAATTCCTGATCTTTGGTGTGCTGAGGGCTATTATCACCAGTACTGTGGTGAGCAGCTTTAAATCGGTGGCTGCAAAGCCTAGTCTCAATGCAATGCCAATGCTCAATCTGTAGATAAAAGATCCCATCAAGGTCGCAAAAGTCGCCATACAAATGCTTCTTTCTCCTAGCATCATCTCACCTATGATTACCGAAGCCAAACCGGCAACAATGGTGCCTATACCCATCCCTATATCGGCAAACCCCTGATACTGTGCTACAAGTGCACCTGACAGCGCTACCAACCCATTTGATAGGGATAAGCCCAGTATTTTCATAGTATCGGTGTTTATTCCGTTGGCTCGAGCCATTTCCGGGTTATCACCCGTTGCCCTCAACGCAAAACCGATTTGGGTCTTCAAAAAGCAATCCAGTAAAACCTTTATCAAAAATGCAGCAATTACAAACAAGGTTATAAACACCCATTTGTACGGCACTCCCCATTCTTCGATATACGTAAATATGGTCTTGGCGTTCAGGAGCGTGACATTTGCTCGGCCCATGATGCGCAGGTTTATGGAATAAAGCGCTGTCATGGTCAGTATGCTGGCGAGAAGGCCGGTTATTTTTCCACGTGTGTTGAGGAAGCCTGTAATGCAGCCAGCAGCTATGCCAGCTGCTGTAGCCAAACACAGCGCTAAAAAGGGGTTGCCGCCATTAAAAATCATGATGGAAGCCACCGCTGCGCCAAGCGGAAAGCTCCCATCTACTGTTAAATCAGGGAAGTCAAGTACTTTAAACGTAATATAGACTCCCAGCGCCATTATGCCAAAAACCAGCCCTTGTTCAAGGGACGTAATAATCAAGCCAAACAACCACATCACCTCAAAGCCTTATTTTATAACTTCGTCGGCCTTTTCAAGTATTTCTTTGGGTATAGTGAGCCCTATGGTTTCGGCCGCTTTTTGGTTGATTATGAGAGTCACATTTTTGGCCCCTTCTATCGGTATATCCTGGGGCTTTTTACCTTTTATAATTTCCACAGCTATGCGTCCGGTCTGTTTCCCCAGCTCCTTGTAGTCAATACCTTTGGTGGCCACAGCTCCGGCCTCCACCTGTCCTCTCTCAGACCCAATTACTGGCACTTTGTGCTCATTTGCCACCTTTATAACCGCCCCTATAGAGGAGACTATGGTATTGTCGGTGGGGACGTAAATGGCATCCACTCTTCCCATCAAAGACTGAGTGGCTTGGCTCACTTCATTGCTGTTGCTCACCGTGGCTTCTATTATATTTAAGTCATACTCTTTTGCTGCCTGCTTTGCTATGTCTACTTGGACTTTAGAATTTATTTCACCCGAATTGTATAGTATGCCCACGTTTTTGGCATCGGGAACCAGGTCTTTCACTAATTTTATCTGTTCAGCTACAGGGTTCATGTCAGTTGTACCAGTTACGTTCCTGCCCGGTTTTTCAAGACTTTCAGCCAGGCCAGCTGACACCGGATCAGTCACTGCCGTAATCAATATGGGTATATCCTTGGTTACGTTGGCCGCCGCTTGAGCTGCCGGAGTAGCTATGGCAAGTATCATATCCACTTTTTCATCAACGAATTTACGGGCTATGGTCTGCGCATTGGTTATGTCATTTTGCGCGTTCTGAAAATCGATCTTAATGTTTTTACCATCCTCATAGCCGGCTTCCTTGAGTGCTTCAATAAAGCCTTCACGGGCGCTATCCAGTGCTGGGTGCTCCACCAGCTGTGATATGCCTATTTTAATTACCTTGTTTGAAGATGCTGTTTGGCTGCATGCAATAAAAGTAGTTGATAAGAGTGCTGTTGATAAAATAAGGATAAATACTTTTTTTAACATAAAAAAATTCCCCCTTTTTTTATTGACGGAGGGAAATAGACAGCTTATGCTTTTCCCTACCGTACTACCATGCTACTTGCTAATTATAATAGCATATCAACATTGCAAAATCAAGAAAGCGATCTAGCGTTTTTATTTGTTTGTATAGTAACGTTTTGTATAACGCAAGCATAAAATAACAACACAGCATGAGAATTTATTTGAGGAGAGATAAACAATGCTTCCAAATAAGGATTTCGTTCGTCAATCGCTGGATATACATCTTTTTTTTGCGAGAATCATGAAGGAGCACTCATTTTTTCTTCAAGTAGGATTTACACCCAGAGATAGTGATTTTATCCATGAAGCAGATGGATTTAGGAGGGCTTTTGATAAGCTTTTAGGGGAAACCATCTCGCTTTCCAATGGCGTTGTCAGTCTCGAGGTGCTCAAATCGGGAGAAGTAATAACGCAATATACGCTTGAAGCTGAAATGGCTTCTTCATATTTAACAGGGGTTCGGATACCAACTGAATTAACTGAAGCGGAAGCAGGATTGTCAGGCGGGGGTTTTACAGGAGCCAATCCGATACTTGAACAGAGAGTGTTTATGCTTAACCAAAAGGCAATGAATTTAATTGCTGCACTAATACAGTTTAAAACTGCTATTTTATCCAATGTTTTATCATGTAAAATGTTTACGGTTAACTACCCTTTGCTAATTGAGCACATTTTAAGGGAAGCAAAACTCTATTTACGAATGATTCAAAGAATTCAAAACCGAGAGAGCATCAATATCGAGAAGGAAGCCCTTGAGCAGGAGCTATTCTGGAACAGAATTATGGCTGAGCATGCAAAATTCATCCGGGGGTTGCTTGATCCTACGGAAGAGGAATTATTCAAGAAGGCCAATGATTTTGGAAATGAATTTGATCAATTGACGAAAGAAGCCAAGGCTGCAATGGAAAAGACGATACCACCGGCAAAGGTTACGGAGGAAAGCCTCAGAGCAACGCAGGCAATTCGGGATTTCAAGGCGCAGGGGACCCGGGGATTGCTTGAATGCAAGATCAGGTCCATAATTATACCGTTACTGGCCGATCATACGTTGCGCGAAGCAAATCACTATTTACGGCTATTAAAATATTTCAAGGGTAAAAAGGTAACTGACACAGCTTTCGGTTAAAATGGCCTAATTATTATTTTGTGACAGAGCTTATTTTTTATGGTGCCGAGAGAGCACCAACGCAAAATTCTTCAGTTAGGGTATCTGTATGGACAGCGAAATAAAGAAGGTTACGTTTGTGTACAGGCAGCAGCAATATGGCAGGATTCCCAAAAGATGTCCACCGGCCTTTCTGGGGTGGTATACCGTTTCATCAACGGGAGTATCCAGTAAAGTTATTTTAGAAGGCGTTATTCAAAATGGAAGCTGCTACCCATAAAAACTTGTTACCGATATATTGCAGGGACAGGGAGATAAAATCCCTGCCCCTGCTTATTGTTGTCCTTACAATGGTGCTGACAGACTATTTATCTTTAGTAAAGCAATGTCAGGATTCGATCCTGGTTAAAGCATAGCATGAGAAATGGGTGGTTCCTCGAATTGAAGATATTTAAAATAGAAGTAGACAAATTCTCTGCTAAAAGTTATAATACCAGCGTGATGCAGGATCGATAAAACTTCTTGTGTATATTTTTAAATTCGGAGATTCGAGGATGAAGTTTATTGAAAGGAATGATGCTGCTTTGAAAAAAGGAACGCAAAATGTAATATGGCGGCCCAAAGCTTTGTTAATGCTCGTTTTGTTTATTGCTTTAGTTATAGTTAAGATATCCGGGGAGATTCCTGCTGAAAAAGATGCTGTAACAGATGTAACGAACCATATGACGGTACACTTTATCGATGTGGGACAGGCCGACAGCATTTTGATTACAATGGAGGATTCGGCTATGCTGATAGATGCTGGCAACAACGAGGACAGCCAGTTGGTGGTCGATTATATAAAGGCACGAGGGATAACGACTTTGGACTACATTATTGCCACTCATCCACACGAGGACCACATAGGCGGGATGGATGCCGTCATAAACGTTTTTGAGGTAAAAAACATAATAATGCCCAAAGTGGAGAGCAATACCAGGACATTTGAAGAAGTGCTGAAGGCCATATCTAATAAGGGTTTGAAGATTACTCCTCCAGTACCCGGCACTGTATATCCACTTGGAAAAGCCGAATTTGTCATACTTGCTCCCAACAGCGACCGTTATGATGATACCAACAACTATTCTGTTGTTGTAAAGCTGAGGTACGGCGATACGTCGTTCTTGTTCACTGGAGATGCGGGATTTGAATCTGAGAACGAAATGATTGAGAAAGGGTATGATTTACAGTCGGATGTGCTTAAAGTTGGGCATCACGGCAGCGCCTATTCAACCTCGAGAAAGTTTTTGGGAGCTGTGCGGCCACAAATAGCCGTGATATCGGTCGGAAAGGGCAATGAGTACGGTCATCCAGCGCCCGAAACCATCCAGAAGCTTAGGCAGGCAAATGCAGAGATATACAGGACCGATGAACAGGGGACTATAGTTATAACCAGCAATGGGAAGACAATAAAGGTATTTGCCGATAAAAACTAAATGTCAGGAGGATGTTCAATGAAAAAGGTTATCGTAGACAGGTTTGAGGGGGATTTTGCCGTTTGCGAGGATGAAAACAGGAAGATGATCAACATAGAAAGGTCAAGGTTGCCCGAGGGGGTGGAAGAAGGTACCGTCCTGGTGCTTAAAGTAAGCGGTGAGGACATCGAGATTGAGATAGACCACGATGAAACCCGTGCCAGAAAGACGAAGATAAAGGAGATGATGGACTCACTGTTCAGCTGAGTCTGTCAAGGTGGTTTTATTCTTTTTGATCAGGGATAAAACCAGCAGGATAAGAGGGATGAATATTTGAAAGGGTATCGAATAATAAGGCCACACCTTTTCAGCCCAGTTGAACATCTCAAATATGTTTTCGTATATCCATATTGAAAGTACCACACAAAATGTCAATAACGATGTGGTAAACTTCCTGTAATCGTCTGCTCCGATGATGTTAGCCAACATGGTTGAGGCCGCGTACAGGCATATGGCTATCTTTATTCCGCCTCCTATCAGCAGGTTTACGTCGAGTAGCGGTTCTAGATTTATCCCCGGGATGAGCACCGATGTTATGTGTGGTACAAAGGTTGCCTGATATATGAAATGGCTCCCCAGAGCGGTTATATCCCTGAAGAAGATGAACAGAAACAACCCAGTGACTGACAGCGCTGAGAGGGCAGATACCCTTCTTAAATTCTTTCTTTTGTTTAGATGGGGAAATATCATTAAAAAGGAAATTGTCTCACCGAATGGAAAGGTTAAAAATGCGTAAGCTGCCTTTATTACGGGTTGTATGCCATTTTCCAATACCGGTAAAAATGCGGTAAAATCGTGGATGGTTACGAGACTTATGCTTATAAGAACTGCTATGACTGGTATAACCGGAACAAGCAGCTCGCTTACCCTGCCTACCACCTCTATTCCGCTGTTTACAGCATATACAATAACTATGGCGAAAATGGTGATGATTACTTCTAAGGGGGTATAAAGGTATGTAGTTGTGGTTATGAAAGAGCCGAAATTTCTAAACACCAGGGAGGCCAGGTGTGTAAAATACCATACATAGAGCAGGGCGAGTAGATTGCCTAGTACTTTGCCCAGTCGGCTTCTTAAAATCTCCACAAAGTTTTTAGAGGGGTTTAGCAGAGCAATTGTGGCATACACCCATAAAAGCAGTGTACCGCCTATTCCCCCGATAATTATAGCCAACCAGCCATCGTTTTTTGCATTTATTATCGGATTGATGATGAGCGTACTTCCAAACAGAAAACCCGTCATAAGCATAAATAGCTGCAAGCTGGATATTCTGGCCTTTTCCATTACTTTATCACTCCCATCGTCTCTAGAATTTCCTGTATCCACTCGGCAGGGCTGCTGGGCCTTTTACCTATGGATATTAAGAATCCCAGGACAAGGCTCAACACCACGATAAAAGCATAGGCGGCAATTACCCGGGCCGATTCCTTTTCTCTTATAAACTTCCGCACATCATATATGCTTAAAACTATAAAAATTGCTAAAATCAACATCATATTGTTATTCATCTTTTGTCATGGGACTTTTGATAAGTCCCGAACGCCTTATCCTTGACTTTATGACTATCTCAGTAGGCAGACTGCTGAATATATCGTTCCACTGGTCCATTGTCTGTTTCCAGTATTGAGGATGGTATTTATGCACAATTTTGCCAAATCCAAATATATCGCTGGAGTATTCTTTCTGCGCTTTTCTGAGAGCCATAGCGATTTCTTTTTTGACTTCTTCACTTAAAGTCATCTGTAGTGTGTGCATATCCGTGGGAGCGTCCAGTACTTTCTTTCCGGTGTATTCCGCTATATTGCCTTCTAGGTCGACGTAAATGGATAGCCTGTATGGCCGGCCGTTTTTAAATTTGACGTCCATTTTTCCTCTGGAATTCAGTACCCGTATGGACATCTTGCCGTTGGCCATCGGTATTGTAATAATCGTATTTTTTACCCTGTCCGTGACAAATAAAAACCCCCTTGTCTCGTACTGGTTTAGCCATCCTACCAGCTTTCCATCCTTGAAAACGGCTGTACCTTCCGTGTTGACGGTTTTTTCATTTTCCTTTGTTATCTGGCCGATGGTAATCTGCCTACATTTGTTTTCGATATCTTTAAAAAGTTCTACCAGCATAGTGCGCTTTACCTTTGCCCTCAATTCCGTATTTTCTATCGTGCCTTTTATATACATCGCCGGGATGACGTCCATCTCTGGCTGTATCTTTAAAATGTCTTTGGGGCTGCAGCCTCTTGCTACTAGCACATCCGCCAAGTATTCCACCTGATAATCCCTATGAAGGAAGTCCAGTGCTTCATTGACGCCTTCTCTGCAAAGCTTTTCTCCAAGGATGATTACCTGGACCGTGCTTAGGAACAGCCTCTTGTCCACCATCGCTTTCATACTTATCAAGGCATCTGAAATGGTTTCACCTTTATAGGATTCAACAAATACTGGTTTTGTCTGCGCCATTCCCACTTTCCCTTGGCTGGAAGATGTTGATTGCAAAGCAGCCGGTTCTATAACCTGCACCGTTACGATTATCTTTCCATCTTCGGATTTGTCTATTCCCAGTGCGGTTACTAAGTTGATGTCGATCAAATCCACGTTGTCCCAGCATCCTGTCAAAAGTGCTGGCAAAATCAGCAGTATTATTATCTTAATCTTCACTTATCTCATCTACCTCCTGGCGCTTTATACCTACTGTATCTTTTGTATTCTCCGGAAATAATATCTTGGGCCGAGTCAGCATTGCCCATATGGGTACCACTCCGAGAGAATCCTTAATGTCAGAAGCTGTAAGCGGTGAAAAGGGTGCCATATAGGGTATGCCGAATGAGCGCAGCCTGCACAAGTGTATGAAAACAGCCACGGCTACAAAGGAGATGCCAAGGAATCCCAAAAAATTGGCAGCTACCAGGAAGGCAAACCTCAGCAGCATGGTGGCCCTGATAAGCGGCGGCACTACAAAACTGCATATTGCCGTTATGGCCACCACGATAACCATGAGGTTGCTAGCTATTCCCGCAGCAACCGATGCCTCGCCCAGTACAATGGCTCCCACTATGCTGAGTGCCTGCCCTATTGTTCTGGGCATGCGCACACCGGCTTCGCGCAAAAGCTCAAATGCCGTTATCATCAATACGGCCTCCACAAATGGAGAAAAGGGTATTCCCTGGCGTGAGGCGGCTAAAGTGATCATAAGCTTTATGGGTATTACGGTATGGTGAAAGCTCACCAGCGCCACGTACATCGCTGGCAGCAGGTTGGATATAATGAGGGCAAAAGACCTTAGTAGCCGCATGAAAGATGCAAAGAAGGCATGGTCGTAATAGTCGTCCGATGTCTGGATGGATTCTATGAAAATATAGGGGACTGTTATTATGTAGGGTGTACCGTCGCACAGTATTGCCACCCTACCTTCAAGCAGTTTTGCCACTAGTTTGTCACATTTTTCGGTATTGCCCACTATGGGGAAAAGGGTTAAACGATTGTCGGTGATATACTGTTCTATATACCCTGTATCAAGAATAGCGTCGGTTTTGATTTTTTTAAGCCTTTTTCGGACTTCCTTGACGATTTCTTCATTTGCGATTCCCTTGATGTAGCATATGCAGACATCGGTCTTGGTCTGAACGCCCAACTGGATTATTTCAAACTTGAGGTTTGGGCTTTTAATCCTTTTT
The DNA here is from genome assembly GCF_023838525.1 of Caldicoprobacter algeriensis. Classification (GTDB taxonomy): domain Bacteria; phylum Bacillota; class Clostridia; order Caldicoprobacterales; family Caldicoprobacteraceae; genus Caldicoprobacter; species Caldicoprobacter algeriensis. The sequence goes on from NZ_JAHUQD010000007.1 coordinate 42,834, forward strand.
CTGATAAGCATCATATTGGTGGCGAGATTTTCAACAAAGCCTTCTCGTGGGCCTCTTATGGAAATCTCAGTATCGGGTTCATCGATCTGCCTGCCTTGCATGGTTTTAACGTTAACAGCAAGTGCGTCCTTGACTCCATCCACAAAAAGTACCGCATCTCCTGATACAATTTTGTACACTGCCTGCTGCATGCTTTGAATCTCTTCGAAATCGCTGCTGCTTACCACGCATTCTTTTATACGTTGATATACTAGTTTTGGTTCATCATGCGCTTGTTTGCTGGACAAATAATCGATTACGGGACGGATTATATCCCGATTAAGTATGTTTTTATCAACAAGGCCGTCAATGTATGAGACCAATATCCGTATACATTCATCCTCTCCACAAACCATCTGCCGTTGAATAAAATCATCGCATCCAGAAAAAATCTCATCAAGCCTCTTTTTTACCTTTTCAATATTTTTTGGCAGGGGTTCATCTATGCCCGTATATATCGTATCAATGTTGATTTGTTGTTTTCCCAGTCTCAAATGCCTTTTTATTTTTCTAAACATATCCTCACCACCCATTTTGTAGTATAACCGCAAGTAGGAAATACATGCACGAAATTACAGGAGCAAAAATTTGTTGATTTTTGTAATAACATAAAGTAAAATTATCCAAGAGTTCCTTAAAATCAACGAATTGTGCTCATCAAGAAGGGGGTTGTTACATGAAAGAAGTTATAGTTTCAAGGCTGGATGAGCTGGTAGGAAGGCTAGCCAAAAAAGATGAACAAATAAAGGCCTGGAAGGACTTTTTAGTAGATTTTTCTTCGAATTACAGCAATGAAAATTTCACAGAAGAGCTGAAAAAATTTCTTTCTAATTTGTTACAGTATATAAGTGGAAAAGAGCTGATAGACGGCATTGAGATGCTACATACGGAAATAAATGGTTTCCCTGCAATCGATGTATATAAAACAGCTGTAGAAGTTTTTGAAGATATTAAGAGAGAAAATCAAATGCGTATAACGGAATTGCGTAACATCCTTGCGGAGCTTGCTACTCCTATTATACATTTGTGGCAGGATATACTTCTTGTTCCTATAATCGGTACACTCGATAGCCAGAGAGCGCAAAATATGGCAGAAAAGCTTCTTGAAGCTACTGCCGAGACCCGTGCTAAAGTTGTGATTGTGGATGTCACTGGAGTACCCGTGATAGACACTATAGTAGGAGGATTTTTAATTGAGATGTTTTCTGCTGTAAAATTGCTGGGTAGCGACGTTATTTTAACCGGTATAAAACCAGAGATAGCCCATACACTTGTAAAGCTTGGTGTAGATTTTAATATGGTGATCATTAAGAGAGACTTGGAAAACGCGCTTAAATATGCCATAAGTATTTCAAGTGAGGACAATTCAAGAAGACTATTGAGATTAAAAAGAGGGAATGAAAATGAGGAATAGAGTTGTGCCTACCATAAAACTCTATGATTACTTGATAGTTCCCATTCAAATTGAATTGGATGACGCCACTGTAGAAAAGCTTCAGCTGCAACTGCTCAATGAAATAAGCGAGAAAAATATTAAGGGAATAATCATAGACGTAAGTATGGTAGACGTGATTGACAGCTATATCTCTTTCGTGCTTTCTGAGACCGCCGGTATGGCTAAAGCCATGGGGTGTTATACCGTCATTTGTGGAATTCAACCGGCGGTGGCACTGACTCTTGCACAGATGGGTGTAAGGCTGAGAGACATTTTTACCGCACGCAACCTGGAAGATGCCATAGATATGTTGAATAACCTTGAATAGATGTGTTTACAATTGTTTTATCTTAAATGGAGTGATGTTTATGCTTGATGTAAATCCTTATGATTATGATATAGTATTGAAGATAAAAGATGAAAACGATATAGCAGTTTCTAGGCAGATGGCAAAAAATTTCGCTCAAAAAAATAATTTTTCACTTGCTGACGTTACAAAAATCGCTACAGCCGTTTCAGAACTGGCAAGAAACATATACAGATATGCAAAGGAAGGGTACATTTATATACGAAAGAAAGAAATAGGTTCAGATAAAACGGTAGCTATTGAAATCATTGCATGCGACAAAGGACCAGGGATAGAAAATGTGGAACTTGCTGTAATGGGGGGGGTATACAACATCCGAGCGGAGTTTGGGGTTGGGTTTGTCTGGCATAAGGAGGCTCATGGACAGCTTTGACATAAAGTCCCAGGTAGGTGAAGGTACCGTGGTGGTTGTGGAAAAAAGGAGGAGAGCAATTTGAAGGAGGAGCTGAAGGTAGACATTAAGGTAGAAGCAGACTTGTTTATCCTGGAATATAAGATCAATAGATATATCCAGCAAAACTGTTCTTATATATCTTCAGCTCCTCTTCTGGTTCTTGTAGCCAAGGAGCTTGCTACTAATATATTGAAGTACGGGGGAAGGGGTTTTATTGCGCTGAAAAGAGAAAAAAATACTTTGGCAGTTATTGCCGAGGATGAAGGTAATTTAAGCGAAAGAAGGTCAACCAGTAAAAGAAGCGGGCTTGGAATAGGGTTGGATGTAACGAGAAATTGCTGTGATAAGCTGGTCATTGAACAAAAAGCCGATGGGGGATTAAGAGTAGAAGCACTGTTTTCTCTTTTGCCAGAGAGTCACAATAAGGGTTCTGCTTTGCAAGTTGGAACAGCTTCCAGACCGCACTATTTGGAAGAAGAAAATGGAGATGTCTGTATATACAGAAATTTAGGCAATAGATTTTTTTTATTTTTAGCTGATGTTCTTGGGCACGGTAAAGGCGCTGGGGCTGTCGCAAACATGATCGAAGACTATATAAATAGCTTTCATGAAGAGCGTATAGAACGCATATATAGCGGTCTTGAGGAATTGCTGCGGGATACACGTGGTTGTGCGGCTTTTATGGCATTTGTTTCTGAGTGTGAAATTGAGTATGTAAATATAGGAAATATAAAAGGTTGGATTGTAGATACAGGGCTTACGAAAAAGTTAAAGAACACCTCAGGTATTATCGGTAGATTGCCGGTAAGCTTAAAGGTATTTAAGGAGCCAATTCTTACATCAAATTTTATTTTGGTGGTATGCAGCGATGGCATAAAGAACCAGTTTATTCCAACATTTGATATGAAATGGCTCAAAACCATGGAAGTAGATGAAGCTGCACAGAAAATACTGCGGGAGTTCTCCGTAAAAGAAGATGATGCCAGCGTTTTGGTTGCGAGAGGGGGAATATGGTCATGAAGGATTTAAGACTATTTATTGATGAATATAAAAACTACCTTTCCAAGTTTATCTTAAAGGGTGGTCAGGATGATGTTCTGTTTGAAGCTTACCAAAATCTAATAAAGTTACTTGATGAATCTTTAGCACAGGCAGCAAATCTTTTGGATATTCACAATCAGGTTCTAAAGGAAGTGCTAAATATAAGAAACGATAATGACGTGGTTCAATGGATATATATAGAAAGGGCCACAGAGTTTCTTGCACAAATACTTATTGCAACCGATGCTTTGCTTTTGTCTTTGAAAGAAAGCGTAGAAAAGGATCCGCTTACAGGCCTTTACAACAGACTGGCTATTGAAAAGATGCTATCCAAGGTGTGGTCCACCGCTCAGACCACAAAAACTCCTTTTACGCTAGCGATGGTAGACCTCGATAATTTTAAAAGCATTAATGACAGCTATGGCCATATAGTAGGGGATGAAATTTTAAAGGAGGTAAGTTCGATTATAAAGAAGAGCCTTAGAGAAGAGGATGTGGTAATGAGGTATGGGGGCGAAGAGTTTGTCATTTTGCTTCCTGGAACAGACGGCAGCAGCGCATTAAATCCGCTTGAACGAATAAGAAGACGGATAGAGAATGCTGAGCTTTCAGAATTTAAGTTGAAAATAACAGTCAGCATAGGGGGTGCAGTGTATCCCGACGATCGTCCTTTGGAGCCGGATGAGCTTATAAAGTTTGCAGATGCAGCAATGTATGAGGCCAAGAAAGAGGGCAAGAACAGGATTGTATTTTATAGCCAGATTAAAAATTAAAGGGTGAGGGCATTTAAGTATGGAATGCAATTTTAGCAAACGGGATGTTAGTTTAGCAACAGTCACAGCGGATGCTAGTTTAATAGAGGTGGCCGAAAAGCTGATTAACAGTCAGGGGGATTTAGTAATTGTCCAAAAAGGAGAAGGAGTACAAGGATATATTGATCATAAATCTATAATAAAGTGGTTTCTGAAAGAAGGAGATAAAGCAGCTCAAATCAAAGCTGGGGATATTGCTGTAGAAATAAAAGAAAAAGATAAACTTCCTGAAAAAATTGATATTGAAAGTATTGTTGAGAGATTGAAACAGCGTGAGGGACACTTGTTGTTGACGAACGAAAAAGGTGAGGTAATCAGAGGGCTTTCATTTATGGATGTGATAGATCAACTCAGTGCTTTTCATAAGCAAGAAAGACATGAAAGGATTAAAGCGAAAAGACTAGCTAAAAATACTATTCTTTTTACACATTTAATGATAGATATGTTGCCCTTTGGTGTTATCTTAGTTTCCAGGGAGAGGGGTAAAATAGTTAAGTGCAACAGGCTTGCAAAAAAGATATTATCGGAAAATTTTTCAAACTATGATGAAATAACTGCCTTAATAAACGGTGTATACAAAGATAAAGTAATTGAAAGCAAGTCAGGAGCTTATTACAGGATGGAAGTTAATTCTTTAGATAAAAAAACAAATAACATTCTTGTTGCTTTTATAGATGTATCTCGTGAATATACCCTGTTAAACCAAATAAAAGAAATACAGGAAGAAGTAGAAACTGCATTTTTGGCAATGCTTCCGGACCAGCGCATAGAGGCAAGGCTGAAGTCCATACCGGAATATATGGATGAATATGATGAAAATACCGGTATGATAAAAATAACTGGTATTATAGAAGATGGATGTTACAGGCATGTGGTGAATATGCTGAAACTTTTAGCTGACACCTTTAAACAAGGTCTTATGGAACTACCGGGCATGAACAAGAATACACTGGTTCAGGCCACTATTCTTCACGACATCGGAAAAGTACAACCCGATTTAAAGGTGGGCGACGTAGTAAATCCAAAAGAAGTATTTGAGCAGGGTTTTTATCATGCGTTTAGGGGAGCTTCTTTAAGCAGGTCGTTATATGACATAAACGATGAGGTATATTACTTGATAAGGTATCATCATCATGCCGAGAATGAACTGCCTGCTGATTTCCCCGATTATTTGCTGGTTATGCACAGGTTTTTCCGGCTGATCGATGGGCTTTCTGCAGGCATAACGCGCAGGGGCTCCAAGGTAAAGATGAAGATAAAAGGTACCAAAATACTGGTTAGAGAACAGAGTAATTTTCCCTCATATAACCAGGAAATTGAGATGGACATTTATACGGGACGGGTTATAAGGCGCGATATAGAGTAGTTTAACTCAGAGGCAGTAAAAGAATCATTATAGAAAATATAGAAAATGAAACTTTTCATCCCCTCCTAATTGTAAATTTTTAGTAAAAACAATATTCTTGAACACTCTCGAAAAGCAGCTGAGCAACATAGGCACAACGATTGATTTTGTAGGGCAACCTTGCAGAATAATTATGGGGTGAAGTCCCAAGGCCGAACCTGCAAACAAGCTAAAATAAAGCTCTCAGACTTTTCGAGAGCATACATTCTTAAAAAAAGGGGAAATAAAAAATAAAGAATATGACGTGCATGTGTGCTGTTGCTCTTGTTATTGCGTTGGTGTTGAGTTCATGCAGCATGATGAACTGGGCTTTTATTGCTGGCTCTAAACTTCCACCTCCTGCGGAAAAGGTGGATGAAAGGCTGGTGGAGGCAAACATCAGGTTTAGCTTTAAGTTGTTCAACCAGCTGGTTGGTGACCAGGTAAAGGATAACGTGTTTATCTGTCCTGCGAGTATAGCCCTGGCTTTAACTATGACGTACAACGGTGCCGACGGCGAAACAAAAGAAGCTATGGCCCAGGCTTTGGAGTTGCAAAACATGAGCATAGAAGAGGTCAACAAAGCTAATTACGATTTATTGACCATACTGCAAAACCCCGATCCCAATATAAAAATATCCATTGCCAATTCTATCTGGGTAAGAGAAGGGGTTTCCTTTTACGAGGTGGGTGAGCAAACAAGTTTAACCCGGAGTAGACGCAGGAAGTCCCCTTTATTCTTGATGGCGGTACAACAAAAAGCTGTCAAGTGATGTTTCAATCAGACAGATATCCCTATTTTAAAGGGAATAACTTCCAAGTTGTTAGCCTTCCTTACGGAAAAGGCAGGATAAGCATGGTGATTATTCTACCTGATGAAGGAGTAAGTCTTAAGGATTTATGTCAAAGCATCAATTTAGAAAACTGGAAGACATAGATGAATTCCCTAAGTGAAACCGAGGGAGAAATAGGGCTTCCCAAGTTCAAAGTCGAATACGAGGCTAAAATGGAGAAAGCGTTGGAGAAATTTGGAATGGGTATGGCTTTTGATTCTGAAAAAGCAAATTTTGGTAAAATGCATCCTGTAGATCTAAATCACAATCTTTATATAGGTAGTGTAAAACATAAAGCATTTGTGGAAATCAATGAAGAGGGCACCGAAGCCGGAGGTGCTACTTCGGTCGAGATGATGACAAAAGGCATGCCGTTGGATAGATTCAGGATGGTTGTGGATAGGCCTTTTGTGTTTGTAGTATGTGATAATTTAACGGGTGTTATACTGTTTGTAGGAGCAGTAGTGGATCTTGTTGTATGAATAGTTAGTTTTAACCAGAATTGATAACTATATCTAATTGCATTATTAGCCGTTAACCGAAAGATTTTTCTAAGGTTAAGGGTTTTTTATATTGTTTTTTATATTAACATATTGTATTATTTGGTATAGAAATTCGTTAAATTGGGGAGGCATAGGGGATGTATTACATAGGGATTGACCTTGGGGGAACCAATATAGCCGTAGGGCTGGTTGATGAAGAAGGAAAGATTATCCATAAGGATAGCGTTCCCACTTTAAATGAAAGGGAATATCCTGAAATAATCAAGGATATGGCCATGCTTTCGTTGAAAGTGGTGAAGGACTCGGGTGTGTCTCTAAAGGAAGTAAAAGCCATAGGAATAGGGAGCCCGGGAACACCTAACAACGAGGAAGGCATTCTGGTGTATACAAACAACCTTAAATTCAGAAATGTACCAATGCGGGCTGAGATGCAGAAGTACATAGACCTTCCTGTCTATCTTGACAATGATGCCAACGTGGCCGCTCTTGCTGAGAGCGTGGCGGGTGCTTGCAAGGGAGCAAAGCACTCAGTCACAATTACGCTGGGTACGGGCGTGGGCACAGGAGTCGTAATAGATGGCAAGGTTTACAGCGGTTTTAACAATGCTGCCGCCGAGATGGGACACATGGTAATTGTGGTTGACGGTGAGCAGTGCACCTGCGGAAGAAAGGGATGCTGGGAGGCTTACGCTTCTGCCACCGCTTTGATACGTGAAACAAAAAAGGCTGCTGTTGCCAATCCTGATTCCTTGATAAACAAGCTTGTTGACGGAGATTTGTCAAAGATAAATGCTAAAACTCCATTTGATGCCGCAAGACAGGGAGATAAGGTTGGGTTGCAGATCGTAGAGGAATATATGAAATACTTGGCCGAGGGTCTTGCAAACGTGATAAACATATTCCAGCCAGAAATTATAGCCATAGGCGGTGGAATTTCAAAAGAGGGAGAATACCTACTGGCGCCGCTCAGGAAGTTAGTAAGCGAAAAGGTCTATACTGTTGAGGGTGTACCTCAGACCAGGATAGTTGCCGCGCAGCTGGGTAATGATGCGGGCATAGTGGGTGCAGCAATGCTGGGGAAAATGTACTAAATTGACACGACTGCTAAAATTACAGAGAAAAGTTGCTGTATATTTTTGAATAAACCCGGGGGAGAATGTTTTAAAGTTAGATATGTTCTCCTCTGTTTTTGTTTTTAATAGACAAGTTTGGCGTTTGGTGATATCATTAACTTGGTATTATTACTCGCTGCCTAAAGCAGATGATAAGCTCTTATTCAGGTAAACCTTTTATAATGTTTGTGTAAGGAGGAAGCTTAAGAGTGGTACATGCTTTTGAGATGAATGGACTTTACATCGCCGTGGACGTCAACAGCGGAAGCGTACACAGCCTTGACAAGATTGCATACGAAATTTTAAAGGCTTTTCCGGATGATTTTTCGGCAGACAGGGCAATTCAGGAGTTTGGGGATAGATTTGGAGTAGACAGCGTTAAAGAGGCATGTGAAGAGATTGAACAGCTTATAGAACAGGGAATGCTATACAGTCCTGAACTGGATGAAACATTTCTTTCCCGTCAGCTAGAGAACAGCAATGGCTTAAAAGCGCTATGCCTTCATGTGGTTCACGATTGCAACCTAAGCTGTGAGTACTGCTTTGCTTCTAAAGGGAGCTACTGTTCCGAAAGAAGGCTCATGCCTGAAGAAGTGGCTTTTAAAGCCATGGAGCACCTTGCCCAAAATTCCGGAAACAGAAGAAATATAGAGGTGGATTTTTTTGGAGGAGAGCCGCTGATCAACTTTGAAGTGATAAAAAAAGCTGTTGCTTACGGTAAAGAGCTTGAGAAGCGATATAATAAAAAATTCTATTTTACCATAACCACCAACGGCACGCTTTTGGATAGGGAAAAGATCGACTATATCAACGAAAACATGGACAACGTGGTCATCAGCCTTGATGGCAGGAAAAACATCCACGATGCCATGAGGTACTACAGAAACGGAGAGGGAAGCTATGACGAGATTGTGGCCTTAGCCAGACAACTGGTAAGCGGTAGAGGTGGTAAGAGTTATTACATAAGGGGGACATTTACAAATAGAAATTTAGACTTTGCTGAGGATGTTTTCCATATAGCTGGATTGGGTTTTGAAGAGGTATCGATAGAACCGGTGGTGGGCAGTGGTCAACCATTTCACATCACGCACGAGCATATACCCGTAATTCTCGACGAGTATGAGAGGTTGGCCAAAAGAATACTGGATTATATAAAGACGGGGAACAAGCTCAGATTTTACCATTTCAACATAAATCTTTATGGAGGGCCCTGTGTGCAAAGGAGGATTGTAGCCTGTGGTGCAGGGTTTGAATATCTAGCGGTATCGCCGGAAGGACATTTCTATCCCTGCCATCAATTTGTTGGGCAACCCCAGTTTATAATGGGAGATGTATTCAGTGGCATAGATGACCCAATAGGATGGTCCGGCCAGTTTAAAAGGTGCAATATTTTGACAAAGGAAAAGTGCAGGAATTGCTGGGCTAAATATTTTTGTTCTGGAGGGTGTCATGCCAATGCATATTTTACAAACGGAAGCATCGACATCCCAAACGAGCTGGCATGTATTATGCAGCGCAAGAGGATAGAATGTGCACTTATGATAGACGTAGCGCTTTCCCTTGAAAGCGCTTAACGGTTTGAGATAATGATTGTGCCTTTCGTTGCCATTTTAAAATAGGTAGGGTAACAAACATGTTAGGTATCACAAAAGCTTATGAAAGGGGTGTGAATCTTGAAAATCGTCTTAGCGCCTGATTCGTTTAAAGGTACTTTTTCTTCCCTGGAAGTTATTGAACATCTGGAAGAGGTGGCAAAGCGGCACTTTTCACCTTTGGAGGTGATAAAGGTTCCCATTGCCGATGGCGGCGAGGGAACGGTGGATGCGCTTGTTACAGCCGCCAAAGGTGAGTACAGGACAGTTGAAGTAATGGGCCCGTTACCAGAGATGCGAGTTAAAGCAAAATACGGCATAATTCACGGCAGAACAGCGGTAATCGAAATGGCGCAGGCATCTGGGCTGCCCCTTATCCCGGCCGGTAAAAGGGATCCATTGAATGCTACGACCTATGGCACTGGTGAAATCATAAAGTCGGCGCTCGATGAAGGTATCCGGGATTTCATCATAGGGATTGGCGGTAGTGCCACCAACGACGGTGGAATTGGTGCCGCCCAGGCGCTGGGAGTTAAATTTCTGGACAGGTGGGGTAAAGAAGTGGGACGTGGCGGCAAACAGCTGCAGTTTATCGATAGAATCATCCTGGATGATATAGATCCACGGATTAAAGAAAGCAATATTACCGTCATATGCGATGTGAGCAATCCCCTTACAGGACCTGACGGGGCTACCGCTGTGTATGGCCCGCAGAAAGGGGTAACTGAAGAGACCTTCGATATTTTGGAGTCTGGAATGAAAAACTACGAACGGCTAATCAAAGAGACAACCGGGATGGATATGAGCAAGATCCCAGGCTCAGGAGCAGCAGGAGGTCTTGGTGCTGCACTTGTTGCCTTCTTTGGTGCCGTACTAAAGCCGGGTATTGAGACCGTTCTGGACTATGTAAAGTTTGATGAGCTAATCGAGGGAGCAGACCTGGTAATAACAGGCGAAGGCAGAATTGATGGGCAATCTGTATACGGAAAGGTGCCCGTTGGAATAGCCAAGCGCTGTAGCATAAAAGGGATTAAAGTAGTCGCCATAGTAGGTGGGATGGGGCCAGGGGCGCAAAAAGTGTATGACTATGGAATATATGGCATTATGCCCACCGTGAACGCTCCTATGTTGCTGGATGAGGCTGTAGAGAGAGCTGAAGAGCTTTTGAAAGATGCCGCTGATCGAATGTTCAGGTTTATAAAACTGGGAATGAAGCTTAAACAGCGGGAATCCGGTAAATCGCAAAAAATTTAAGCTGTTGAAAAAAGACTTCCAATATGGTAATATCTTATCATGGAAAATGTAATTTTACCAAAATAAATAGGGAGGGTTAATAATGGGCTGCAAAGATAAGGTTAGAGTGGGAATTATAGGATGCGGGGGGATAGCTAACGGCAAGCACATGCCGGGGCTGGCTAAGCTGGATTGCGTTGAGATGGTGGCATTTTGCGATATCATAGAGGAGAGGGCTGAAAAAGCAGCCGCTAAATACGGATCAAAGGATGCCAAGGTTTATACCGACTACAGGAAACTTCTAGAAGATAAATCGATAGATGTGGTACATATCTGCACTCCCAATAAGTCTCACGGCTACATAACTGTTGATGCCCTTGAAGCAGGTAAACACGTCATGTGTGAGAAGCCAATGGCTAAGACGGCGGCCGATGCTCGCAAAATGGTTGAAACTTCCAGGCGTACAGGCAAAAAGCTGACCATTGGTTACCAGAATCGTTTCAGGCCGGATGCAGAGTACCTGTATACTTTGTGCAGAAATGGGGAGTTGGGCGAGATATACTTTGCAAAGGCTCATGCTGTAAGGCGCCGTGCAGTTCCCACCTGGGGCGTGTTCCTGGATGAAGAGGAACAGGGCGGAGGGCCGCTCATCGATATAGGTACCCATGCTTTGGATTTGACCCTCTGGATGATGAACAATTACAAAGTGAAGAGCGTTATGGGCACTGTATATCATAAACTTTCTCAGCGTGAGAACGCTGCAAATGCTTGGGGGCCATGGGATCCCAAGAAGTTTACCGTGGAGGATTCTGCATTCGGCTTCATAGTCATGCAAAATGGGGCAACCATCATCTTGGAAGCCAGCTGGGCATTGAACACCTTGATGGTGGGCGAAGCCAAGACCACACTGTGTGGAACTGAGGCAGGAGCCGACATGTGGGATGGCCTGCGTATAAACGGCGAAAAATACGGCAAGCTATATATAACCAAACCAGGCCTTGATGCTTCTGGAGTAGATTTCTACGATGCCAGTGCAGTTGAGTCGCCTGGTGACAAGGAAGCTAGGATGTGGATTGAGTGCATAATAAACGATACTGAACCGGTGGTCAAGCCAGAAGAAGCGCTGGTTGTGACCGAGATCCTTGAGGCCATATACCACTCCGCTAAGACAGGAAAGGCCATATATTTTGACGAATAAGCTTATCATAATGTAGGATATGTGGTTTCTCTAAATGTGGCAAGTAAGGGGGAGGACAAAAGGTTCTCCCTCTTAATTTCTGAGCTTAAAGGAAGGGGAATCGGCGTATGGAAGGTGGCTATCTGCTGGGTATAGATATCGGTGGTACTAAATGTGCCGTTGTGCTGGGCGACAAAAACGGGACGATATACAGACGCTACGCTTTTCCCACTCGTGAGCAGGGGGGCCCTTATGAAGTCATCGAGAAGATAATAGAAACTGTTGGCAAAATATTGGACGAGCTGTCTGTTGATATAGAAAATGTAAATAGCATAGGAATTAGCTGCGGTGGACCCCTTGATACAAAAAGAGGACTTATACTGTCTCCGCCCAATTTGCCAGGGTGGGATGAAATTCCTATAGTGGATATATTAAAGGACAGATTTAAAAAGGACGTTTTTATAGAGAACGATGCAAACGCTTGTGCGGTTGCCGAATGGAAATTCGGAGCCGGACGCGGTTGCAATAATATGATATTCCTCACTTTTGGAACAGGCTTAGGCGCCGGTCTGATACTCAATGGGAGGCTTTACAGAGGGGCCAGTGACATGGCAGGAGAAGTGGGACACATAAGGCTTGCACCCGATGGCCCCGTGGGATATGGCAAGGCGGGTTCATTTGAAGGTTTCTGCAGCGGTGGAGGTATTGCACAGCTGGCCCGCGATGAAATCATATCCAGATTAAGGCGTGGTGAGAAGGTTGCGTTTTGCCCCACTGAAGAAAAAGCCCAGACGATTACGGCAGCGGATGTGGGGCTGAGTGCTTCTCAAGGTGATCCCGTTGCAATCCATATCTTGCAAACCAGTGGAAGGTATCTGGGGATGGGACTGGCCATACTTGTCGATATATTGAATCCTGAACGCATAATACTGGGTGGGATATTTGCAAGGTGCCGCGAGTTCATTCAACCCGCAGCAGAAGAAGCCTTAAAAGCTGAGGCACTGCCTTCTTCTTACAGGGCGTGCGAGATATTGCCGGCCGGGCTGGGCGAAAGAATAGGGGATCTAGCAAGTTTGTGTGTAGCCATGGGTATCGTGTAATACAGTTGATAACCGATGGCTTTTCGTCGATTAAAATATACTTTTAAATTTTAGCAATTTTACAAAAATGCATCAATTTACTAGAGGGGGTTTTCTAATGGGAAATCCTATGAGCATTTTTGAAGGGTTAATTGATAGGTATCCCGTTTTAAAAGAATGCAAAGACGATATACTCAATGCATACGAGATTTTGGTTGAATGCTACCAAAACGGGAATAAGGTTTTGATAGCTGGCAACGGAGGAAGTGCCGCCGATGCAGAACATATAGTAGGCGAGCTGATGAAAGGGTTTATGAAGCGAAGGGAGCTTTCTGATGCCACTAAGGAGCTCATCATGAGAAGAGATGCCAGCCTCGGGGGAATATTGGCTGAAAAACTTCAAGGAGCACTGCCGGCCATTGCCTTGACTTCGCAGTCTTCAATCTTTACAGCTTTTGTCAACGATGTTGACGCAGACCTGGTTTTTGCTCAACAGGTTTTGGGATACGGGAAGCCCGGAGACGTGTTTATCGGATTGACAACTTCAGGCAATTCTCCCAATATAATATTTGCAGCCTATCTGGCCAGTGCCCTGGGCATTAAGACCATCGGCTTTACGGGAAAAAGCGGTGGAAAGCTGAAGGATTTATGCGATGTGACCATACGGGTGCCCGCTGATTCCACGCCCCGCGTCCAAGAATTACATCTACCGGTTTACCATGCTCTCTGTGCCATGGTAGAGGAACACTTTTTTGGTTGATATGATATTTTCAACGCGAATAAAACCCTCCTGTAATACAAAAGCTAAGATAAAGAATTTTTTATGGGAGGGATGCATGAAATGGAAGGCCGAGTAGAGAAAAGAAATCAGCCTCTTTCCGGGGTCAAGTGCGTGGTAAATACCTGCCATTACTATATGGAAGGTGACTACTGTGGGGCTGCCAAAATTGAGATTCAACCGCGAAACGCTCGAACCACCCAGGAAACAGATTGTGCTACTTTTGTTCACAAATAAACACCTGTAGGTTAAAAACAAAAGGGGTATGTCCTTTTTAGGACATACCCCTTTTGTTTAAAAATTGACGTTTAGACCTTTCTTTTTTTTGTAGATTGATTTATAATTTTAAAGTATTATATTAACAATCTGCATCAAAAATTATTGGAGGCAGGCAAATATTAATAACTACCAACAATGACAAAAATGCAATGCCATGCCATTTAAAGTGGCTGTACTAAATATAAAAAGTAGCTCCACAGCACATGAATTAAACATCATTTTAAAAACAGTAAATGCTTTGGAGGGATAACGTGAAGAGGTTAATGTTGGGGAATGAGGCGATTGCAAGAGGAGCCTATGAGGCGGGGGTGAGGGTGGCAACGGCATATCCCGGCACGCCCAGTACCGAAATCACCGAATTTGCCGCGAAATATGATGAAATATACGCCGAGTGGTCGCCCAATGAAAAAGTTGCGCTGGAGGTGGCCATTGGCGCTTCATTTGCCGGGGCAAGGGCCATGGTAGCCATGAAACATGTGGGGCTCAACGTGGCGGCAGATCCTTTATTTACCGTTTCGTACACAGGGGTCAATGCCGGGTTGGTCATCGTAGTGGCAGACGACCCCGGTATGCACAGCTCTCAAAACGAGCAGGACAGCCGCTATTACGCCCGTGCATCTCAGGTACCCATGCTGGAGCCGGCCGACAGCCAGGAGGCCTTGGATTTCGTCAAGCTTGCCTTTGAGCTCAGCGAGAAATACGATACGCCTGTGCTCATTAGGCTTACTACGCGCGTCGCTCATTCACAAAGCATTGTGACTCTGGGTCAGCGGGCGCACGTACCGCTTAAAGAATACAAAAAGCTTCCCGATAAAAACGTTATGATGCCGGCCATGGCCAGGAAACGCCATGTGGAAGTGGAAAGGCGTATGAAGGCTTTGGCCGAAGCTGCCAACGATTTGTGGATAAACCGCGTCGAGATGGGAGATACCTCGATAGGCATCATAGCCAGCGGCATAACTTATCAATACGCCAAAGAGGCACTGCCCAATGCTTCCTTTTTAAAGCTGGGCATGATCAATCCCCTGCCGCGAAGGCTTATCGAATCGTTTGCCAGTAAGGTGCGCAAGCTATGTGTCTTAGAGGAACTCGAGCCGGTGCTGGAAGAGCAAATCAAGAGCTGGGGAATTCCTGTCATTGGGAAAGAGATATTTCCTGTGCAGGGCGAATTGAGCGCAAACATGATACTGGAGAAAATCGCGGGCAAGGCGCCTGACGTAAGGCCAGCGCAGGACCTTCCGCCACGACCGCCTGTGATGTGCCCTGGTTGCCCTCATAGAGGTATATATTACGTCATGAAAAAGCTCAGGCTTCACGCCACCGGGGATATCGGATGCTATACTTTAGGGGCCTTGCCACCCCTTGAGGCCATCGATACCTGCGTATGCATGGGAGCTAGCGTGGGGATGGCTCATGGAATGGAAAAAGCGCGGGGGAAGGATTTCTCGCGCAGGTTGGTGGCAGTGATCGGCGACTCAACATTTATACATTCGGGGATCACAGGGCTTATAGATATAGTTTATAACCAGGGGGCTTCCACCGTGGTCATACTGGATAACTCCACCACGGGTATGACGGGGCATCAGGACCATCCAGGGACGGGGCGTACCATCAAAGGTGAGGCTGTTCCGCCGCTCAACCTGGTAAACCTCATAAAAGCCATAGGTATAGAGCACGTCAGGGTGGTTGATCCTTTTGACCTTGAAGAAGTGGAGAAGGTTCTCAAGGAGGAGACGCAGAGGGAAGAGCCGTCTGTAGTCATTGCACAGCGTCCGTGTGCTCTGCTGTCCAAGGAGATGAAAGCCCCTTTGTCCATCGATGAGGATATCTGCCGGCTTTGCGGTGTTTGTCTGCGCTTGGGTTGCCCTGCTATCGAGAAAAAACCCGATGGTATGCACATCAACCAGGCTCTGTGCAATGGGTGTGGATTGTGCATTAAGGTTTGCAAATTCGGTGCAATAAGAAGGGCAGGTGAATAATATGGATACCAGAAGCATACTCATAGTAGGAGTTGGTGGACAGGGTACCCTTCTTGCCAGCAGAGTGCTGGGCAGCCTGTTTGTTGATTTGGGATATGACGTCAAGATATCCGAGGTTCATGGAATGGCACAGAGAGGCGGCAGCGTGGTCACCCATGTAAGATACGGTACAAAGGTGTTTTCGCCGCTGGTTGAGCCAGGTACTGCCGATATACTGCTGGCTTTTGAAAAGATGGAAGCGCTGCGGTGGATTCATTTTTTGAAAGAGCAGGGTAGAGCTATAATAAACTCTCAGGAGATAGAACCCATGTCAGTGATAATGGGAGCGTATGAGTATCCCAAAGATTTGGAAGACAAGATACGAAAAGTTTGTCCTGGTGCTGTATTATTTGACGCTCTGGCCGTTGCAAAGGAGCTGGGGAACATAAAGGTGGCCAATATGGTCTTAATTGGGGTGCTGGCGCGATTGTTGGATATTGCACCTCAAATGTGGGAGAAAGCCATAAAAACGGTTGTTCCTCCCAAAACACTCGAAATCAATTTAAGGGCATTTCACAGGGGATATAATTGGATATAGTTTGGAGTTATCATAATCGTTTTTGATGGCTAATAAAAAGCATCATAAAAGTTGGTTAAAAAACGAAGAAGCAAAGAGTTCAAGAAACAGGTCATATTATGGAATTAAGGAAGGTGTGGTAGAAATGTACTGGGATAAAGCCCATGAATGTATGGATCGGCAACAGCTGAAAGAGTTGCAGTCGCGCCGTCTGGTTGAAACGGTGCGCAGGGTATACCACAACGTGCCATATTATCGCCAGCGCATGCAGGAGATGGGGTTGGTTCCCGAGGACATAAACGGCGTTGAAGACCTGCATAAGCTTCCTTTCACCACCAAACAGGACCTTCGGGACAATTATCCTTACGGCACCTTTGCCGTTCCGTTGAGCGAAATCGTTAGGATACATGCCTCTTCCGGCACAACGGGTAAGCCCACTGTGGTGGGTTACACCCGAAAGGATATCATCACTTGGTCGGAGCTCATGGCCAGGACTCTAGTGTGCGGAGGCACCACCAGGGATTCGGTGATCCAGATAGCCTATGGCTATGGCCTTTTTACAGGGGGTCTGGGGGTACACTACGGCGCCGAGCGAATTGGCGCTTCGGTCATTCCAGTCTCGGGCGGCAATACAAAAAGGCAGATTATGATCATGAAGGATTTCGGCACTACTGTACTGGCGTGTACTCCGTCGTATGCGTTGCACATAGCCGAGACCATGGAAGAAATGGGAATAAAAAAGGAAGAGCTCAAGCTCCAGTACGGGATTTTCGGTGCTGAACCCTGGAGCGAGGGTATGCGCAGGGAAATAGAATCAAAGCTTCAGATATCGGCTATAGACATATACGGGTTGAGCGAAGTGATAGGACCCGGGGTTGCCAGCGAGTGCCAGTACAAGTGCGGGCTTCACATATTTGAGGACCATTTTATACCCGAGATAGTTGACCCTGAAACTGGAGAAGTGTTACCGGAAGGTGAGGAGGGTGAGCTGGTAATCACCACCATTACAAAAGAGGGTTTGCCCGTGATACGGTATCGCACCAGGGATATATCCGCTCTGAACTATGAACCCTGCAAGTGCGGGCGTACCCATGTCCGAATGAAGAAGGTGTTGGGCAGGACTGACGATATGATCGTAGTGCGGGGGGTAAATGTATTTCCTTCGCAGATCGAGAGTATACTTATGGAGATTGGAGAGACCGAGCCGCATTATCTGCTGGTGGTTGACAGAGTAAACAACCTGGATGTGCTGGAGGTATGGGTGGAAGTATCCAACAGGCTGTTCTCCGATGAGGTTCGCAAGCTGGAGGAACTCAACCGCAGGATAACCAACGAGATACAGAGCACCCTTGGCTTGTCAGTCAAGGTCAAGCTGGTCGAACCCAAGACGATTGAGCGTTCAGAGGGCAAAGCCAAGCGCGTAATCGACCGGCGAAAGTTGTAAGAAGGGAGGAAAACCCCGTGATTCAGATATCGGTGTTTTTGGAGAATAAAAAAGGCAAGCTGGCCGAAGTCACGAAGGTGCTGGCTGAGCACAACATTGACATGTGCGCCATATCGATAGCTGATACAACCAATTTTGGCATATTGCGAATCATAGTTAACAATCCTGAGAAGGCATTGGAGGTATTGCGTGAGGCTGGGTATACGGTGAATACCACCGAGGTGCTGGCAGTGGAAGTTCCCGATAGGCCTGGTGGCCTGCACCGGGTACTCGATATATTGAGCAAAGGGGATATAAGCGTGGAGTACCTGTATTCTTTTGTGCGGCGGCCTGCCGAACGAGCCCTCATACTATTTAAAGTAGATGACCTCAAAGCAGCCAAGGAAATATTAAAGAGGGAAAATGTTAGCGTGCTTACAGAGGATGATGTAAATGGTTTGTGAGCAAAATGATCAGGATTCAGGTGATTTGAAATGCGGCCCAGTAAAGTGATAATCGACCTTGCCAAGTTGGACAGGAATATAAAAAATATAAAGCGCATATTAAATCCCTCTACTCAGCTGATGGCGGTTGTAAAAGCAGATGCTTACGGCCATGGAGCAATTGGTGTGGCGCACCAGGCTTTGGTATCCGGTGCTTCGTGGCTGGGAGTTGCCATACCGGAGGAAGGGGCAGAGCTCAGAGAGGCTGGTATTACCGCACCCATTCTGGTGCTTGGGGGCATAGATGAGACTCAGGTAAAGACGGTAGTAGAATACGATTTAACTCAGTGCGTGTTTTCGCTGGAGGTGGTAAGGCTTTTAAATCATGAAGCACAGCGGCTGAACAAGCAGATAGCCGTTCACCTCAAGGTGGATACCGGCATGGGACGTATTGGGCTGGTAGATATTGAAGGCATAAGGAAGTTCTGTGCCGAGGTAAAGTCGTACAGCCATTTGAGGCTTGAAGGAATATTTACTCATTTTGCCGCCGCGGATGATGAAGACAAGTCCTTTACCAATCAACAGAGGAGGCGGTTTTTAAGCGTTCTTGACGCCCTTCGCAGTGACGGCATAAATTTCAAGTGGGTTCATGCTGCCAACAGCGCTGCCATTATCGATTGCCCTGATACCCACTTCAACCTGGTTCGAGCAGGAATTGCCATGTACGGCTATTACCCTTCCGCAGCCGTCAAGCGCTCATTGGTACACCTTGAACCGATACTTCAGTGGGAGACCAAGGTGGTGCACGTTAAGGATATAGATAAAGGCGATAGCGTCAGCTACGGTAGAACTTTTATTGCCCAGAGCCCCATGCGGATTGCAACACTCCCGGTAGGCTATGCAGACGGATACAGCCGCTTGCTCAGCAACAGGGGATGGGTTTTGATAAACGGCCATAGGGCTCCCGTCGTTGGCCTGGTGTGCATGGACCAGGTCATGGTGGACGTGACCCATATCCCGGGAGTAAAACCTGGTGATACTGCGGTGCTCATTGGAACCCAGGGAGAGGAGACCATCTCAGCTGAAGATATCGCAAGGCTGTGCGGCACCATCTCGTATGAAATTCTGACGGGTATAGGGCGCAGAATACCCAGAATCTACATCTGATGAAGATATAGGAAAAGCATAGGAGGAGCTGATATACGTTGATAGACAAGGCAGAAGCTGTGGCAAAAGAAGATATAAGGCGGATCATGTTGAGGCGCAGAAGGGAGATGAGCCAGGAGGAAATCGATGAAAAGAGCGGGCGCATAGCCGAGATCTTATTCTCTTTGGACTTTATCCAAAATAGCCAAACCATCATGGTCTATGTAAACATGCCGGGGGAAGTAAGGACCGAGAAAATAATTCAAGGTTTGCTGAAAGCCGGTAAGACTGTGGTGGTGCCGGTTTGCATCCCCAGAACGGTTGACCTGCTGGCTTCCGAAATTAAAGGGCTGGACGAACTTGTACCCGGACATTACGGAATACTCGAGCCCAGAAGGGAGTTTATAAGGCCGGTTGATCCCAGCACCCTGGAGATAATAATAGTACCTGGCCTTGCATTTGATATACATGGAAATCGAATAGGCCACGGTAAAGGGTACTACGACCGCTTTTTGATGAAGGTTCCGCCTTTGGCCAAAAAGGTAGGTCTAGCTTTCGATTTTCAAGTGATGCCCAGCGTGCCCATTTGCCATTTTGATGTTCCAATGGATCTGATTATAACCGAAAGTGGCATAAAAAAGCAGAATGAATAAAGTGCAGTATAGCTAAAATTTACACAAAAGAAGGCATGGAGTCAAAAGCCCCATGCCTTTAATTTTTTATGTGCTCAAATCATTTTCGTTGTCATCTTAAAGAGGAATTTTAATTATTTTGTCGAATAAATGAAACAATTATATAAATTTTCTTGTATGCGAGGGAATGGATTTGGTCGAAGAAATCAGCATTGAACAGCTGGATGAAATAGTAAAAAAGACCATAGAAGCGCTGGAAAACGGAAAAAAGCAGATATTTGAGATTGCTGAGAGCGCCCGGCAGGAATGGAAGGACCTGGAGGTTAAGCTTGCCGAGCTGCAAAGTAAAGTAAAAGAAGCGATAGAAGAAGTAGAGAGGCTGTCGCTTTTAGAAAAAGAAAGCCGCTATAGACTTATGGTAGTCAGCAAAAACTTTAAGCTCTACGGCGAGGATGACATCAAGAAGGCCTACGATATCGCCAGGGAACTGCAGATTAAGTTGGCTCTTAAAAGGGAAAACGAACAGTACCTGATTGCTCAGAGGACCGAGCTTGAGATGCGTATTCGGCGAGCAAGGGAAATCGTAGAAAGAGCCGAATATTTGGTTACCCATGTGGCTGTGGCCATGAACTATCTTGTCGATGCGCTGACCAATATAAGCAGTACAATACATGAGCTGCAGAAAAAAGAAATGATGGGCATAAGGATAATCACCGCCCAGGAACAGGAACGCCAGAGGTTGGCTCGAGACATACACGACGGCCCTGCCCAATCGCTGTCAAATATCGTACTCAAGTGCGAGCTCTGCGAAAAACTGCTGGATAGGGACATAGAGAAGGCCAGGAAGCAAATAGGCGAGCTAAAACAGCTTGTAAAATCCAGCCTTCAGGAAATACGGAGAATC
Source organism: Caldicoprobacter algeriensis (assembly GCF_023838525.1). Lineage (GTDB taxonomy): Bacteria > Bacillota > Clostridia > Caldicoprobacterales > Caldicoprobacteraceae > Caldicoprobacter > Caldicoprobacter algeriensis. The sequence continues at coordinate 63,975 of NZ_JAHUQD010000007.1, forward strand.
ATATTCGACCTACGTCCCATGTCCCTAGATGATTTAGGCCTGGTGCCCACGCTTCAGCGCTATGTGTCGACGTTCATTGAAGATACCGGCATAGACGTGGCGTTAGAAGTTTATGACCTCGATGAAAATGCTGTGGATAAAGTGGTTGAAGTGGCCGTATTCAGGATCGTACAGGAAGCGCTAAGCAACATAAAGAAGCATTCAAAGGCAACAAAGGTTCATATCAAGATGTATGTCAAAGATGGTTTTTTGATTGCCAGGATTGCCGACAACGGCATAGGCTTTGATAAAGAAAAAGTTGAAGGGCAGAAAAGAGCCGATATCCATGAAGGTGGGTTCGGCATATATGGCATGAAGCAGCGAGCTGAGCTGCTTAAAGGCAAATTGACTGTTCAATCCCAGGAAGGAAAGGGTACCACGGTTTCACTGCAAATACCCATTAATACTATCGAAAAGGAGGGTTAATTAAATCTATGGAGCAGAGAAAGATAAAGGTGCTCATCGCTGATGACCATTCTCTTTTCAGGAAAGGGCTTGAGCAATTGCTTGAATTGGAGGATGATATAGAAGTAGTGGGGGAAGCCTCCAACGGTAAAGAGGTGTTGGAAAAGGCCCTTCAGCTCAACCCTGATGTGATCTTGATGGACATAAACATGCCTGTTCAAAACGGCATATATGCTATAAAAGAGCTTAAGGAAAGAGGTTGCCCGGTCAAGATAATAGTGCTCACGGTTCATGACGACCGGGAATACCTCCTGGAAGCAGTAAGAATAGGTGCGTCCGGGTATATCATGAAGGATGCTGACGTTGATCACCTTTTGAAGGCCATCAGGGACGTGTATAGAGGAGAGACTTACATACAGCCAAATCTTTCTAGTAAACTTATAAAGGATTTCGACAAGATGAGCTATCATTCGGTAAGAAAGCAGTTTGAACAGCACAACTTAACCCCGCGGGAAATTGAGGTCTTGCTGCTCATAGCCGACGGCAAGAACAACAAGGAAATTGCCAATGAGCTGTACATAAGCGAGAAGACGGTTAAAAACCATGTGTCAAATATATTTAAAAAGCTGGATGTAAACGATCGTACACAGGCTGCCATCTATGTGTTTAAAAACCATTTAAAATAATATTTTGTAGTCTGCCCCTCCTCTTCAAGATTGCCTGGAAATGATGCTTGTTTTATAGTATAATAACACAAGAGGGGAGGGGATAAAGTGGGACCCATAAGACAGGGTTTGAAGCTATTAGGGACCCATGCTGTCATGTCGCTGGTTCAGTTTATATTTATGCCGGCATTATTCGGTATTCTTGAAAAAAATCAAGTATACCAGTGGCTTGTAGGGCTTGTTTATATAGCGATATTCTGGTTGATAATATACGCTGACATGAGCAGTAAAGGACTGGATGACGCCAAAAAGGAGGCTTTTGCCCCGTACAAAGGCTTTATAGCCGGTCTCATAGCTTCTATTCCGAGCGTAATTTTATATTTGCTGGCTATTAGCATTAAGCCTTCTGCAGGCAGTGTTAATTGGTTTAGCACTGTTTTGCGGATTTGGCTGGTACCATATACCAAGATATTTGTTACATTTGAAAAAATGATGCCCGATATAGCCATAATACCAATTGCTTTGCTTCCTTTGTTATCAGGAATTAGTTATATAGATGGGCTTCGCAAGAGAAAGAAAATTTTAGAGGCCATAGAAAATGCCGAGGCAATGAGAGCTGAGAAATCAAAGGTGAATATAAGCTTTTGATATAAGACATAGTTATTTATATGCCAATTCATCATATTGTAAGCCACTTGTCTGCCTGTAGCAATTCTAATAGTTTATACGATAGGATTTATAGTACCATTCTTTAACAGGGATACACCCGCTTGTTGCGGGTGTATTTTTTTGCAAAATAATATGGAATAATGTTCTATATTTTTGGAAAAATAAAGATATTGCATCAATATCGCTGGAGGAGCTGGGTATGGAGGAAAAAGTGAAGGGCAAGCTCATGATAATTGGCGGAGCAGAAGACAAAGAAGGTGAGTGCGTAATCTTAAAAAAGCTTGTTGAACTGGCAGGGGGGCAAGATGGAAATATCGTGATTATGACAGTGGCCACCGAGTATCCCAAAAGCATAGGCGAAGAATACACACGTATATTTGAGCGCTTTGGGGTACGGGACATAAATGTTATACATATAGATTCCAGGTGTCATGCTAACAATTATGAACTTGTAGACAAGATGGATGATGCCACCTGTATATTTTTTACCGGTGGCGATCAGCTGCGCATCACCTCCCTTCTTGGAGGTACTAAAGCTGAAGAGAAGTTAAAGGAAGCGTATTACCGCGGGGTTGTGATTGCCGGAACGAGTGCAGGCGCTTCTGTCATGAGCGAGACCATGATCACCTCGGGCAATGATGACGATGCGCCAAAAAAATGTACGCTGAAGATGGCACCAGGATTGGGGCTTTTAAGAGACGTAGTGATAGACCAGCACTTTGCCCAGAGGGGCCGGATTGGGCGCCTACTTACCGCTATAGCCCAAAACCCGCACATGCTAGGAGTGGGGATTGACGAGGATACTGCCATCATAATAGATGGCAATGCGGTGTTCGAAGTGATTGGTTCCCATGCTGTGACAATACTCGACGGCAAAACCCTGAATTTTACCAACGTTTCCGAACTGAAGCCCGACGAAATACTGGCGCTGACCAACGTCGTAATGCATGTACTTCCAGCAGGTTATAGGTATGATATCAAATCCCGAAGACCGGTAATTAGGAGGTAATTGCTTTGAAGATTTGTGAGATTAAGGCATTCAAAGGAAGAAACATTTACAGCCATCAAAAGGTAATCAAAATGGTTGTGGACCTAGAAGAGCTGGCAGATATAGCTACAAAGGATATAAGGGGATTTAACGATACGCTGTTGAATCTGCTACCCGGCCTGTACCAACACCACTGCTCCCTGGGCTGCCCCGGTGGCTTTGTTACGAGGCTTATGGAGGGCACCTATCTGGCACACGTCATCGAACACTGTGCCCTAGAGATACAGCATGTTCTGGGATATGATGTCAGCTTCGGCAGGGCGAGGCAAATCAAAGATTCAACTAAATATACCATTGTGTACGCCTACAGAAATGAGATAGCAGGTTTGGAAGCAGGAAGGTGTACCGTTCAACTGGTGGAAGCCTTATGTCGTGGTCAGACTTTTGACCTCAATTCACATCTCAACAGGATAAAAGATAAGGCCATGAAAAGTGAATTAGGGCCCAGTACCAAAGCCATTGTTGAGGCTGCACTGGAAAGAGGGATCCCCGTTATGAGAATCGGGAATGGCAGCATATTGCAGCTGGGATACGGGAAATATCAAAAAAGGATAGAGGCCACCATAACCGAGAATACCAGCTGCATTTCGGTTGATATAGCCTGCGATAAGGCCCTGACCAAAGAGATATTGAGGGAGGCAGGAATACCCGTCCCTGAAGGCAGCGTATGCACTTCGCTTGAAGATGCACTGGATATAGCGCAACAGCTGGGTTATCCCGTGGTGGTCAAGCCAGAAAAGGGGAATCAAGGAAAAGGCGTGTCCCTCAACCTTACCACCCCTGAGGAAGTGGCCCAGGCTTTCAACATTGCCAAACAGGTGGATGAAAACGTCATAGTGGAGAAGTATATCAAGGGGAACGATTATCGTGTGCTGGTGGTGGGCGACAGGGTGGTGGCCGTTGCGCAGAGAATTCCGGCTCATGTGGTGGGAGACGGCATACATACTGTCGCTCAGCTGGTGGATATGGTAAACAAGGACGAGAGGCGAGGGGAAGACCATGAAAAACCGCTCACCAAAATAAAGATAGATGAGATATCGCTGGCGTTGCTGAAAAAACAGGGATACACTGTAGATAGCATTCCTACTGCCGGCAAATGGGTGTACCTTAAAGCCAACGGCAATTTAAGCACTGGCGGAGAAGCCATCGATTGTACCAACAAGATACACCCGGTAAATTGTGACATTGCGGTAAGGGCAGCTCAGATAATAGGACTTGACATTGCAGGAATTGATATTGCCTGCCCCGATATTTCCAAACCGATAGAAGAGGGTACAGGTGCGGTAATAGAGGTAAACGCCGCGCCCGGTATACGCATGCACTTGTATCCATCCAAGGGTAAGCCGAGGAACGTGGCACAACATATTATAGATATGCTCTTCCCCCCGGGGAGCAGACACTCCATCCCTATAATATCGGTTACAGGGACAAATGGGAAGACCACCACCGTTCGCATGATTGCCCACATTCTCAGGACACACGGTTATACTGTGGGGATGACAACGACCGGCGGTGTTTTTATAAACGACCGCTGTGTCATGAAAGGAGATACCACGGGCCCCGCCAGTGCAAAGATAATTTTGACAGATAAGAGCGTGGAGGTGGCGGTGCTGGAGACCGCCCGTGGTGGCATCATTAGATCAGGTTTGGGCTATGACCTCAGCGATATCGCTGTTTTGACCAACATCAGCGAAGACCACCTGGGGATTGACGAGGTCTATACCCTTGAGGATTTGCTGCATGTGAAGTCACTGGTGATAGAGGCCGTAAAGACAAACGGGTATGTGGTGCTGAACGCCGATGACCCCATGGTGGTGGAGGCCGCCAAGCGAGCGCGAAGCAACATAATATACTTTTCTAGGCAGGAGGACAACATCATTGTGCACAGGCACCTCATAGGCGGGGGGCTTGCCGTGTTTCTAAAAGGGCAGCATATCACCATTGCTACGGGAGACGGATTTATACAGTGCATGGATGTCTCCAGGATCCCGGCTACTTACGGTGGAAAACTGGTATATAATATTGAGAATAGCTTGGCAGCTGTAAGCGTTGCTTATGCCATGAAAATCCCCATAGAAACCATACAAAAAGCACTGGCTTCCTTCTATGCCGATGAGATCCACAACCCTGGTCGCTTTAATGTGTTCAATATAAGGGATTTCAGGGTGGTGGTGGACTATGCGCACAACATCAGTGGCTACACCCATGTCATAGAAGCCATCAAAAAGATGGGGGCATTGCGAACGGTTGGAATTATAGGGGTTCCAGGGGACAGGCAGGACAGCAGCATTAGGCGCATAGGGTTTATAGCCGGAAAGGGTTTTGACAGCGTCATAATCAAGGAAGACGTTGACCTGAGAGGCCGGCGCAGGGGTGAGGTCGCCAAGCTATTGGAGGAAGGGGTCCTGTCTGCAGGGATGGATCCTGGCAATGTAGAGATAATTCTTTCAGAGGTTGAGGCTCTTAAAACAGCTATGAGAAGGGCAAAGCCTGGAGATTTGATTGTGATATTCTACGAGAAGCTGGAACCTGTGATGGCCACGATAAAAGGGATGCTGTCAAATATTGAAGCAGGGGCAAATAGCGATAGTGACAGCGCCATGCTGGAACTCACCAGGCTGCAATAGCAGCACAAAATCGATTGCTACCCCGACCATCAATAAAATTTGTGTTTAAGCAACACAAAATTATATTATATATTTAAAGAAAAGAAAGGGGTAGTAATCGTGGATATACATTTCAAGGAAATAGAGCTGGAAGATAAGCCTGTATTTGACTACTATTTTTCCTTGAGACATTATGAGAATTCTGAGTTTACTTTTACAAACATGTTCATATGGCGGCATGCTTTCAATTTAAGGTTTTCAATAATTGACGGCTGCCTTTGTACCATAGGAAGGTTCGGGAAAGATTTTCATTTCTTTTTCCCACCTTTGGGTGGTGAAGACGGCAACGTCAATAGCGCGATTCATAAGCTGATTCAATATTTCAAACAACAGGGATATCCTATTGTAATGAAAGGAGTTACCGATATCACCCGAAGGATAATTGATGAGGCGGTGCCCGGCTTGTTTAAGTTCGAACGGGATCCCAACAACGATGACTATGTATACCTTACCCAGGACCTCATTCACTTGAGAGGAAAGAAATACCATCAAAAGAGGAATCACATCAATAAATTCTTGAGAAGCTATCAGTACACCTATGAACCGGTAGACGACAGCAACATAGAAGAATGCATACAGGCCGAGCTGGAATGGATGGAAAACAAGGATCCAGCCCCCGGGCTGGAACATGAAAAGGTGGCTGTGCTTGAGGCATTGCGTAATTTCGATGCCCTAAAGCTCAAGGGCGGTGCATTGAGGATCGACGGCAAGATCCAGGCATTTTCTTTAGGAGAACTCCTTAACCCCGAGATGGCTGTCATTCACATAGAAAAAGCCAATACGCAATATCACGGATGCTATGCCATGATCAATCAGCAGTTTGCTGAGCATTGCTGGAAGGATGTACCCTATATAAATCGTGAGGAGGACATGGGGATACCTGGCTTGCGGCAGGCAAAGAGGTCGTACCATCCGGTTAAAATGGTGGAGAAGTATACCGGGTATCTGCTGGAGGAGTAACCATGGAGATAAGGTTTGCTGGACCTGATGATATGGCGCAAATAAAGAGGCTGTGGGAATACTGCTTTGACGACCCTCCCGAGTTTGTCAATTGGTTTTTTAGCAGGAGATACAGAAGTGAAAATACTCTGGCAGTTTACCAGGGGAAAAATGTTCGCTGCGCCCTTCAGCTTTTGCCCTATCGAATTATGCTGAGGGGACAACCTGTGAAGACGTCATACCTGGTGGGCCTTTCAACCTGGCCGCAGTACAGGGGAAGAGGCGATGCGAGGGCACTCATCCGGCATGCCTTTGAAGTTATGCGCATGCGTCAGGAGTGGGTGTCAATTTTGCTGCCCTTTCGCTATGATTTCTACAGGAAATACGGGTGGGAGATATGTTACCACCACTTGATGTATAGCGGAGATCTGGAGATATTGGGCCCGGCAGGCAAAATCCTGGATGACATAATACCTGCCGAAAAAGAGCAAATACACCTGATGAATATGTGTTACCAAAAATTTATGGAAGCATATAATGGATATGTGGTGAGAAATGAGGATGACTGGGATCGGTTGCTGGATGACCTCCATATAGCCGGTGGCATTGGATACATAGTAATCAAGGATTCTGAGGCGGTAGGTTATGTGCTCTTTGAGATTTCAAACCGCCAATGCAAGGTCCGTGAGCTCATCTATACTACTCCAGAAGCCAAAAGCGCGCTGATGAGGCTCATTGCCAACCATTATTCCCAGGCTGATACCATTGCCTGGAATGCACCGCCTGACGACATCACCTACACGGATATGCCCAATCCTCGGGGTGTGATGTACAAACAGCCTTACGTGATGGGGCGTATTGTGGACGTAAGACAAGCTTTGAAGGTATTGAGGCCTTCAAGGGAGGTTGATTTGAAGATCCAGGTTATAGACCCTGTGCTGGAGTGGAATGAAGGGGTTTTCAACCTTCGCAATGCTGGCGGATTTATGGAAGTGGCTTCATGTAGCGCATTGCCGCAAGCTGTAATCCCCATCACAACGCTTGCCCAGCTGCTTTGGGGCTATATTACGCCAATGCAGGCCCAAAAGCAGGGTAAGCTCGATGTGCGGGACGACAGAGCAATTGATCATTTAGATAGCATATTCACACCGGCTGTCAACTATATAATAGAGGATTATTAGATCTCTTTAGAATTTTAACCTATGTCGCAGCAATAAAGTGCTATATACGATTTTTGACTATTGTTTTTTCTTTTTGGCCAAATAGGAATCAAAATTTAATATTGACAACTTTCGAGCGACTTTTTATACTTGAGTTTATACAATAAAACAAAATCAATTGTTGGGCAGAAAATCTTAAGTGCGAGTTTGCAGGGTGGTAGCAGGAACTTGAAGGTTGTTATGATTTTGGCCGGCTTGACAGGCGGCTTTTTTATTGAGCGAGAAGTGATGCGCTTGACCGAAGCCGTGGTGGCAAGGGTCCTTCGGTCAGGCAGGATGGGCAAAAAATTTTTTGTACAGATTGCTGTCAAAAACTTTGTTATTTTACTTGTTTTAACATTGGCGGCTGCCTGGTCAGTAACGCTGCTGTTGTCCCTGAGTTCCGGCATGGTGTTGTACACCTTTTTCTATGTTATCAAGAAAAACCGCCATATTGTGAAGACTATTAAACAGAAGGGAAGCGATGGCGTATGGAAGGAATAGATATAAATCCTAAGGTGTGGTTTACCATACCAATAATGGGCGGAATGCCTGTGACCGATGCCGTGTGTATATCCTGGATTGTCAGTGCAGGGCTGATAATCTTTGCTTTTGTGGTAAGATTTTACATTTTCCCCCGGTTTCAGTATGTCCCGAGGGGCTTTCAAAACATCCTTGAGCTGTTGGTGGAATGGGTGTACAGCTTTTCGCACGATACAGTGCATGAATTCAGCGGAGAGCTTGCGCCTTATATTGGTACACTGGTGCTTTACCTCGGGTTTGCAAACACCATTGAGCTGTTGGGATTGAGGCCTCCTACCACTTACATTGCAACTACCTTTGCGCTGTCCATCATCACCTTTTTCCTGATTAATCTCTATGGCATCAGGAAAAAGGGCTTGTGGGGCAGGCTAAAGGATTATACCAAGCCTGTACCGTTTATCGCCCCCATCAAAGCCCTAACCGATTTGGCGGTGCCTGTGTCGCTGGCTTCCCGAATGTTTGGAAACATCCTGGGAGGCCTGGTGGTGATGGAACTGATTTATAAGGTGATACCTGTGATTGTTCCTTCGTTTTTGTCAATATACTTTACCCTGTTTGATGGGTTTATACAGACCTTTATATTCATCACCTTATCGTTAACTTTTATAGGTGAGGCCATAGAATAGCTATAGCATAATGTAAACAGGCATCACGATGTCACAAAAAAGTAAATTGATGTAGTCAATACGGTACAGATAATCATTTCAGGAGGTGAACTTAAAATGGGATTAGCTGCTATTGGTGCTGGACTGGCAGTTTTGACTGGTTTGGGTGCAGGTATCGGCATGGGCATTGCTACCGGTAAAGCCGCTGAGGCCACCGGAAGGCAGCCGGAAGCCGTAAACCAGATCAACAGGATCCTGCTTTTGGGCCTGGCTCTTACAGAGTCTATAGCCATATATGGCTTTGTAATTGCGCTGCTCATAATCTTTTTGCGATAAGGCTTTCAGGGAGTAAAGCTTTCATGCGGTAAGCCCTTTATTAAATGATTAACCGGTTAATTGAGGGGTTTAGCTTCGTGAGGATGAAGGCCGTTTGATGCCCGCTTTCTCACGAAATATTCTTTTTTGACGGATAAAAAACAAAAAATTTGAGGAAACGGTGAATTCGACATGAAAGAATACATCTGGACGTTTATCTTTCATATATTTAACGTAATTTTACTTTACTTAATCCTGAAATGGCTGCTTTTCAAGCCGATAAAGACCTTTCTGGATAGGCGTACCCAGAGCTTTGAGGCAAAGATAGAGGAGCTCAAAAAGCGCGAAAGCGAGATTGAGGAGAATAAGCGTTTATCCAGGGAAGAGCTTGAAAAGGTGCGCCAGCAGGTAAAGGCTATCATGGAGCAGGCTGAGCGCACCGCACAGGAGCGCATACGGGAGGCACAGCAGGAGGCGCAGCGCCAGGCAGAGGCCATGTTGGCACAGGCCAGGCGACAGATAGAGCAGGAGCGGGAACAGGCAATCGAGGCGCTCAAAGCTCAGGCTGCCAACCTGGCTGTAGAGCTGGCTTCCAAGGTCCTGCAGAGCCATATAACCCCTGAACAAAACAAAGCCATGATAGAGAAATTCCTGGAGAAGGTGGAAACATGATGACAGCAAACGTTGAAACAGGGACCTTATGGTCTGCTTTTCCACTGGATGAGGCAATCATTGCGCAGATAGAGGAGCGGTTTTCGACTTTTTTGGGTAAAAAAGTAAAGCTTACTTTGAAGGTGGAGCCTGAAATAATAGGCGGGATTATAGTAGCCATTGGCGACAGGATATACGACGGAAGCTTAAAAGGTCAGCTTAATAGGATGAGGGAACACCTGCTTGGGCTTCAAAAAGGCGATATGGTTGACCTGGGGATTGACCTTAAGTCGTCCGACCAGCTCATCAATATGGAATCTGTTGGCGAGTTCATTCGAGACAGGATTCAGGAATACGAGCAGGAATTTGATGTTGAAAACGTGGGCCGCGTAATACGTTCAGGGGATGGCGTGGTATTAATCAGCGGTTTAAGCGATTGCAGGTATGGTGAGCTTCTGAGGTTTGAAGGCGATGTATTCGGTATCGCCTTTAATCTTGAAGAGGACACCGTGGGTGCAGTATTGCTTAACAACCAGAATTCGGTAATGGAGGGGTCCATGGTTTACAGCACCGGTCGGGTTGTTCAGGTGCCGGTAGGTGAAGGCCTGCTGGGCAGGGTGGTCAATCCTCTGGGACAGCCCCTTGACGGGAAAGGCCCTATTCGCGCTGAAGGCTATAGGGAGATTGAGCAGAAGGCTCCCGGCATATATGAGAGGGATATGGTAAACCAACCTTTGCAGACTGGGTTGCTGGCCATAGACTCCATGATACCTATAGGCAGAGGCCAGCGACAGTTGATTATAGGCGACCGCCAGACGGGAAAGACCGCTATTGCCCTGGACACGATAGTCAACCAAAGGGATAAGGATGTAATATGCGTGTATGTAGCCATCGGTCAAAAAGCTTCAACGGTATCTCAGATTATCAACATCTTGAGGGAAATGGGGGCCATGGATTATACTATCGTGGTTTCGGCAACAGCCAGCGATTCGGCTCCAATGCAGTACATTGCCCCTTATGCAGGCTGTGCGATGGCGGAGTACTTCATGTACAAGGGGAAGGACGTGCTCATCGTTTACGACGACTTGTCCAAACATGCCATAGCATACAGGACGTTATCTTTGCTCCTGCGCCGTCCTCCGGGGCGTGAGGCCTACCCTGGAGATATCTTTTATCTGCATTCCCGCCTTCTGGAGCGTTCGGCCAAGCTGAGCAAAGAAAAGGGTGGCGGGTCGTTGACAGCGCTACCGATCATAGAAACCCAGGCTGGCGATATATCAGGCTATATCCCTACCAACGTGATCTCAATAACCGATGGCCAGATTTTTTTGGAAGACGAGCTGTTTTTTGCCGGTATTCGTCCAGCTGTAAATGTTGGGCTGTCAGTTTCAAGGGTAGGGAAAGCGGCCCAGATCAAAGCCATGGCTAAAGTTTCAGGTACTTTGCGGCTGGAGCTTGCGCAGTACCGAGAGCTACAGGTGTTCTCCCAGTTCAGTTCAGAGCTTGATCCATCCACGCAGGAGCTGCTGGCACAGGGGGAGAGGATCACCGAGATACTCAAGCAGGAGCAGTATCATCCAATGGATGTGGCGCATCAGGTAGTACTTCTGTACGTGGTCACCAAGAAGATGCTGTTGGACGTACCTGTAAGCAGAATTCAGGAGTTCAAACAGCAGTTTATCGAGTATATGGATTGCTATCACAGAAATGTGGTTGAAAATATACGCAAGACCGGCGATATAACTGAAGAGGATATGGCCGAGATAGAGGCTGCTGTGAAGGATTTTAAACAGACTTTTTTGAAGTGAAGATGTGCAGGTGATATCTTTATGTACAGTGTGATTGAAATCAAGCGCAGGATCAGGACCATACGTCAAACGCGCCAGATAACTAAGGCCATGTACCTCATCGCTTCGTCCAAGCTCAGCAGGGCCATGGAAAAATACAGAGCCAATTACGTATACTTCGAGAAGATACGCTCTACTCTAAAGGATATCATAGTCCATAGCCCTGAAATCGACCATTCTTTTTTTGTGCCAAGGGGAGATGAAAGGGCCACCTATCTGGTTATTGCAGGGAATAAAGGGCTGTGCGGGGCTTACAACCACAACGTGCTGCAGACAGCCCTCTCGCATATACAACAGCACAGAGGTGTTGTTGATATATTCGTAGTGGGCCATGTAGCCCGCGATTTTTTCAAGAGAAAAGGTTATAACGTCAATGATGATTTTTTGTACGCAGCAGAAAACCCGAATTTTCACTATTCAAGGGATATGGCCGAGCAGCTGATAGATGCCTATAGCCAAAACAGGATGGATGAGCTATACATCGTCTACACCCATATGGAATCGACGGTGAAGCAGATCCCGAGGGTTATAAAACTACTGCCGGTTGAACTGTCGGCTTTTTTAGACGTCAGCCTTGATGTAGAGTACCGCGCCGATATACTGTATCACCCTTCGCCCAAAGCTGTGCTGGACCTGCTGATCCCCAAGTATCTGCTTGGGGTGATATACGGCGCGTTGATACAGTCTTTTGCCAGCGAGCAACAGGCCAGGATGATGGCGATGGATACCGCTACAAAGAATGCCGATGACATGATAGCCGAGCTGCAGATCAAGTACAATCAGGCACGGCAGGCAGTCATCACCAACGAAATTTCCGAAATAATGGGTGGTGTAGCCGCACTTGAAAAGCGGTACTGATGAAGGAGATGAGACATATATGGAATACAAGAACAAGGGAAAAGTAGTGCAAATTGTCGGTCCAGTAATTGATATACAGTTTGAATCTGAGGATGTGCCAGCCATACTCAATGCCGTAAAGATAGTGGACGGTTCAAGGGTGGTATGGGCTGAGGTATCTCAGCACCTGGGGAACCGCAAGGTGCGCTGCATTGCACTTGAGGCCACAGATGGTTTAAAAAGAGGGCTGGAAGCGTATGACACTGGGTCTCCCATTTCTGTACCTGTTGGTAAGGAAGTGTTGGGCCGGGTTTTCAACGTCGTAGGGGAGCCAATCGACGGCAAGGGGCCTGTAAATGCGCAGGAAAGGGTTCCTATTCATCATCCTGCACCGCCCCTTGAACAGCAACGACCAGCCACCGACATATTGGAAACAGGAATCAAGGTTATAGACCTGCTGGCTCCATATCCCAAAGGGGGCAAGATTGGCCTGTTTGGCGGAGCCGGAGTGGGTAAGACGGTGCTCATCATGGAGCTCATACACAACATCGTCACCCAGCATGGCGGGGTTTCGGTGTTTACGGGTGTGGGTGAGCGTACCCGTGAAGGGCATGAGCTGGTGAGCGAGATGACGCAGTCGGGCGTTCTGGAAAGGACGGCTCTGGTTTTTGGCCAAATGGATGAGCCGCCGGGCGCCAGAATGCGGGTAGCGCTGACTGGGCTTACCATCGCGGAGTATTTCAGAGACAGAGAAGGCCAGGATGTACTTCTTTTTATAGACAACATCTTCCGTTTCATTCAGGCAGGGGCCGAGGTGTCCGCCTTGCTGGGTAGAATGCCTTCAGCAGTGGGATATCAGCCCACCCTGGCTGTAGAGGTTGGCGCACTGCAGGAACGCATAACATCCACCAAAAATGGCTCCATCACGTCGGTTCAAGCGGTGTATGTGCCGGCTGATGACCTGACCGATCCGGCACCTGCAACCATATTCGCTCACCTGGATGCCACCACCGTTCTGTCCAGGCAGATTGCCGAGATGGGCATATACCCTGCAATTGACCCCTTGGATTCCAGCTCGAGGATCCTTGACCCGAGGATAGTGGGCAAGGAGCATTACCGGGTGGCACGTAAGGTTCAGGAAATTTTGCAGCGGTACAAAGAGCTGCAGGACATAATAGCAATACTTGGCATGGAAGAGCTCAACGAGGAAGACAGGCTAGCTGTTTACAGGGCGCGTAAAATCCAGCGATTCCTGTCACAGCCCTTCCATGTGGCAGCCACCTATACTGGCATTGAAGGCAAATTTGTTCCGCTCAAGGAAACCATTGAGGGCTTCCGTGCTATCGTAGATGGAGAGGTGGACGATGTGCCCGAAGCTGCATTTTTCATGGTAGGAAACCTGGATGAGGTATTTGAAAAAGCCGAGAGGATGAAGAAAGCGGGCTGATAAAATGACGGGAGAGTTTTATCTCGAGGTCATAACCCCTGAGAGGACCTTTTTCAGGGGAAACGTGGAGATGGTAATAGTAAACAGCTCGGATGGCGAGCTGGGCATCATGAAAGGGCACGTCCCGATGGTGGCTCTGGTTGCCATTGGGACGCTGAAGATTAAGCAAAACGGCAAATGGCGCGAGGCGGCTATAAACGAAGGGTTTATGGAAGTGCGCCCCGATGAGACTATCATCCTGTCCCATTCGGTGGAATGGCCAGAAGAAATAGATGAAAGGCGCGCCCGGGCCGCTCTTGAGCGAGCTCAGGAGAGGATACGCCTGCGCAGGAGCATGAAGGAGTATTACCAGTCAAAGGCCGCCATGGCTCGAGCCATGGCCAGGCTCAAAGTAAAGAAGCGTTACAACATTGATTAGGCCCTTGATTGTCCAGGTCAGGGTATAGCCACAAATTCAGGCTGCATGCTGGTGAAAGAGGTGAGCGTGTCAAACCCTGACCTTTTTATTTCCATGAGGGCGGTTTCAAACCGGAATGCCACATGTTCAGGCGCGTGGGCATCTGAACCCAGCGTAAGAATTTTGCCGCCCAGACGCCTGTATCTTGCAATTATATCGGGATGGGGCATAGGAGATCCGGATGCATGGCGGTAGCCAGATGTGTTGACTTCCAATCCTTTGCCTTTGCTGATGAGAGTTTTCAATATTTCATCCACCAGGGGAGTGCACAGGAGGTGGTCTGTCTCTTCAACGGGAAATGGGGAGTACCGCTTTATATAGTCCAAATGCCCCAAAACGTTGAAGTCATCGTACGACTTAACAAGCTTTAGTACTTCCTCGTAGTATTGCCTGTAGCTCTCCTCTTTTGTCTTCCCTTGGTAAAAGACTCCCAGATAAGGGTCAACCCCTCCCACTATATGAACCGATGCTATTACAAAATCAAAGGGGTAGGCTTTTATGATATCGGTACACTCATTGAGGATGTGTGGCTGCAAGCCGATTTCAATTCCCTTTTTTATCATCAGCTGCCCTTTAAACATATCCTGCATTTTTTCTATGTCTTCAAAATACCTGTCCAGCGTCTTGATGTCAAAGGGTGGAATGCTGTTATCCGGCCAATCGATGTCTATGTGGTCAGTGAATGCGATTTCTTGAAGCCCTGCTTCAATGGCATGTAGGCACGCCGCCTCCATAGACATACGGCTATCCAGCGAATATGTGCTGTGAATGTGGTAGTCCAACAATTCTTATCCCCGCCTTTAATAAAATTGGATTCCATACTATTTTATAGTCGTTGTTGCCGCTCGTCAATAAAAAGCGGATAGACAGCCCGATTGAATATCTCCTTTCTCATACATGACATTTTATCAGAATAATTTCAATATGCATTATCACAGAATAACAACAAAATACAAATTCATATTTGACATTGCTATAAAGTTTGTAATATAATATACACAAGTTTAACGCTTTATCAGTTTAATTAATTAAAGCACCAAATTGGACGGGGGTTTTTGATGATAGGTAAGCTGAAGTTGAGCCTGCCCGATGGCGTTCAGGATTACCTGCCCGATGAATGCTACAACAAGCGGAGGATAGAAAACAGGATCAGGAAATTTTTTTATTTGAGCGGTTACAATGAAATAGAGACGCCGGTAATTGAATTTTTTGACGTATTCGCCGGGGTAAAGCCTTCTATTGACCAGGAGCAGATGTTCAAATTAATTGACCCGGAGGGCAGGATTTTGGTACTGCGCCCGGATATCACCATGCCTATTGCCAGGGTTGTGGGAACCAAGATGGCAAATCATCCCCTTCCCCTGCGGTTATTCTATCTGGGAAATGTATATAGATATGGCGAATTTCAAGCCGGCAAACAGCGTGAGGTGGCACAGGCAGGGGTAGAGCTTTTGGGCGTTGGCGGTCCCGAAGCCGATGCAGAGGTCATAGCAATGGCCATACAGCTATTTCTGGATCTGGGGCTTGATGAGTTTCAGATTGATATAGGACAGGTGGAATTTTTTAAGGGCTTGATCGAAGAAGCGGGGATATCCGAGCAGGAGGCAGAAGAAATCCGAGCCCTGATCGACCAGAAAAACATGCTGGCCCTTGAGATGCTTCTTAAAAAACTGCCCATTTCGGAACATATTAAGGATACGATGTACCGGTTGCCACAGCTCTATGGAGACAGCGAAATCTTGAAAGAGGCCATGAAAATTTCTCGCAACCCTAAATGCAGGGCCGCCCTTGAAAACATATATCAAGTGTACGGGATTTTAAAGGACTATGGGTTTGACCGTTACGTCACTTTTGACCTTGGGATGGTTCAAAGCTTCAACTTTTACACCGGCATAATATTTAGGGGAATTACAAGAGGGCTGGGCTATCCGGTGTGCGGCGGCGGCCGGTATGACAGGCTTGTATCCGAGTTCGGACGCGACCTGCCGGCTACAGGGTTTGCAGTGGGAATAAAGCGCCTGCTCATCGCTTTGGAACGCCAGGGAAAACTGGAAGAGATACCGCAGGTAGATGTACTGGTGGTGGTTGAAAATGGACAGATGGGTAGGGCATATGAATTTATGCAACAGCTTAAAAGCAGAAATAAGAGGGTGGAGATGTTTTTGCCCACCGGTGGCTTCGCAAACCCCCTGGATTATGCCAGAGAGAGGCGTATTCCAAGGGTGGTAGAGTTCAAAGAAAAAGAGGGGGTCGTTGAGCACGAAGTCGATTTTGAGGAGGATACAGGCTGACAGACATATACAAGCTGACGTTTACACTGAGCGTATCAGCATTTTGTGGCTATTTTTAGTTGAACTCACTCGTTTTGTGCAATTTAACTTCACAGAAAGGGGAAAGTTTCATTGATAACCATAGCTCTTGCCAAGGGAAGGCTGATGGAAGAGGCCATAGACGTTCTGGAGGCTGCAGGGGTTGGTTGTGGCCAGCTTAAAGAGCCGTCAAGGAAATTGATCTTTTTTACTCCCGACCAGCGGATTCGCATGATACTGGTCAAGCCCAGCGATGTTCCAACGTATGTGGAATACGGCATAGCCGATATAGGAATTGTGGGCAAGGACACGCTGCTGGAGGAAGGGCGTTCTCTGTATGAGATGCTGGATTTAAAGTTCGGCCAGTGCAGGCTGGTGGTAGCCGGTTTCCCTGAAAAGCAGGATACCTGGATCACGCGCTCTCATACCCGTGTGGCTACAAAATACCCCAATATAGTGCGCAACTATTTTTCCCGGAAAGGCAAGGACGTGGAGATTATAAAGCTGAACGGGTCGGTGGAGCTGGGACCCTTGACGGGATTGTCGGATGTAATTGTGGATATAGTGGAGAGCGGCAGGACCCTTAAAGAGAACGGGCTTGTGATACTGGAAGAGATATGCAGTGTAAGCGCTAGGCTGGTGGTCAACCGCGTCAGCCTGAAGATGAAGAACAGGGAGATAAAGGCACTTATCAATAACATTCAAACGGTACTGGAGGAACGGAGAAATGGTGAAGTTAATTGACGGAAGGGGCAAGGATACCGCATGGATATTGAGCAGGCTGAGCCGCCGCTGGCAGGCATCTTTTGAGAAGGAAAAAAACGCTGTCTTGGAAATACTTTCGGCTGTTCGGCAGCGAGGGGATGAAGCAGTACTTGAATATACCGCTCGATTTGATGGAGTACATTACGCCAGCGCACATGAGATGCTGGTATCCCAGGAGGAAATCCAGGAGGCCTATTCAAAGGTGGATGGCAGTTATATAGATATACTCAAACACGCCCGGGATAATATCTGGAAATTTCACAGCAGACAGCTTGAAAATTCCTGGACAGTATGCGATGAAAGCGGTGTAATCATGGGACAGCGTGTAGTGCCCATGGAGCGGGTTGGAGTCTACGTACCGGGTGGGCGGGCGGCATATCCCTCTTCGGTGCTCATGAATGTCATTCCTGCCAGGGTGGCAGGTGTATCTGACATTATCATGGCCACACCGCCCGGGAAGGACGAAAAGGTAAACCCGTATACCCTGGTGGCGGCCTGCGAGGCGGGGTGCAAAAGGATATTTAAAATAGGGGGGGCGCAGGCCATAGCCGCGCTGGCCTTTGGTACCAAAACCATACCCAGGGTGGACAAGATAGTGGGGCCGGGGAACATCTATGTTGCGCTGGCTAAGAAGGAGGTATACGGCTACGTGGACATCGATATGATAGCCGGCCCCAGCGAGGTGATGGTACTGGCCGATTGTTCGGCCAATCCGGCCTTTGTGGCGGCCGACCTCATGTCGCAGGCCGAACACGACCCCATGGCTTCGGCCATTCTTGTAACCACCTCTATCGAGTTAGCCAGCCGTGTACTTGAGGAACTGCAAAGGCAGGTTGAGGGCTTGTCATCAAAGGACATCATACAGGCTTCTTTGAGGGATTTTGGAGCCCTGATCGTTGTAGATTCTATTGAACAGGCCATAGAGCTGACAAACTCCATTGCACCAGAACACCTGGAACTGGCCGTACACAACCCCTTTGAGATATTGGGGGCCGTCAAACATGCGGGTTCTATATTCTTGGGGCACTATACTCCTGAGCCGGTGGGGGATTATATGGCAGGCCCCAACCACGTGCTCCCTACAGGCGGTACGGCGCGTTTCTTCTCACCCCTGGGAGTATACGATTTTGTAAAGAAATCCAACATAATATTCTATACTGAAAAAGCGTTGAAAGCCGTATCTCACGATGTCATAGAGTTTGCAAACAGGGAAGGTTTAACCGCTCACGCAAATTCCATAAAAGTGAGGTTTAAAGATAATGGCTGAATTCCTCAGAAACGACCTTAAAGCTTTAAAGCCCTACAAGGTTCATAGCGTGCCTTATAAAATAAAACTAGATGCCAATGAAAGCCCCTATGACCTGCCGGATGTCATCAGGCAACAGCTGGCAAAAGAATTGATGGAAGGGTGTGAATTTAACAGATACCCCGATTCCGATTCAACCGCCTTAAGGCAGGCCATTTCTCGATACTGCGGCGTCTCGCCCGATGAGATTATAGTAGGGGCCGGTTCAGATGAGCTGATAAGGGTTATAATAAGCGCTTTTGTGGGAAAGGGGGACGTGGTGCTGTGTCCCAGCCCATCGTTTACAATGTATGGAATATTTACCCGCATAGCCGGTGGCATACCCGTAGAGGTGCCGCTAGACGACAACTTTGACTACGATGTGAGCGCGTTTTATAAGGCGATAGAACAATACAAACCCAAGCTCGTGTTCATATGTTCTCCCAATAACCCTACTGGCAACGTCATAGATAAAGATGAGCTTATAAACCAGATCAGGGCTTTTAATGGCGTGGTAGTGGTGGATGAGGCTTACGGCGAGTTTTGCGGAGATTCGATTGCGGGCCAAATCGTAAATTACCCCAATGCATTGGCACTCAAGACCTTTTCAAAGGCTTTCGGACTGGCCGGCCTTCGCGTTGGATATCTTATAGGAAACCGAAAGCTGGTTGAAGAGGTATACGCGGTAAAGCCACCCTACAACCTGAACAGCTTCTCACAGAGGGCGGCACAGCTGGTGCTTGAAAACATCGACATTTTTGGCAGCAGAATTGCCACCATAGTAGACGAAAGGGAACGACTGTACGATAAATTACGTGGCGTAAAGGGAGTCGAGGTTTATCCATCAAAGGCCAATTTTCTGCTTATAAAAGTTCCCGATGCCGAAATGGTCTATAAAAAGCTGATAGGGGAAGGTATACTGGTTCGCAATTTTCCCAATGACCCCAGGCTCAAAAATCATCTGCGCGTCACGGTAGGTACAAGGCAGGATAACGAGGTCTTTGTAGAAACGCTAAAACGCATACTGGAGGGTTAAAGTATGAGTCAAAGGATAGGCAGGGCAGAAAGGCGTTCCAATGAAACAAGCGTAAAGGTGGAGATAAACCTGGAAGGACAGGGACAGGCTCGGATAGATACCGGTATCGGATTTTTTGACCACATGCTCACCATCCTGGCAGGGCACAGCGGCTTTGACCTTACTGTGGAATGCAGTGGCGACTTAAATGTGGACGGCCATCACACAGTGGAGGATGTGGGCATCGTCTTGGGCAGGGCTTTTGCACAGGCGCTGGGAGATAAAAGTGGAATATCCCGTTACGGGACGTCTTTTGTGCCCATGGACGAGTCGCTGGCCATGGTAAGCCTGGACATAAGCGGACGGCCTTATCTGCATTACGAGATGCCGCCGCTTGCTCCCATGGTGGGAAATTTTGATACCCAGCTTGCCGAGGAGTTTTTCAGGGCTTTCTCCAATCAATGCGGAGTCACACTGCATGTAAGGGTTCTATACGGCAAAAACGCCCATCACATGCTGGAGGCCTCGTTTAAGGCCTTTGCGCGGGCTTTGAGGCAGGCTGTGGCTTTGGAAAAAAATGCGGATAAAGTTCCTTCCACCAAGGGGATTATTGACTGATAAGAGCCTCGAAAATACGATGAAAGCAATTTTGATTTTAAGACTGGTATGCACAGAGTGTTGGCTTATATCTTGAGCATGCTGTGGAGACAAATACATGTAAATTTGAAAAACTGGGGGTAATTTTAGGATATGACTATTTATCCAGCAATAGATATAAAGGGCGGGAAATGCGTTCGACTTATACAGGGCAGAGCAGAGCACCAGACGGTTTACAGCGATGATCCAGTAGAAGTGGCACAGCAATGGAAAGCCAAAGGTGCACGATTCCTCCATGTGGTGGACCTAGACGGGGCTTTCCATGGGCATTCGCAAAATGAAAGCATTATAAAGGAAATCGTAAAAAGAGTGAATATACCGGTTCAGACAGGCGGTGGTATACGCTCCATGGAAAGGATAGCCTACCTTTTGGAGGAGGTTGGCGTGGCCAGGGTTATACTGGGTACAGCGGCAGTGGAAGACCCTGTGTTGCTTGAGCAGGCCGTAAGCCGTTTTGGAACTTCCATAGCTGTTGGGATAGATGCCAGAAACAACAGGGTAGCCACCAGAGGCTGGGTAGAGGAGTGCGATATAACGCCGGTTGAGCTGGGCAAAAGGGTGAAGGAGATGGGAGTGGAGACGGTGATTTACACCGATATACTGTGCGACGGCATGCTGGAGGGGCCAAACATACCATCTACCAGGGAGATGATAGAAAAGACAGGCCTCAATATAATAGCCTCGGGTGGTGTAAGCTCTCTCGAACACATAGCTCAGCTTAAGTCTGTTGGAGCGGCTGGCGTCATCATAGGTAAAGCGCTGTACAGCGGCAAGATAGACCTAAAACAATCCTTAAAACTGGAGGAGAGATAGAAGATAGAAGCGGTAAGAATCATACCCTGTCTGGATGTATACGGCGGCAGAGTGGTGAAAGGGGTTTATCACTGAATAGGCAGTTCAGCAGTTAATTAAAAGCACAATAGGCCTAAAGGAGGAATTTTTGATCATGTTGATGGATGAAGTGAAATTTAACAGTGATGGTTTGGTCCCCACCATAATTCAGGATGAGAATACGGGAGAAGTGCTGATGCTGGGCTATATGAACCGCCAGGCTTTGAAAAAAAGCCTTGAAACCGGAATAACTCATTTCTGGAGCAGAACCCGCAGAAGGATATGGATGAAGGGTGAAACTTCGGGCCACATTCAGAAGATAAAGGAGGTATTCATCGACTGCGACGGAGACGCCTTGCTGTTTAAGGTGGAGCAGGTTAAGGCCGCCTGCCATACCGGTTATAAATCCTGTTTTTACCGTGCTGCCGATAAAGCCAACGGTACATGGGTCGTAAAGGGAGAAAGGGTGTTTATCCCTGAGGAGGTGTACGCTGATGTGAAAAAAAATGACGAATATAAAACGGATGGCATAGCCGGGCAGTCTACTACAGAGACGTATGAGAAATCATCCGAAGAGCAAAACCATACAAACGAAAAAGCGTCGATACTGCAGGAGCTGTATGATGTCATCGTAGACAGAAAACAGCATCCCAGGGAAGGGTCTTATACATGTTATCTGTTTGAAAAGGGCATCGATAAGATTTTAAAAAAGGTGGGAGAGGAATCATCCGAGGTGATCATTGCAGCAAAAAACAGAGTAAAATCTGAAGTTGTGTACGAAATAGGTGACCTCCTGTACCACCTGCTAGTTGTGCTGGTTGAACAGGGTATATCCCTTGAAGAGGTATATGATGAATTAAAGAGGCGAAGATAGAATGCAGGATATTGATAAAGATAATGCGAGATTTTAAAAGAAATATAAAGATAATCGTGATAAATCCACTGCGGTTACTTTTGACTTATAATTGTGACTACTATATACTAATAATAGTCAGCGGGACGTTACAGCAGGATGACGGTTGGAAGGGGCGGATAAAGCACTTGCGCTGTTTATGCTGATAGCGACGGATGAATAGGCTGCTTAAGGAAAGTGACAGGCCTCGGTAGCTCAGTTGGTAGAGCAGCGGACTGAAAATCCGCGTGTCGGTGGTTCGATTCCGCCCCGAGGCACCACGATTATCTCGGTTCAACAGATTAAAATGCGAGAGGCAAACAGAGGTTTCTGTGTGCGAAAAATTTTAAAAAATAAGCAGCGCGCTTAAAAGGACGGGAGAGAAACCAACAAGGTTTTTAAAGCGAGTTAAAAACATAAAAAAGAATAGTATGCGGGAATAGCTCAGTGGTAGAGCGTCGCCTTGCCAAGGCGAATGCCGCGGGTTCGAATCCCGTTTCCCGCTCCAACATGGCGCCGTAGCCAAGTGGTAAGGCAGAGGTCTGCAAAACCTCGATTCCCCAGTTCGAATCTGGGCGGCGCCTCCAATTTTTGCCGGAGTGGCGGAACTGGCAGACGCACAGGACTTAAAATCCTGGGGTCTGAAGAAGGCCGTGCCGGTTCGAGTCCGGCCTCCGGCACCAAAAATCAAGGGTTCCAGGGTTTTGAAAATCCTGGAATTTATTTTTGATGGGGTCAGTAAACAGGGTAGCATGTATATACCTTAAGTCGTGCAGCCTTATTTGGAGCAGGCCGGCCTTTTCACCGAGAGCTGCCGCAAAAGGATAAGAACAGGTAAAGAAAACAGCTGAATCGTTACCTTCTTTTTTCTTGATGTTTTTTTGTCGCAGGGGATATAATATTTCTAGAGATCAATTTTGAGATTAATCTTTAAATAAATTTAAAAGATTGTCCTCTAACTTGAATGGCAATATCTGGTACATTAGTAATAATACCATCTACACCAGCATCTACCATAAGTTGTATATGTTCTGGACAATCTACCGTATAAACGTTGACCTGTATATTATACTCATGGCATTTTTTTACGAGGTCTGGAACTACTGTATGATAATGGGGATGAATAGCAAAAGCGTTGAGCATGTAAGCATATTCCCATGGTTTATACAGGTTGGCCATATATAGCGGACATATCCTCATCGAAGGATCGATTTCCTTTACTTTCATTAAGCTGTAATGATCAAAAGAAGAAATGATTGCCCTCTCTAAAAATCCGTATGTACCCAGCAAGTTTAAAACTTTTTCCTCTATTTGCGGATAGCGTTCTAATCCATTTTGTTTTAATTCGATATTTAGTAAACCGTTCCAGTCTTTCAAGAGTTCTAATACCTCTCTCAATAGAGGTATGCTTTCTTTTTGGTACTCATCGGAGAACCAGCTCCCAAAGTCAAGCGCTTTAAGCTCTTTTAAAGACATCTCTGCCACCTGGCCTTTTCCATTACTGGTTCTATCAATGGTGCGATCATGAATTACCACTACTTCTCCATCTTTTGAGAGGTGTACATCCAGCTCTATACCGTCAGCTCCTAAGTTAATAGCCTTTTTGAAAGCCGCCAGCGTGTTTTCGGGAGCGTAAGCAGAAGCTCCCCGGTGTGCTATAATTAAAGGCTTAGGCATATTAAAATGTCCCCTTTCTCAATTGGTTTACTTTAAGAAGAGTAAAAAATTATCAGCGATTTAGGTGGTCCAATTATAGGATTGTCAATAGCATTGCGTTGCGTGCTACAATAAAAACGGTGCGTACTAGCGTGAGCAAATGTACCTTCAAACCACAAGACAATTATAACCTTCAGGGCACTAATTGGTCAATGACATTATAGGTCAGGGGGCCTACAATTCCATCGGGTACCAGTCCATTATCGGCCTGAAGCCGCATAACTGCCTGGCGTGTGAGGGGGCCAAAAATTCCATCGATGGGACCAGTGTAATAATCCAGGCTGGCAAGTATATTCTGCAAAATGACGACATCATCACCCCAGTTGCCTATGCGCAAGATCCTCCTTCTACATACCACAGCTTTATCCTCCTCCCGGCGTATTAGCAAATGAGGATTATATTATCTATGATATGCTGCTGCTCCGGGAGGCGTTATCATAGTCGTTAAATTTTATACCAACAGCTTTGGTTTGTAGCACTTACTGTCCCAACCCAATGGATATAGGCTTATTTGCGCAAAAGGGTTGCTATGCTCTCCTTTATGGCTAAAACAAGATTTTTGATATTTTGAACCTGTTGCAATGCCTCTTCTTTTCCCTGACTCAAGAAGAAGAAAGCACCTCCACAAGCGAGTACAAAAAGGAATAAAATGAGCAATCCTTTTCCCGCTCCAGTATTCTCTTGTGGCTCAGGTACCTGTTCTTCTTGCGGCGTTCCCCTTTGTTGTTCTCGACGCGTTTCACCATATCTGGCAGTACCACCGAAAAGGGCTATATCTACCACTTCGGCAAAAAGCGAGGCTGCCTTCAAGGCGCGTTCCTTCATGTGGTCGTATGTCCCAAATTCCAAAAGTAGGGAGCGGGGATGAAGCTCTTGATTATAATTTCCTTTGCCTATGAAGATATCTTTTATAAGGCCTGGATACCGTTTGTCAGCGACCGCTTTTATGCGATATGCGAATGATTCATTTACTTCGCGGTTCTGGTTGCTCCTTCCCACTACAATGCGTATTCTGGTAATTTCTTTTCCGTTCAATCTCGTTATATATTCTTCCTTTGGAACCGAATCCCTGTGTATATCAAAAAGGGCAGCCGGGCTGTGGTCTTTTATTATTTTAAAAGCTGTCTGTCTGGAACGCCTATACGCTCCTGCATCATGAGGGTCGTGAGGGGTTGTATCAACCACGGCTTTTATTCCTCTATTTATGAGTTCCTCCCCGAATCTTCTAGCGACATCCAATATGCCTCCATTTGCCCTTATGCTGGCTGCTCCATCTGACGGTACATATGATTCATCGGTGTGTGTACAGTAAATTCCTATGGTCCTGTTTTCATTCTGTGCCAAAACCGGCATTGAGGAACTGAAAAACAGATCCGAAATATCCGGTAGTTCAATATTTTCTATAAACTCAGCTATGGCTGTTTTATTTGAAAGGTTAACTTTTGTAATCCTATATTTTTTATTGTCTTGGCTGACGTATTCGTCGTCTACGTATACCCTTCTTCCAATTCTGAAGAGAACCGTTCCATCTGAAAGATATACGGTAAAATGATCCGGCTGACTTTGATACCAGTCATCAGCATTGACGGGATAAATGGAGGTTGTTAACAATAAAATCATAAGAAGGAATAAAGGAAGTAATTTGCTGCACATTTTTTCACCCCATTATATTCTTGTTTGGTAACGCTAAAACTGTAAAAATAATATTTTTCAGATATTACTTTTTTATTCCTGAATGGTCCAGAGGTAAATTCCGCTATAGAGATAAGGCCGACGATGACGACATACGTTTTTATATAAGAACCACAAAAAACAAAAGAGCACGTAACGATCTACCTTGCACCACGATAGGTAACTGATTATCCAGCCATGATCCTACAGCACGAACCAGCCGTAACTTTCGGACCATGACCAAACAGGTCATCACCTATCGTGATGGTTCGTTCGACCATACAGGATACCTGTACAGCCCTGTGCAACCTCACGGCTGCACAGGACCGTTAGTGCAATGACCTTCGGCACCCTGTATGATCTTCGCTCGACCCCGTGTGACAGGTTGGAATCTTATTGCAATCATAAAGGTACGACTGCAATAAAACTTTTCCCCGCCACACGGGATCTTCCCGCCGACTGCATACAGGCCTGACGCGACCTGTATGCAGTCTTTGGCCGACCCATATACGCCCCGTCTGAGCATATATGGATCTGGGCTCAACCGTTACGTGCCCTTTCGCTATTTATGTTAACCAGTTTAAAAAGATTTATACGCTGTGCTCAAAAAATTTTTTAGAGTTACCTTAACTGTTTTTATGCGACCAGAGCGGCTATTTTAACCGCTTTACGGTAAAAAATACTCAGACTTCTATAAGATGGAGATGAATTGCAAAAAATGTGATAAAATAATTCTCAGGCAAAGATTTTATACGGTAAGGGTTTAAATATTATAATAATATCCATAAAACCACAAAAAGTATGATAGGTGCATATACAAGCTGTTGAGCATGCAGCAGCGTTTTTGCAAAATGTGTAAACGATGTACGAAACAACTTGTCTGCTGACAAGATTCAGTATAAATATTTCAAAAACATGGAAAGGGGAGGATAGAAGATGGTCATCAAGGCCCATGAAATGGAAGTTGAGCTCAGGGAGCGGATGAGGGGAGGAAATGGCACAGTCAAGATCACGCATATAGGAAAAGAACAGCTGCCCTCCAAAACCCGGCTTTTTGCAAAAATAACTCTGGAAAAGGGGTGCTCCATAGGGTTCCATCAACACGCCAATGAGACCGAGATGTTCTATTTCTTAAAAGGCAGGGGCAAGGTTGACGACAATGGTACTATACATTATGTACAAGCAGGAGATGCAATGTTTACAGGAGGCGGAAAAGGGCACTCGGTTGAAAACTGCGGCGATGAACCCCTGGAGCTGATTGCCGTCATCGTCCTGGATTGATCGTTCCATCGTTTCCATAAATATATCAGTGTTTTTTCATATATATCTTCACATAATAAATACAAACACAATGAATACAAAAAAACAAAGGAGCACTGATCAGGAATGGATGGCGGAACTTTCAATCCAGAAGAACACCTGACAAAACTTCCTATCCGTCGCTGGAATCCCAGGATCAATAGCTGGGAGACCGACTATGCCGATTACCTGGAGGTTAAGTGGCGGATGGTGTGGTTTCGCGATGAAAACAGACAGGGGACAAAAACTGTCATCCGGGATAAGATCATAGACCCTCACAACAGGTTTGCCTATTTTGAGCTTGAAGTGACCGATAGCAGGGGAAACGTTGAGATAGGGGTAGGGTCTGAAACCGGAGACGATTTTGAAGATTATATAGAGAAGGCATATACCAAGGCCTATGGCCGTGCCCTGGCGGCTTTGGGATACGGCACGCAGTTTGCTCCCGAACTGGAAGAAGGGGAGAATGTAGTTGACAGTCCAGTGGAGGCCAGGGAAAGGGAGGCAAAAACCCCTGCTCGCGAGGAGCCCATCACCGAGGCACAGCGAAGGGCTATATATGCTATATATAACGCCCTGGGATATTCCGAAGCGCAAATGAAAGAGATACTGCAACAGCGGTATCACAAGGCCGAAAGCAAAGCCCTGACCAAACAGGAAGCCTCAGACCTCATTGATTACCTTAATAGCTTGAGGGACAGGGATTAGGCCGTAGGTATCGGGTATAACCTGTTTCATCTTCTTGACGACACCCGTAAAGATAATATAAAATGAGTTTATTAAAAAATATATAGGGGTGTACGAAATATGGCACAGGTTATACCTTTTAAGGGCTTACGTTACAATACTTCCAAGATAGACGATTTGTCAAAGGTGATGACTCCTCCTTATGACGTAATATCGCCGGCGGAACAGGACCGGTTCTACCAAATAAGTGAATACAACATAATCCGCCTGGAGCTGGGGAAGGAAGAGCCTGGAGATGATGAACACAACAACAAATATACGAGGGCTGCCCGGTATTTAAAGGAGTGGATCGAAAAACAAATACTGGTTCAGGAAAAGCAGCCTTCGTTCTACATTTATCAGCAGCAGTTCAGCCTCTCAAACGGAAATACGTATACCCGGACAGGATTTGTAGGGCTGGTGAGGCTGGAGGAGTTCTCAAAGGGCGTTATACTGCCGCATGAGAATACCCTTTCCAAGCCAAAGGCCGACAGGTTACAGCTTATGCGGGCCTGTGAGGCCAATTTCAGCCAGATATTTGCGCTTTACGATGACCCTGAGAAGGCCATCCCGGCGCTACTCAAACGGAATATTGATGCCAATTCCCCTGATATAGAGGTTGAGGCCATCCCGGGCATCGTGGAGAGGCTCTGGGTTGTGTCAGACGATCCTGTGATAGCGCAAATCCAGGAGAATATGGCAGATAAGAAGCTCTATATCGCAGATGGCCATCACCGGTACGAGACCGCCCTTACATACCGCAACGAGCGCATGGCTCAAAACTCGCACCATACTGGCGATGAGCTTTATAACTTCGTGATGATGATGATGGTAGAGATGGAAGACCCTGGACTTATTATACTTCCCACCCATCGCGCGATAAGCGGGATTAAGAATTTTTCCAAAGAAAAATTTCTGCAGAATGCATCCAGGGATTTTGTCATAGAGGAACACCTATTTTCTGGGCGGACTTTGAAGCAGCGGGTAGAGGAAATGGACAACATACTCACTAAAAAAGGAAGCCATAGCTTTGTATTTTATGATGGCAATTTAAAAAGCTGCCATGTCCTGACGCTCAAGAGCATAGAAACCATGAATGAGCGCCTACCCCAGCACGATATATCATACAAAAGCCTGGATGTCACCATACTTCACACATTGCTGCTGGAGCCCCTCCTGGGGATAGGTAAGGAGGAGATGGCCAATCAGGAGTTTATCACTTACACCCACGATTTGATGGAAGGGGCAGAGTGGGTAGAAGAAGGCAGGTGCCAGATGGCCTTTTTTGTCAACCCCACATCTGTTAAGCAAGTTAAAGAAGTTTCGCTGGCCGGAGAGAAGATGCCGCAAAAATCCACTTACTTTTATCCAAAGCTGTTGACTGGATTGGTGATAAACAAGTTTTAACGTTATGTTCCTTGAAGCGTGGGAAAACCCATGCTCTACAGCACGAAGCAGTTTATAAACGGCAGGACCAAAATCCTGCCGTTTTTTTATTATGCTGAATAAATAATGTTCATCTGTGTATTCTATTACTTAGAATGACAGTGACCTTAAAAAGCGCCTATGTTACATTTAGCTGAGGACGATAAAAAGAGAGAGGGTAACCGTTATGAAGTACATAAACAGTCAACCCAATCCCAAAAACAGAAAGAAGATGGAAGAGAACAATCCACCCAAGCTAAAGAGCGAAGAACAGGTTGATTTGACGCTGGATAAGGAAGTCAGTAAAAACCTAGAAAAGTTTAAGGCTTTTTTGAAGGATAGCAGCGATGTAGTATTTCGCGAATTCAGTTTGGGAACGCAGAGCATACCATGCGCTCTGGTGTATGTTGATGGGTTGGTGAACACAGCAGTAATTAATGAACAAATTTTGAAACCCATGATGTATCAAATTGCCTTACTGGAAACCAACTTGAACCAACCGATACAGCTAGATAAAATATTTGAAGTTGTCAAACTTCATACTTTAACGGTAGGCGAAGTTAGAGAAGTAAAAACCTTAGACGACGCTTTTTTGCGTGTCCTATCTGGTGAAGTCGCCGTCATAATAGACGGATTTGACAAAATCCTGATAGCAAATGCCAGGGGTTGGCCTCAGCGCGGCATACAAGAGCCTCCATCGGAAGTTGTAATTCGTGGGCCGAGGGAAGGATTTACCGAAACGCTGAGGGTAAACACGGCTTTGCTGAGAAGAAAAATCAAGGACCCCAATCTGGTGATAAGAACTGTCCAGGTTGGTCGGCGTGGCAAAACGGACGTGGCCTATGCCTATATTAAAGGAGTGGCCAACCAAGAGCTGGTGGAAGAGGTAGAGCGGCGGCTTAACCAAATAGATGTTGATATATTTTTGGACAGCAGCCAGATAGAGCAGTATATTCAGGACAGCTATCTTACTCCTTTTCCGCAGATTGAGGTTACTGAGCGCCCTGATAAGACCGTGGCCAGTCTGGCAGAAGGGCGAGTGGCTATATTGATGGATAACAGCCCTTATGCTCTTATTGTTCCCGCCACATTTTATCAGTTTTTTCAAAGCGCTGAAGATTATTATGAACGCTGGATACTGGCTTCCATCATTCGACTTTTGCGCTGGAGTGGAGCCATTTTTGCATCGCTGACGCCGGCGCTATACGTAGCTATTGTATCGTTTCACCCGGGCTTTATTCCCACCAACCTGGCAATATCCATTGCTGCCGCCCGCGCAACTGTACCATTTCCGGCTTTTGTTGAAGCCCTGCTCATGGAGCTTACCTTTGAGCTTCTCAGAGAAGCAGGAGCCAGGCTGCCGCGGGCAATCGGCCAAACCATAGGTATAGTAGGCGGTTTGATCATAGGGGATGCGGCTGTCAGAGCGGGAATTACCAGCCCGATTATGGTCATTGTGGTGGCCATCACCGCTATAGCCTCATTTCTCATTCCATCATACAGCGCTGCCATGGCCATAAGGTTGCTTCGCTTTCCTTTTATTGTTTTAGCTGCTATATTTGGCATATATGGCGTTATACTGGGTTTCATTATTTTAAGCGTGCATTTAGTAACCATAAAGAGCTTTGGGGTAAGCTACATGACGCCCCAGGCACCTATGAGGTATCAAGACTGGAAGGACTTTTTTATACGTTTACCCAGCCAAGTCATGATGCGAAGGCCCACCAGCACATATCCTGTAGATATCGATCGGCGGGATCAAGACCCTATCAAGGAGGAGACCCAATGAAAGAAAGAAGCGACAGATTGAGCAATATACAAATTCTGTTTATTGTATCCTCTACCATTATAGGGGTAACGGTATTAACTCTACCCCGTACAGCTACCGAACTAGCCAAAGCGGGTGGCTTCATTGCCACCTTTATTACCGGGGTATTAATGGCTTTGATGCTGATTATAACCGCACTGCTGGCCAGAAGATTTCCAAACAGTACTATAATCGAATACAGCAAGGAGATAATAGGCTTGGTCCCAGCCAAAATATTGGGCTTTGTGTTCTTTTTTTATTTCATAAGCATAGTAACCACTGTCTTAAGGTTATTTTGCGATGCCATAAAAGTGCTGTTGCTTGAAAATACGCCATTGGAAGTGTTGATAATTACCTTTCTGTTGGCGGCAGTTTACTTATGTCTTAACGGTATCAGCTCGATTGCTAAGATATGCGAATTCTTTGAACCCCTCGTAATCGGTACAATGCTGCTAGTAATCGTATTATCCCTGAAAAATTTTAATTTTGAAGAGCTGCTCCCTGCATTCAAACAGGATATCTTTGAGTGGATCCACGCTGTTCCCACCCTGGCAATCTCCTATCTCGGCTTTGAGGTACTTCTGTTCATTACACCCTATGTTCAGGACGCCAGCAAAGTCGTAAAATACGGCTTTTGTGGCATACTGCCTTCAATTTTTATCTATTCTCTATTTGTGGCAGTCACAGTGGGTATAGCCGGAGTTGAACCTGTTGCACGTTCGTTGTATCCCACCATTCAGCTGGCAAGGTATATTAAATTCCCTGGGGGTTTCGCGGAGAGATTTGACATTTTCTTTATGATCTTTTGGATACTGGGGGCCTATACAACATTATCCTCCTATCTTTACCTTTCTTCCGTTTCAATAACAAGATTGCTGGGGCTTAGAAATTACAAGCCTTTTATACTTTTGATTGTACCGGTAATATATATGCTGGCATTGTTTCCACAGAATGTAAAGGAGATAAGCATGTTTTCACAGTATGTGAGCTACTTAGGGTTATCTTTGCTGGCTGTAGTGGTTGTACTCTACATATTGGCTGTTATTCTTAAAAAGGGGGAAATTTTTAAAAATGATAATAAATAACAAATATCTTGCAACAGCGGTTATTACCATTATTGTCGCCTTTACAATGACGGGTTGCTGGGATATGGTGGAAATAGAAAAGAATGCTTTCATATTAGGAATAGGGTTAGATCCCTCAAAGAGTGCAAGTGAAAATGAGGAAAGGGTTATGGTAACATATCAAATAGCGTTGCCAGCCGCTATGCTGGGGCCAAGCGGACAGGGAGAAGGAGGAGGGGGTGAGGAAGCATCAACGTTAAATATTAGCATAGAAGCAAAAAATTTAATGATGGCAGAACAGACGCTCATGGCCACGCTCAATGAGGTGCCCAATTATGACCATTTACAGGTGGTAGTTTTTGGAGAGGAGTTGTCAAAAAAGGGAATTGGCAAGTATATCGACTTTTTCTTCAGAGATCCCAGGATAAGGCAGCGCACCAAGGTGGCAGTAAGTAAAGGAAAAGCCAGCGAAGTATTTAAAGTACAGCCTAAAACCGTTAAAAGCACGTCGCAATATATCAGCGATTTGCTCGACGAAAACGAAAAACGAAGCCTGATGGTGCTTATGCCCATGGATTTTGGGATAATGCAGAGGCACTTTATACGAAAGCACGATGTATGCTTACCAAGTATTATAATAAAGAAAGATACCCTGACTCTTCAAGGAGCTGGAGTATTTAGGGGGGATAAACTGGTGACATGGCTTACTGGTTCCGAGGTCATGAGCCTGAAATGGCTTCACGGTGAACCGGCCAAGGGGACCATTGATATTTCCGGTGACAAAGCTAAAACGGGAAATTTTGTATTTAACATCACGGACAACAAAGTATCCATAAAGCCCGTTCTAGACGGTAACAGGTTTATTATGAAAGCCAAAATGGAGGTAGAAGGGGATATAGCTGAGATTCAAAGCGAAATATTTAATATCTATGACATCGGTTTTATTCGCCAAGTTGAAGATTTGGTGAAACAAAAAATCATACGATCTTGTAGCGAGGTGTTTAATAAACTGGTAGATGACTATAAAACCGATTGTATAGAGTTTGGGCGAAGGGTACAAAATTACTATCCGGATTTCTGGGAAAAAAATAAGAACAACTGGAGGGAGTATTTTGCCAATACATCTCTTGAAATGGAGGTGGATGTAAAGCTAAGAAGAGTGGGAGTAATCAAATAGCAATCATCTTATCCAGCAAATCTGGAAAAAAATAAAGGAAAGCACACCAATTACCAGATATACAAAGCTGCCCCATTTTGCAATCTTTTGCTCCTTAGGAAATTTGTCAGGCACATCCGATCGATAAATCATATAAAGAACCAGGCTACATAAAATTGTCAAAAACGAAAAGTAAGGTGCGATGAAAACGCGTGATATTGAAAACAGGCTCATAGTATTCTCCCCTCGTCTTAAACAGGCTAAACAACCTCTCTTTTTTAATTATTACCCATTATTGTACAAAATATCCTTCTCTCCAATTCAAAAATAAGATGGCCGCAGGCTTATAAGCCTGTGGCCACTGATATCAAAAAAATCCTACACAAAGACGCTTGCGCTTTGACCACACCATTTTTCCCTTAGCTTGGGCTTCTCAATCTTACCGGTGGGATTACGGGGTATCTTATCGAAAAACACCCTTCGCGGTCGCTTGTATCTTGGTAAAACCTGACAAAACTCCATGATATCAGTTTCGGTAAGATTTCTGCCCGACTTAAGCTCAACTATAGCCACCGGAATTTCGCCCAGTCGCCTGTCGGGCAGGCCTATTACCGCCGCATCCTTTATATCCTCATGGGACCTCAAGTAGTCTTCTATTTCCACAGGAAATATGTTTTCGCCGCCGCATATGACGATATCCTTCTTGCGGTCCACCAGATAGATAAACCCATCCTCATCCTGACGCGCCATATCGCCGGTATACAGCCAGCCATCTTTTAAAACCTTGCTGGTGGCTTCAGGATTTTTATAGTATCCTTTCATGACACCCGGGCCTTTAACGATGAGCTCGCCCACCTGCCCCTGCGGTACTGGATTGCCATTTTCATCCACGATCATCGCCTGCCAGCCATGGCCCGGCAAACCAATGGCACCCACTTTATCGATATTGTCCATCCCTAGGTGTACGCATCCCGGACCGGTGGCTTCGCTGAGGCCGTAGTTGGTATCATACCTGTGATAAGGGAAATATTTTTTCCATCTCTTAATAAGGCTTGGGGGGACAGGTTGAGCGCCCATGTGCATGAGCCACCATTGGTCCAGCCTGTAATCGCTTAAGTTTATTTCCCCTCTTTCGATGGCGTCAAGAATATCCTGAGCCCAGGGCACCAGCAGCCAAACTATGGTTACCTGCTCTTCTGATACCGCCTCCAATATCCACCGCGGGCTTACGCCGCGCAGTATGACGGCCTTTGCGCCCACTATGAGGTTGCCAAACCAGTGCATCTTGGCCCCTGTGTGGTAGAGAGGGGGAATGCACAGGAAATTATCTTCATGTGTTTGCATGTGATGGTGATTTTCGGTTATACACGCTGATACAAGATTGCCATGGGTTAAAACTATGGGCTTTGGGATGCCGGTAGTGCCCGAAGTAAAATACAGCGCTGCTTCCTCTTCGTCAGACAAGGGCACGTCAGGTGCATCACATGGAAAACTACTTAGGATATCATAATAATTGCAGTCCGCCACCCCCACTAATTGGTTATCGCCTATAAACACGAGGTCCTGAAGATAGGCTGTCCTACCGCGTATGCAATCGATTCTGTCTTTAAACTCGGGCCCGTAAACCAGTATCTTCACCTCGGCGGTTTCGAGGCACTTCTTTATCTCCTCTGCCGTAAACCTGAAATTCAGCGGCACTGCCCAGGCACCCGCCTTTAAAATTCCAAAGTAGACAGGAAGCCACTCCAGACAGTTCATCAGCAATATGGCTACCTTATCCCCTCTTTTGATCCCACGAGACAACAAAAAATTGGCAAACCTGTTAGCGTTGTTATCAAATTCCTTCCATGTGATTTGACGGCGAGTACCAGCAGCCGGATCCCGTTCTATCAGGCTGATTTCATCGGGATAGATTCGGGCATTCATGGAAAGCATATCCGTGATGGGCATAAAAATAAGACCTCCATTCTTCCATCCTACTTTTTAAATGCTAATCTTGAATAAAACGGCCTCCCGTCATACCGTTCTTCAAGAAAAAGCTGTTCAATCCATCTATCCTTTATTGTAAGTAGTGGCGATATTTATGTCAAGATGTGCTTGTTATATGGTATAATTTAACCAAGAAGGAGGCAGTGCTGGCAGCTACTTAAACTTTAATACAGGAGGGATAGAGGTGTCTCATGGTGCCGGCGTAGCGCTTGATGTCCGTCGGTCATAACCAATATCCTTCAATTTATTGAGGGAATGTATATTAAAAAAATAGTAAAGGGGTAGTAAAAATGGACAAGCTAGAGCACATATTTGAACTTCAAGCCAGGTTTGATCAGGCTTTGATTGAAAAGCGCAACCTAGGGCATATCAAACCCGAAGAATGGATACAAAAGGAAGTACTGGCCATGGTTTCAGAGCTGGGCGAACTGCTCAACGAAGTCAATTTCAAGTGGTGGAAAAACCCAAAGGAAGTAAATTACAATGCCGTAAAGGAAGAGCTGGTGGATATACTCCATTTTCTCATCAGCATGTGCATAAAGGCGGGCATGACGGCCCAAGACCTGTACCAGGCGTATTTGGCAAAAAACAAAGAAAACTTCAACCGGCAAGAAGGCAGATCCGAAAAAAGCGGCTATGAATGGGAGGCTAAATAGCCTCTTTTTATTTTTGCTTTAGTGTTGCTCAAAGGTATACATAAAGTATATACACAGAAATTTTTTATGCGCTTATCCTGCACTATATTCCGCATTTATTCATACAATGTATTACCGGAAGGGAGGCGATTGGATGACCAACAATCAAATTATACTTACGTTTATAGGCGGCGACGCAAGGCAGATTGAAGCCATAAACATGGCTGCCAAGGAAGGATTCATCGTCAAGGCAGTGGGTTTCCAGGATATACCCAATGATAGAGTAAAGATATATAAAGGTTTGGAAGATGAATGCTTTATCTGCCATGCCCTTATACTTCCTATACCGTATAAAAACAGGTATGGCTATATAAATATACAATCGGATCCACAGTCCATAACCCTCGAACAGGTTATGAAAAAGGTTGACCAGTCAACCATCATTATTTTGGGCAAAGCTGATCATGATATAAAGCAGCAGGCTGAAGAAAAGAACATACGCTTTTTCGACATCCTGGAGGAAGAGTCCTTTGCCATACTCAATGCCATCCCAACTGCCGAAGGTGCCATACAGCGAGCCATGGAGAAGACCGATATAACCCTTCACGGAGCAAACGTGCTTGTACTGGGTTATGGAAGGATTGGAAAGTGCCTAGCCAGGATGCTTAAGGGCATCGGTGCCAGGGTAACGGTGGAAGCACGGAAGCCAGAGGACCTGGCATGGATATACGAAAATGGTTATAACGGTGTCCATCTCGACGACATGGATTCCGTATTGGGTTCACAGCAGGTAATATTCAACACCATTCCACATCTCGTACTCACCCGCGAGAGGCTCAAAAAGGTGGCTAAAGAAGCGGTAATCATCGACCTTGCCTCTGCACCGGGTGGAACCGATTTTGAAGCCGCAAAGGAATTTGGAATCAGGGCTTATCTGGAACTTAGCCTTCCAGGCATAGTTGCGCCCAAAACTGCCGGGAGAATTGTGTATTGCGTAATAAAAGAATTGATTGAAAGAGCTCAAAAACTTGGTATGATAAGGGGGTTGAAGGCATGAAGCTGAAAGGCTTAAAAATAGGTTTTTGCGTGACTGGATCGTTTTGCACCTTTGATAAGGTGCTTATACACCTACAAAGAATTGTGGATGAAGGCGCTGAAGTATATCCCATATTTTCATATGCCGTTGCATCCACCGATACGCGGTTTACCACAGCCGCCGATTTCAGGCAAAAGGTGGAAAGCATTACCGGGCATAAAGTCATTGCTGATATAGTAGGAGCTGAACCCATAGGCCCCAAAAAGTTGCTGGACGTAGTGGTCATAGCGCCCTGCACAGGGAATACCCTGGCTAAGCTGGCTAATGGCATTACCGATACCCCTGTTCTGATGGCTGCCAAAGCACACCTTCGCAATCAAAGGCCGGTGGTAATAGCCGTATCTACCAATGATGCGCTGGGTAACAATGCCAAAAACTTAGGCCAAATCATGAATGTAAAGAACGTATACCTGGTGCCGTTTTACCAGGATGACCCGGTAAACAAACCCAATTCCTTAATTGCCGATATGGATAAGATAATAGATACCGTATTGCTTGCGCTTGAGGGGAAGCAGATACAACCGGTGCTCATAGAGAAAAAAGAATAAGGCATGCTTAAACATGGAGGAATTGAACATGAAGATAGTGGTACAAAAATTCGGGGGCACTTCTGTGGCTACTCCCGAGGTGCGGGCCAAAGCCGTACAAAAGGTCATAAACGCAAAAAAGAGCGGTTATCATCCCGTGGTGGTGGTATCGGCCATGGGACGAAAGGGAGCGCCCTATGCCACCGATACTTTGATAGACCTCGCAAAAAATGAGTACGTAGACACCCATCCCAGGGAAATGGATCTGCTCATGTCGTGCGGTGAAATCATATCTAGCGTCATCATGGTAAATGCTCTAAGGGCGAAGGGGTATGAGGCTGTAGCTTTAACAGGCGGGCAGGCGGGCATCATCACCGACAACAATTACGGCAATGCCAACATACTGAGGGTTCAACCTGATAAAATACGCATGTACCTGGAGATGGGGAAAATACCCGTTGTGGCCGGATTCCAAGGGGTTACTGAAGATGGGGACGTAACCACACTCGATAGGGGTGGCAGCGACACCACAGCTGCTGTACTTGGTAAAGCCCTTTCAGCTTCTTTCATAGAGATATATACCGATGTGGATGGCATCATGACCGCTGATCCCCGGATAGTTCCCAACGCCAGCGTGCTCAAGCACTTGACCTATTCCGAGGTGTTTCAGATGGCTGACCAGGGGGCTAAAGTCATTCACCCCAAGGCCGTTGAAATAGCCATGAGCTACAACATACCGCTCATCATTAAAAACATCAACGGCAATGGCCCTGGCACCATGGTCTCATCATATTATGAAAGCGACTACGCTCAAACTGCAGAGCATGACCCCAACCAGGTAGTTACCAGCATATCTCATATGCTCAACAGGACCCAGGTTATAATCGAGAACCTGGATCCGCAGCTACAAAACATCGCCTTGAGCCGACTGGCCGAAAATGGCATAAGCATCGACCTCATCAATATATTCCCCGATAAGATGATATTCACCATAGACGGCAATGACTCAGCTAAAACCAGGACAATTCTTGATCAGCTCGGCTGCTCATACTCCATGATATACAATTGCAGCAAAATATCGGCTGTAGGTAACAGGATGAGAGGCGTTCCGGGAGTCATGGCAAGGATCATAAAAGCCCTGTTGAAAAACCAGATACAGGTACTTCAAACCGCCGATTCCCATACCACCATTTCCTGCCTGATAAAGGGTGAAGACACGGCAAAAGCCCTGATGGCGCTACATGATGAGTTTAAGCTGCATACTCGTTGAGCCTTATTCAGGCTCATTTTTTCTTTTTATTTGGGAAATACTAGCCTTAAGAGAAAGGCAATTTGATTTGTTAACGTTTGCTATAAAATCTTAAATGCTTACGGAGGATGGTATGTTGAGCAAGAGCGAAAATCCGACCACACAACCCCAGCAACCCGAACAGGCGGATGAGGGAGTCTCTTTCCCATACCCTCAGGCTGGCAACATAAAGGAATTTGGGGCAGTATCTGCACCCCCGGTACTGGATAGCGATATTCACTGCCTGACGATAATAGGCCAGATAGAAGGCCACATAATGCTGCCGCCTCAAAACAAGACCACTAAATATGAACACGTTATCCCCCAGCTGGTGGCTATAGAGGAGAGCAAAAACATCAAGGGATTATTGCTCATCCTAAACACGGTGGGAGGAGATGTTGAGGCCGGGCTGGCAATAGCCGAGATGATAAGTACCATGTCCAAGCCCACGGTGTCCCTGGTCTTGGGCGGCGGGCACAGCATAGGCGTCCCCCTGGCTGTCAGCGCCGACTACTCCTTCATCGCCCCCAGTGCCACAATGACCATTCATCCCATTCGCATGACCGGCCTGGTAGTTGGAATACCGCAGACTTACGAATATTTAAATAGGATGCAAGACAGGGTGGTGGACTTCATTGTACGGCACTCAAAGATCTCCAAAGAGAAGCTCAATGAGCTCCTCATAGGGACCGGTGGGCTGTCAAGCGATGTGGGAACCGTGCTTATAGGAGAAGAGGCTGTACGCTACGGCATAATAGACTACGTCGGAGGTGTGAGGGATGCCATGTTAAAGCTCAGAGAGCTGATCTCTCAAGACAAAGGGGGAGAGGTACATTGATACTGCACACCATTGTCCCGCTCCAGTTCATCTTCGGCGATTTCACAGCTCAAACCAGACCAGGCTTCCGCATTATAGAATGGAATAACGTAAAGCTTGAAGTACTGCCTGCGGGCCAACAGAGATATCAAATCAACCGAATTTTAAGCACCAACCCGTTTGACTACTTGAACCCAAGGCTGCAACCGGGAACCATTATACAGCTTGAACCCAAAATATAGGCCCGTTTTCTTATAAGTCCAGGTAAGACGAGTTTACCTGGGCTTATTTGTTTATTATAAATCCCATATGGCGTTCTTGAGTAAAGAGTGATATAATGATAACGTTCATTATTTGGGTAGGGGAGGCGGATTGCTTGAGTCTTCTGTATGCAATTCTTCTTGGGATACTGCAGGGCCTTACGGAGTTTTTGCCTATCAGCAGCTCAGGGCACCTGGTTATCGCACAGGAGGTCTTCAACATCGAAGAGGCAGATCTGGCTTTTGACGTAATACTCCATCTGGGCACCCTTGTGGCAGTGCTCATATACTATTGGCGGGATGTTTTAAATCTCATCAGCGAGTTTTTCGTACTGCTGGGAGAGTATATACGGGGCAAAAAGCCCAAATTGCTGGATCACACCAGGCCTTATAGGGTTCTCATGCTAATGATAATTATAGCAACCATACCCACCGCTGTTATCGGACTGGTATTCAAAGACTTGTTTTCTCAGCTGTTTGAAACGGCAGATTTTGTTGGCTATGCCCTCATTGTGACCGGCATATTGCTGTGGATAGCCAATGGCCTAGTAAACGGCAGAAAAGACTTAAAGAGCATGACGGCATGGGATGCGGTAACCGTTGGCCTCATACAGGGGCTGGCCATCACTCCCGGTATATCCCGCTCGGGTTCCACCATTTTTGCAGGGCTCATCAGGGGCTTCAGTCGCGAGCTGGCCACGCGCTTTTCGTTTTTGCTCTCCATACCTGCAATACTGGGAGCGGTAGTGCTGGAAGGTAAGGACGCTTTTGAAGGTGCATCGGCTACACACGAGGTTATGCCGGTGCTGGCAGGATTTGCCGCTGCGGCCGTCTCAGGGTATCTAGCCATTCACCTTTTGATCTCGGCACTGCAGAAAAAAAAGCTCAACTACTTCTCTTATTACTGCTGGGGCTTGGGCATCCTAACCATACTTTATACATGGTTTGCAGCGTAAATGGCCTGTTTCATTTGGCTTTGCCAACCATTGGGCTTCAGATTTGACCTAAAAGCAGGAAACTTCAGGCGAATTTGTAGCAGGAATTTAGAGGGATGGTGTAGAATATCAATATAAGGGTGATTTCACATGTCGAAGAAGAAAGAAAGGAGCACAAAAAGCAACAGTCGAATATACCATGAAGCGACAGGGGTACTACTAATTGGAGTGGGCCTTTTTGCCTTTATAAGCATATACACCGATCAGGCCGGCATCGTGGGTAGATACCTCAAAGAGCTGGTAATGGGGTTGTTCGGCCTTGTCGGTTACACCATCCCCGCACTGATGGTTATATCGGGCATACTGACCATAATCTCCTATCGCAAGAGGGTGAACAAGCTCAAACTCCTGCTTATCGTTCTCACCGTTGCCTTTATTATGTCGATCATCCATATATCGTATTTTCAACACTTTGATTCGGCCAGCATAACGGCTTTCGTGCATTCGTCCTACACAAAAGGGCAAGAGGTTAAAGGCAGCGGAGCCCTGTTGGCGCCTTTTGTATTCGCTGTATATAAGCTGTTTGGCCTGGCGGGCAGTTATGTGCTTCTGGGCGCTTTTGTGATCATCAATCTGCTCCTGCTGACCAACCTCTCGCTCAAGGATGTGGGACAGAATATATACGGCTCCATAAAGCCTGTGCTCCATAAACAATGCACAAAGAAAAAAGAAGACAAGCCCTTTGTTGGGGAGATCATCCCTGTGGAGGAGTTCAAAAAAAAGAACGGTGAAGACCTACATCCCCTTGATGAGGCATTTCAAGAAAAAAAGGATACATTGCCGCTTTCGCGGCGAAAGGCAAGGAAACAGGAAGATAAGCAAGGGGATCAACACCATGGTGTACAGGCTCAAAATGTTAGACTGGAAAACCTGCAGAAAGAGGGATATATAATCCCCCCTCTGGACTTGCTGAAGCTACCGCCTGCAAGCACCAACGATAGGGAACAGGACAGAATAGCCGAGAATAATGCCAGGCTGCTTGAAGAGACCTTAAACAGTTTCGGTGTCAGTGCTAAAGTTACCCAAATAAGCCGGGGGCCGGTCATCACACGATACGAGCTCCAACCCGCTCCGGGGGTGAAGGTGAGCAGAATTGTCAGCCTGGCCGACGATATAGCGCTAAACCTTGCGGCTCCTTCGGTGCGCATAGAAGCCCCCATCCCCGGCAAAGCGGCTATCGGCATTGAGGTGCCCAACCGGGACGTATCACCCGTTTTATTGAGAGAGGTGCTTGGATCGGAGGAGTTCATCTTCCATCCGTCAAAGCTGGCGGTGGCCTTGGGCAAAGACATAGCCGGTAAAAACGTAATTGCCGACATTGCCCGGATGCCGCACCTTCTCATAGCCGGAGCTACAGGTTCTGGCAAAAGCGTGTGTATTAATACCATCATCGTAAGCATACTCTACAAGGCATCCCCACGAGAGGTTAAATTCATCATGGTAGACCCGAAAGTGGTGGAGCTCAACCACTATAACGGGATACCGCACCTGCTCATACCCGTTGTGACCAATCCCAAAAAGGCGGCAGGAGCCCTCAACTGGGTGGTGCAGGAGATGACCTCGCGCTACAACCTGTTTGCCGATGCTGGAGTGAAGGATATAGAAGGGTACAACAGCATGGTTGAAAACGAGGATGAGCGCTTACCACAGATAGTGGTAATCATAGACGAGCTTGCTGACCTCATGATGGTCTCACCTTCTGAGGTTGAAGATGCCATATGCCGCCTTGCGCAAATGGCACGGGCGGCGGGGA
This sequence comes from Caldicoprobacter algeriensis, assembly GCF_023838525.1. Lineage (GTDB taxonomy): Bacteria > Bacillota > Clostridia > Caldicoprobacterales > Caldicoprobacteraceae > Caldicoprobacter > Caldicoprobacter algeriensis. The sequence continues at coordinate 106,285 of NZ_JAHUQD010000007.1, forward strand.
TCCATCTGGTGATTGCCACGCAAAGGCCTTCGGTGGACGTGATCACCGGGCTTATAAAGGCCAATATTCCATCGCGTATTGCCTTTGCAGTCTCTTCTCAGGTTGACTCAAGAACCATCCTGGACATAGGTGGTGCTGAAAAGCTGTTGGGGCGCGGCGACATGTTGTTTTATCCTGTTGGCGTCAACAAGCCCATAAGGGTTCAGGGATGCTTCATATCCGAAAAAGAGGTAAAAGCGGTTGCCGATTACATTAAGAACCAAAATGCCGCTCCTTCTTACAATGCCGAAGCCATGGAAAGAATCGAAGGCGATGAGGAATCGCCCGGCCTGGGCGAGCACGACGAGCTGTTACCGGAGGCCATAGAGATCGTCATAGACGCTGGCCAGGCCTCCATTTCCATGCTGCAGAGGCGCCTGCGCATAGGTTATGCCCGTGCCGCTCGGCTTATAGATGAAATGGAAGCAAGGGGAATAGTAAGCGGCTTTGAGGGTAGCAAGCCACGAAACGTGCTCATAACCCGCGAGGAGTTTGAAAGGCTGTACAAGGATGTAAAATAGGAGGCTGTAGTTTCGCTCATGAAGGTAGGAATGGTTTCTCTAGGTTGCGACAAAAACAGGGTGGATTCGGAGGTCATGTTGGGACTGCTCTCCCAGGCCGGCCACACCATTGTCAACAGGCCCGAGGAGGCAGAGGTCATAATAGTAAACACCTGTGGGTTCATTGACCCGGCCAAAGAGGAGTCGGTGGAAACCATACTGGAACAGGCACAATATAAGAAGACAGGCAAGTGTAGGCTGCTCATTGTGACCGGTTGTCTGGCCCAGCGGTATTCAAAGGAGATTATGGATGAGATCCCCGAAGTGGATGCCGTGATAGGTACCGGCCGTTTCACTGAGATTTTGGATGTAATCAACGAGTGTGAGTCAAAGCACGAACGCCTGGCCGCTGTGGATAAACCCAAGTTTCCAGACATCAAAGGCATACCCAGAGTGCTGACCACCCCATCGCACACGGCTTACTTGAAGATATCGGAAGGATGCAGCAACTGCTGTACCTATTGCGTCATACCGCAGCTCAGAGGCCCTCATGTCAGCCGTCCCCTGGACGAGGTGCTTGATGAAGCCCAGCATTTGGTTGACAGAGGCGTAAAGGAGATAATACTGGTGGGCCAGGATTTGACCAGGTACGGCCAGGACCTCAAAGGGGATATATCGCTGGTGAGGCTGCTAAAGGAGCTGGTCAAAATCCCCGGGCTTGTCTGGGTCCGCCTGCTTTACTGCTATCCTGACAGGGTGACTGATGAGCTCATCGATACTATAGCCGAGGAAGAAAAAGTGTGCAATTATATTGACATACCTATACAGCACATCCATCCTGAAATACTCAGGAAAATGAACCGACCAGCCAATCCGGAACAGATTAGAAACCTCCTCTCAAAATTGAGAAAAAGGATACCCGACATAATAATTCGCACTTCGCTCATTGTAGGTTTCCCAGGCGAGGGAGAGGAGGAATTTCAAGAACTGGTCGAATTTGTCGAAAAATTTCAGTTCAACAGAGTAGGGGTGTTCCCCTATTCCAGGGAGGAGGGAACGCCGGCCGCCCGCTTTCCCGAGCAGGTGGATGATAAGACAAAAGAAACCCGAAGGGATGCTTTGATGAGCGTACAACAGAGGATATCCAAGAGGCTGAACCGTCAAAGGATAGGGCAGGTCTGCAAGATTTTGATAGAAGGGACAAGCTCGAAAGGCGTTTACTTCGGTAGGTCGTACGGTGAAGCGCCTGAGATAGACGGACAGGTGTTTGTAATAAGCAACAGGCCGCTTAAAGCCGGCGATTTTGTGGATATCAAGATAACCAAGGCATATGAATATGATTTGTTGGGGGAAGATTATGAATCTGGCAAATAAGATAACCATTGTAAGGATAATGCTGGTGCCCATATTTATGGCGCTGTTGCTTTCAGACTTTCCTTACAGCAACTTCGTTGCAGCCCTCATATTCATTGTGGCAGCCAGCACCGATACGGTGGACGGGTATATAGCACGGAAGAGAAATGAGGTCACAAACTTCGGTAAGTTCATTGACCCTCTTGCAGACAAAATACTGGTGACAGCCGCACTGGTCATTCTAGTAGAAATGGGCAAGATATCCTCTGTGGTGGCCATTATAATAATAACCAGGGAATTTATAATCACAGGGTTCAGGGTACTGGCCGCTTCAGAGGGAATAGTCATAGCAGCCAGCTGGTGGGGCAAGGCCAAGACCATCACTCAGATAATCGCCATAGTCGCTATCATGCTGGACAACATCCCTTTCAAATGGATAGGTTTCCCCTTTGATAGGATAGCCCTGGCGCTGGCCGTCGTGATCACCATAGTATCGGGCATCGATTATATCTACAAGAATATCCATATACTCAACGAATAAAAGGAGATGGGAATATCATGGATGCGGAAATCATTGCGGTGGGAAGTGAACTGCTGCTGGGCCAGATCGCAAACACCAATGCCCAGTACATCTCTCAGCGCCTCTCATCGGTGGGCGTAAACGTGTATTACCATACCGTGGTGGGGGATAACAGGAAGCGCCTGCTGGAAGCGCTTGAGATTGCATGTAAGCGAGCAGATATCATAATTACCACCGGCGGATTGGGGCCAACCATGGATGACCTTACAAAGGAGACGATTGCCGAATTTTTGGGGCTGGAGCTTGTTCTCCATCAGCCCAGTGCGCAGGCAATACGCGAGTTTTTTGCAAGAAGAGGCAGAACCATGACCGAAAACAATTTAAAGCAGGCCATGTTCCCCAGGGAGGCCATCATTCTTCCCAATGATGTAGGAACAGCTCCGGGGGCCATTATCGAGAAGGACAGCAGGACCTTCATCATGCTGCCTGGTCCCCCCTACGAAATGCAGCCCATGTTCGAAAACCACGTAATTCCCTATCTAGCTCAAAAAGGAAACGAAAAGATCTTTTCAAGGGTTCTCAGAATATACGGCATTGGGGAATCGGCCGTAGAAGAGATGATAAAGGATCTGCTTGAAAATCAGACCAATCCGACCATTGCGCCTTTAGCGGCGTACGGCGAAGTGACCCTTAGATTGACGGTCAAGTGCCATCGATCCCAAGACCCACTTGAGCTGATGAAACCCGTTGAGGATGAAATACGTAGGCGCCTTGGGCAGGCCGTATATGGCGTAGATGATGATCGTCTAGAAACGGTGGTGGCCAGGCTGCTTAAAGAGAAGGGGCTGACCCTGGCGGTGGCCGAATCTTGCACCGGCGGCCTAATAAGCAATTTGCTCACCGATGTGCCGGGAATCTCTGAAAATCTTCTCGAAACATGCGTTACTTATAGCAATCAGGCCAAGATAAACCGGCTGGGGGTAAAGCCTGAGACCTTGGAGGCTTATGGCGCTGTAAGCCCGCAGACGGCGCAGGAAATGGCTGAGGGAATCTTAAAAACTAGCGGTGCTGACATAGGCCTTGCTGTGACGGGTATAGCTGGTCCCGGCGGTGGAAGCCCTGAAAAGCCTGTGGGTTTGGTATATATTGCTATTGCGATGGGTGGCGATGTGGAGGTAAAACGTTTCCGCAACCAGGGAGACAGAAAGCGCATCAAGCTCTCCACTGCAAATACAGCCCTCGACCTGTTACGCCGAAAGCTGCTGGAGCTTTAAGATGACGCAGGCTTTTAATGCTTGACCCTCTCTATAGATTGCATTATAATTGAATTAGAACGTGTGTTCGAGAAAAATAAAGAGAGGCAGGTGAGTACCTGGCTCAAAAGCCGGGTTTAAGGTCATGGATAAAGCAAAAGCGCTTGAGATGGCCATTAGCCAGATTGAGAGGCAGTTCGGCAAGGGTTCAATCATGAAGCTGGGGCAATCCCCCCATATGAATGTGGAAGTAATATCGACAGGGGTGCTGGACCTGGACATTGCACTGGGGGTTGGAGGATTACCGAGGGGGAGGGTTGTAGAGATCTTTGGCCCCGAATCTTCGGGCAAAACAACGGTGGCACTGCACGTCATTGCCGAGGCACAAAAGGCCGGTGGCATAGCCGCGTTTGTAGATGCCGAAAACGCGCTGGACCCCCAGTACGCTAAAAATCTGGGCGTCGATATAGATAATCTGCTGGTTTCGCAGCCCGACACCGGGGAACAGGCGCTAGAGATCACCGAAGCCCTTGTGCGCAGCGGGGCTGTTGATGTGATCGTTGTTGACTCGGTGGCAGCTCTGGTGCCGCGGGCTGAACTGGAAGGTGAAATGGGCGATGCCCATGTTGGCCTGCAAGCCAGGTTGATGTCACAGGCGCTGCGCAAGCTGTCGGGTGCCATAAACAAATCCCGAACAGTGGCTATTTTTATAAATCAATTAAGGGAAAAGGTTGGCGTGACATTCGGTAACCCTGAAACCACGCCTGGAGGAAGAGCGCTTAAGTTTTATGCATCGGTGCGCCTGGATGTGCGGCGCGTGGATACCATAAAGCAGGGATCTGAAACCATAGGCAGCCGCACCCGGGTAAAGGTGGTAAAGAACAAAGTGGCCCCACCCTTTAAAGAAGCAGAGTTCGATATCATCTACGGGGAAGGCATTTCCCGGGAAGGCAGCATACTGGATCTGGCTTGCTCCATCAATATTGTAAACAAAAGCGGTGCGTGGTATTCGTACGGCGATATAAGGCTTGGGCAGGGGAAAGAGAATGCCAGACAGTTCCTCAAGGAGAATCCCCATATAGCGGCTGAGATCGAACAGAAGGTACGAGAAGAGTTTAAATTAGGGCGAGTGACGGGAGCCCCTGCTTCCAGCGGAGATGTGGTAGAATGAAAGATGGCAATTTAGCCTAGTAGTTGTAAGAAGTCTCCATTCTCTATAGAATGGAGATGAATTGCAAATTTGGTCGGAACGCCCCGAATTCACGCCTGTGGAGATACCAAACGGTGTCGTGGAAGCAGGAAGCTTCATCTTCTATTTCTATAAGATGGAGTGGTTCGCGGAGTTTTGCAGCCTCAATTGTTGACATGTATCGGTAAAAGATATACAATTAAAAGTAAGTGGTTTACACCTGATTTTTAGTGTAAATCCGTGTGGTACTCATGTATCCACCCCAATGCCCGCTGGACGAACGAGGAAAGGGAGGACGTTTTTTTGTTTTAGCAGTGCTCCATTGAAGTAGCGAGGAGGTGTCCGTTAATCCGTGGCAGAAATACTACTAATGGGACTTGCCCTGGTAGTAGTAGCCATTGGAGCGGGCGTCCTGGGATACAATTACCGAAAGCGGATTGTAGAGGAGAAGATAGGCAACGCCGAAGAGGCCGCCAGAAAGATCGTTGAGGAGGCTAAAAAGCAGGCTGAGGCCTTAAAAAAAGAGACTTTGCTTGAGGCAAAAGAAGAGGTTCACAGACTGCGAAGCGAATTTGAAAAGGAAAGTCGCGAAAGGCGAAATGAAATTCAAAGGATAGAACGCAGACTCCAACAAAAGGAGGAAGGCCTCGATAAAAGAGCTGAGGTTCTGGAGCAGAAGGAAGAAAGCCTGAACAATATGCAAAAAGAAATTCAGAGGATGCGTGAAGAGGTTGAAGAGCTGTATAAGCGTCAGGTAAGCGAACTGGAGCGCATTGCACAGTTAAGCCAGGATCAGGCTCGAGAGATACTGCTGAGCAATGTGGAGAAAGAGCTTACCCATGAGATAGCCATGAAGATTCGAGAGTATGAGAACAGGCTAAAGGAGGAGGTTGATAAGAAAGCCCGTGATATAATATCGCTGGCTATTCAAAAGTTTGCCGCTGATCATGTAGCGGAATCCACCGTTTCAGTTGTGGAACTCCCCAACGACGAGATGAAGGGGAGGATTATCGGGCGAGAAGGGCGCAATATCCGTACTTTAGAAACGCTGACAGGAATCGATTTGATAATCGACGATACTCCAGAGGCCGTCATATTGTCGGGTTTTGACCCCATAAGGAGGGAAATTGCCCGGATTGCCCTTGAAAAGCTCATATTGGACGGAAGAATACACCCGGCTCGCATAGAGGAAATGGTAGAAAAGGCCAAAAAAGAAGTTGAGAACCAGATACGCGAAGCGGGTGAGCAGGCCATATTTGAGGTTGGGGTGCACGGGATTCATCCCGAACTGGTCAGGTTGCTGGGCAAGCTGAAATACAGGACCAGCTATGGCCAAAACGTGTTGAAGCACTCCATTGAGGTAGCTCACCTGGCGGGTATCATGGCTGCTGAGCTGGGGGCGGACCAGAAGCTTGCCAAACGGGCCGGTCTGCTACATGATATTGGGAAAGCGGTGGACCATGAAATGGAAGGTTCTCATACTCAAATCGGAGCCGACCTGGCTAAGAGGTATCGCGAAAGCACAGATGTGGTGCACGCCATAATGGCTCACCACGGCGATATAGAGCCCAATACCGTTGAAGCTATACTGGTACAGGCGGCCGATGCCATTTCTGCAGCAAGGCCGGGAGCCAGAAGGGAAACTCTGGAGGCCTATATCAAGCGGTTAGAAAAGCTTGAAGAGATTGCCAATTCTTTTGCAGGAGTAGAAAAATCCTTTGCAATCCAAGCAGGACGTGAAATCAGGATTATAGTAAAACCTGATAAGGTAAGCGATGACCAGGCGCTCTTAATGGCTAGAGAGATAGTAAAGCGTATAGAAAAAGAGCTTGAATATCCAGGGCAAATAAAGGTCAATGTTATCAGAGAGACTAGAGCCATTGAATACGCAAAAAAAGGTGTGACGACGTATGTCACACCTTTTTAAATTTTAGGTTCTTCATTATTATTGTATGTTTTTACACGAGAAAATTTACATCCCAAAAGAAGGATTTTTTTAATAAATGTAGAATATACGAAATAGAGAATCATTCAAAACAAAAAAAGCAATAGGGGGTCAAACCATGGAGGTATTAAAGGTATCAGCTAAATCCAATCCTAACGCTGTCGCAGGTGCATTAGCAGGGGTTTTACGCGAGCGAGGATCGGCCGAACTTCAAGCGATAGGAGCAGGGGCAATCAACCAGGCAGTAAAGGCAGTAGCTATCGCGAGAGGGTTTGTAGCACCTAGCGGCATAGACCTGATATGCATCCCCGCCTTTACCGATGTCATAATCGACGGAGAAGAGAGAACGGCTATAAAATTGATTGTTGAACCTCGATAAAACCTACCGATAAAACCTACCGCAAGGTAGGTTTTATTTTTTGCTATGGACTTACAACGGGCGCCACATCGACATATGCTGAAAGTAGAGGACCCATTTTTTTATATTATATTGACAATTTGGAGGTTTAGCAAGGGACATGTACAGCCAATTTTTTGTGATAGACGGCCATTGCGATACCATAAGCAAGCTGGATGACATAAACGCCATGGAATGCCCGAATAATAACCATGTCTCCCTCTCAGGGCTTTATGAAGGCAGGGTGGGTATCCAGTTCTTTGCCGTGTGGATGGACCCGTCGTCCACCGACAAGTACTTGCACAGGGGACTACAGCTTATTGACAAATACCAACGGATGCTCGATAAATACGCTACCTATTTTCACCCTATCCTGCGCTTGGCCGATGCAAAGGATGCGCTGGAGGCAGGCAGAATCGGTGCCTTGTTGGCGGTGGAAGGTGGGGATGTGCTGGAAGAAAGGCTTTCTAATTTAGAGGTGCTTTACAGCGCAGGGGTAAGGCTTTTGACCCTTACCTGGAACCGCAGCAACCAGATAGCAGGCGCTGCAATGGATGACTATAACAGGTATGGCCTTACGCCTTTTGGCACGAAAGTGGTAAAAACGATGAACGACCTGGGAATGATTGTAGATGTATCGCACGCATCCGAAGAGGCTTTTTGGGATGTAATGGAGGTCTCCAAGCAGCCAGTCATAGCCTCGCATTCGAATGTCAAAGCGGTATGTCCGCATCCCCGGAATTTGGATGATGAGCAGATCAAGGCAATTGCCTTAAAAGGCGGGGTCATTGGCATAAACTTTTACCCCCCTTTCTTAAGCAAAACAGAAGATGTGGGAATTGTCCATATAATAAAACATATAGAACACATTGCCGGTTTGGCAGGGATAAACTGCATAGCTTTTGGTTCTGACTTTGACGGTATTGAAACGCTCCCTCAAGGAATAGAAGGCCCACAGAGCTTTCCTGATATAATAGAAGAGCTGCTCAGATTAAACTACAGTGAAGAAGATGTGCAGAAGATATGCCATAACAACTTTTTGCGCGTAATGGAGAAGATATTAAAATAGCCAATATTATATCAAAAATAGACAAAGGAGTGCCGCACATGGTTTACAACTTTGATGCACAGGAGAAACATGGATGTTTTGCCGACTTACATACCCACACCACAGCTTCCGATGGGCTACTAACCCCATCGCAGCTGGTCAGGCAAGCCCTGCAGGCAGGCCTTAGAGCAATTGGCGTTACCGACCACGATTCCACCGATGGCTTAAAAGAGGCCATGGTAGCCGGAAAACAGTTGGGAGTACAGGTTGTCCCGGGTATAGAACTCAACACCCAGGTAGATGACGAGGAGATTCACATACTAGGCTATTACATCCACTATGATCTCCCCTGGCTTCAGGATATGCTTGCAACCATACGCCATGCCAGATGGGCACGAGCCAAAAAGATGGTCGAAAACCTAAGGAGGATATACAATTTCGATATATCCTTTGAAGAGGTTGAACAGGAAGTGACTGAGGGTGCTGTGGGAAGGCCACATATTGCCCGTGTACTAGTTAAAAAAGGCATAGTAAAGGATATAGCCGAAGCTTTTGAGAGGTATATTGGAACCGATTGTCCCGCCTATGAACCCAGGTACCACCTAACCCTTGAAGAAGGCATCAAGACCATCAAAGATGTCGGCGGAGTGCCGGTGCTGGCGCATCCCGGTTTGCTCAAAGACCAAAAGTATACCATGCTAGCCATAGAACTTGGCGTTCAGGGCATCGAAGCCATTCACAGTAAACACACCCCCGAGCAGTGTGAGCATTACAAGACTCTTGCCAGCAATCACGGCCTTATTGTAACAGGCGGCAGCGATTACCACGGCGAAAAGGGAAAGGATATGCCCCAGCTGGGCGATATAAAGATGCCCTACAGCGTCATAGAAGAGATTAAAAGCTTGGCACAGAAATCCATGCCATAACGACAGTTATGATGGTTCGAAATAAAACGAAATAAAATATGAATAAAAGCATAGACGATAATGCAAATTCATGATATAATACATTGCAAAATGATAGATTGGTTATTTAATCTTTCATTTGAGGAGGAATATAAATTGAGGCTGTCAGTAAAAAGTTCTTCTATTTCGGGGTCTCTGACACTTGCCATTGATGCCAAAGCAAAAAAAATGAAATCTGAAGGAATGGATGTTGTAGGTTTTGGAGCAGGTGAGCCAGATTTTGATACTCCGTCCTTCATTAGAGAAGCGGCAAAAGAGGCTCTCGATCGAGGCATGACTCGATATACACCCGTGGCGGGGATTGCCGAGCTTAAGGAGGCCATATGCCGCAAGTTCAAAGAAGATAATGGCCTGGACTATAAGCCAAGCCAGATAATCGTATCCAATGGTGCAAAGCACTCGCTTTATAACGCCTTTCAGGCCATACTCAATCCCGGAGATGAGGTCATAATACCTTCTCCATACTGGCTGAGCTATCCTGAGCTGGTGAGGCTTGCCGATGGAGTTCCGGTTTTTGTCGAGACCAGGGAAGAGGACGACTTCAAGCTAAAGCCCGAGAGTTTAAAAAAGGCCATCACCCCCAAAACCAAGGCTTTGGTTATAAACAGCCCAAACAATCCGTGTGGTTGCGTATATGAGCGCGCTGAACTTCAAGCCATAGCTGAAATAGCCGTAAAAAATCAGCTGTTCGTGGTATCAGATGAGGTATATGAGGCAATGGTGTACGATGGCTTGCAGCATATAAGCATTGCCTCTCTGGGCCCTGAGATAAAAGATTTGACTATCGTGGTAAATGGGGTATCTAAGACCTATGCCATGACAGGATGGCGGATAGGATATGCGGCTGCCCATGAAGACGTGGTGAAAGTTATGTCCAACGTACAAAGCCATACCACTTCTAATCCTAATTCCATAGCGCAATACGCCAGCCTGGCCGCCTTAACGGGGCCCAAGGACGAGGTCAAAGCCATGGTGGCCGAGTTTGACACAAGAAGGAGGTTCATGGTTGAAAGGATCAATTCCATACCCGGTTTATCCTGTAGAATGCCAAAAGGCGCGTTTTACGTGATGATGAACATTAGCCAGGTGATAGGCAAAACCTATAAGGGTAGGCGTATAGAGGGTTCTCTCTCCTTTGCAGATGCGTTGCTGGACGCGCAGATGGTGGCAGTGGTACCTGGCGTAGCTTTTGGTGCAGATAATTTTGTGAGGTTGTCATACGCCGTATCTTTGGATAATATAAAGAAAGGGCTGGATAGAATAGAGGCCTTCATCAAGGAACTGGAAGGCTAAGTTAAGAGAAAAAAATGGCTAAAATACGGAAGGATGGACAAAAAGAGGGGGATGTATTCCCCCTCTTTTTGTTTAATGGCTAAAATACGGATCAAACCCTTAATTTTGCATTTACATTCTTTTTTTTGTGTGGTACCATAATGAATGATAAAAGAAAGATTTTAAAAATCAATCGGAATAATAAAGGGGTATGCTTTATGGAGTTGCACCAGATATATCAGAATCCGCTCATAACCAGATACGCTTCAAAAGAGATGCTGGAGAATTTTTCGGATGATAAGAAATTCAGGACATGGCGCAGGCTGTGGATAGCGCTGGCCGAAGCCCAGAAAGAGATAGGGCTCAACATCACGCAGGAACAGATAGACGAGATGAAAGCCTATCAGGACTGCATCAACTATGACGTGGCACAGCGCAAGGAAAAAGAGGTGCGCCACGACGTCATGGCCCACGTTCACGCATATGGCGAGCAGTGCCCCAAAGCAAAACCCATCATACACCTTGGTGCCACCAGCTGTTATGTGACCGATAATACCGATATACTCATAATGATGGACGGGCTTAACATCATAAAGAGCAAGCTTTTGACTTGCATGCATTACTTGTCCGAGTTTGCCTTGAAGTATAAGGATTTGCCAACGCTGGGGTATACTCATTTTCAGCCTGCTCAGCTCACAACGGTGGGGAAGAGGGCGTGCCTGTGGCTTCAAGACCTCATGCTTGACCTGGAAGAATGGGAGCAGGTGTGGAGCAGTATAAGGCTTCGTGGCGTCAAAGGCACCACAGGTACGCAGGCCAGCTTCCTCACACTGTTTGACGGCGACCATGAAAAGGTAAAGCTTCTCGAGAGAAAAGTTCTTGAAAAACTGGGATTTGATCGCGCTTACCCTGTTACCGGCCAAACCTATCCAAGGAAACTCGATAGCAGAATATTGAACCTGTTGAGCTCGATAGCCCAAAGCGCGTATAAATTTGGAAATGACCTGCGCTTGCTGCAGAGCCTGAAAGAGCTGGAAGAGCCGTTTGGGGAAAAACAGATAGGCTCATCGGCCATGGCGTACAAGCGGAATCCGATGAAGGCAGAGAGGATGTGCTCTCTTGCAAGGTATGTGGTGGTCAATGCATTAAATCCGGCAATCACCGCTTCTACCCAGTGGCTTGAGAGGACGCTGGATGACTCGGCCAACAGGCGTATAGTCATAGCCGAATGCTTCTTGGCTGTGGACGCAGTCTTGAACATCTATATCAACATAGCCAGCGGCCTGGTGGTGTATCCCAAGGTTATTGAGCGGAGGATCAGGGAGGAGCTGCCGTTTATGGCTACTGAATATATCCTTATGGAAGCCGTAAAGAGGGGCGGAGATCGCCAGGAACTGCACGAAAGGATTAGGCAGTACTCCATGGAGGCGGCAAAGAGGGTTAAAGCTTTAGGAGAGGATAACAACCTCTTGGAGCTCATCGCCAACGATCCTGCTTTCAAGCTGGATCGGGAAGAGATAAACCGTATAATGGACCCCCGCAATTTCGTGGGAAGAGCGCCACAACAGGTAGAGGAGTTTATATCACAACATATAAAGCCCATACTGGAACGCAACAGGGAACTAATTGGCGGCAATGTAGAGCTTAAGGTGTAGCCTTCTATATTTGTCAAGGGAGGACCTCTCAATCCTCCCTTAATTTTATCATTCGCGCGGCCATGCGGCGCTTTTCATCGCTGATGGCCGCATAATGCTTGCGCGTGGTGTTGACGTCTTTGTGCCCCAGCACATCGGCCACCAGGTATATGTCGCCGGTTTCGCGATAGAGGGTGGTACCGTAGGTGCTCCTCAGCTTGTGAGGAGATATGTTTTTAAGCGGGGATACCAATTTTGCGTACTTTTTAACGAGATTCTGCACCGCGCGGTTGCTTATCCTGCGCTTCTGAAGGGATAGAAAAAGAGCATCCTCGTGCCCAGGCAGGGCTTCAATTTTTTTTCGTTCCTCCAGGTACTCCAGCAACGCTTTTCTGACCTCATCTCCAAAGTAGAGGATTACCTGGTTACCTCCCTTGCGGGTTACCCTGAAGCCGTTTACGCTAAAATCCAAATCGGATATGTTAAGACCCACGCACTCGCTTATGCGTATGCCGGTGCCCAGGAATACCGTCAAAATGGTTATATCCCTGAGCCTGGTGTACCGGTGATAGCGTTTCTGCCTTTCGGTCAGCCCTTCACCGGTTTCAACGGTATCCAGCAACCGGACCACTTCGTCAGGTTCGAGCCGAATGATGGGCTTTTCGTGAATTTTAGGGAGGTCGACCAGGGCGGCCACGTTTTTGTCCAGCTTTTCGTTTTTAAAGTAATAGGCGAAAAACGAGCGCAGGGCAGACAGCTTGCGAGCCTTGCCAGATTCGTGGTTTTGATGCTCGACATCTGGAGCAGAAGGCCTGCTGTAATAAGTGAGGTATTCGAGGAACATCTCGATGTGAACGACTTTAACGCGGTTTAAATCTTCCAGGGCAAATCGCGAAAAAGGGGTTATGTGGGTAAAATCCTCTACTTGAGACGTCAGGAACTCAAAAAAGAGCCTCAAGTCGTAAGCATAGTTTATTCGCGTCAGTATGGAAGTGTTGGGCTCAATGGCACGGAAGAAATCCCTGCAAAATTCGGGAAGCTCCTGCAGAACAGCCCTCAGCTTTAATATGTTTTGCTGGTCCTGTTGTGCACTGAAGGGCTTTTGCTCAGACACTGTGAAAGACCCCCTCTCCAGTTTATTTCCGCAATAGTTTTCGCAAAACTTGTATTTTGCGCATAGTTATTCATCCCTCAGATACTGTTTTCCCTTCTTCAGTCTGAAAGCTATTTTGAGCCTTTTTGGAAGTGGCCTGTTTGATGGCAAATCTGGCCAATTCATCGCAGCGATTGTTCTTTTCATTATCGCTGTGTCCCTTTATCTTGATCCACTGGATCTTATGGATAGAGCTCAGCTCGATAAGCCGTTTCCACAAATCCTGGTTGGCAACCGACTGTTTGTCTGAGGTTTTCCAGTTGCATTGCTGCCATTTGTTTATCCAGCCCTTGTCAAATGCATTAAACACATAGGCGCTGTCGGTATAAATCTTAACTATACACGGCTCCTTCAGCATTTCAAGGGCTTTTATAGGCGCCATCAGCTCCATTCGGTTGTTGGTTGTGCTTTCTTCGTAGCCATATATTTCCTTTTCAATACCCTTGTATGACAGTATGGCCGCCCAGCCGCCCGGGCCGGGGTTACCACTACAGGCTCCGTCGGTGTAGATTACAACCTCTTTCATCTTACTTTATCATCCTTCCCGGGATTTATATCTTTCCCCATGGTTTTTGCCTTGAGCATGCACGCGTTCACCGCTTCAATGACGGCCCCGCGGAATCCTTGTTTTTCCAGCTGGCGGACTGCTTCTATAGTGGTTCCACCCGGTGAAGACACCATATCCTTGAGTTCACCGGGATGTTTTCCCCATTCTGACAGCAGTCTGGCGGTTCCAATGACGGTCTGAATGGCCATCCTGTATGCCAGATCTCTGGGCAGGCCGGCCAGCACTCCTCCATCTGCCATGGCCTCTATAAACATGGCCACATATGCCGGACCGCTCCCGCTCACAGCGGTGACGGCATCCATGAGGTTTTCCGACACTTCTTCAACTTTACCGAGAGAATGCAGTATATCTTTTACTGCCTTCAATTCTTTTGGTGAAAGTTCATGGTTTGTGCACAGCGCCGTCATGCCCTCCCCCACCAAAGCCGGGGTGTTTGGCATGGTACGTACCACTTTACACCTGCCACCTATAAGCTGCTTTATGAAATCGACGCTGATCCCAGCGGCTATTGAGATGAGTATGTGCCTTTCCTCAAGGCAATCCTTTATCTCAAGCAGTACTTTGCTGTATGTATTGGGTTTAACAGCCAGGATGACGATGTCACTGTTTGATACCACCTGGCAATTGTCCTTTGCTGTGCATATCCCCAGTTCGGCTGACAACCTGTTGAGCTTATCCAGGTCCACATCGAAAGCATATATGTTATTTGGATGTACGATGCCACAAGCTATGATCCCTCTCATGATGGCGCTTGCCATATTGCCGGCACCTATAAAACCCAAACGGTAGCTTTCCTTTTGTTCAGGCATCGCGTTCTTCTTTCCTCCTTCCAGATAAACCAGCCTTTGTTAGAGATTATATCATAAAAAACGGTACAAGTGTTAAATTAAAAGAAATTTTTGCTCAAAAATGGGCAAAAATAAAAGGTTCGTTGTAAAATTAAATGCAACACCTAAAAAATAGTAGAACCATAGTGAGAAATCCTGTATGATATAGATATCCAAAATCACTAAACATACAAGGGGGTCTCACTATGGCTCAACATAATTGTA
>NZ_JAHUQD010000008.1 GCF_023838525.1 Caldicoprobacter algeriensis
TTTCAATGGTGATCTGTATTTGCCAAATGATACTTCACCAAAGATATTGAAGATGCTAGAATGGTTGGGATTTAGTCCTGACATTTACACGAAAAAGATAAATCCCATTTTTTAACATGCGAAATGTAGGCTAAAAATGTGATAAAATATTTTTGAGCTTTAAACTAAGCTTTTTCTACATTATCTGTGATCGCGAATATTAAGAATAACAATATTAAAACATTCTAACCGATTCGTATTACGTCTTGTGATGGGGAGGGTTTGAAAATGAGCGATAATGCAAAACAACACGAAAATGGCGGTATTCCGATCTACCTTGATCCCGATCAGCCTTTAGAAAAAAGGGTGGATGACCTGGTTTCACGCCTCACGCTTGAGGAAAAAGTCTCGCAGATGATATATGCTTCATCCGCCATACCGCGCCTGGGCATCCCCGAATATAACTGGTGGAATGAATGTCTTCATGGCGTGGCCAGAGCAGGAATTGCCACCGTATTTCCACAGGCCATAGGGATGGCAGCTTCGTTTAACGATAAGCTTCTGTACAGGGTTGCGTGTGCCATATCTGATGAGGCTAGGGCCAAGCACCACGAGTTCGTGCGCCAGGGCGACAGGGGGATTTACAAAGGGTTGACATTTTGGTCTCCTAATATAAACATATTTCGCGACCCCAGGTGGGGAAGGGGTCAGGAAACCTACGGCGAGGATCCTTATTTGACCGGCCGAATGGGCGTGGCATTTGTAAAGGGTATACAGGGTGATCATCCTAAATATTTGAAGGCGATAGCCACACCCAAGCATTATGCGGTACATAGTGGTCCTGAACCTCTACGCCACTCCTTTGATGCCAGAGTCAGTCAGAAAGATTTGAGGGAGACATATTTGCCGGCGTTTAAGGAATGCGTAAAGGAAGGTAAGGCAGCATCCATAATGGGCGCGTATAATCGTACCAATGGAGAGCCGTGTTGTGCCAGCCCGACGCTGCTTCAAAAGATTTTAAGGGATGAGTGGGGGTTTGACGGCTACGTTGTGTCTGACTGCGGAGCCATCTACGATATTCATGCTCACCACAAGGTGACCAATACTCCAGAGGAATCGGCGGCACTGGCTGTTAATGCCGGCTGTGACCTCAACTGCGGCAGGGTATTTGAAAGCTTGATCAATGCGGTAAAGCAGGGACTTGTATCCGAAGAGACAATCGATAGAGCTGTGAAGCGACTCTTTAAAGCCAGATTTAAGCTTGGGATGTTTGATCCACCGGAGAGGGTTCCCTATGCCCAGATATCCTACGAAGTGAATGATTGTGAGGAACACCGCAGGCTGGCTCTAGAAATGGCAAGAGAGTCGATGGTATTGCTCAAGAATGAAGGCGGACTGCTCCCGCTTAGGAAGGATTTGAAAGCGATTGCGGTAATTGGTCCCAATGCTGACAGCAAGAAGGTGTTGCTGGGCAATTACAACGGTACGCCTTCTAAATATGTGACCGCTCTGGAGGGTATACGTGCGAAGGTTTCGCCTCAAACGAAAGTATATTACGCTGAAGGATGTGATCTTACTAGTACGCAGTCTAGTTACTGGGGACAGGAGGCTACTGCAGGTTTTGCGGAAGCCTTGGCTGCCGCTCAGAGGGCAGACGTGGTCATAATATGCTTGGGGCTGTCGCCCGAGTTGGAAGGCGAGGAAGGGGATGCAGCGAGGTCCACAGCCGGAGGAGATAAAACCAGCCTTGATCTTCCTGGTATGCAGGAAGAGTTATTGAAGGCTGTATGTGCTACCGGCAAACCAGTTGTACTGGTGCTTTTCAGTGGTAGCCCAGTGTCCATAAACTGGGCACAGGAGAATGTGCCGGCTATATTGCAGGCCTGGTATCCGGGAGAAGAGGGTGGAACGGCAATTGCAGATGTGCTTTTTGGTGATTACAATCCTGGTGGGAGGCTTCCGGTTACTTTTGTTAAATCCCTGGATCAGATGCCGCCATTTACCGATTACAGCATGAAGGGCAGAACCTATAGATACATGGAGGATGAGCCATTGTATCCCTTTGGGTATGGATTGAGCTACACAACTTTTGAATACAGCAACTTGAAGTTGAGTGCAGAAGTTATAAAGGCTGGGCAGTCCATTACTATTTCGGTAGATGTAAAGAATACCGGCAACATGGCTGGAGATGAAGTGGTACAGCTGTATTTAAAAGACTTGGAGGCATCGGTGGATGTGCCCATTCATGAGCTCAAAGGTTTTTCACGAATTAAGCTTCAGCCGGGTGAGACCACAACTGTCACATTCACGTTGACTCCTAGGCAGATGGCGCTTATAGACAACGACGGCAGATGCATCTTGGAGCCAGGCAGGTTTAGGGTCATGGTGGGAGGCAGGCAACCGGATAAAAGAAGCGAAGCCCTTGCAAAGACCCCCATTCTTGTAGGCGAATTTGAGGTTAGGGGAGAACCTATGGAGCTGGAGTATTAAAAAACGGGTAAATTTTTACCCGTTTTTTAATTTTTTCCAAAATTTTTGCAGATGTACTTTTGTTTGCTCTGAAGTATTACTGTAGTCAAAAAATAATAATCAAAAATTGATAATTACTAAATATATTTGATAGGATTGCTTATAATATTGGCAATTCTTTTGTATTTTTAGAAGTAAAATTGTAATTATTGACGTAGCAATGCAAGATACATAAAATAAAAAGCAAAGAAAGGAGGGAATACTTTGTTAAATCACTATGCAGCAGTTAAACAACAGAGAAAGCAACCTAATATAGTTGTAAAGAAATTCATCGTAACTATAAGTAAGCATAAATATTTGTATTTAATGCTTATACCAGGGATTGCTTTTTTTATCATATTTCATTATATTCCTATGTACGGTGCTGTTATAGCTTTTAAAGAATATAACATAATGCAGGGTATATTGGGTAGTCCATGGATAGGCTTCAAATATTTTAAACACGCTTTTGAATCACCGTTTTTTGGAGAAATTTTGTGGAATACTTTTATAATTAGCGTTTATAAACTTATATGGGGATTCCCGGCTCCCATAATATTAGCGTTGTTGCTCAATGAAGTGAAGAACATGAAATTTAGACGGACTATCCAGACTGTAAGTTATTTGCCCCATTTCATATCCTGGGTAGTTATAGGTGGAATGTTCACTGATTTGCTTTCACCTCAAACAGGAATAGTTAATAATATTATTAAAATGTTTGGTGGTCAGCCTATTTATTTTATGGCTTCTAAGGAATGGTTTAGAACTGTACTTGTGGTATCAAGTATTTGGAAAGAAGTAGGATGGAATTCAATCATATACTTAGCAGCATTATCTAGTATAGATCCGCAATTATATGAAGCTTCTCAAATAGATGGAGCTAATCGATGGCAACAAACTTGGTATATAACTTTGCCTGGTATTATGAGTACTATAGCAATTTTACTTATATTGAGATTAGGTAACATTTTAAATGCTGGTTTTGAGCAAGTGTTCATAATGTATAATCCATCGGTGTATGAAGTAGCTGATATTATCGATACATGGGTATATAGAGTAGGATTGCAAGGTATGAGATATAGTTTAGCTACTGCTGTTGGTCTTTTTAAATCGGTGGTAGGATTTATATTGGTAATAACATCTAATTGGTTAGCAAAACGTATGGGCGAATCTGGTATATGGTGAACACTCTCGAAAAGTAGTTAAGCAACATAGGCGGGCGCATTTAATATTTTTGAAGAAATGATTACCAAACGAGGTTATATCAAACGTTTTAAAACCACTTGTACTTCTAGGCAAAACATTTTTACTTTTTAGATAACCACAAAGTGCTTAATTTTAGTGTATTGGCAAATGTTACCTCATATATTGAAAATGCGCCCAACATAGGCACAACGATTGATTTTGTAGGGTAACCTTGCAGAATAATTATGGGGTGAAGTCCCAAGGCCGAACCTGCAAACAAGCTAAAATAAAGCTTTCAGACTTTTCGAGAGCGTACATGGTAAATTTGGAGGGGATTGTGTGGTTAAGCGAGTAATAGGAGAAAGAATCTGGCAAATGCTTATTTATCTTGTTTTGATAATTGTGGCTGCTGTAACGTTGTTTCCATTTTTATATGTTTTATTGGTATCTTTTACTCCATTAGTAGAAGTGCCTAATGTAAGTAAAAGCATATTATATATACCTAAACAAGTGGATTTATCTGCGTATGGTCAGATTTTTGAAACTGATACTATACCACAAGCTTATAAAATTAGTATATTTGTTACAGTTGTAGGAACATTATTGAGTTTATTGGTTACGGTATTAACGGCGTATCCATTGTCACGCAAAAATCTGCCTGGAAGAGGAATATTACTCTTTATGATAGTTTTTACTATGCTATTCAATGGTGGTCTTATACCTACTTATTTGGTGGTGAAGAGTTTGCGTCTTATTGATAAAATATGGGCGTTGATAATACCGAGTTTAGTTAGTGCTTTTAATCTTATAATAATTAAGAATTATTTCCTTACTATACCAGATAGTTTAGAAGAATCGGTTAAGTTAGACGGTGCCAATGATTTTGTTATACTGTTTAAGATAATGTTGCCATTGTCTGCGCCTATGTTAGCTACTATAGCGCTATTCTATGCTGTTGGTTACTGGAATGCTTTTTTCAATGCCATATTATACATTAACAATTCAAATCTATATCCATTACAAGTGGTACTTAGGCAAATTTTGTTTAGCGCATCTTCCAATATTGTTTTGGATATAGAAACTACTAAGGCTTCTCTACTGACTGTACGTATGGCTGTAATAATTGTTGCAACGGTACCTATATTAATGGTATATCCATTTTTACAGAAGTACTTTACCCAGGGCATTTTGCTGGGTTCAATAAAAGAATAAAATAAAAAAGAGGAGGTATGTTTTTTATGAAAAAAAGGTATAAGTTATGGTTGTTGATATTAGCTGCAAGTTTCTTGCTGTCAGTATTGGCTGGTTGTTCACGCAATCAGGATCAAAAGGCTGTGCATGAAGATAGTAAAGAAGCTAGTATTGAAGGACGAGATGATTCAACAGTTCAACAAGAAGAGCCCCCTTATGAGTTTGATTGGATGTATCAATGGATAAGGGAATTGCCTCCCGATAATGATCCTATAAAGCAGATTATTGAGAAAGACACCAATACTAAGTTTAATGTTATTATTCCGCCTCCTAATGAGTACGCGGAAAAAGTACAAATTGCAGTAGCTAGCGGTGACTATCCTGAATTAATACAATTTATGGGGGGTATGGATTGGAAGACATTAGCACAGCAGGGAGCGTTTATACCAATAGATGATCTACTACAATACGGTCCTAATCTACAAAAAATTATACCTGAAGAGAACTGGAATCTAGTTAAAATGGATGGTAAAATATGGGGTGTACCATTATTAAACGTGCGAAATCCCGTCCAATTGTTTATAAGGCTTGATTGGATAGAAGAACTTGGGTTGGGAGATGGTTGGGAAGATAAACTGGGTGAAGAAAATTTTAAAACTATAGATGATTTTTATAATGTATTAAAAGCTTTTAAGGAGCATAAAAACGCGACTTATACTTGCAATGGGATAGGAGGATTAGCACCGTTATTTGGTGCATTTGGTGTTATGCCTGGTAGTGATTTTTATATAAAGGAAGGTAATGAGATATTGAGAGTTACACAACATCCCAGAATGAAAGATGCATTGGCGTGGATTAACAAGCTTTATCAGGAAGGATTAATTGATCCTGAATTTATAACTAACAAATCAGAACAACTAACTAATAAAGCATTGGAAGGTAGAGCGGGTATGGTGTACGATATATGGAATCTGCCATTCCGGCTGGATGTTCAACACAAGATACAAGAAATTGATCCAAATGCTAAATGGGTTCGTACTAATCCACCTAAAGGACCGGAAGGTTATGCATATTTAAAAGATGATAGCCGTGTTATGGATGGAGTTTTTATGATCTCAGCTAAAGCCAAGGATCCCAAGCGGCTTATACAGTTCTTAGATTATCTCATTGATGGTAAGGGATATGAGGTTTCACAGTATGGCATAGAAGGTATTCATTTTGTACGCAAGGACGGCAAAATTGAGTTTACTGAAGAAGGCAAAGCCGAATGGGTAGCAGTATATGGGAAAATGCGGCATATATGGGATCCAGATTTTTGGTATGCCAAATATAGCAAATATGCTGAAAATCTCGAAGATGCGGCTATGGAAAATCCAGTATTACTTAATGTCGCTGAAGCCTTTACCCCAGGACCGATATGGAAGCAGTATGGAGCTGATTTAAATCGCTATGAACAAGAAATGCTGTTGAAGTTTATAATTGGAGAGGAACCTCTTGATAAGTGGGATGAATATGTTAAGGCGGCTAATGAAGTCTATCATGCCCAGGAAATCTCCGAAGAGATCATTGAAGGCTTGAAGGCAGATGGCCGATTGAATTAATTGTTAATAAAGGGGTGGTTTTCTACCATCCCTTTTATGTATAATAATTGTATAGAATGCACATAGGAGGGATTTATTATGAAACAATGCTATGATATCATAGTGGCTGGTGGAGGCCTAACTGGTGTAGCTGCTGCAATTGCTGCTAAACGTTTGGGAGTGGAAAATGTATTACTGATAGAACGGTATGGCTTTTTAGGTGGTATGGCTACGGCTGGGCTGGTTAATCCATTTATGAGTTATTTCAAAGCTAAACGACCATATACTCATGAAAATCAACTTATATTTGGTATATTTCAGGAAATATTGGATGAACTGGATAAACTGGGCGGACTTAAAAATAAATCTGTATTTGATGCTGAGATTATGAAACTGGTATTAAACCGCATGGTACAAAAAGCTGGTGTTGAAATATTACTACATACATTTGTAGAAGGTGTAATCAAAAACGATGCTAACATTATAGAAAGCGTTCGAGTAGCTAATAAATCTGGTGTGTATGAAATAAAAGGGAAAATATTTATAGATTGCACAGGTGATGCTGATGTAGCTTATATGGCTGGTGTACCTTGTAAAAAGGGTAGAGATGAAGATGGCTTTGCTCAGCCCATGACCATGTGTTTCCGGGTAGCCAATGTGGATCATTCGCGAATGCCATCTAGGGATGAGATAAACCGGCTTTATAAAGATGCTGTTGCTAGAGGAGAAATACATAATCCCCGTGAGGATGTGCTCTTTTTTGACACTATTCAGGCTGATGTAGTGCATTTTAACACAACGCGTATAGTAATGAAGGATGCCACCGACGCCGAGCAATTAACGCAAGCTGAGTTGGAAGTTAGGGAACAATGCTGGGAGATGTTTTATTTCCTTAAAAAATATGTGCCCGGCTTTGAAAACGCTTATTTCCAAGTATCAGCTCCTCAGATTGGTGTACGCGAATCGCGCCGTATAATTGGCAAATATGTATTAACTCAGGAGGACGTCTTGAGTGGGCGTAAATTTGATGATTCTATATGCTATTGCGCTTATAATATTGATATACACAATCCAGCAGGTTCAGGCACTGTATTGAGGTCGTTGGCTGAAGGAGACTATTACGGTATACCCTATAGGTGCCTTTTACCGTTAAAGGTAGATAACCTGCTGGTGGCAGGTCGACCTATTTCTAGCACACATGAAGCCCATTCGTCTTTAAGGATAATGCCTACATGTACAGCCATGGGGCAGGCAGCTGGTACGGCGGCCGCCATGGCTATAAAGGAAGGTATATGGCCCTCTGAGGTGGATGCTCAAAAGTTGATAATGCAATTGAAAACCGATGGGGCTATACGATTATAATGAGTATGTGTATGGTATATTGAATAAAATAGATGATGTATGAGTTAATATGTAAAATGTAATATTTGCAATGTTTTGAACTTTTCAGTATAAATTTTTCAGCTTGTATTAACTGAGAGACTAATAGACCAACATATGGTTTCTAGGTTCTGGACTGACAATATGCGCTCTGGAGCAATAATATTTGTTTTTTGCAAATGAAAATTCCCCACTTTTGCAAAATGGGTGCTGGAAAATTTGCCAGCAGTTTATAGCATTATAATTGTATTTTTCAATCATGTCAAGGATTTGCTAACGCTCACCCTTATGGGCTTTGTCCTTGACATGATTTTCAAATACAATTACTAAAACCTTATCCTGCTTGGCAAAAAAGCTGGAAATTTTTCGTTGCAATTTTGGGGAATTTTATTTTGCAACTAACAATTAATATTTTTAAGTTATGGTTTTGCTTCGGAGCGCTATGCATTTTTATATAGAAATGGATGTAGGAGACTTATCTTGTTATATTATACGCAGTTAATAAGCTTATACTAGTCTCTATTTTTGTTTGGGTAATATTTTTACAAATTTTCGAATTAAGCTACAAATATACAATAGGCTAAGCCCTGTTGACGGAAATTTTAAAAATCAAATTTACACTCTTTGTCATAGTGATGAATATGTATTATAATTAAAAATATGAATTCTATAAATTGGAGGAGTATTAAATGGGCAGGGCTTATTACCGTCTGTTCATTTCATTTTTAGTGCTTGTAGTTGTACCTGTGCTAGCATTTGGCATTTTTGCTTATAATATTTCTGTTTTATCTATACAACAAGAGGCTATAAAATTCAATAAAACGCTTCTGGACGTATATAAGGAAAAGATAGACGGTATGTTAAGTGAAATAGATACTTCTTTTATCCAGAATGGATTGGTTATAGAAACTTTTGATGGGGTAAATTTGCCTTCTTCTACTGGTGATTATCTGACCCAGAAAAAACTTATGAATATCAATCAATTTGTCATGCATTTGACAGCAAATAGCAGTGTCATAGATGATGCTATGATATATTATAAACATGATAAAGTTTTTATTACATCTAATGGGCGATTCGATGAAAAAAGCTTTAAGAACGAAGATGTGGTTTTTCAGTTAAAAAATAATAATGCTAATGTATTATGGTTAGGTCCAAGATGGACTAAATCGAAGCGGTCAGGACGTGTTATACCGGTTATCTCATATGTGAGACAGTTACCCCTTTTATCAGCTTACAAGAAAGCAGCTTTTATAGTTGATATTGATTTATATTTACTGAGTTCAATGATGGAGCACTATGAAAATAATTATGAAAGTCCAAGATTATATCTATTGGATTCCAATGGTGTTGTTATTGCAGCTGCAAACAAGCAGTTCATAGGTAAGGATCTAAGTGTATATTCTTGTATCTCTCAAATATTGAGTAAAGAAGAGGGGAATGAATTCAGAGATAATATAGATGGTGAACCCAGCATAATTTCTTTTTTGCCTTCCAGTATACCCGGTTGGAAATATGTTATAGTAACTCCTATACAGTCGTTAATGGCTGGTAGTATGCTTATTAAACGTGGTATAGTAGTTGTGACAATGTTTTTTATTGTAATAGGTATTGTTACTTCGCTTTTAATAAGTAAGCGACTATATAAACCGGTAAAATCTATTATTTTATCTTGGCAAGGCAACGATTATATAAATCGAAAAGTTGATGAGTATGCAGTTATAAATGATTATCTTTCTACTTTACAACGTCGCAATAAGGATCTAGAAAAACGATGGAAAAATATCTGGCCTGTGGTAAAAGATAAAATATTATTAGATATATTAAAAGGCAGAAACGTCATAGGTAATAATATAGCAGACGATCTTAGTTCTTATGGCATAAACATAAAATTTGATAATTTTGTTACGCTGGCTGCGGAAATTGACGATATGAAGAATATGAGCAATATAGATAAAGAGGTGTTTTTATTTGGTGTAAAAAATGTAGTTGAAGAGATAATTAATACAGAATATAATGGTTTTGCAACATCTGAGGATTATACGGTAGTTTTTGTGGTGAATCTTCCTCAAGCTAAATATTATTTGGATTATAAGCGTACTGTTAGGTATTTATGTTTCGAGATAATGGATAGCATAAAAAAGTACATGGGATTCACTATAAGTATAGGTGTTAGTCGACTGTATCACAAGACTGATGAGTTAGGTAAATCTTATTTAGAAGCTATGGAGGCTATAAAGTATCGTTTGCTGTACGGAAAGCATTCGGTTATCTTTATAGAAGATGTGGAGCCGGCTTCTGAAGGTGTTAATAGTTATCCATATGATAAGGAAAAGGAATTAGTTATGTATATAAAAGCAATGGATGTTAAAAGAGTTAGTATAATATTAGATGATATAGTAACATACCTTAAGAATAAGTCTTGTAATTATATAAGACAATTTTTTATTCAGTTAGTGGGCTATATAATGATATCTATATATGATATGGGGTATACAGAATCAGAATTATTCGAGGGACGTTTTTTGTATGGTGAATTAGATAGTTTGGAAACATTGAAGGATATAAGGCAATGGATGGAATGCTTATGCCGGGATATAATTACTTTTTTAGAGTACAAGCATAAAGAAGAAAGCAAGGATATAGTAATTAAGTGCAAGAATTATATAGATGAACATTTCAGTGATCCAGAAATTAGCTTGAGCGTTGTAGCTGAGAAATTGTACACAAGTGATTCATATTTAAGCAGAGTATTTAAAGAAGAAGTTGGTATGACCTTTACAGAGTATCTTACGTTAAAACGCATAGAAAGAGCAAAACAACTTTTGGAGTTTACTGATATGACTATGAATGAGATAGCTGAAAACATAGGTTTAAGCCTTCAAAGCTTTATGAGAGTGTTTAAGAAGTATGAACAAATATCTCCTGGACAGTTTAGGGCTATCAAACGTAAATAGATTTTTAGTGGTTCATTGTGTCACCGCCGGTGTATAATTGACTCAGGAGTAATGAATATGTAGATTATTGCATTTACCCGTAAAAATGGGACAATTAAAACGGTTATTGAAGTATAGAAAATTATCTATATTTTTTAGGTTTAGGAACGATAAACACAAGTATCTGAAGAGGAGAGAGAAATAAAAATGAGCAATCAATTAACACCGATTTTGAAATCCAGCCCAGTTATAAAACGTTATGAAAACAATCCTATATTGTCGTACAAAGATGTTCCTTATAAAGCTACTCTAATATTTGGTTCGTTGTAAAATTAAATGCAACACCTAAAAAATAGTAGAACCATAGTGAGAAATCCTGTATGATATAGATATCCAAAATCACTAAACATACAAGGGGGTCTCACTATGGCTCAACATAATTGTACCACGAAATGTCGCTCTTTTAAACACCTAAGTGTCTATGAAAGAGGGAAAATTGCTGCCTTGTACAAAGAAGGCAAAAGTATACGCTACATTGCAAAACAACTAGGCAGAGCTCCAAGTACTATTAGCAGGGAAATTAAACGTGGTACCGTTACTCAGCTTAAATCTGACTTGTCTACTTATGAAGCATACTTCCCCGAAGCAGGGCAGGCAGTATATGAAAAAAGACGAAAAAATTGTGGTGCTAAACTCAAACTACCGCTTGTTAAGGACTTCATCAGATTTGCGGAGGAAAAGATGCTCCAAGAAAAGCCATGGGCTCCAGATACTATAGTGGGGTACTGTAAGAAGGATCCTAGTTGGAAAGATAAGCCTATTGTTTGTACTAAAACTCTGTATAACTATATAGACAGGGGACTGCTTAGAGTACGCAATATTGATTTGTTACTCAAACCGAGGCTAAAACCCAGGGATAAGACGAAGAAAAGAGAGCCTAAACGGATTATGGGCAAAAGCATAGATTTAAGGCCAAAGGAAGTAGAGACACGTGAGGAATTTGGGCACTGGGAAATAGATACTGTAGTAGGCAAACGTTCTAATGATGCAGTACTTTTGACATTGACTGAAAGGAAAACCAGGTACGAGCACATATTTCTTCTAGAATCAAGGAATAGTGAAGCGGTAAAGAAAGTGTTTATGGAGCTTAAAGCCTGCTATGGGGAACTGTTTGGGGAGGTGTTTAAGAGTATAACAGCCGACAACGGTTCAGAGTTTAGTGAGCTATCAACTATTCTAGAGAGTCTGAAAAGCGAAGCATATTTTACCCATCCTTATTCATCATGGGAGAGGGGAAGCAATGAGAGGCAAAACGGGATTATAAGGCGTTTTATTCCCAAGGGCAAAGCGATAAAAAACATACCATCATCAGAAGTTAAGGAGATAGAGAAATGGATGAATCAATATCCGAGGAAAATACTAGATTACAGTACGGCAGAGCAATGTTTTTACAGAGAGCTATTAAATATCTGCAAGGAAAAAGGCAAAGTATTAGAGAGACAGTTTGTTCAAGTAGGCTAATGTGGTAGTTTGAAGAAGACACAATGATAGTTTACAGTTAAGGCCATTTGGCCAGGTATGCCAAATGGCCTGGAAACAATTATATCATTTGTTTTATGTTGTCAAGGTCGGGTAGTATTTTCTCGCTTACGCTCGAAAATCTCCACCCTTTCCTTGACAACATAAGGTTTTACATTTTAAACAGTAAAAATTTGGATATCTATATCATACTTTCCTTTAAAAAAGTGTTGCATTTAATATTGCAATTTAGAATTGCATATTTTTTGATAAATTTTACGGCCCCGGTACCAAGTTTAAAATATCCTCTTTCCCGTCTTCCACGTTTATATAGTAATCGGGCACATCTCCAACGATTATGGTTTCGGTAATGGGGACCCTTGTCTTTACGCTGGCAGTATCGCTGCCCAACGGAACGACTATGCGGACGTTGGCCTCCATCACCATGTAAATCTTGTGGCGGGTCTGGTTTATGCCCGCGTTTTCAAATTCGGTGGCAAAATCTATGGCCACTGACCCTATGGGTATAATGGTGACTTTGACCCTTGGACCTAAGCCAGCCAATATTTTGCTGTTGAATATCGAGCCAAGAGGTATGTATATACCCTCCGCTCCCATTGAGCGAATCTCCTCCTGGGCAAGGCTCGACGTCTCGCTGGCCAAGGCGTTCATCTTGATGGTGTTGGCCTGTATCAGCGATATTTTGCCGTTTCTGTCGGTCATCACATTTATGAGGTCGGTATACTTTATATCAGTATTAAGCACCTTCTTAACGGCGTTATTCATGGCTTTTATGGCTATATATTTCACCTGGGCTTCCGACATGGCTATGACCGTAGGCTTTATCCCTCTATCTATGATCAAAAATATGATCGACACCACCGCAAGCACTATAAATATAACAATGAAGATTTTATATACCCCTCTTTCGCGCCTCATGAAGGTACACACCTCCCCTACAGTTTATGAACCGTATTGATGAATTGTTACTCAAATCCATGCAATTTGCAATATTGAATAAATAGTTTGTAACACAGTGTTAAAAATGCGCACCCAGAATTTTAATAGGATTTTTATAAAGATTATGCTATAATATAAAAAGCCGAGTTACATTAAATATTTGCCTTGTATGGGAGGTTGACAATGAAAATAAACGATAAAGAAAACAAGGACCAAAAAAAGGGCATCCATAAAATAAAAGACTATTTTAAGAAAAAGACCAACCCGCCTAATTTTGTATTATCGGTGTTTGTTACCACCTTAAAGATGTTTTTGGTGCTATTCATACTGTTGAGCTTTGCAGGGTTTGGCGCCTTCCTGGGCATAGCAAAAGGATACCTTGATGCCACTCCAACCCTCGACTTGGAGCGCATCGAAAACCAGAGCGAAACCTCGTTTATATATGACAGATACGGTAACCTGATCACTCCATACTACGGCCTTGAAAACCGCGTATGGGCTCCACTAGACGAAATTCCTAAGATGCTGCAGGATGCCGTCATCGCCGTTGAGGACGTGCGTTTTTACTCCCATCACGGCATTGATTTCAAACGCCTGATAGGAGCCATCATAAATAACCTGCGTAACGAGTCAATACAGGGTGCCAGCACCATTACCCAGCAGCTCATAAAGAACACCCTGCTGACACCCGAACGCTCCTACAAGCGCAAGATCCAGGAGGCCTACCTGGCCATTCAGCTTGAACAGAAATACAGCAAGGAACAGATACTTGAGGCTTATCTCAATACCAGTTACTTTGGCAGCGGGAACTATGGTGTCAAGACAGCGGCGCAGGATTATTTTGGGAAGGAACTTAAGGACTTAACGTTGAGGGAGTGCGCCGTTCTAGCGGGAATATTAAGAAACCCATATTATTACGACCCCAGGAAAAATTTGTATGATCCCAATAGAAAGCCTGAGATAACCTACAACCGCACCAACTTAGTGCTGCGCCTCATGTATGAAAACGGCTTTATCACCAAGGAACAATATGAGGAAGCAAAACTTGACCCCACTAAGTCTCCCGAAGAGCAAGGCTTCAAGGTTATAGAAAAGTCCAACCGTAACTTCCTCTATCCCATGCCTTATTTTGTGGAATACGTAATACTAGACGTTCGGGACAGGCTGATGGAGCATTACGGCTGGACGGGCGACGAAGGCCGTCAGAAGGCCATGAAGCTAATCCAGGAAGGCGGGCTCAGGATATACACCACAGTTGACCCCGAGGTGCAAAAAATTGTTGAAGAAGCAGTATACAACTACAAGGATCTTCCACCGCTGGCCAACTCTAAAGATAAGGTTATAAAGGATAGCCAGGGTAACGAGATACAGCAGCCTCAGGCGGCAGCGGTGGTAATAGATCATACCACAGGCGAGATACGTGCCATTGTAGGCGGAAAGACTCCCCCTCAAGGCCGTTTCTGGACCAACCGTGTTACACAGGCACTGGCTGTGGGTTCGGCAATAAAACCCTTGTCTGTATATGGGCCGTTTATTGAAGCTGGCTATCCTGGCGGGATCATACTGGAAGATGTTCCTGTCCCCATAAAAGGGTTAGAAAACCAATGGAATGGGAGGGGTTATCCACGCAATTATGACGGCGGATTTAAAGGACTTGTGGACGTGCGTACAGCTATAAAAAATTCCATAAATGTAGCAGCCGCCAGAATAGTGCAGGAACGCGTAGGTTCTGATTATTCAGCTGAAAAGCTGCTAGAACTAGGTATAACCAGTCCTCAGTATATAAACGAAAAATTGGTGACCAACCTTGCGCTTGGACAAAATGGTATAAACATGGTTGAAATGGCAGCAGCATATGCCGCCATAGCCAATAGAGGAATATATCAAACTCCTGTATCATTTACAAAGATACTGGACAGAGACGGAAATGAGATTCTGAACAAAGACAACATTCAGGTAAAGAGAGTGGTATTCAAGGAGAGCACCGCTTTTATCCTGACAGACTGGATGGAGACTGTGGTAAACAGCGGTACCGGCAGCAGGGCCAAGTTTTCCAAGCCGATGCACATTGCAGGCAAAACAGGTACCTTGAATGATTTTAAAGGGGTATACTTTGCCGGATTTACCCCTTATTACACCGCAACCGTGTGGATAGGTCATGACCTTTGGAAACCTCTTAAAGATAATGTACAAGGTGGCCGTTATGCCGCTCCTCTATGGAGAGCGGTAATGGAACCTATCCACAAGGATCTAGAAAACAGGCCGTTTTATGATAAGCCACCGGAAGGGGTGGTACGCGTTACAGTCTGCGGGGTATCTGGTAAACTGCCCAACGGCACGCTGTGCGAGAACGATACCAGCGGGCATAAGCTGGTAACCGAGTGGTTCCCGGTAGAGGCGGTTCCAAAAGAGAAATGCGATGTACATCAGGAGGTCGAGATATGCGAATATTCGGGTAAACTCGCCTCACCGTACTGTCCAAGAGAACACGTGATTAAAAAATCGGTGGTTGTATTGCCAGAGGATTCGCCTCTCAGACAGTTGAGCGATGAAGAACTGCAAAAGTATCTGCCCGGTACGTTCAAAGATATGGCAGACTTTTCAGCACTTGACTACAATAATCCCGAAGACAGGCAATACTTCTGCCCGCTGCATACGCAGGAGTGGTACAATTCTCAGAAGTTATGGGAAGACCTGTACAGGCGAGCTCAGGAACTCATAAATTCCGTGCGATCCAGGATGTCCGATCCGAAGTATAAAGATAGATTGGACGATGAGGCACGCAATGCCCTGGAAAAGGCCATTGAAGCATTGCTCAACAGCCTTAATCAGACAATGATTGAGCCTCCGGCAGAAGGTGAACAGCCATTGACGCAACTGCCACCGTTTGATCCAAAGCCGATAGAACAGAAAATGGCTTATTTGACCGAGCTTTCAAGAGCGATTTTCGATTCAATAGACAGGCAGATTGAGCAGGAAACCGCAACTCAAAATCCGCAGCTACCTTTTCTGCAAAATTACTTTCCCGGCGACGGTACTGGCAACAGCAGGAATAAACACAGGCATAACAGCAAAAGAGGGGCACTGGATTGAAGCGCCCCTCCTTGCTACCTTTTCATCCTTGGGTTAAACAGCACAGCCGCCAGATAGCCGAATACCACTGCCGCAGTAATTCCTCCAGCAGCCGCCCTCACACCGCCCACAAAAGCGCCCATCGCTCCCATCTCTTCTACTCCTTTTATAGCACCTTTAGCAAGGGCGTAACCAAATCCAGGGAGTGGAACGGTTGCGCCTGCTCCGCCAAACTTCACAATGGGCTCGTATATGCCTATAGCCGTTAATATGACACCTGCCGTTACAAAGCAGACGAGAACCCTGGCTGGCGTTAAGCTTGTTTTATCAATAATTATCTGTGCGATGACGCAGATCAAACCACCAACTAGAAAAGCTCTCAAATACTCCATAGTTCATCCCCTATCCATATCGATGGTTACAGCATGTGCAATGCCTGGTATGGACTCGCCCTGCTGGCAACTGGTGGTACTGAGAAGAGCACCTGTTGACAAGAGCAAAATCCGCTTGTATACGCCTTCCTCCATCTTTCTTAGAATATAAGCACCAAAAACCACTGCAGAGCATCCACACCCACTGCCACCTGCATGCACATCCTGATCTTTGCTGTATATCTCGCATCCACAATCGATTAATCGATCGCTTATGTCATAGCCTTCTTTCTTCAAAAGGTCAATGGTCAGCTCCCTTCCAAACCTGCCCAAGTCCCCCGTCACAATTAGGTCATACGCATCGGGCCCCTGCTGGGTATCTTCGAAGTGCGCTTTTATAGTAGCCGCCGCTGCTGGAGCCATCGCGGCCCCCATGTTATTGGTGTCGGTTATGCCATAATCTATAACCTTGCCAGTGGTTATATGGGTAATATAAGGGGGTTTCATATGGTTGGACAGCAAAAAGGCACCTGCTCCTGTTACAGTCCACTGTGCGGTGGGGGGACGTTGAGTTCCCATCTCCAGCGGAAACCGGTACTGCCTCTCAGCAGTGCAGAAATGGCTGGAAGTAACACACAGCACAAGATCAGCGTATCCTGCACTAATAACCATAGCACCCAAAGACATGGATTCCGTCAAGGTCGAACAAGCTCCATACAGTCCGAAGAAGGGTATCCCCAGACTCCTGGCCGCCAAGTTTGCGGTTATAATTTGATTGAGCAGGTCGCCACCAAATAAATAGTTTATGTCCTGTGGCTGCTTTCCAGCCCTGGTAATTGCCATTTTGGCCGCTTCCTGATACATGCGACATTCTGCCTTTTCCCATGTCTTTTCGCCCCATAGACTGTCTTCCAGAACCACATCGAAATATTCTCCCAGCGGTCCCTGCCCCTCTTTTTTCCCTACTATTGTAGCCCTGGAAAGGATACAAGGAGGATTCTCAAGCTTTATGGTTTGACCGCCCAATCGATGCTTTGCCATATAATTCCCTCACTTTACAAAGAAGTATATTAATCCAACCAGTACTGATGCGGTAATACCGTACACCAAAACAGGGCCGGCTATGGAAAACAGCTTGGATCCAACTCCAAACACGTATCCTTCCTTTTTGAATTCCATAGCAGGCGATACTATGGAGTTGGCAAATCCGGTAATGGGCACTACCGACCCAGCACCACCATACTTTCCTATATCGTCGTAAACTCCCAGTCCCGTCAGCAGCGCACCTATAAAAATCATCACTATTGCGGTAAAAGCCGAAGCCTCTTCGGTATTCAAATTGAAATAGCTTTTCCCAAAATTGTTTACAGCCTGGCCTATTGTACATATGAGTCCCCCTACCAAAAATGCCAATATACAGTCCCTCAAAAGGTTTGACTTGGGCATCTTTCGTTGAACATATATCTGGTACTCCTTGTTTAGTTTTTGCTGTTTGACATCCACCTTCTCAAAACCCCTTTCAACCTGTTTTTTTAAGCCGCTAATTTAATTTATTCCACCGTCATCATTGAATTATTCTTTTTGTTTTTCGAGTCCCTACTATATGACAGCTTCTTTATCAGGTCATGCCTTTCCTCTTTTTCTTCAATGTTTTTCATTTCTGGTCCCATTTTCTTTATCTGATGATAATATTTCATCGCTTTCACACCCTCAAACTTTATACACCTAAGCCGTATTTATCCATTATAATCCTTTTTAGTAAAATCCTGGTGCTAACCAGTAAATGAGCGAACCCGCTATTTTACCTATTATTATGGCAAAAACCAGAATATATATAAATTTTATTATTTCGGCATAGCTTGCAACTATATATAGAACGTCTAGTACTTCTGCCAGCGCCGAAGCCAGCATCCCAACAAATATGCCCATAAATATGGCTATAACAGAGAGCGCAAATTTCCCTATAGAAAATCTCAGGTCCATCACATATACCAGCGAAGACAAAAACGTCCCCGCCAAAATTGACAGTTTAACGAGAAACATATACTTCTTTTTACCGCTTAGAGAGACAAGCCTGGGTGCAATACCCAGGGCTATAAAAAGCGTTGATAACCCTCCGCCCACCACCAATCCACCGGCCAAACCAATAAGCACCTCAAGCAACATTGATTCCCACTTCAATCTCCCTCGTTCTCCTCCTCGTCCTTTCTATAGGAAGAGATCTCCTTTTCGTAAGTATATACTTCCAACTCCAGAGGCCCCGGTTTTTTCTTCTTTTTGCCAATAGAAAAAACGTCAAAGAACACAGCTATGCCTATACCTATACCTATGGAATACGGGATACTTATAAGAAGCGGCCGCGCGCTCTTTTCTCCGGTAATGATATAATGCAGGGCGCTGTGCACCTGATGCATGTTAACATCGGCATGAAAATACATTATGGCCAGCCCTGAGCCAATCATCAGCAGTAAAGCCGTCGCCACCAGCCTGAGCCACTCAATTAAGGCATTTGAAGGCTTCTGCTCCTTGTATTCTATAAGTGCTTTTCCATCACCAATCACATGTATGTCAGAGATTCCCGTGCTTTCATTGATAAGCCTTATGACCTCAATAGCAGTTACAATATGATTTCTGTCGTGGTGGGCCGGCAATATCACGATATCTCTTATGGCCTCTTCCACGTGTTGAGAGCAAAAGATGTCTATTGCATCTGTAAGATATACAGGTTTTCCGCTCTTCTTTACGATATTCGGTTTAAATTGAAAAAAAACAAAATTACTTTGATTTATCTGCCCCATAATTCGGTTCTTCCTTTATTCTTTAACCTCAAACGGTGGTTCTATCCTCTACCTCCTCATAGACGAATCGAGCCCCTGAATAAGTTTTATCCTGCTTTATGCCTTTGTAGAACACTAACCATATAGAAACCGCAACTGCTGCCAAAAGCAAAATAGAGACCATAGCAACGGCCATGCCTTTAACCCTGGCTCTCATTCGCCATCCCTCCTAACAATTATCTTAAATTCCACTTTACCTTTATTATGCGCTCAACCTGCCTTTTTATCCAAAAAAAAATAAACGTCCGGCCAACCGGACATCTTCATAGCATCTTCCTCATTTTCAAAAGGACCTTTTTTTCAATCCTTGAAACCTGTACCTGGGATATGCCCAATTCGTTTGCAATGTCGCTCTGGGTTCTATCCTGAAAATACCGCATTATGATAATCGCCCTTTCCCTTCTATCCAACTTTGCGAGCATTTCCTTCAACATAATACGGTCTATAAGCTTTCCCATTTGACTGGTATCCTGATGGATTTTATCGATCAGCAATATAGGATTGTCATCATCTTCATATATGATATCGTATATGGATGAAGGGATACGGTTTGCTTCCATTGCATGGACTATTTCTTCTGGCGAAACACCCATTTCGCTCGCAATCTCATTGATGGTGGGTTCTCGGCACAGCCTATTCTTAAGCTGCTCCTTGACCGTCTGAGCCTTGCTTGCCAGCTCTTTCAATGACCTGCTCACCTTTATGGGGCCATCATCCCTCAGGAAGCGTTTAATCTCACCCATTATCATGGGAACGGCATAAGTGGAAAATTGCACATTGAACTTGGGGTCATAGTTATTTATGGCCTTGATAAGCCCAATGACCCCTATCTGAAACAGGTCCTCGTATTCATAGCCCCTGTTCAAAAAACGCTTTACGATGCTCTTTACAAGAGCGATATTTCTCTTCACAAGCTCCTCTTTTGCCTGTTCATCCCCATCCTGAGCCCTGACTATCAGATTCAGTATTTCATTTTGCGAAACCGTTTCCTTCCCTTTTTCCCGGTCAAAGGCTTCAAACGTATCCATCATTCTCTCCCCAGCTCTCCACCAGTACTCTTTAGGTATTTTACCAGTTTAACCCGTGTACCCTGGCCCGGAGCGGAAATCACCTCTACTTCATCCATAAAAGTTTCCATGACGGTAAACCCCATCCCAGAGCGTTCCAACTCAGGCTTTGAGGTATAAAGCGGTTGCCTCGCCTTCTCTATATCCTCTATTCCCTTACCCTTGTCTATGACTTCGATCTCGATTTTTCCTTCATAGAGCTTTGCTATTACGGTTACAATACCTATTGTGTTCTCATAACCGTGAATGATAGCATTAGTCACAGCCTCCGACACGGCGGTCTTTATATCAGCAATCTCCTCTAATGTGGGATCAAGCTGAGCTGCAAAGGCAGCAACAGTAACCCTGGCAAATGATTCATTCTGTGATTTGCTTGGGAATTCCAAGCGCATCTCGTTTATGACTTCCACTATTCATCACACCCCCCTATGTCGGCCAGCGCTTCTTCAAGGCTGTTGTATTTCTTTATTATCCTGTAAAGGCCCGACACCTCCAACACCTTATTAATCTGGGGTGTGACATGAGCCACCGAAACCGTGCCGCCTCGCTGTGAAACCACTTTATACCTCCCAATAAACACCCCAATACCTGAACTATCCATGAACTTTAGCTGGCTCAAATCAAATACGATGTACTTTATACTTGGATCCTCAAGTATGCTATCCAGCCGCTCACGTACTGTATCGGCAGTATGATGGTCCAGTTCCCCTTCTACTTTGACCACAAGCGTGTGTTTGGTTTTACGGCTCGAGACCTGCAAGAAAATCCCCCCTCCAGCTTACAGGCATAAATACACTTATATATTCTTCATTTGCTTCAATTCTCCTTCAGCGAATATTGGCTATTTTTGTATTCTATATTAAAAACACACAAAAATCCCTTCGGTATTTGTCGAAGGGATTTTTGTGTTACGGAACCTCTACCTCCTGTATTTCCACCCTGATTGACTGCGTCTTGTTCATGTCCTCGATTATCTTTCTTGCATCGGTCCAGTCCTTGTACTTTCTCTTCTCTTCTTCGGTGAGTATGACCTCGTCCAGCAGCTGCCTGCCAGTCATGGGCTTATCGCTTACATAGGTTTGCATTATAGGATTGTTTTCAACAACGGTTAGAATAGCGTATACGTACTTCATAGCTTCCTCCAAACCCTCTCCCTTATGTATTTTCCTTTACCAGTTTACAACAAAAAGATACAAAATTCAATAACCTCGCGAGTTTATTCAGGCGTTAGCACGATTGCAACGATCCTGTCCAGTGGGTCCAGTATAGCTATATCACCATCCACCCTCAAATCGCATACTTTTATGACGTCTCCTGGTTCCATATCGCCAACGTAAACATCGATGTGGGACGGCAGCAAATGCGCATAGCCTTCCACATTGACGGTTTCGGCCTGTCGCTGCAAAACCCTTCCCTTGCTTTCCAGCTCATCGGCTCCCACAAGCCTTATGGGTATGTTCATGCCCACTTTTTCGTTATGCGCTAAATCCTGCAGATCTATGTGAATGACCTCCCGGGTGACCGGATCCCGTTGAACCTCTTTCAATATTACGGTTCTTACATCCTCTTCCATGGCTATCTCAAAAAGAGCAGACTCGCCAAGCTGACGCATCAAAGAGTTTAATTCTCTCCTGCTGGCTACAAGCTGACGTGGCGCTTGATTGCCGCCATAATAAATAGCAGGTACAAAACCCTGCCGCCTCAATTGCCTGGCGCTTTTGTCCTGTCCCCTGGGCAATACCTTCAATACTCTGTTGTTCACCCAATCACCCTTTCTCCTCATAAAATGGCGCTTTTTCCATATTATATCCATTTAAGCTTTATTTAAACGTTGGCATATAAAATAAAAAGCAGCAGGAATTCCTGCCGCTTCAAGCTTTGAAATTCAATAATAACCGTTACCACCTACGTGGAAAAAATCTCCTTCGCCTGCGGAAGAGTTCAGACAGGAGTATGATGGCAATCAAATCCCTCAATATGGGAGTCCGTCGACGTTCAAACTGGAGGTTTTCGGCATCCAGCTTCTCCTGCATTTTGGCCCCTGCATACTCCTCCAGTTCCGGCATCTCTTTTACGCATAGGTCATAACACCTGTTTATCATGTCCTCTATCTGAGCTTGGCTGGGATAGAGAACGTAAGGGTCATCCATCTCGTCACATATCCTGCACACATAAGGATATATTTTGTAGTATATCTCAGGATACATAACGGGATACACCATGTCGTCATAAACTTCGGGCTCCATCCAGGGAACCATATACCCGTACCTGTGGTGGTATTCCACTGGGTACATGCATTCAGGTATCCACAAATGATCGTTGTAGTTCAAGGTACCGCCTCCCCCATATTTATCAAATTATACCTTTTCGCTATACAATATATGAGGGAGGCTCTCAAATGGTTCTAATTTTATGCCGTCTCTCGCCCTTTGTCGCGCTCCATTATGATCTGATCAAGCGCGTCTTCGTCGAGGGTTTCCTTCTCCAGCAGGGCTGTTGCTATGGCCTCAAGTGTATCCCTATGCATAATGAGCAGACCTTTTACTTCTTCATAGAAAATGTTCATGGTCTCACTGCACTGTGTAAGCACCTCGTCTGAGACCTGCCGTATGCCGTTGCTGTAGAGAACGTCATAGTTGAGAAGCCCTGTACTTTTGCCCATACCGAAGCGCCTTATCATGTCGAGCAGCACCTCTGTAGCCCTTTCCAGGTCATTGGAAGCACCGGTGGTGACGTTGTCCTGGCCAAATACTATCTCTTCGGCCGCTCGGCCAGCCAGGGCTATTTTAATGGTGTTTTCCATATCCCTCTTCCTGTAATACATCCTGTCGGGAGGGATGTTCATGCTGAACCCGCCCATCCCTTTGGTACTGGGTATTATGGTAACCCTTGAAACGCTGTGTTCTGGTGCTATCAACTTGGTCACCAGCGCATGCCCCGCTTCATGGAATGCGGTAATCTCACGGTCAAACCTGTCTATAGTGCTCCTGTCCTTTTTCTCCAGGCCGGCCATGACAATATAAAATGCCTTGTCTATATCCGACTGTTCGATGTACCCGCTGTCCCTCTTTGCCGCCAGTATAGCCGCCTCATTCATCAGGCTCTCCAGCTTGGCTCCGCTGAAGTATACCGTCTGCTGCGCCACCTTGTAAAGGTCGACGTCGCTTGAAAGGGGCTTGCCTCTGCTGTGAAGCTTCAGGATCTCATACCGTCCTTTTACATCGGGTAGCCCAACCTCAATATGCCTGTCAAATCTCCCCGGCCGAAGCAATGCTGGATCCAATACATCCAGGCGATTGGTGGCACCTATGACCACAATACCTTCGTTATCCTTAAAGCCCGACATTTCGGCCAAAAGAGCGTTTAAAGTCTGATCGCGTTCATCATTGCCCCCTCCATCGATACCCCTATCCCTCTTTTTGCCCAGGGCATCAATCTCATCTATAAATATCACACACTTGCCGCTCTCCCTCGCTTTCTTAAACAGGTCACGGATCCTTCCCGCCCCTACGCCTACGTACACCTGCACAAAATCGGAACCTGATACGGCATAGAAGGGTACCCCGGCTTCCCCGGCTACGGCCTTCGCAAGCAAGGTTTTACCCGTTCCAGGCGGACCGTAGAGTATAATACCCCTCGGTAACCTTGCCCCGTACCGCGCATACTTCTCAGGATTTCTTATAAAATCTATCACATCCTTCATGCTCTCTCTGGCTTCATCGATTCCAGCCACGTCATCAAAAGTAACCTTTTTGTCGTCCTCGGGGTATACCGAGATCGATGATATCTTTCCCATACCCCCCTGCGCTTGCTTCACCGTTTTAGTCGACAGAAAATACAAAAAGCCTCCAAACACACCCATGGTGATGAGGAAACTCCCTGTATCTCTTATTTGAGATTGACGGGCCATCTCGTCCACGGCGATGCCCTTTTTGAGCAGTTCCTCCTTAAACCCTTCTTTTCGTGGATTATCGGTTATAAATTCGGTACCACCCTTGAACTCACCCCTGAGCAGGTCTCTATCATCAAGATAGACTTTGGCTACCTTTCCCTTATCCACCGCCCTTATGAATTCGTTGTACGAAATTCGCTGGGGATCTGGCTCAAAATAGAGGTATATATAATACCCGATGACTGCCAGCAACAATATGGACGCCAGTATCCACATCCTCTTTTTCGCACTGTGCACCCTTCTCACCCCCGTTCGTCTCATGTATAGAGGTTGTACACTTTGTAGGAATGCCAGACCTCTTATATATAAGAGTATATATCATTATATATATCATTGCAAGTTCAAAAAACCTATTAAATTTACTCAAAAATTTGGAGAATAGTAATTGATTTTTTTTTCGATTTATGCTAAAGTATAGTGCAGCATGCAAAGGTTTTGCTAAAGAAAGTATCCATTTATCAAAGGGTTGGGACATCTGCTGAGCCTGTCCTTTATACGGGGACTAGGACATCAGTTGTACTAACCTACCCCCGTAAGTGGATACTTAAAAATTTTATATAAAGGGGGTTTTGCTGATGGATACCTATTCGAGGCACTGCATTTTGGAACTTTGGGAATGCAATCGGGAACTATTGAACGACATCAAATTCGTTGAAAAAATGATGACTGACGCTGCGCTGCAAGCGGGTGCTGAAGTGAGGGAAGTAACGTTTCACCAGTTTGCACCTCAGGGCGTGTCAGGAGTGGTAATAGTTTCCGAGTCCCACTTGGCCATCCACACCTTCCCCGAACACGGGTATGCCAGCATCGATGTTTTTACCTGCGGCAAACGCATTGACCCTAAGAAAGCTGCCTCCATCATCGCCCAAAAACTAGAGGCTAACCGAATTTACGAGATGAACGTAGAGCGCGGACTGGGTGAAATGCATATTGTAAAAGATTTTAACAGTTAACAAGGGCTCCAACAAGGAGCCTTTTTAATTTAGTTTAATTTTCCGGTTTATAGGGAATAATCAAGATGAGATTGAGGCTGTGGCAGGAGGTTATTCCCTATGAACCAGCACGAACCGATACCTTCACGGATGAGCAGAAAGAGAAAAAAGAATCGCCGCTCACTCTATCGATCCATAGCTATAGGCCTGTTGAGCTTTGCCATAACTGGACTCATGTCAGCAGCCGTATACTTCAGCATCATAATCAGTCAACTGAAGGGCATTGACCTGAGCAAAATAGAAAACATCGAACAATCATCGTTTATATACGATATGAACGATGACTTCATTACCAGCATATATGGCTTAGAAAACAGGATAAAAGTCTCATTATCAGAAATCCCCGACCACGTTAAAAACGCATTTATCGCCGTAGAGGATATACGCTTCTATAGACATCATGGTTTTGACATAAAGCGTTTATTCGGGGCCCTGTTTCAAAACATTAAACAAGGCAGATATGCAGAAGGCGCAAGCACCATCACCCAGCAGGTGGTGCGCAACGCCTTTCTCACGCAAAAAAAGACCATCCACAGAAAGCTCCAAGAGATATACCTGGCCTACAGGCTGGAAAGGCTGTATTCCAAAGATCAGATACTCCAGATGTATCTTAACCTGATATATTTCGGCAAAGGAACCTATGGAATAGAAGCGGCTTCAAGGCTGTATTTCGGTAAGTCGGCAAAGGACTTAACGGTGGCTGAAGCGGCCTTGCTGGCAGGCATTCCTAAAAGCCCGTCAAAATATTCTCCGTTTAACAACATGGAGGAATCGCTAAAACGGAAAGACCTGGTAATAAACCTCATGGTCAAATATGGATACCTTTCCCCTAAAGAAGGCGAAAAAGCCAAGGCAGAAAAGCTGGTGTTTGCCAAACCATCGCCCCGAAGCTATCCCCATCGCTTTTTTATGGATATGGTTCTGGAGGAGGCCGCTGATATTCTCGGGATATCTGAAGAAGCCTTGCTGACGCAGGGATACAGGATATACACAACTCTTGACAGAGAGCTACAGAAATATGTGGAAGAAGTGTATTCCGATGACCAACTGTTCCCCCGATGCCCTGCAAGCGGTATCCCCTGTGAAAGCGCTCTGGTGATACTTGACGTACCATCAGGGGAGATTCGTACCATCATCGGCGGCAGAGAATATCTCAATGGAAGCATCATACAAAAAGGGTTAAACAGAGCAATTCAAATGCCAAAACAGCCCGGCTCAACCATAAAGCCCTTGCTGGTATATGGCCCTGCCATTGAATATTTTGGCTACACTCCTGCTACCTTTGTCTTGGATGCCGAAACGCAGTTTGGCGATTACAAACCCTCAAATTTCGGTGGCAGATACCGCGGGTGGGTAACAGTCAGAGAGGCCTTGGCCGATTCAATAAATGTTCCTGCCGTACGCATACTCAAAGATATAGGTATTCAAAACGGGATTTCTTTTGCCGAGAAATTTGGAATACCCTTTGCAGAACAGGACAGATACAGCCTTCCCATTGCCCTGGGCGGATTTTATAAAGGCGTAACGCCTATACAGCTTGCGCGGGCATACGCTGCTCTGGCTGACAATGGAAGATACAAGGATTACACCACCATACGCCGTATAGAAAATTCTTACGGCATAACGGTATATCAATCAAAACCTGTAAAAAAGCAGATAATGAGCGAAGAAAGTGCCTTTATTTTAAACGATATATTGCGCTCAGCCGTCGAAAGCGGAACAGCCACCAGACTCAAAGACTTGAA
Source organism: Caldicoprobacter algeriensis (assembly GCF_023838525.1). Classification (GTDB taxonomy): domain Bacteria; phylum Bacillota; class Clostridia; order Caldicoprobacterales; family Caldicoprobacteraceae; genus Caldicoprobacter; species Caldicoprobacter algeriensis. The sequence goes on from NZ_JAHUQD010000008.1 coordinate 27,274, forward strand.
TATACCCCTGGCAGCCAAGACGGGCACAGTGGAACTTCCAGATACCGCACAATTTGCAGGAATAGACGGTGTAAAGGACGCCTGGATTGTGGCATATAACCCGCAGTACGTCATTACAGTCTGGATGGGATATGACAATGTGGACAAACAGCACTATCTGCCTCCAGATGCGGTAGGCGGGAAATATCCTGCCGAGGTCGCAAAAGCAATATTTAGATACATATATCAGGATAAAAAGGCACCTGACTTTAGAAGACCTGCCAATATTATAGAGGTCAAGCTGGACGCCAAGGCACTGAAAGAACAAAGAAAGGCGCTTCTGGCATCACCCCTTACGCCGCCTGCTTATGTTATAACCGAATACTTTACCCCTGAAACCGCACCCACTCAGCAATCTGACTACTGGGTGCCCCCACAGGCACCTTCCGATTTCAAAGTAACGTTAAATGATGCTGGCTTGCCGGTCATCTCATTTAAACCGCAAGATACCTTTGCTGCTTACAACATTTATAGATTAGAAAAGGATAAAAATATTCCCTTGCTCATCCACCAGGTAAAAACGGGAACCTTCGATACGGTAGAGTGGGTCGATACCTTGGTAAACCGCGGCAAAGAATACACTTACTTTATAGTCCCAATACACCCCGAATTGGAAATGGAGGGCCAACCGCTGCAGGGCACTCCCACCGCTCACCTTTCGATTAAGGTGCCATCATCTGCTGAACCTAATAGCGCGCCACAACCAGAAAGTACATCAGAAAATACCGACAGGGTCAATATGGCCCCGCAGCAGAGCAGAAAGAAAACCGTTCACTTGAGGTTGCTAGACTGAAGCGAACGATTTATCTCCTCCATCTTTTGCTGTATTGCCTCCCTGCTTATGGTGCTCAAAGGGTTTATATTGCATTCAAATGCCTTTTCAAGCTTTTCTTTGGCAGCCTGAAGGTTGCCTTCCTGTTGATAGATACACCCTAGATAATAAAGCGTAGAAACCTGGTCCTCCTTAAGCGACTCGGCTTTCTCGAAATACCTCTTGGCCTCCTTCAGCTTGCCCATCATGTAGTAGGTCTGAGCCAGGTTATCCAGTATGACGGGGTCCTCGTCATCGTACTTTACGGCTTCCAAATTGTACTTAAGCGCTTCATCCGAATTCCCTTTTTCAATGAGCAGATACCCCAAAGTTTCATATATCCTGGAAGTCCTTTGTTTCCTGTGAAGCTCCCTGAGCATCTCGATGGCGGTATCTATATCCCCCAGCTTCCAGTATGCCAGGCTCAAGTTTAGCTTTGCCATGTTTTTCACCGAGTCCTTGTAGCGGGGATCGATGAGTACGCTGCTGAATATGTCTCTGGCTTTCTGGAACTGGCCGCTTTTCAAAAGCAGAACCCCGTAAGCCAGCTTGTAGGATGGCTTGGTCATATCATGCGCCATACCCTTTTCATAAAAGCGCATGGCCTTATCCAGCTTGTCCCTCACATGGCAATAGTATCCCAAAAGGCCATATATGTTCCCTATCAAACCCATCAAAAATCACCTGCCTAAAAACCTTTGTTTAGTATCCATCGGACTATATCGTCCAGCATTTGCCTTCTCTGGCCTTCATTTGCATTTATATCCGACAGCGCCTGAGCCATAGCTTGAGAATTAAAGGCGCACCCTTTAAGGGCTTGAGGTATCATCTCAATAAACGCTTCGTCCATCGCGTCGGAATATACTGTGACGTTTTGTATAGTGCCCTTTTCAAGCAAAAAGCATAATTCTATGCCACCCCAGCTGAAACGGGTATCTATAGTCATATTGAACCGGGGTGTTTCGCCGTATCGCCATTCCCACGATGAATACTTGCGGTACAGCCTTTCAACCTCTTGTCTGTCAATGACTTCATCAGCATACAGGACAGGACCTCCCTCCCCGTAAAGCTGCCTGAAGCACTCCACCACCGACTCCTTGACATCTTCTACCGTAATGCCGGGATTTATATCGACCAGGTTGACCACCCTGGAGCGCACCGACTCAATGCCCTTGCTCTGAATCTTTTGCTGGGGCACCTGCAGGTACCTCACCATCTTATCGTAATCCAGAGATACCAGTATCGTCCCGTGATGCAGGGCCGAATGCTTGCGGTAACAAAAGGCGTTACCCGAAAATTTCTTGCCATCCACCACCAAATCGTTGCGCCCGCTAAACTGGGCATCTACGCCCAGCTTTCGAACAGCCGATAAAATGACCTCCAGTTGAGATGGAATATGAAACTTTTCCCTGTCCATCAGAAAAGAAAAGTTCAGGTTACCCAAATCGTGAAACACCGCTCCTCCCCCAGAGATGCGCCTGGCCAATTTACCCCCTTCTTTTTCCAGCAGGTCGACCCTGCATTCTTTCCAGGGATTTTGGTTTTTGCCAATCACTACGGTGTTTTGGTTCTGCCATAGATACAGCACGCACTCATCTGGCTGTACCCTTTCAAGCAGGTGCTCCTCTATTGCCAGATTCCACCACGGATCAACGGTTTCGGTTATAATCACCTTGGTTAACATGTCTTTTGTACCTCCGTCACGTCTTCTAACCTCAAATTCATCCAATTCCTCTTACTCAAATGGGATAATCCCCAGCGCCTTGTAGGTAGCCCAGTCCACATAGTGGTTTACAGGCAATCCACGCTCCTTTTTAAACTTTAAAAGGGCGTACTTCATTCCTTCTCCGTATATGCCGTCCAAACTTCCTTGATAGTAACCCAAAAGCTTCAGCCTTTTCTGCACCTCCAGCACATGGGAGTTTCGTGCCCCTGGCTCCAGCCTTACAAGCTGGCTGCCAAGGTTGCCAAAGGGTCCACCGTACACCACCACCTTAGTGCGGTAGGGCACCAGGTCATACAGCTCCTCAACGTCCCTGTTCTTCATGCGGAAGCATCCTGCAGATGCTCTGCGCCCTATAGACTCCGGCCTGTTGGTCCCGTGAATGCCATAGGTACCCCAGGGCACGTTTAAACCCATCCACCGCGTACCAAACCCTGAACCCCAATTCCTGGCCTTGCTAACAATCTCCCATACCCCAATGGGAGATGGCGTAGAAGGCTTCCCCTGGGCTATGGGATACTTCTTGACCAGCTTGTTCCCTTTAAATAAGTACAGCATAGATTCGGTCAGGTCAATGAAAATGTTATACTCTCCTTCATCTTGTTCGGCGGTATTACCAGCCTGGCCGGCCACCGGCACCCCAGGCTCAGGGCCAAGCTTGAAGCTGTACTCTCCCATGGCCACATATAAAAGGAAGAAGATCACCACATACAAAAGCGCTATTATATCCTTACCCAGCTTATTTAATATCATCCTATCCCCTCCCGCTAAGCTTATTATATTCAACTACCCTGCAGCTTTAGACTACTTTGTATCGGGGATAGGATGGCATCTTATTTACAAAATATACAACAAGGACGTGGTATAAAATCACGCCCTTTTAGTGCAGCCTACGCCTTACAATAACGTAGAAGTCATTACCCTTGCCGCCATAGGAACGGTAATCCATTCCCAGCCTTTCCAGTTCGTTGATGATTATATCCTCCTCGTAGCTGTATGCAGATTCTAACCTTATGGTAATTTCATCATTGGGCGACATCTTCTGGAGGCTTTCCCTCAACCTTCTCAGGTCCTTTTCCTGGATTGCCAATCCCAAATTAATCATGATATTAGCCATAAAAGCCCTCCTTCATCCCATACCTTTATTTGAATACAGCACGGCTGATCTTAAAAAGGCCATTTAAACAGCGTTGCAATGTTCAAGCTTGCCACCTTGCATACAACCGGCCATGCTATATTCATCAGGCAAAACACTTTTCATCAAACAAAAAGAGCAACTGCTGTTCGTATATCATTATAACCCGAAGAAGTGGACAGGTCAATCCGAAAGGGACAGAATAGCCACTGCCATTTTGCCTCAACCATGACCTCATTTTTGGTATAATATATATGCATTAAAACAACGCAATAGGAGATGATCTTTTTGATTAAAGTATTGATTGCAGACGATTCAGCCTTTATACGGATGCGAATTCGTTCGCTCATTGAATCAGACCCCAATATAAAGGTGGTGGGTGTGGCCAGGGACGGCATCGAGGCCGTGGAAAAGGTCTATGCCCTGCGCCCCGATATAGTCACAATGGATATTATGATGCCCCGTATGTCCGGCATAGAAGCGGTGGAGAAGATCATGGCAACTTGTCCTACCCCTGTAATACTAGTAAGTTCCCTAACAAGCGAAGAAGTTGAACTTACCCTGAAGGCATTGGAAAACGGTGCTATCGACTATGTATCAAAAGAACAAATAAGCGAAGATACCCTGATAAAAAAAATATATATGGCCATTGAAAGCAACGCATACGGCGCCGCTCAAAACAGGCAGCTAAACGAGTATAAGGCTGTACATGGCGCTTGGCCACCGGAAAGCAGCTATGCCATAGTTTGCATAGGGATATCGACAGGCGGACCCAAAGCCCTGGCCGAGGTCATACCCAACATCAAGCCCGGCATCGCCGCCCCAATAGTCATAGCACAGCACATGCCGCCCATATTTACAAAAAGCCTGGCACAGCGCCTTGATTCCATCTCCGCAGTGTCTGTGATTGAAGCCCAGCACAATCAGGTATTGCAGCCAGGCCACGTTTACATATGTCCCGGTGGAATGAACATAGCCATAGAAAAAAGGGACGTGGTCTCCCTCTACCCTAAGGAGATGTTTGACTATATACACGCTCCCTCGGTGGACTTGCTCATGGAAACGGCCGGCAAGATATACGGCCCTGAGGCCCTGTGCATCATAATGACCGGCATGGGGAATGACGGTCTGGTAGGAATACAAAAGGCCAAAAAGGCCGGCAGTTACGTCATAGCACAATCAGCTTCCACCTGCACCATATTCGGAATGCCGAAAGCCATCATACAGCATGGGCTTCACGACGAAATAGTTGATTTGGAGAACATAGCATCCAGGATAAATGCTCTCTGCTCCGGCTGAATTTTACATTCTCTTGTAAAAAAAGGGCTTAAGCGGTTGGAATTTATACCTCTGAGGAATTATGATTTGTTCGGTACTGCCCACAAACAATACTCCGTCCGGGTGAAGCGCATCGTGAAGCTTCTTGTAGACCTTCACCTTGGCTTCTTCTGTAAAATATATCATGACGTTCCTGCACAGTATGAGATGACAATTGTCTGGAAAAGGGTCCTTCAACAGGTCGTGGCGTTTAAAGTCGACGCACGCTTTAATCCGAGAATCAATGGCAGAAAGGCCATTGAGAGGCTTAAAATATTTATCAACCCATTCCTGTGGCACCGCCTGTAAGCTTCTGGCATCGTATATGCCCTCCCTGGCTTTGTTTAGCGCCTCCTGATCTATATCGGTGGCCAGGATGCGTATGCGCTCCAGCGGAAGAAACTTGGTCAAGAGCATCACCAGCGAATAGGGCTCCTCGCCGGTAGAACAGGCTGCACTCCAAATCTTGATGTCGCCGTGCTTTTTCAACAAATCCGGGATTATCTCCTTTTCAAGAACGGCCCATTGACTGGGATTTCGAAAAAACTCAGAGACGTTTATGGTTATATAGCTCAAAAACCGGACTAGCTTCTCTTTATCTTCAACAAGAGCCCGGTAATATGCCTGGTACCCATCATAGCCGTTACGGCTTATCAATGAATCGATACGCCTTTTCATCTGCTTTTCCTTGTAATTGGATAAATCGATACCGGTTAGCTCCAGAATCGCCCTTTTAAAATCCTCATATGTCCAACTCATGCCCCATCCCCCTACCCCGTCTAGTTCCTTGACTAAATAGAGTTTATCACACAATTTGACAAAAAGAAAGCCGCCAAAGGCTGTTTTTCGCGGCTCAAAAATTGTAAAGGGGGGTCTCAATGTGTTTGTGAGGTTCAGTATTTAGTCTTACCACAACCGAAAATTTTATACATCCAAAACCAATAAAAGCAGCTTACGCTGCCTTTATTTAAGTTTCTTGGACTTCAATTTATCCGGAAAGAGCTCTCCCAGGCTAACCGATAAGCCCTCATCATTCTGATATGCCTGTTCCACCTGGCCTGCTTCTTTTTCCTCCTGCTCGCGAAGCGCTTCTCTTATGCTGAGGCTTATCCTTCGCTGTTCGGGTTTCACATCCAGTATTTTAACGTTTACCACTTGCCCTACCTGCAACACATCGGCCGCCTTGTTGATATGCCTGTCAGCCACCTCAGACACATGCACCAGCCCATCAACGCCCGGCTCAAGCTCCACAAAAGCCCCAAAATGGGTGAGCCTTACCACCTTGCCGGCCACAACATCCCCTACATGGTATTTTTCCCCTACGCTGTCCCAGGGCTGTGGAAGGATCTGCTTGTATCCAAGGGCGATCCTTCCCCTTTCTCGATCCACTGAAAGCACCTTTACGGTTATGGTCTGGTTCTCCTGCACAACCTCCCGCGGGTGACCTATGTGCCCCCATGACAGATCAGATACGTGTACCAGCCCGTCCATCCCACCTATATCGACAAAAGCGCCAAAATCAGTCAACTTTTTAACCGTTCCTGTAATTACCTGCCCCTCCTGTATGGAATCCCACAGCGCCCTCTTCCTGGCTTCTTCCTCCTCCTGGAGGATGACTTTCTGGGATGCCACTACCCTGTTCCTGCGCCGGTCCATTTCCAGAACCTTAAGCCGCAAGGTCGTCCCTACAAGGGAATTTAAATCCTCTGTATACCGGGTAGATAGGTGCGAAGCAGGTACAAAGACCTGAATACCGTTCACATCGGCCAGCACTCCGCCCTTTACCACCTCGGTGCAGATACCTTTAAACTCTCTGCCACTTTTGAAACCCTCTTCAAGCTCGTTCCATGCCAGCCTTTTTTCAAGGGGCTTACGTGCAAGGAGAACGTTACCCTCGCCATCATCGATCTTCACGACCTGGACATCTATAGGGTCGCCTTCGTGCCATTTGACTTCCCCCGTATAGGGGTCAATCAACGTCAATTCACTGATGGGCAGCACGCCATCTGACTTGTAGCCCAGATTTACTATGACCTCTTCGGGCGTTATTTTTAGTATCGTGCCCTGAACAACCTGACCGGGCCTCAAGGATACCACCGTCTTTTCAAAATACTCCATAGCTGGCATCTCCGGCTCTGGTTGTTCCTGCTGTACCGCATTCTCCATTGCAGGCGCCGATTTATCTGCACCGCCTTTCAGGTCATGATTTCTGCTTTCAAGGGCTTCATTTTGCATTTCCTGCTGGACAGCTTGTCCCCCCGAAACCTGGGCATTCTCCCGTTGTTCCTCGTTTAAGGTCGAACCTGTTTTTTCCTCATTCAATTGACTCACCATATCAATTACCTCCTTGATGATCCAGTCAGGAGTAGAGGCACCAGCGGTAATGCCTACCTTATCCCCTGGATCTATTGCATTAACATCAATATCCTTCGCCGTTTCAATAGCAAAGGTTTTTTTGCAATGGGCCTTACATATGGAGTAAAGCTTTCGGGTATTGGAGCTGTTCTTACCTCCGATGACCAGCATCACATCCACCATCTTAGCGATGGCTTCAGCTTCAGCCTGTCTCACAGCGGTCGTATTGCATATGGTATTGAAAACTTTAAGCTGATCAACTTTGCTGTGAAGCCGCTCTACTATTGCATCCCATTTCTGGTATGACGTTGTGGTCTGGGCTACCACGCAAGCCTTGGCCATATGAGGCAGGAACTCCACCTGTTCAGGATCATTAATCACAAATGCAGAATTGCCGCACCAGCCGTTTATACCTATTACTTCGGGATGTTCCTTCTCCCCAACTATGACAATCTGATAACCCTTGCTGTGATATTTGCTCACCAGATTGTGAACCCGCTTTACATAAGGGCATGTGGCATCAACCACATGCAACCCTTTCTCTTTCATCTGCTGATAAACGTGCGGCGGCACGCCATGGGAACGAATTATAATGGTACCTTCCTCTATATGATCCAAATCCTCTACAATGACGACTCCTTTTGCCTTTAGCTCCTCCACCACCTGCGGGTTATGAATAATAGGCCCGTAAGTGTAAACCTTACCCGGCCTGTCAAGCTGTTTATAAACCGCCTCCACAGCGCGCCTGACGCCAAAACAAAAACCTGCATTTTTTGCCACTATGACGTTCAAAACCAAAGTCTCCTCCTGATTTTAAGCTTAAGCGCTGAGCAAACTTTTAAGCGCCTGCTCCATTTCATCAGCCATCTTCTCGAGAAGCTCGGTATTGGATTTTTGGTCAAAGTAATCATCAAAATTCAATGGTTTGCCGATCTTGACCGTTATCGGCCTGAATAATCTATACTGCCCCACAATGGCAATGGGTAAAATCTTCGCCCTGGATTTATGAGCAATGGAAGCTATGCCATGTGAAAAGCTTTGTAGGAACCCGGTCTTGCTTCTCGTGCCTTCAGGAAAGATACCAAACACCTTTCCTTCATTGAGCACCTGAAGGGAGTGTTTGATAGCCGACAGGTCTGCCGAACCCCGCTTTACTGGGAAAGCCCCCAAATGCCTGATTATGGTTCGAAGCAGCGGAATTTTAAACAGTTCCACTTTGGCCATGAAGAACACCTGCCTCGGCAGCACACACCCAATCAGTATGGGGTCTAGCAGCGAGATATGGTTTGAATACACGATGGTCTTGCCTTCCATCGGAAAGTTTTCAATCCCTTCAACCCTGAGCCTGAAGAGCAAAAACATTATGGGGCGCACTATAGCCCGTGCCAATTTATAGAACAAAAGTATCACCCCGCCTTTCTTTTACAAGCCATCAGCAAATATATCCGTCAAATATCGGCATACCTCATTGGCCACCTGCTCAATCGATTTCCCCGTCGTATCTATGAGTATAGCATCCTCCGCTTTCCGTAAGGGCGCAAAAGTCCTGTTCATATCGTTCCTGTCACGGGCCTCAAGCTCTTTTTTAACATCCTCCAGGCTTTGGTTATAGCCCTTCTCACGCATCTCCAGCCATCGGCGCCTTGCCCTCTCTTCCAACGTAGCCGTCAAATAAAACTTTCTATCGGCATTGGGCAATACAAAGGTCCCTATATCCCTTCCGTCTACCACCACCGAATAATTCTGCGCTATGCTCCGCTGCAGCTCCACCAGCTTTATGCGCACCTCGGGAATGACCGCTACCTCTGAAGCGGCCTTAGCCACCTCCGGCTGTCTGAGCAGATGGGTGACATCTTGCCCATCCAGATATACGCGTTGAAGCCTGTGCTGGTATGTAACTCCGATGTGAGTCGATGGGAGAATTGATATGACCTGTTCATGATTTGAGGGGTCCAAACCTTCCTGCAGCACCTTTAAAGCCACCGCACGGTACATGGCTCCCGTATCCAGATAATGTATGTTCAGCTTCTGGGCAACGATCTTAGCTATGGTGCTTTTACCCGCCCCTGCAGGGCCGTCTATAGCAATGGCAATCGTCTTCATCGAGACACTCCTCTGAAGCTCAAGTTTGTGTAATATCTGGCCTTAAATCCACTGCTTTTTCAAGATATACATGATGCGGAGCTCTGTCATCATCCCAATATGCGTGTATGAGCACCCTTATACACTTTTTCAGGCTACCCTCCACATACATCTCCTGACAGCATAAAAGCGGTACCTGGGTCATGCCCATCTCCCTGGCAGCAACCGCAGGATATACCGCGTCCAGATCCCTTGTAGCCGTAAATATAACGCTGATTATGTCTTCATATCGCAAAGCGTTTTTATCTATTATAGCACGCAACAGCCTTTTTGTCTTGTCCAGAATCTCCTGGCGCGTATTTTCTTCGACGGTTATAGCTCCCCTTATGGCTTTAATGTGCATATAAAAAACACCTCAACTATACCACCCTATGTCCCAGGCCAATAGCCACCTCGTTTAAATGGATCATTCCTATGCCAAAAAACAAAGCCACGCTTATGTGGTCACCGCACCTGGCAATCCCTATCTTACCACCTACGTTAAGGCCAATGGCCTTGTTCATGATCTGCGAAATGGCTTCCCTAGTTGCTCCCGCCACTGCCCCTTCTTCCGGATGCGTTTCGCTTATTACCCCTTCTCTTTTAGCAGCCACAACGGCCCGCTCTACAATCTTGTTAACCGAAGTTATGAATTCACCGCCATAATCAACCGCAGCAGCGCTTATACCCTCGCGATGCAGCTGTTCCTTTAACGCCTTTTCTTCTTCCCTGGTCCGGGTCAACGACATCTCTATGGCTGCCCGGGCAACCTCTTTGCTTCCCACCAAATTCATCCCATGCCCTCCATCACCGGCTTTATATTTTTATCTCGCCATCACAAACCCTTCACCTATCATTATAACCTGACAAGCCATGTAGTACAAGTGACATTCAATCAGCAACATGGTGCGTTTCATTGAGCGAAATGAGCACATTACCTTCAGGCAACACCTTTATCACAGTCAAGCCTGTATTGTCCTGTTTGATTCTCCTGATATAAGATAATGGCAGATCCATAAGCTCCAATATAAGCACTTTGCAGGTCAAAGCGTGGGAGACCACCAGGATACCCTCATCCTGTGCTATTTCTAAAGACTTGATTTGGTCTATAAACTTGATTATCCTCTCCCTGACGCAACTTAAGCTTTCCCCGCCTGGAGCACAAAAGGTATGGTCACGATACCATCGGGATAGCTGTCCCGGGAAAATGCATTCGATCTCGCCTATGGTGTGGCCTTCCCACTCCCCAAAACAGGCCTCCCTTAGAAGCGGAGTGGCCACCCACTGCTGACCAATCTCGTTCCCTATGATTGAAGCAGTCTCAAAAGCCCTTTTCAAGTCGCTGCAGTATATTTTCCTAATCGGCACACCTTTGAGGCGCCTGGCCAGCCGCAATGCCTGTCTGCGCCCTTCATCGGTCAGCCCTATGTCGCAGGCCCCCTGCGTTCTGCCCTCAATGTTCCATTCGGTTTCCCCGTGCCTTACAATATAAACAAACACGCCATATTTCCCCTTAAGAACGATCCTTACCAATATACACCTGGTATTCGTCCCATATCCTCTCAAGTTCTTGAAAATCGGATGAGATATCGGCCTTCTTGCGAATGCCCACAGCCACAATCAGGGCATTGATAAGGCTCAAGGGCGCCACCAACGAATCGACAAAGGAGGCCATATCGCTTCTTGCCAACAATATGTGGTCTGCATAAGACGTAAGAGGCGACAGCAGCGAATCGGTTATGGCTACCGTCTCGGCCCCTTTGTTTTTAGCAAATGCCATGGCCTCTACCGTCCGCCTTGCATACCTGGGAAAGCTTATGCCAATTAGCAGGTCCTGCGGCTGAATGTGAATGAGCTGCTCCAATATATCGTTAACCCCGGAGGTCACCACTCTTACTTTTTCAAATATGAAGCTCAGATAATATCCCATAAATTGAGCCAGAGGCGCAGCGCTTCTTAAACCCAACACATATATACTTCTCGCTGAAAATATCTTATCCACCACCCTGTTGAAAACCTCTTTATCTATCTCCTCAACGGTGAGGCGTATATTATTTATGTCCATCTTTGACACCGTCTTTAAGAGGGTGGATTCATCAAGCTCGGAGGTCATCTCTATTCGCTGCACCGTTGTCAGCTTATTGCGAATTACTTCCTGCAGCGCCTTTTGAAGCTGCGGATACCCCTCATAGCCTAGCATATTAGCAAACCTTACCACAGTGGACTCGCTTACCCCCACCTTCTGGCCTATCTTGGACGCCGTCATGAAAGCGGCTTTGTCGTAATTGTTCAGGATGTAATCCGCAATAAGCTTTTGGCCCTTGCTCATCTTTTTGTACCGCTCGCTAATCCTCTGGAGCAAATCTTCATTATCTACCATTAATATCCTCCTCAAACAAGGTTCCTTGGATGCCTATAAAGATATTTTAACACATTATCTTCAATTTGCAAGTTTAAGACTTTATTTATTCATATTGCCAATTTCATATATAGATATGCGCATGGTTTCCTCATCCTTTTTGCTGAGCCCGAAAATAAGGCCCCTGTCCTTTAGATTTTTGTTCAAAAAGTCCACTATCTTATAGAGGTCAGGGAAATTCTTTATGTCCAAAACCGCCCTTACGGCATGGGATGGCATGCTCTCATTTTCCATCAAACATCCCACCTTCCTTTTAAACTCCTCAATCATTGCCCTTTAAACCAGCTTGCCACTGTGTCCATAAAAGGATACAGCGTCAAATCCAGGTGAATTGGCGTAATCGCAATATAATTTTGACTTACAGCAGCTATATCGGTATCCAGCTGCATATCTTCTTGAGAAGTTTCCATAGCCTCGCCCGTAAGCCAGTAATACGGCTTGCCTCGCGGATCCAGTCGCTTGATATATGTCTCGGCATATCGCCGTATGCCCAGCCGCACAACCTTTATCCCTTTTATCTCCTCTTTTGGCAACGCCGGCACGTTTACGTTGAGCAAAGCCCCTCTGGGCAATCCGTGTTGAAGCAGCTTTTGGGTTACCTCAACCGCTACCTCACCGGCATACGAAAAGTCATTGGATTCGTACGATACCAGCGATATGGCAACCGACGGGATGCCAAGGATACATCCTTCAATGGCTGCCGACACAGTACCTGAATATATGACATCAGTGCCCAGGTTGGGTCCTCTGTTGATGCCAGATATGACCAAGTCTACTTTTCGCTTCATAATGACATCCACCCCGATTTTTACGCAGTCAGCCGGGGTACCGTTGATAGAATAGGCCTCAACATCCACATCAGGAAGCTTTACCGGCTCTATCCTGAGGGGCTTATGTAGCGTTATAGCATGGCCTGTCGCACTCCTCTCTTCATCGGGAGCGGCTACCACCACTTCCCCAATCCTGCTCATGCTTTGTGCCAGCTGAATAATTCCTTTCGAAGAAATACCGTCATCGTTGCACACCAAAATCCTCATACTTCATCTCCTTCTACATCCTCTTTTGTCTACACTATTATACCACCAAATGCAGGCACCGCTCAACACGCTTTGTTTCTGAGCTTCCTCTTAGTATTTTACTACCATCTCCGAGCATTTACACGATTTTATCGGAGCATGCGCAAAAAAACTCCATATTTCTACTATAAAATGAAGATGAGTTGCTAAAAATATGGTAAAATATCTTCGGGTGATGACCAACGTACAAAACTCAGAACAATTTTAAGGAAAGTAAGCAGAGGGAAAATTTTAATATTGTTAAATATAAAACGCCAAGGAGTGAATGTGTTTGGTACAAATCGACGACGCCGGGAGTGGAAGCCTGATAGGGGGTACCTGCATTGGCGCCATGCGCGTGGAGACCAACGAACTCGTCTTTGACTTCATTCCCGTTGAATTTTATTATGAAGGCGCCTTTGAAAAAAAGGCATACATAGACAAATGCGAGGAGATAGTATATTCGCTCATATCAAAGCTAAACGTGAGCAAGCGCGAGGAGATACAGATCTGCCAGGGATACATGTTTGAAACGGTAAGGCATAAGCTGAAGCAGGAGGGATTTAACATAAACAGCACAAAGATCAAGGACCCCCTGCAGGGGGCAATAGAAAACACCTTCCAGAAATATGCCTTAAGCCTTGGCCTGCCCATCCAGTACGTAAAGTACACCCGGTATCCCCTGCACTTTCACAGGATACTGCGCTGGGTGTACGCCGATTACGACAGACGCCACCTGCTGTGTAAGACCGGCTGGAAAAGCTGGAAAAAATATGGCCACCTCAATGTGGAGATAAGCGAAGACATCCTTTATAAACGAAATTACACATGCCTCAAATGCGGAAAAAGGATAAAACCCGGCAGCCGTGTGAGAGTATTAAGGTATACCAGCAACTGCCCTAACGTCATATATCTCCATCACAAATGCTAAATACAAACCACACATGGAATACATAAACAAAACTGGTTTTACAAATTTAAGAAGCAAAGCACGGGAAGTAAAACGAAAAGGTGATAAGCAAGCCACAGGCCTTTGCCTCGCCTGCTCACCACCCTCTCCAACCCACCTTCGTTCTAGGTTCACTTCAATTAAACGGGATGCACCTTGTTTTCCTCATCGAGCAAGGTACTGTCAATCTTGTATTTCTGTGCCTGGCGGTACTTGAAGAAGTTCAAGGCCACCTGCGGGAACATGGCATAAGTGAGCACATCCTCTTCTTGTTCCATATACGCCTTTATCTCCTCACGATACTTGCCCAGCGCCGGCTCCAGAGCATCGGCCGGACGATAAGTGATGGGCTGCTCGTCGCCTATGATCTTTCGGCGTACCTCCTCCTTTATCTCTCCTGGAGGTCTGCCGTACTCACCCCTTACATAGGCTTTTACCTCGGCAGGCACCATCTTATAGCGCTCGCCGAGTACGACATTGAACACCGCCTGGGTTCCCACCATCTGGCTGGTCGGGGTTACCAGCGGCGGATAGCCTAAATCTTCGCGTACCCTGGGCACCTCTTTGAGGACCTCTTCGTATTTATCCAGCCTGTTTTGCTGTTTGAGCTGAGATACCAGGTTAGAGAGCATTCCACCGGGCACCTGATAAAGCAGGGTATTTACGTCTACCGATAGCACCTTTGGATTGAGCAAGCCCTCGCTGATGTATTTCTCGCGCAAAGGCCTGAAGTAATCGGCTATCTTGCTGAGCAGGTCAAGGTCAAGCCCGGTATCGTACGGCGTATCCTTGAGGGCAGCCACCAGAGGCTCGGTGGCCGGCTGGGAAGTGCCAAGAGCCATTGGCGAAATGGCGCAATCCACCACATCAGCCCCTGCCTCTATGGCTTTTAGATAAGTCATGGATGCCAAACCGCTGGTGTAATGGGAGTGAACCTGGATGGGTATCTTTACGGCTTTTTTAAGCTCGGTAACCAGCTCGTATGCCCTGTAAGGCGTCAAAAGCCCGGCCATATCCTTTATACACAGAGAATGGGCTCCCATCTGCTCCAAAGTTTTGGCGGTATCTATATAGTGCTGTATATCGTGTATGGGGCTAATTGTGTACACAACGGTAGCCTGTGCGTGAGCGCCTTCATCGATGGTGGCTCGAATGGCTGTCTCGAGATTTCTTACGTCATTTAATGCGTCAAATATACGAATGATATCTATCCCGTTGCCCACTGCCCTCTTGACGAATTCCCTGACCACATCATCGGGATAATGTTTGTATCCCAGCAGATTCTGCCCCCTCAGCAGCATCTGCAGTTTGGTCTTTTTTACCCTTTTTCGTATCTTGCGGAGCCTCTCCCACGGGTCTTCATTTAAAAACCTCAAACAGGCATCGAAGGTTGCTCCGCCCCACATCTCAAGGGAGTAATATCCCACTTCATCCATCATCTCTGCTACAGGCAGCATCTCTTCAGTGGTCATCCTGGTAGCAATCAATGATTGATGCGCATCCCTGAAAGCAGTTTCGGTTATCATTACCTTCGCCATATGAATAGCCTCCTATTCAAAAGTTTAAACTATCAACCAAACAGGTTGAGAAGCACTCCTGCCGCAATGGCCGAACCGATAACGCCGGCTACATTGGGCCCCATGGCATGCATCAAAAGGAAGTTGGACGGATTCTCCTGTTGGCCCACCACTTGAGATACGCGAGCAGCCATGGGCACAGCCGACACCCCAGCTGACCCTATTAACGGATTGACTTTACCTTTTGTTGCCCAATACATAACCTTGCCAAACAATACACCGCCTGCCGTGCTAAATGCAAACGCTGCAAGTCCCAACGCAATAATCTTGAGTGTATCGGGAGACAAAAACCTTTCAGCGGTAGCCGTTGCCCCCACCGTAACACCCAGGAATATGGTGATTATGTTTATCAGCTCATTCTGCGCCGTCTTGCTGAGCCGGTCTACCACAAAGCTCTCCCTGAAGAGGTTGCCCAGCATGAGCATCCCAAGTAAAGGCGCCGCAGAAGGTACAAGCAGTGAACCCACAACAGTTACCACAATGGGGAATAAAATCTTCTCCAGCTTGGATACCGGCCTGAGCTGTTTCATCACTACCTGGCGCTCCTTCTTGGTGGTAAGTGCCCGCATGATGGGCGGTTGAATCATAGGTATCAAAGCCATATACGAATAGGCAGCGATGGCAATCGGCCCCAAAAGCTCCGGCTTCAATTTTGAGGTCAGAAATATGGCTGTAGGACCGTCAGCTCCACCGATTATGCCTATTGAAGCAGCAGCGTTGTTGTCAAACCCAAGCAACCTTGCTAGAAAAAAAGCA
Source organism: Caldicoprobacter algeriensis (assembly GCF_023838525.1). Taxonomy (GTDB): domain Bacteria; phylum Bacillota; class Clostridia; order Caldicoprobacterales; family Caldicoprobacteraceae; genus Caldicoprobacter; species Caldicoprobacter algeriensis. The sequence goes on from NZ_JAHUQD010000008.1 coordinate 43,531, forward strand.
GCAAATATTCCTAGCTGTGCAGCTGCCCCCAGCAACAGGCTACTGGGATTGGCAATCAACGGCCCAAAATCAGTCATGGCCCCAATGCCAAGGAATATGAGTGGAGGGTACACGCCTAGCTTTACGCCCTGATACAGGTAATACAAAAGCCCTCCTATCTGTTTTAGCTTCATCTGACCGTTCACCATCTCATACTGCGGTTCGGCAGTCAACCCTGCTAAGGGTAAATTGGCAAGCATCATTCCAAACGCTATGGGCAAAAGCAATAAAGGTTCATATTTCTTCTTTATGGCCAGATAAATCAGAAACCAGGATATAAGTAACATCAAGGCCTGCTGCCATGTTATGACAGCAAAGCCCGAGTCTCGAATAAAATCCAATATTACTTCAACAAATGGTTTGTCCATTGCTTTACCTCCTAAGATGTATTTTACTGCAACGCCACCAGCACATCCTCTGCGTTTACCGACGCTCCTTTACTTACCTGGATGGAAACAACTTTACCATCTCTGGGCGCCATGATCTCATTCTCCATCTTCATGGCCTCAAGTATCAACAATACCTGCCCTCTCTTTACCTCGTCTCCCACATTCACCTTTACGTCCAGTATGGTACCCGGCATAGGCGCCTTTACCAGCTCGGCTCCACTGGGTATGGGCTGCGCACTTGACTTTTGCTCAGCAGCCTTTTCCTGCTTAGGAGCCGCAGCAGCTTGAGGTGCCAGCTGAGCAGCAGGTTGAGATGCCGGTGCCGCCGGAGTTACAGGCGCAAGCTGTACAGCAGCACTTCCAGTTTGGACTGTCAATTCTTCCACTTCAACCTCATAGGATTTTCCATTAACAGTTATGATAAACTTTCTCATCTTTACTTCCTCCTTAAAATGATTATTTTTTAAAGCCTCGTTGCGATTTGTTCTTGACGACCAACCCTGTTCCATATGGGCGTTATGGAAGGAACGCGCCTTATGGATCTGACAACGATATCGTGGGTGGAACGATGAAGGGAAGCTGCAACAGCAGCAGCTATAACCGCTATCAACTCCTCATCCTCTTCATCCTTCCACTGAAGTTGAACAGCATTATTAACCGCGTCGCTCTTCTGTGCAGGTTCAAAAACCTGCTCAGGCTTAGTTGCACCTTGCAAACGTGCATTTTTATCGGTAAGCCTATGCAAGGCTTTGATTATGAATACCAGACCAATCAAGGCAACAAATACGGTTCCCATACCAAGAAACATCACTTTTAAGCTTTCCAAAACAATGTTCAATTTTACCCACCTCATTTCAATCTGATCAGACAGGTATATTACCATGCTTTTTGGGTGGCCTGTTTTCGCGCTTGCCTTCTAACATCTGAAGAGCGCTTATAAGCCTTGGCCTTGTAGCCTCAGGCTCAATTATGTCATCGACATAGCCGCGGGCAGCAGCCACATATGGATTGGCAAAGCGCTCACGGTACTCTTCAATCTTTTGCTGTCTGGCCTGAATCGGATCAGATGCGTTTTCTATATCCTTCTTGAATATGATGTTGGCAGCACCCTCAGGCCCCATCACAGCAATCTCGGCCGTAGGCCATGCCATTACTATATCAGCCCCCAGATGCTTGCTGCTCATGGCTATATACGCGCCGCCATATGCCTTGCGCAAAATCACGTTGATCTTTGGAACAGTTGCCTCGGAATATGCATAAAGGAGCTTTGCCCCATGCCGTATGATGCCACCGTGTTCTTGGTCCACACCCGGCAGATATCCCGGTACATCGGTAAAGGTTATGAGCGGGATGTTGAATGCGTCGCAGAAGCGCACAAATCGTGCCGCCTTATCGGATGCATTTACATCCAGGCATCCCGCCAGCTCACTGGGCTGATTGGCCACAATGCCTACCGACCTGCCATTGAGGCGCGCAAACCCCACAACGATATTGGGAGCATACAGCGCCTGGACCTCGAAAAACTCGCCGTAGTCCACTACCTGCTTGATTACATCCTTCACATCATAAGCCTTGTTGGGACTATCAGGAATGATGTCATTAAGTTCAGGTGCCAGCCTGTTGGGGTCGTCCTGGCACTCATAAAGCGGCGGGTCCTCCATATTATTGAGCGGCAGATAGCTCAAAAGCTTCCTCACCGAAGCAAAGCACTCATCCTCGGTAGCACTTATGAAGTGCGCAACGCCGCTAATCTTGTTGTGGGTCAAAGCGCCGCCCAAATCCTCCGCCGATACCTTTTCACCCGTTGCCGCCTCAACCACCTGCGGACCGGTTATAAACATCTTGCTTATCTTATCCACCATGAACACAAAGTCGGTAAGCGCTGGAGAATAGACCGCCCCACCGGCACACGGCCCTACTATTATCGAAATTTGCGGCACAACGCCGGAGGCCATGGTATTGCGGAAAAAGATCTCACCATAGCCGCTTAAGGCGTCTATGCCTTCCTGGATCCTTGCCCCACCCGAGTCGTTGATGCATATGATGGGACAGCCCGTCTTCATGGCCATGTCCATTATCTTGGTGATCTTCTTGGCGTGCATCTCGCCCAGCGAACCGCCCATCACGGTAAAGTCTTGAGAATACAAATATACGGGCCTACCATCGATGGTGGCATAGCCTGTCACCACTCCATCGGCAGGCATCTTCATCTTATCCAGGCCAAACTCCACCGAGCGATGCTCCACAAACGCATCGATCTCGACAAAACTGCCTGGGTCCACCAGCCGTTCAATCCTCTCGCGAGCAGTCAGTTTGCCGCTCTCGTGCTGCTTTTGAATCCTCTCTGGGCCACCGCCCTGGCGGATGGCCAGCTTCCGGTCCTGCATAAGCCTTATTTTGTCGTATGTACTCATCCAACACCCTCCAGATCGTTTTAAAATTTTAAAAAGTAAAACTCCTGACCCAACTTCTTTTAATTCTACATCAACATCCTTTTTCCTTCTTTTTTCTAAAAAATTTTTTATTTAAATTTTTAAATTATCAGAATAGCCTCTCGTATTATCTTTGCAGCCAATATGGAGGTTACATCCGCCGTGTCGTATACCGGATTTACCTCTACCAGATCCATACCAACGATGTTTAAGCCCTTCATCGCTCTAAACGCCTGAAAGATCTCATGGGGCATACATCCCCCGGGTTCGGGAGTGCCCGTCCCCCAGGCATACGCAGGGTCGACTACATCTATGTCCAGCGTAATATATACGGGATAAGGCTTTAATACATCTATAACCTCTTTCAAGGGTTGCAAAACCTCAAATGGATAAAAATTGAGGTTTTCCCCTGCCCACTTGAATTCTTCGCGCGTTCCAGAGCGAATGCCAAATTGAAATATGTTCTTTGATGGAAGGAATTGGCTGCACAGCCTGATCACCGAGGCATGAGAGTTTCTCTCACCCAGGTACTCTTCCCGCAGGTCAGCATGAGCATCGAAATGCAGAAGCCTGAGCTGGTCTCCATATTTTTCGTAAACCTCCTTAACCACCGGATAAGTGATGAGGTGGTCGCCACCTAGAAATATGGGCTTTTTACCATCTTCCAGTATCTCACTGGCAGCTTGCTGAATAATTTCCAGGCTGGATACGATATTTCCCATGGGAAGCTCAAGGTCCCCTGCATCAAAAAATCTTACTTCCGAGAGGTCCCTGTCCATATACGGGCTGTACTCTTCAATGGCATATGAAACCTCCCTAATCTTTTGAGGGGCAAACCGGGCACCCGGCCTATAGCTGACGCTATAGTCCATGGGTGCCCCCACCATTATCACATCGCTCTCATCATAGCATTCCCTACTGCCCATGAATCGATTGCTCCACCTGTACTCTTTTAGCATCTGCACCATTTCCTTTCCGTAACGCGAACCAAGTAAATACCTCTTAAAATGATAACGATGATAAACGCTTATGTCAATCCTGGAAAAATCATTCACAGCTTTCTAACAGATTTTTGACAAAGCGCGGTAGCTTGAAGACCGATTTATGGATTTCAGGAGAATAATACTTGGTGTCAATTTCCAAAATTTTCTCTTCATCCACCTCTAAGGGGTCATACCGTTTTGAGCCAAGGGTAAAGCTCCACAGCCCGCTGGGATAAGTAGGAATGGAAGCCAGGTAAAGACGTGTTACTGGGAAGATCTGCTTTATGCTGGCATACACGCTGCGAATAAGTTGGGCGTTGAAAAATGGGGACTCGGTTTGGGCCACAAAAAGTCCATCTTCCTTCAAGGCCCTGTATATCGATGAATAAAAATCTTTAGAAAACAATCCAGTAGCTGGCCCAATGGGTTCAGTCGAATCCACCAGCACAACGTCAAAGGAATTTTCGTGCTGTGCTATAAACTCAATTCCGTCTTGGAACAGCACCTCGCACCTTGGATCAGATAGACCACAGCTGATCTCCGGGAGGTACTTTTTGCTGTTTTCAACCACCCTCTCATCGATTTCAACCAGGTATACTCTTTCAACCGAAGGGTGCTTGAGCGCCTCACGTACCGTTCCTCCGTCTCCGCCTCCAATAACAGCCACCGTCTTGGGATTGGGGTGAGTGAACAGGGGTATGTGGGTGATCATCTCATGGTACACAAACTCATCCTTCACTGTCGTCTGAACCATGCCGTCCAGTACCAGCATCCGCCCATACTGTACTGTATCTATGATGGCCAGTTCTTGATAGTTGGTCTTTTCTACTACCAGTGTGCTTATAGTTTTACACGTAATTCCAACATTGGGTGTTTGCTTTTCAGTGTACCACAGTTCCATCCTTTCATCCTCCCAGATTTTTTAATATTGATAAATTTGATATAGAATTATATCAAAAACTCGCCCTTTTGTATAGAAAAAATTGCTGCAGACCATTTCACCTGCAGGTCTTTCGCTCAAAAAAAGACGGGATATCCAAAACTAGGCAGTAATCCGAATCTTGACTGTCAAAGCGCTTAAACCCTATCCTTTCGTAGAGGTACCAGTTTTCGTCGCCCATGGCAAAAAGCCTCTGAACGCCATCCCTCTCGAGTATGTACACAAGTGAACGGACCAAGCCGTCAAGCAAAGAATCTTCCTCCAGGCCAGGCAGCACCACAACGCTCTGTATAAACGCGTCTTCACCCTGCCTGTAGCCGCTTACGCCTCCCTTTATGGCCCCATCTTCTTCAATCACGACAGCAAACCCCTCGCCCTGGCTCGATATGGTAATCAAAGACCGCAAAACCTCATTTAAGTATATCTTGTCCAGGTCTTGAGGCTCAATCTTCCTAAAGGTTATCATGTTTCCGCCTCCGCCAGCTTTTTAAGTTGCATTACCTCGCCCTCATCAAGGTATCGCCACTGCCCGGGCTTTAAATCGCCCAGCACCAGATTGCCCAGTCGTTCCCTCCTTAAAAATTTAACTGGGCAGCCGATGGCTTCAAACATCCGCCTTATCTGCCTGTTTCTCCCCTCCTTCAATACCACCTTGAATGCCGAACTGTTGCCCTTCTGCCAGAGCAACCTTACCTTATGGGCATGCGCAATGGCATCGCCTATGTCAATCCCATCTATAAACGCTTGAATTTGTAATTTGGAAGGGCGGCCGTCCACCACCGCATAATACTCCTTTTCCACGCCATACCGCGGGTGCATAAGCCTGTTAGCCAGCTCCCCGTCGTTGGTAAGAAGTAGCACCCCCTCGGTGTCAAAATCCAACCTCCCTACCGGATACACCCTGGCGGGCTGATTCCCCACCAGCGACACAACGGTGGGCCTTCCGTGGGTATCTTTCACCGTGGTCACATACCCCCGCGGTTTGTAGAGAAGGATGTATACCCGTTTTTGTTCCAGGGAAATGGCCTTGCCGTCCACCCTTACTTCATCCTTTTGTGGGTCCACCTTTACTCCAAGCTGAGTCACCACTTGACCATTAACGGTAACCCGGCCCTGCTTTATCATTTCCTCACATTTTCTGCGCGAAGCCACTCCACAGTGAGCCATGTACTTTTGCAGGCGCACAGGACATCTCCTTTCAATACGGACACATATACCAAGACGCGGTTTACCTCTTCTTATTTGAAATACAAGTTATAGTATACACCAAAGGGAACATAAAATAAAGGCGGCTTTTGGCCGCCTATTGCACATTTTGTTGTGCAGGGGGATTCTGCCCATTTTCCTTTTTAGGGCCAACCAGGTTTTGTATGTCTTCCACCAGCTGGGGGATCATCTCAATAATGCGGTCAGCGGAAGTGCGAAAACGGGCCGGCAAAAGCTTGACCTTGCCACCCCCCACCACCAAAAACGCCACCGGGTTGACCGACACGCCCGCTCCGGTACCACCTGCAAAAGGAATGGATGCCGAAGGCTCCCCCTCTCCACCACCCCTGCCCTGCTTTTGTTCCTTACCTCCATCCTTGTATTCTCCACCGCCTGCCACAAAGCCGAAGGAAACCTTGGATATCGGTATGATGACATTGCCATCTGCCGTCTCTACAGCATCACCCACAATAGTATTTACATCTATCATCTCCTTGATGTTTTCCATGGTAGTCTTCATGATGTTTTCAATTGGATGTCCTGACAATTTTTTCACCGCCCTTTATTTTTTCAGCTGTTTTTTTTGCATTCCAGCAATTATAATATATCTCAATTTAAGGGCTATTATGCAATTGAAGTTCAGTTCAAAATCCTCCCTGTCAAACACCGGTGTGACATTGACTCTCTTTTTTTCGAGATAATATTTGTTTTGCAGATGAAAAAGCGCTATGTGCAGGAGCGAAAGAAGGCTGCCGCACAGCAGCGCCGTATGGGCAGCATCGCCAGTACCCAGCCTGGCCATCACTTCAAAATCCTCTACCTTAACCTTATCCTTAACGGTTTTGAAATATTGGGCATTTTGCTGTACGATTCTCAATCCTTTCCTTACCAGGCTTATAATTTCCTGAGGAGATATGGCTGTCTCATCCTGGACAGATGGTTCTCTCATATTCAAAAAAAACGGGTGTTTAGAATCTGGCTTCATGGCAAGGGAGACCTTTCTGCGCACAAGACCCCCTAAAGCCTGTACAATTATAAATGACCCGCTGCCACAATTCTTTATCCTCAAGCCAATCTCTATACGTACCGTAACCATGCTGATCAAAACAAGCAAAATTAACACGGCCAAAATTATCCAAACGTATAAAGCCACGGCCACCTGCACCCCATGCATTTTTTTCTAGTTTCTCACGCTTCACAAAAAAAATACACGGGGCAAGGAATAGGGTCATGTGGCCTGCTGCGGCTTGAGAGGCGGTAAGTCATCGATGCTCGACAGCCCAAAGCTTTTCAAAAACAGCTCTGTGGTTCCGTACAGCTTGGGTTTCCCTGGCGCGTCAAGCCTCCCCACCTCGCGGATCAGATTCTTCTCCAGCAGCACCGCAATGGCATGGTCGCACTTTACCCCCCTCAACTGCTCGATATCCGCTTTTGTCACAGGCTGGTTGTAGGCGATGATGGCCAGCGTTTCAAGACATGCTCTGGAAAGCGACTGTTCCTTGGCCGCACCGGTAAACCTGCGAATATACTCACCGTACTCAGGGCGGGTAACCAGTTGATATGCGTCGTTGATCCTTATGAGCTGCAGTCCCCAATGCTGCGAAGTGTAGGCTTCCGCTATCTTCTCCATCAGCCGCTCGGCGGTATCGACGTCTATGTCTAGTACCTCGGCAATGCTCCTTACAGGTACGGGATCCCCTGCAATGAACAGAATTGCTTCTGCTGCAGCCATCATCTGTTGTTCTTCCATCTCAATCCCTTCCTTTGAATGAGTATATCAGAAAATGGCCTGGATTGTTGTACCTTGATCCATCCCCTGTTTATCATCTCCAGCAGCGCCAAAAAGGTTACGATAATATACAGCCTGGAAAACTTATTGCTGACCAGCTGGGAAAACAGCACCTTCCCACGCCTTACCAGTACGGCCGTCAGTTGCCTTATTCTGTCCTGAAGCGATATGGTCTCAGGCTTAATGTTACGGACAACAGGTTGGGCCTGCTGAGAGGCGTTCTTCCTCTTCAGCAGGTCCATCATCGCCTGTGCAATGTCCTGCTTGGTCACATTTGAGAACTTTATATCCTCGCCTGTATCTACCACCTCTTCTGGCAGCTTGCTGTACATGTTGGAATACACCATATACCTTTCATGCAGCCATTCACCGGCGTCTTTGTACTTCTTGTATTCCTTCAACCTCTGAATCAACTGTTGCTGTGGGTCAGGCTCCTGCTCCTCTGACTGCTGCGCAGGCTTGGGAAGCAGCTTACAGGACTTTATATGAAGCAAAGTAGCAGCCATGACCATGAATTCGCTTGCAATGTCGATATCCAGTGCCTGCATCTGGTTGAGGTAATCCATGTACTGTGCGGTTATCTCTGATATCGATATGTCCTCTATGTTGATTTTGGCCTTGGAGATAAGGTGCAGCAAAAGATCTAGCGGCCCTTCAAAAACCTCAAGCTTTACCTGATAACCCAAACCCTTATTACCCCTTTCCTTACCGTTTATTGCAATAAAGAAAGCAAAAAGCTTTGCAGATACATCAATTGCTGGTAAATGTATTGGGCAGGAATGCGCACAATTAGATTAAACCCCCCCAGCAATACAAAAGCAAACAGTATGAACATACCGTAGTACTCATAATTCCAGAAAAACCTGACATTTCTGCGACAAAATAGCCCTTTTATAATGTGATACCCGTCAAAAGGGGGTATGGGTATTAAATTCAAAATGGCAAATATTATATTCAGCTGCACCACACGGTCAATAATTCCCAACAGAATGCCTCTGTAAGAGGAAATAGACAGCTTTGCTGCCACCAAAATTACCAGGGCGACAAGAGACAGCAGCATATTGGCCAGTGGCCCCGAAAAAGACACGATGATGCTGCCCCACTTTCGGTCTTTGAAGTTTGCAGGATTGACCTGTACCGGCTTGGCCCAGCCAAACCTGAATAGAGCAAATAATATTAGGCCCAGCCAATCCACGTGGGCCAAAGGATATAAGGTAAGCCTCCCCTGATTTTTAGGAGTGGGGTCCCCCAGCCAATAGGCTGTAAGGGCATGGGCAAACTCATGGAAGGATATGGCCAAAAACACAGCCGGCAGGCTTAAAAGTACGTCAATCCAGTTCATGTACAATTCAGACAACCCTCCATTTTCTCACATAATAATCGCCTTTAAAAGTTTTTAAAACAAAACATAGAGACAACTATTCCATGATTTTATTGTACATTATTAGGCACCGTTATAAAACCCTTTCAGCTGGATTTTTTCTTTTTAAATCAAATAAAAAATGGACCGGCGTTTATATTCTTTGCCGATCCATTTCAATCTGCCAGCGGCATTATGCCAGCAATTTTCAAGTAAAATCTAACTGTCAATAGGTCAGCTGGGGCATCACCTGTTTTTTTCGTTTACCGGTCTCTTAAGCCAGTTGTTAAATATCCTGCTGAAATAATCAAACACGCCGGCAACCTCCACCGATTCTCCTGCCACGATGTCCACTTTTCCAACCTCTTTGCCGTCCCTCTTCACCGTCAGTACCCCTATCTTTTGTCCCTGATTGATGGGAGCCCTCAAGAGAGCCGGAATCTGTACGTCCTTCGTAAACTCCTTTGAATCGCCCTTGCTGAGCAGCAATGACAAGTTATCGGCCGCCAGTCCCATTATCTTGCTGGTCTTTCCTCCCATTACAGGTATCTCGTTTTGGACAATCTGGCCCTTCTTCACCACCAGAACCGAATCGTAATTCGCAAAGCCGTAATCTAAAAGCTTGCTGGCTTCACTGAACCTGACCTGAGATGTGGGTGCCCCCAGTATAACAGCTATAAGCCTCAAGTTCCCACGCTTTGCAGTGGCTGAAATGCAGTGCCCGGCCTCTTCAGTATAGCCCGTCTTCACGCCGTCACAGCCTTCATAAAACCTGATCAGCTTGTTGGTATTGACCAGCATGGTCTGGCCGTCCCTCATGTAATCCAGCCAGATTGTACTCCACTTGAAAAACAGAGGGTACTTCAACAGTTCCCTGCTCATCAGAGCAACGTCATATGCGGTGGTATAATGGTTTTCTGCAGGCAAGCCAGTGCAGTTGACAAAATGGGTGTTTTTCATTCCCAATTGCTGGGTCCGTTCGTTCATCTTCTGTACGAACAGCTCGTGGCTGCCGTATATTTTTTCAGCAAGAGCGACGCTGCCATCGTTGGCCGATGCTACTATTATGCTTTCCAATATGGTGGATACCGGAAACGTCTCGCCCGGCGCTAAAAATACGGTAGACCCACCCATGCTGGCCGCATATTCGCTGACATGTACGGGATCATCCAGCTTTAGCCTGCCGTCCTCAATGGCTTCCATGGCCAATAGAAGGGTCATTATTTTGGTTATGCTGGCCACAGGAAGCTTCTCGTGAGCATTTTTTTCATACAGCACGGTGCCCGTCTCATAATCCATAAGTAGTGCTGCTTTGGACTGTATAGGAAAGGGGAGCTCAGTTACCGGTTGTGCAGCTGCAACCACCCAGAAAGGCATAATAACAAAAATTATCGTCAACAGCCAGCAAAGAATGGCGCTTTTTAATGTGCTCAATGTGATCCCTCCTATAATCTCATCATCTAGGATTAGGTTTTCCATCGAATAGTAGGGTTATGCACATCAAAAAGCGCCCGTCAAATCGGCTTATATCTGTTTTGGCGAAGCTGTTGCATTAACATGCATTGATAGATTACAGCAGTCACATTTTCGCAATAAAGCCCAGCAAGAGCCTGGCAAAATCCCTGGCCACCCGCCCGGCCGTCTCAATGACCTCTTCATGGGTTAAAGGCTTGTCCAATAGCCCTGCAGCCATGTTAGTGATGCATGAGATGCCCACCACCTTTACGCCGGCATGGACAGCGGCTATGACCTCGGGTACAGTGGACATACCAACCGCATCGGCACCCAGCCTCTGCAGCATGCGTATCTCAGCCGGGGTCTCATAGCTAGGGCCTGGCATCATGGCATAAACCCCTTCCCTGACTTTCAGCCCCATCTCCTTTGCAGTATCCATAACAAGGCGCCTCAAGTTTGGGTCATAAGCATAGGTCATATCTGGGAATCGCGGGCCAAGGTCATCCATATTTCTCCCCCTCAATGGATTGACGCCCGACATGTTTATGTGGTCCCTTATGACCATCAGATCGCCGGGCGAAAAATCGGGGTTTATTCCTCCTGCCGAGTTGGTAATAATAAGCGTCTGTACCCCCAGAATCTTCATGGCGCGGACCGGCAAAACCACCTGTTCCATATCATAGCCCTCGTAATAATGAAACCGCCCTTGGGCCACTATTATCTCTTTCCCCTGACATCGTCCAACCACAAATCGGCCTTTGTGCCCCGGCACAGTCGTCTTTGGAAAGCCGGGTATGTCCTTATAATCGATAAAGATAGGGCCCTCTATGGTATCGACCACATCTCCCAGACCCGACCCCAGTATCAACCCCACCGTAGGCCGTACACCAATCCTCTTTTGAATGAGCTCAGCGGCATTTTTGTACACACATTTCACCCCTCAATATCATTTGTTTGGTTCCAATGCTGCCATGTCAAATATTATGATACCCATCAATCCTTCTTATGTCGGCTGGTTAAGTACTATTTTATCTATTTCGATAAAAAGGTTATAAAATCCTTCACTTTGAACATATTAGCAAACAAAAATTTGAAGACCAGGGGCACCACAAAAGCCTCAAACAAGCTGCTTATAAAAAAAGCTATGATGATGAGCACAAACTTGAAGGTGTAAGGCGCTATTCTCCGCAGCCTCATCTGCTTTAAGTGGGGCAACTTTCTTATTTTGAACCTCTCTATTCCAAATTGCAGAGCCAATACGCCCATAACCATAAGGCAAGGTATATGGATAAACGACTGCGGTAAAATACACGTCAGCACCATGAACAATCCGTTCAGGGCATAGTAGTCAATCAAAAAAGCCACAGTAAAGCCAAGAAAAAAACCTCTGACCCCCACCGTTATCAGCACCAAGGGAGTGCTTAAGTAAGTCAGCCCAAACAACCAGATGAAAAAAGCAGTCTGGAGGTTCTGCAACACAGCCTTTATGAATATCATCGACCTATCCACATGAGACTGATTACCAAGAATATACGAATACCCCTGCAGGTAATCAGCCAGATACACCCGCTGCTCAGCGCTGATAGAGCTGACCGTAAATCCGCCGGCAGCCACCCCTGTAATAAAGACAAACACCACAAGCAGGTAAAGGGCTATGTTCTCCCTTATATGAAGCATTATATTGGTTTTTATCTTCAAAGCGTTCAATGGAGGTATCCCCCCGAGGCCTTTTATAATATTTGTCCTACTTGATAACTATGAGCCTTAAGGGGAATTTATAACCTGTCTTTACCTATATTACCATGTCATATTTTGAGGACCTCCGTCAAACCGTAGCGCGCTACTGCCCCTAAGGCGTAAAAAAAATAGGGTTCCTCATCGATACCCCTGCCCATTGTAGTGAGAGCAAGACCGTAATGCTCCAAAGCTCTCCTTATATCCTTGCCGCTTAAAAAGATCGTCCTGTACTTGGCAAGCAGCCCGTTGTTTTTAAGCTGCTTTACAACTCTTCTTTGCCTTGATTTATCCATCAAAGGCAGCACAAGGGGAAGAGGGTATTGGATAATGTCCCTAAGCACCGTTAGAGAATGGTGGCTTATTCCAACATGCCTTTCTCTAGCATCGCCAAACCCCACTCGCGGTATGTACACCACATGCCCTCCTGAGGCCGCCACCAGGTTGACATATAACCCCAGCTCCAGGCCACTGAACCCAAATGTGGTGCCGGTCCCCAATATGCCGGGCCCCATGGCCACAATGGCCACATCGCAATTGGCCACATTGAGAGCAGCCTTCAGGGCAGTGTATATGTTTACGCACTCATAGTCCCCACCAAAGGCATTGCCTGAGGTGGCGGTAACATCCAGTAACCCTTTCTTTTTGAGCAGGCCGACGTTTCGGCTAAAGGCTATAGGCAGCGCCCCGTGATCTGTCATTATATACGCAATAGATATGCTACCACCAGAAAAGTACTTTAAGTAGGCGCATAGCGGAGGCAGCATGCTGTGCAGCTCTCCGACATACACCAGTTTGCCCCGAAAATCAATCGGCTGACTGTAATAGAGATGATGTGGGCTTTTCTCCTCCTCGGACAAGAGAAGCTGTATCTGAAGAGGCGTATATTTCAACTTCATGCCGTGGCCTCTGCTAACAAAAGCGTTATTCTTCATATTGAGGTTGCACACCACAAAGTGATAGCCCCCTGTACCCAGGCCCAGACTGCAGGCGGTGGTGTTGACCAGTACTTCATCTCCTACATCAACTGATCCCGTCAATGGCACGTACACCACTGCCAACTTACAGGGGTGATCGATCTCCAGCCTGACAACGGCTGTACCGCTCTCATTGCGCTCCAGTATTTCCTTTACCACTCCTCTTTTAAGCTCTATCCATGCTCGTATCCCCATCTGTTTTCAACCTCCACAATTGATCGATGAACCGCAGTGCGGGAATGGACTCTATGAATCTCGATAAAGAGCGGTACTCGGCTATCACATGAATTGACAGCAGCATCACCGCCATCACAGCTGCCGGTGCCAATGTTACAGCTTTGATGGCGTAAAAACCGGCTATCCCTCCTAAAAGATTGGCTCCCGTATCTCCCAGCATGTACTTCTCCTCCATCTCGCCTTTCATATGAAAGGGTAGAGCAGCCAAAATTGGAATTAATATCCAAACATTTGAGAATCCCCCCAAAATCATAAGGAGAATAACAGACAGCAGAAATGCTTTTATGGCGCGTCCAGGCCTTAAATCCATAAGATTTATGAAATTGACAAACAGCGAAAATAACAGCGCATAAACTCCCCAGGCTATCAGGCTTTTGTGATGGCAGCGGGATACAAACATCCCCACCAATGCCGTTATTATGAGCTTGACTCCCCCTGTAGATATCCTGCCCTTAATGAGTTCAGCCACATGACCCTTTATGCCCTTTATGGTTGCATCCCCCAGCACATCGTCTATAAAGCCGGCCAATACCAGCGAGGTGACAACTATTAAAAAAGCCATATGTTCCGGCTCAATTCCTGCAACCATAAAGGGGATGATGCCCAAGGCGCATGGAAAGATGAAGGTCAAGCCCATGGATGTGACAACAGGCTGCCCCCTATAATTTTTTACAATCATTCCCCTGGTTTTCAGCATTTTAAAGATGCGAGGCATAAAAAACCGCACAGCAAAGCAGGACAGCACCAGCAACACGGTTTGATCAATTAACCTCATAGACCTTTTTCATCCCCGCCTTTTCCCACAGCTTGGCCATCAGAACAACAAATATATCCTTAAATTGCCTTGCCCTGTGCAGTATCCCTGCAAGATTGAGCCCTGTGACGCGATGGGTCATCTCAACATCCACCTCGCATATCCTGAGACCATGGTTGAGCAAATCCACTGTCATCCCAAATTCTATGCCAAACCTCCTGTATTTGAAAAACTCCGGTTTTATGGCCTCTTTCCTGAAAGCGCGCTGGCCCGAAAGCACAGCATTCAAATCCTTTCCCGTCAAAAGCCGTATACCGATTCTGGATAGGCCCTTTACCAGCCCAAAGCCGTGTCTGCCGGGCAGGCTAGGAAATCGCGCAATTGCCACGTCAGCCTTGCCTTCCCTGATGGGCTGTATCAGCTTTGCCGCTTCAATGGCACTCTGCCCCAGGTCGGCATCCAAAACCAGCACAATGGGACTGGATACGGCCTTTAATCCCTGACATAAAGCATATCCCTTGCCATGGTTTCGCACCAGCTTTATGAGGCTTGCGCCTTCCCTCAGCGCCACCTGGGCCGTATTATCGGTTGATCCGTCATCCACCACCACAATCTCACGAACCCGGGGAAGGCTCCTTAGCGCCCTTAAAGTGCTGCCAATGCGCTGTTCCTCGTTATATGCCGGAATGACGACCCCCACATCCCGGTAGTCCATCTGATACTCCCTCCTTCAGATGACAGGATAGGTTCTGCTATCTTACTCGGGCTTATTGGCTTCCAGTATCGATATCAACGCCAGCTTGCCGTAAACCGTGTCGATATCCCTGACGGTTGAAACTCCCAGCTCCTCGTATTCTGAAATAGCGCTCTCCTCCACCGAGGATGGCTCTACCGCCACAACGGGCAGTCCCATATTGAGCGCGGTCTGAATGAGCACAATATCAAAACTGTTTTCTTGCGAAGATTGTGCCTGTTTATTCTTTCCGTTACCACTCAATATGATCACATCGCTGCTTTGCTTGAGGTTGCTGGAAGCTTGAATTAGGTGTATCTCCTTTAATCGAACGGATAGCGGCGTAAACGCCCCCTCAACAAGACTTGAAACTAGCTCGCCGGCAACTATGCTGTGAAAATCGTTTCTCTCCATGCCGTCCTGACCATTCCGCAAAAAAGCTTCCAGCGCTGTGCTCAAATCCTGCCTTGCATACAAATCAGTACGAACAGTTATGCTAGACTCAACCGACGCTCCGGCCAGCTTCAAAAGCTGTATCAAGTCAGGGGAAATATTGTCCTGACCCAGGTTTATAATCGAAACCTTAAGGCCGTGCAACCTCTCCTCTATAAGCCGAGAGAATAAATATTCACAGGTAGAGTCTGCCTGAGCTTTCTGTTTTTCTAACACGGCCAAGGTTTTTTTAAGCATGTCGGCCTCGTTTCTTAAAGCCTCAAATTCACTTTCTATTTGACGGATGATGAGTTCCTGTTGATTTTCCAACACGTTATTGTTTTCAAGCGTTACGCCAATCAAAATTCCCAGTCCCAGCGCAAGAAATATTCCGATTAGCAGGATGATGTAGTACTTAAGATGCAACATGGCCTCTCCACCTACAGACCGAGTAATAGCTTTATCCGAAGCGCTATCAGCTGATATAAATCTTGAATCTGCGGTGACATGCGCGCTATGAGCAGGATGGGAAACATGGCCGCGGCAAATATAGCAGCTATATATCCGGGCTGGATACGGTTTTTATAGAGCTCGCTCACACCTTTGGCATCAACCACTTTGTATCCCACCTTCATCCTCACCAGCAGAGTGCTGGCCATTCCTTTTCTCCCCTTTTCCAGAAAGTCGATCATGCTATTATGGCTGCCCACCATGACTATCAACTCGGCTTTATTCTCATAAGCCAGTATCATGGCTACGTCCTCGCTTGTACCCGGAAATGGAAACGTGACTGCTTCCAGCCCCAAGGCTCGGATTCGTTCCATGCCAGGGCAACGCCCATCGGGATAGGCATGTACAACTATTTCCCCACAGCTTTTCAAACAGCGATCGCTGACGCTGTCCATATCGCCTATTATTATGTCGGGCTTGTAGCCAAACTCCAGCAATGCGTCTCCTCCACCATCCACCCCAATCATCACGGGACGTACCTCATCGATATATGAGCGTATAGCCTTTAAATCCTCAATATAGTTTCTACCTCTTGACACTATGAGCACATGGCGCTTTTCCATCCTAGCCTTGATGGGTGGCACCTTTACAGGGCCAATCACCATATCCTTTTCCTTTTCAGCGTAATCCAAAGTGTTATCTATGAACTCACGGAGTACACCCCATATGTTTTCGCTGGCCTCCTTCATCTTCTTCTCCACTTCATCCTTATCCAGGAACTTGACGTCGCACAAATACCTGTGGTTTACCCACAGGCCTTTCTCATCTATCTCTAGATAATCCTCATCCTGTATATACTCAAAGGCTTCCCGGCCGACGTTGTCGATAATGGGTATACCTGCCTCTGAAAGGATTTTGGGCCCCTGGTTGGGATATCGCCCACTTATGGACAAAGCTCCATTTATGACGGCCTTTACCCTTCTTTCCACCAGATGCAAGGCCGCGACCTCATCCAGGTCCTGATGGTATATCACTGCTATATCGCCCGGCATAAGCCGTCCAATGAGGTTTTTGGTGCGCCTATCCTTTTTTGCCCGACCTTTTATCATAAGCTCAACACCCTTGGCTTGTACCATTCAAAAATCAATATCCATACATATATGGTTTGCATTACCACATTAAATATACATAAACATAAAAAAATAAAGCAGCGAAAAATCGCTGCCATCGATATCAAGAGGTATGAATTTATGCTGTTTGCATGGCATCCATCAAATACCTTTTAATGCCACTTTATCAAATCAGTGAGCCGACGATTTTATCTGCAGCCTTAAGCGGTCAGCTATCATGGCAATGAACTCCCCGTTGGTGGGCTTGCCCTTTTCATCATGGACGGTATATCCAAATATCCTGTTTATGGTCTCTACACGGCCTCTGTTCCAAGCCACCTCGATAGCATGGCGTATAGCCCTTTCCACTCTGCTGGGGGTAGTATTGAATTTCTCGGCAATCATGGGATAAAGCTCCTTGGTAATCCCTCCTAGAAGATCCATGTTGTTTATCACCAGCAGTATAGCCTCCCTCAAGTAATGATACCCTTTAATGTGAGCCGGCACCCCTATTTCGTGAATGATGTTTGTAACATCGGCTTCAAGTGAAGATTCCCTCTCGAAGGTATGCCTGTTTAATGGAAGGATAGAAGTCTGGAAACTCTGCACCGACTGACTGACTGAAAATACCGGTGCTCCCACGTCGGGCGAGAAGCCCAGTACCACCTCGCGGATCCTTCTCACAAACACTTCCATATCAAAAGGCTTAACCATATAGTAATCTGCTCCCAGTGCAATGGCGCGCTGGGTAATCTTATCCTGTCCAACCGCCGACAACACAATGATTTTGGGTGGCTGCTCCAAATCGTGGTTGCTTAGCCTTTCCAAGACACCCAGCCCATCTAAATGGGGCATTATGATATCCAGAACTATTACATCTGGCTTTATCTTGGGAACCATATCAAGAACCTCTATCCCATCGTTTGCTATTCCCACAACTTCCATATCATCCTGTTTTTCTAAATACTTGCTGATAATATCACAGAATTCCCTGTTATCATCCGCCAATAGGATCTTTATACTATTTTTCATTTTAAAATACCCCCCATATACAAACTCCGACGCTCTCATACTTAATTTTTATTCGACACATGCATAAAATTTCCTGCCCAGGCCTTAAAAAAACAATTGTCGGTTTACCACTTTTTTTGCCAGGACTACCTTCGTCAAAAAACTCTAAACTTTTACATCAATCGATAATTTTCTGACATTCCTCAAGCATCCACTCTATGAATATACCGTATCCCTTCCTGGGATCGTTCACAAATACATGGGTAATAGCGCCCACGATCCTCCCATCCTGAATAATTGGGCTGCCACTCATTCCCTGTACAATTCCTCCTGTTCGGACAAGCAGCTCGGGGTCAGTAATCTCAATGACCATCCCCTTGGAGCTGGGATGTTGTTGAACGTTTACCCTAACTATTCGAATCTCAAACTCCTTTACGCCTTCCTCATCCACCGTGGTCAATATGCTGGCCTTCCCCACCTTTACGTCATACTGAGAACATACCGGCAGTGGTTTATCGTAATAAAACTCTGGCAAAGGGCGGTACATCTTCCCGTATATCCCGTACTGGGTATTGCGCAGTATATTGCCTATGGCTCTCTGCTTGCTTGAAAACACGCCCTTGAGTTCTCCCGGTTCACCACGCCTGCCCTGCTTGACATCTATTATAGTGGACTGCACTATTTCGCCATTTTTTACCGACAGCAAAACGCCGGTGTCGATATCTGTAATAGCGTGTCCCAGAGCGCCAAAGCATCCAGTATCAGGGTCGTAAAATGTAAGTGTACCAACCCCGGCAGTGCTGTCGCGCACCCAGATACCAAGCCTGTACTTAGAATCGTGCATATCCCTAACCGGCACTATATATGTCTTAAATATTGTATTACCCCTTCTCACTTCCAGCTCAAGTCCCTTTTCCTTCACCTGGTTTACCAGCCTTGAAAGGTGATCTGCATTTTCTACCATGATGCCGTTGACCTTTTCAATTACATCTCCCGGCCTCAAACCGGCTTCGCTTGCCGGATAATGGGTGAACCCCTCAGGGTCCATGACCTCGGATATGCCAACCACCAACGCTCCCTGGGTATACATGGAGACGCCTATAGAGTTACCACCAGGAAATACCCTTTTGACCGGCTCCACTTTCACCTTCATCTGCTTGATGGGAATGATGCCAAAGAGCTTAAATATGAGTTCAGCGCTGCCTTCGTTTACCGTTTGTATAGCTAAAGGCCGCGCCATGTTATAATTTGGCTGGTCCTTCAGGGAATTGCCGTTGAATTTTAGAACATTGACGTTGTCGCTCTCAATCTTTACTATAAGCGGCAACCCGATGTTGAGTATGTGGGCATCGCCCTCAAAAATTTGAAGCTCAGAAGGTATATTCCTCAAGTTCTGAATCCAGGGAGAATAGTTTATGAACAAAAATATCAATGCCAGAAATATTCCTATCAGTTTTTTAGTTCTACATCTCTCCATAGCTGTCACATTCTCCTGTCCTATTTGTTGAATTGAGACTCATAAACTTAAGTTAACCTCAAAAAAAACGAATTATTCAGAGCGTCGCAGTGCAAAAAAAGGCAAAAAAATAAAGGGCATTTCGCCCTTTTTCTGTCAGTTTATCGCTTGTTTGACCTTGCGCGCTGCATCGATTAGCTCCTGTGCATGTTCCAGTCCTATCTGGCTGACCTCCGCTCCTCCTATCAATTTGGCTATTTCCATCTGGCGCTCCTGGTCGTCCAATAGGTGTACATGCGTCACAGTGCGCCCATCACAAACCTTTTTCTCAATCCTGTAGTGCTTATCTGCCATGACGGCAATCTGAGGCAGGTGTGTTATGCATATCACCTGATGAGAACGCGACAGCTCATTTATCTTTTCGGCCACCACGCTGGCTATCCGCCCACTTATCCCTGTATCTATCTCATCAAAGATCAGGGTCGGTATGTCGTCCTTTTCAGTCAGTACCGTCTTGAATGCCAGCATCACCCTGGACATCTCACCGCCTGATATGATTTTTGCCAGCGGCTTAAGCGGCTCTCCAGGATTGGGCGATATCAAAAATTCGACCCTGTCAAATCCCTGGGAGGTAATGTAGTTTGAAACTGATGCTTCAAGCTGGCCTTCATCAATGCTGCCGACATCGGGGCTCGATATGTCTACTTTGAACCTGGTCTTCTCCATCCCCAATTCCTTAAGCTGGGACACCAGCTGTTGTTCAAACACCTTTGCCACTTCCCTTCTTTTACGGGAAAGCTCAGTGCAGACCTTTACCAAATTACCATAGATTTTGTGCTCCTGCAGCTTCAGTTGCTCCAGCTTTTCCTGGCTGCTTTCAATGGTAAGCAGCTGCTGCTTAAGTTTTTCCTTAAGCACCAGGATCTCTTCAATAGTAGAGCCATATTTTCTCTTCAAAGAATGTATCAACGACAGGCGAGACTCAATCTCATCGAGCTTGTCAGGGTCATACTCAAAGCTGTCCCTGTAATTCCTTATCCTGTCTATGATGTCCTCTAACTGGTAATATATGTTTTCAATATCCTGCGCTATACGTGCAAAGACCTCGTTGAACTGGGCTATCTGGGCAAACCGGTCCCTCACGCTGGCCAGCTGGTCAAATACCGCCTCTCCTGTGGTGCTGCCCGAATACAAGACGTCATAGGCCTCGTGAATCACACTCATAATCTTTTCGGCATTCTGCAGCAAAGAGCGTTCATTCAGAAGCTCGGTATCCTCTCCCACTTTAAGGTTGGCCGCCGCAATCTCGTTTATCTGGTAGCTTAAAAGGTCCTTCATGCGTTCCCCGTCTCTTTCGAGGTTTATGAGATCCTCCATCTCACGCCTTACAGCCTTCCACTGGGAATACAGCTGTCCCACCTGCTGTTTGAGCAGAGCTATGACATCCCCGCCCAAGCGATCCAAAATTTCGATGTGGTAATCGGGATTCAGCAGCGATTGATGCTGATGCTGGCCATGTATATCCACCAAGTACTGCCCTATCTCCTTCAAGATGGAAAGGGTCACCATCTGGCCGTTTATACGGCATACATTTCGGCCGCTGCGCGAAAGCTGGCGCATCAGCAGCAAAGTACCGTCATTTTCGATTGGAATACCATACTGCTCAAGGATAGGTGCTACCTTTTCGGGGTGTTTTAAACAAAACAAGCCCTCCACCTGCGCATGATCCTTCCCTGTCTGAATGAGCTCTCTGTCAGCCCTCTCGCCCAGCATCAAACCTATGGCATCAACTATGATGGACTTCCCAGCACCTGTCTCACCGGTAAGGACGTTGAACCCCTCACAGAATTCGATTATAAGGTTATCAATGAGAGCTACGTTTTGTATGGACAAGTGACTAAGCATGAAGGCACCCCCACACCTGTCATCGAAACAACATGCAGCTATACCCTCAACTTGTATAGCGGCTCAACTTTTTGAAACGCTCCATCACATCCTTTGCTTTTTCGGCATCTCTCACCACCACAAGGATGGTGTCATCCCCGGCTACGCACCCCAAAATCTCTGGCCAGTTGAGCGCATCAATGGCCGCCGCTGCAGCCTGCGCATTGCCCGAAAGCGTTTTGACCACGATCAGGTTGTTAGCACAGTCTATGGAGGTAACCGACTCAGCAAAGACGCGTATCAGCTTTTCCCAGTTTTGGGAATCCATTTTGCTCATGGTGGCGTACTTGTAAGTCCCCGCAGGGGTGAGAACTTTTATGAGCCGCAATTCCTTGATATCCCGAGATACGGTAGCCTGAGTGACGTCAAATCCGTGGTTCCTGAGCTCTTCCGCCAGTTCCTCCTGTGTCTCAATGTCTTTTTGCTGTATAAGTTCCAATATCTTGGCATGGCGCTGTAGCTTCATTCCTCTATCCCCCCTCCTGTCTCTGGCAAATCGGACAACCGCTCTGCCATCTTGTCCCTCAGTAGGTTAAAAAAGCTACGCCGCCGTATACGTACAAGCTTGGTCTCCACCTCGGCTTTAGTTATAACTATGTTATCCCCCTTGTATACCGGCACTCCCTCCTGCCCGTCAACTGTCAGCAAGACATCGCGGCTTTTATCAGCCACCACAATACGGATCTCGTCCTTGCTGTCGGTGACGATGGCTCTTGCGCTCAAAGCATGAGGGCATATAGGCGTGAGCAGGAGGCACTCCATCGCCGGATTGATTATAGGACCACCAGCAGACAGCGAGTAGGCCGTTGAACCGGTAGGGCTGGACACCAAAACCCCATCTGCGGGGTAATATCCCACAAACTCGTCGTTGATGAAGACCTTTAGGTGAATGATCCGAGCAAAAGAGGCTTTGGCAATGGCTATATCATTTAAAGCTACCAGTTCACATACTTCCATCCCCTGGCGCACCAGCTTTGCCTTGAGCATCATGCGCCGTTCAATGTAATAGTCGCCTGCCAGAATGGAGTCAAGTACCTGGTCTGTATCCGAAACCTCTACCTCGGTGAGAAAACCCAGCCGTCCCATATTTATACCCAAAACAGGCAGGCCATACTTGCAAGCCTGCCTGGCTGCTCTCAGCAGGGTACCGTCCCCACCCAACACAAATATGTAATCCGAACTGCTGTAAAAGTTCTCTTTTTCGACAGCCTTTCCAGCATTTATAACCTGATAAACTTCGGGCAAAACGAGGGGTTGCATCCCCTTTTGCTCTATCTTTGATACGATGGCACTGGTTTGAACTCCTTCTGGGTCCTTTGAAAAATTGGGTATAATACCGATGTTTTTCACGCGACACCTCCTCACTGACCACGCAAGAACTCCCTATGCGCTTCTTCAACTACCCGTTCCACCTTCTGCGGAGTCACATGTATGAGCGGGGAGGCAGTATCTTTGCGTACGTGCGCTAAAAACTCGATGTTGCCCTCCGGACCGGTAATGGGGGAATAGGTAATGTCGTAAAGCGTAACTTCAAGCTGCTGGCACATCTCTATAAATCCCAAAAGGACCTCGGCATGAACGCGGGGGTCCTTCACTATTCCCTTTTTGCCCACCTTTTCCCTTCCCGCCTCGAACTGCGGCTTGATGAGGGCTATGATGTCGCCGCCATTCTGGACTATATCCTTGACTACGGGGAGCACAAGCTTTAAGGATATAAACGACACATCTATTGTGGCGCCCTGTATCGGCTCATCAAACATATCAGCGGTAACGTACCGGATGTTGGTTCGCTCCATCACCACCACACGCTGGTCCTGCCTCAATTGCCAGGCCAGCTGCCCGTACCCCACATCTATTGCATAGACCTTTTTAGCGCCGTTTAGAAGAAGGCAATGGGTAAACCCACCCGTTGAGGCCCCCACGTCCATAAATACCTTCCCATCAACGGATATGTTAAAAGTCTTGAGGGCCTTTTCAAGCTTCAAGCCGCCACGGCTGACATAAGGAATTGGATCCCCTTTGATGATGACCTCTTCATCAACCCTTACCAGGGTGCCAGGCTTATCCACCTTTTTACCACAAACATATACAAGCCCCGCCATTATAGCAGCTTTTGCCTTCTCACGGCTCTCTATCAAATTTTTCCTGACAAGCAGCACATCCAATCGCTCTTTAGAAGTTGACATACGCCCTCTTTCTATATCCGCTCAAAAATTTTTTTACCTTAAACGCTACACTATTGGAATCAAGCCCCAGCTCGCTGAGCAAACGCTCCACCGAACCGTGGGGTACAAAGCGATCACCTACGCCCAGATTCATTACAGATACAGGGAGCTGATGGGCTGCAACAAACTCGTTTATGCTGCTCCCAAACCCTCCCTGAAGGATGGTATCCTCCAGCGTAATCCATTTGTTTATGCGGTTTGAGATATCCATAAGCAGCTGCTCATCCAGCGGCTTGATAATCCTGGCATTTATCACACGAGCACTTATACCGTCCCTTCTGAGGATGCTGGCAACTTCCAAAGCCACCTTTAGCATCCTGCCAAAGCTAAATATGCAACAATCGCTTCCGTTTACCATAGTTTCCCATTTTAATCCCTCAAGCGGCTTTGCAGGAAATATATTGTCTATCCCTGTGTTGCCTTTGGGATAACGAATGGCCACAGGCCCTTCCATCGTCAAGGAATAGTCCAGCATCTCTTTAAGCTCATCTATATTCTTGGGAGCCATCACAGTAATGTTGGGTATATGCCGCATGTAGCTTATATCAAACACCCCGTGATGGGTTTCACCGTCCTCGCCTACTATGCCGGCTCTATCGACTGCCAGCACCACTGGAAGATTCTGGAGACACACATCGTGAAGTATCTGGTCATAGGCACGCTGCAAAAAAGTAGAGTAGATGGCCACATATGGCCTAAAGCCGTTAGCCGCCAATCCAGCAGCCATTGTGACGGCGTGCTGTTCAGCGATACCCACATCAAAAAAGCGATTTGGAAATCGCTTTTTAAACTCAACCAGGCCCGTGCCTTCCGGCATGGCCGCCGTAATGGCCACAATCCTTGGGTCCTGCTGTGCCATTTCCACCAGGTGCTGGCCAAAAGCCTGAGAAAAGGTAACCTCACCTTTTGCACTTATTTCGCCGCTGTGTATATCAAAAGGAGGAACCCCATGAAACAGCTCAGGGTTTTTCTCGGCAAAATCATAACCCTTGCCCTTCTTAGTGACCACATGGATAAATACAGGTCCCTCCACCATGGTAGCCCTCTTCATTACATCAATTAGCGCTGCCAGGTTGTGACCGTCAATAGGGCCTATATAGGTAAATCCCATCTGCTCGAAGAACATCCCCGAGATCACGAGATACTTAAAGCTGTTCTTAAATCTTTCAATCAAATTGGCAGAATGCTGCCCCACCCATGGAATTTTGCGAACCAGCGAATCTATCCCCTTTTTAACCCTGGTGTACCTGGGATTTGATCTGAGCTTTGATAGATAAGCAGCCAAAGCGCCTACATTTTCAGATATGGACATCTCGTTGTCGTTCAACACAACTATAAGGTTGGTCTTGGAATGGCCGGCGTCGTTTAGGGCCTCAAAGGCCATGCCGCCCGTCAGCGCACCATCGCCAATTACCGCTACCACGCTGTACTTTTCATTCTTTAAATCTCTGGCACGTGCCATGCCCAGTGCAGCCGATATAGAGGTGCTGCTGTGCCCTGTATCAAACACATCATGCACGCTTTCGCTGCGCTTTGGGAAACCGCTCAAGCCCCCAAACTGGCGCAATGAATCGAACTGCTCTCTTCTCCCCGTCAGTATCTTGTGCACATATGCCTGATGTCCCACATCCCAAATGATCTTGTCAAAGGGGCTGTTGAATACGTAGTGAAGTGCTATGGTCAGCTCCACCACGCCAAGATTTGAAGCCAAGTGCCCCCCCGTCTTGGACACTTTATCCAGCAGGAATTGCCTTATCTCTCCCGCCAGCTGCTTTAATTCATCTATATTTAAACATTTCAAATCCTTTGGTGAATCAATGCGCTTCAACAGAGGGTATCTATCCATCTAATTCTCTCTCGCTTTCATAAATGCATTGCTTTGAGAGCTTTTCTTGCCGCTCAGCCTTTCGTCTCTGTTGAATAACGACAAGAAGTATGCAGTATAGTATACCACCTTGTTGGAATTGGTGATGGCAAAGCTTTTGCCCAGTGCCTTGCCCGCCACCGTGATAGCAGCAATCAAACTACTTATTATTATGCTCAACAGGCTCTCTTCCAATGATACCGAGTTTGTCCATGCGATTTTCATGATCAAAACGCTTCCTGCGGCACCGCTGATAATTCCGCATATATCGCCCACCACATCGTTACAAAAGCTGCTGACCTGATCCGCATTCCTTATAAGGCGTATAGCCTCTCTGGCACCGCGCACCTTTTTGGATGCCATTGATACAAACGGTACCTCAGATGCTGATGCCACTGCAATGCCTATTATATCAAAAACTACGCCTATGGATACAATGAACAACAATATGAATACGGCCAGTATCAAATCGTCTATCCTTCGAATTGTAACTTCAGAAAAAAAGCTGAAAGCACACGCAATAACAAAGGTCAAGATGAAAACCTTAACTGGCCATCCGTTATTGCGCTTTTTACCGTTTTTGCCATTTTTACCGTTATTTTTGCCCTTGATTTTTATTTTTGTATCCTTTTTCGCTTTGCCTTTGCCGTTACTACTTTTATAAGGGCCACCATCATCCTTTGACAAGCGCCACACACGCTCCTATTTAATTATAGGTATCGTGGTGGTGATGCATTGGGTAGACTTTGCGGCTTAAGGTCCAGTAGGATTTCCCGGCAGGGTACTTCCCGTCGCCGAAGAAGCGGTTTCCCTTTAAACCCCGCCTTACCGTGTCGCCAACGGTAAAACTGGATCACCACTTAGACCACACTGTAATCCCCAACGCACCATGTAGCAGTCTAGGGGCTTTCCCCAACAGCCACAGCCAATTTCTAGCCTCTTTTGCAGCATGGGTTTCATACAGCAATAGTCCCCGCACAATGGGCCCTATTGCGCAGGAACCTGACCTGTAATCCACCCATACCACTCAAGGCGGGCTACACTGTACACAGCTTTTCGCCGCGATACAGGTTCACGCCCAAGTAGTAGCAACCGATGGTTGCCACCAGCTTGGGTCTCCGCGGAAGGTGGGTCAACGCCCGCATGCCTTTGCGGATCGCCCACCTTCCTTAACTCCCAGCACCAACCCCCGACTGGGCGTCGAGAGCCAGCACCAGGAACTTCATCGATGTGCCCTTGACGGATTTTTAGGCCCGTCTTCAAAATTGGCCGGGCTGACTAGAATACTGCACCACCACGCATGAGTTTGTTTTCTGAAATAGTATTATACCATAACACCTTCATAAATTCAAATTTTAGACCAACAGTTTAGCTATCACAAAGCCTAAAACGGCGCCCACAATGACTTCTATGGGCGTATGGCCGATGAGCTCCTTTAACTTCTCCTGCGGAACGTCCTTGCCTTCCTGCAATCTTTCCACTATCTCGTTGAGCACGGCAGCCTGCTTTCCGGCTGCCCTTCTTACCCCGGCCGCATCATACATGACCACGAAAGCAAACACAAGGGATAGCGCAAATATATGGGAATCATATCCGTTTATTTCTCCAAGTGCAGTAGCCAGCGAAACCACAAGAGCAGTATGGGAGCTGGGCATGCCGCCCGAACCCACAAACCTGCGCAAGTCCAATTTTTTATGGGCCAATACCGTCAATATCACCTTGGACGCCTGGGCAATAAACCACGCCAGAAAGCTCACCCATAAAACGGAGTTAGCGACAAGTTGCTTAAGCTGTTCCATCCAGTACCTCCTATTTCTGGCGTTTCAGTACATAATAGGCAATCTCTTTTAGAAAATAAGCATCTTTACCAAAACGTTCCAGATGGCTTACCGCTTCTTCAATCAAGTCCCGTGCCATACGCCGCGATTCCTCCAGGCCATACAAAGCTGGAAAGGTGGCTTTTTTGCGCACCTCATCCCTGCTCGGATTTTTCCCCATACTGGCTGCATCCCCTGTAACATCCAAGATATCATCTACTATTTGAAATGCCAGTCCAAGCTTTTGTCCGTACTTTGCAACGGCATCCTCAACATCCCTTTCGATGGGCTCAATTATCACCCCCGCCCTGACGGCAGCTTCAATCAGCGCACCGGTCTTATGGGTATGAATATAGCGAAGCATATCGGGGTGAATGTCTTTTCCCTCCTGTTCAATGTCAGCTACCTGTCCCCCTATCATACCGTGAAGCCCGGCAGCCCTAGCTATCACAAAAGCTGCCCTTACATGCCGCTCCAGCTTGTGAGGATATTTCATGGCGTTTTCCAAGAAAACCTCATAAGCCAGGTTGAGCAGGGCATCGCCTGCCAGTATGGCTATTCCCTCTCCGAAAACCTTGTGATTGGTTGGCATACCCCTGCGCAGGTCATCGTCGTCCATGGCCGGCAGGTCATCGTGTATCAGAGAATAAGTGTGAATCATCTCCAGGCCGCAGGCCACTGCCATGGATTCCTCGACGTTTCCTCCAACCAATTCATGGGCCGAAAGCAACAGCACGGGTCTTATACGTTTTCCACCAGCAAACAAGCTGTAATTCATGGCCTTGAACAAAGTCGGCGGGCAGTCCTCGTGCCGCACAATCAATTTCTTTAAAGCATCTTCCACCAGCGCCAGTTTATTGCTGTATATCTCATCAAAATTCATACCTCATCTCCCTCTACAGGCATAAAAGGCACCTCTTCGATTTTCCCCTGATTTTGTATAAGCAGTTTTACCATTCCCTCAGCCCTCTCCAGCTTTGCGTTGCAGTGAGCAGAAAGGCTGATCCCTCGTTTAAACAGTTCAATGGCCTCATCCAGCGATAAATCGTTTGATTCAAGGCGTGATACTACGATTTCCAGCTCCCTCAGCGCCTCTTCAAACGTCAATTCCGATACAGCCCTATCACATTCCCGGCTCATCTTACCCCATACACCCCACCCTCTATTTTCTCTACCCTGCAATCAGCGCACCCATCCTTAAAATGTACCGTAATGCCATCGCCCTGTTTCAGCGACGTTACGGAATACACCACCCTCTCAGATGGCATCAAAGTCACAACGGCATAGCCACGTCCCAAAACGGCTAGAGGGCTCAATGCATCCAACGCTGCCGCCAACCGTGAAAGCCTCTCCCTTTTCTTGGATAATATATCGTTGAAGGCAACACAAAGCCTTGTATAAGCCTGATCCAGCTGCTGCCTGCGCTGCTGCATAATCCTGTCGGGATATCGAAGCACGTAGCTCAACTGTAGATGCTCCAGGCTTTTTCTCTTGTGCAGCAGCATATTGCGCATGGCTTCCATCAGCCGGACATTTAGCCCGGCCAGCATCTCCTGCAAATGCTGGAGCATCGGTACTGCCATCTCGGCAGCGGCCGAAGGAGTAGGTGCCCTCAGGTCTGCCACAAAATCGGCTATGGTAAAATCGGTCTCGTGCCCCACGGCCGATATCACCGGAATCCTTGAGCGCCAG
The DNA here is from genome assembly GCF_023838525.1 of Caldicoprobacter algeriensis. Lineage (GTDB taxonomy): Bacteria > Bacillota > Clostridia > Caldicoprobacterales > Caldicoprobacteraceae > Caldicoprobacter > Caldicoprobacter algeriensis. The sequence goes on from NZ_JAHUQD010000008.1 coordinate 72,559, forward strand.
ATTGCCCGGGCCACAACCTCTTCATTGAAAGCCCACAGCTCCTCCAGCGAGCCTCCCCCTCTGCCTAAAATGATGGTATCGATATCGTCTCTCGTATTGACATAGTCCAGGGCGGCCTCTATCTGGGCGGGAGCCGCAGAACCTTGCACCAGCACGGGAACCACCAGTATATCCACACATGGACATCTGCGCCGCACCACCTTTATTATATCTCGAACCGCCGCCCCCGTAGGTGAGGTGATAACCGCTATTTTTCTGGGAAAAGGAGGAATGGGCTTTTTATGTTGCGCATCAAAAAGCCCTTCAGCCTTCAACCGCTGCTTTAGGGCTTCGAAAGCTAGATACAGCTCACCTATGCCGTCCTTTTCAATGTCCATCACGTATATCTGGTATTGTCCATCCTTGCAGTAAAGCGATACCTGGCCCCTTACCAACACTCTCATGCCATCAGATGGTATAAAGGCCATATCCCTTTGATTTTGCCTAAACAGCACGCAGCGTATCCTGTCCTGTTCGTCCTTCAGGGTAAAATATATATGCCCTGAGGAGTGAATTTTCAGATTGGAAATCTCCCCACGCACCCACACATCCTGCAGTATGGGGTCTCGCCCCAGCAAACCGCGTACATATTCGTTTATTTGATGGACTGAAAAGATCACCCTACCCATTTTCTCTCCGCTGCCGAAACCGTGTTTTCCAAAAGCATAGTAATGGTCATTGGCCCAACTCCACCCGGCACAGGCGTGATCCACCCCGCCACCTGGCAGGCATCCTGGAAATTGACATCACCCACCAGCTTATCGTCCACCCTGTTTATCCCCACGTCTATTACTATAGCCCCTTGTTTTATAAAGCTGCTGTCCACTAGGTTGGGCCTTCCCACCGCAGCCACCAGTATATCCGCTTGACGGGCTATTTCCCTCAGATTGACGGTTTTTGAATGGCAAAGCGTAACGGTGGCGTTATGTCGAAGTAGCATCAAGGCCACTGGCTTTCCGACTATATTGCTCCTCCCTATTACTACGGCGTGCTTGCCAGCTATGGGCTGCCCGGTCTCCTGTATAAGCCTAATGATGCCTTTTGGAGTACAGGGTTCAAAACACTCTTCCCCTATCACCAGCCGCCCCATATTGACCGGGTGAAAACCATCAACATCCTTGGCAGGATCAATAGCGTTTATGACTGCATTGGGATCTATCTGTGGCGGCAAGGGCAGCTGTACAAGTATGCCGTGTATCGTTTCGTCAGCGTTTAGCCTGTATATGTATTCCAGCAAGGCCTCCTGGGACGTATTCTCATCCAGCTTGATCACCCGCGAGTATATTCCCACCTGATTGCAGGCCCTTTCCTTGTTGCGTACATACACCGCAGAAGCCGGGTCATTCCCCACAAGTATAACGGCCAACCCTGGAGTTATACCCTTTTGCTTTAACCTCTCTACCTTTGACTTTATATCCTCCCTCAACCGATTGGACAAATCCTTTCCATCAATTACTCTGGCTTCCAATATTATCCTCCTCCCGCAAACCGCCTTCTTTTACTGTATAAATTTTTAGAGCTTTTTGTCTGCCAAAATCTTTATGCCTTACCATCTGCCTTAAGCCAATCTTGTACATTCTTTTTTAATAAGCTGTTTTTAATTATTGTGGCTTATAATTGCCGCCTGTGCTTTTCCATTTTAGCATACTTACAGACGCCTGTATCAATTAAAAGAGGCAATTTTCTAAAGGTTTAGAAAAATTCAAATGGCAGGCTTTAATCGTGCATCTTACTACTTTGCATCATTTACATAAATGATGCGCTCTGTAAAGCTTCAAGCCTAAAAGAGCAGTGCCCACCGCATTATCCCTTGAAAACAATGGAGCCGCGAAGTAAAGGCGTATGGATTCGTCCCGCTTTTTCAGCCTATCAACTAGCTTTTGACGAAGTATGGCGCTTGATGCCACGCCTCCAACCAGAAGCACATCCTTTACATCCATACCAGGGGTGTCCATAGCGTTCAGTATCCATCTCTCAAGGGTGCTCACAAGGCAGTTGTACACCGCTATGGCCACATCTTCCTTGTCGATCCCCCGAGCAAGCAGCCTGTGCGCATGCGCCTCTGGCCCCGAAAAGCTTATCGTCAGCCCTTTAACAGAAAAAGGGATGGTGACATATCCGTCCTTTCCTCTTCGTGCCAGCTCCTCCAAATAGGCCCCTGCCGGAAACTGAAGCCCCATTGCTACCCCTACCCTGTCGACAAACTGGCCAGCGTGGAGGTCCTGGGTTGCCCCCAGTATTTCGATTTCAAAGCCTGTGCCTGTATCGGTCACCTTAAGCAGCTCTGACGTACCACCCGATAGATGTATAGCTAAAAAGCGCTGGCTGCATGGCCCTCCAGCCGAAAAGGCCCCTGCCTGGATGTGGCTTTCCTGATGGCTGACAGCGTAATAAGGAATGCCAAGCATGTTTGCAAAAGCCTGTCCTGCAAGGTGGGACACCATGAAAACTGGCATGTAGGAACCTTCTACCGGGCGCGGTCTGCAGGTGGCACATACGGCTGCCAGTTCATTTTTGGGATCGATAACCCTTGTAACCTCGTTAGCCATATCAGGCAAACGATGTAGATGCTGAAACAACGCCTTTGACTGCTGCAGGCCTCTCTGCCCCAGCTCCACTTCCAGAGGAGTCTGCCTGCTTAACAGGACATTTCCGTCCAAATCTACCAGCGCAACAGATGTGGTATAACAGCTGGTATCCATGCCAAGGATGTATTTCACTGTGGCTTCTCCTCCGCTTTAACCTTTTCATCTGACGCAATTTGCTCCTGTGTTGCGATTTTCTCTTCTGATGCAGTTTGCTTATCTGTTGTAATCTTCCCCTCTGATGCGGTTTGACCCTCTGGCACCATATGCTCCTCCGATGCAATCCGCTTAGAGCGAATGAAACCGCCCAACACCCCATTGACGAACTTCCCGGATTTATCGCTGCTGAACTTTTTGGCCAGCTCCACAGCCTCGTTTATGGAAACGCTTACAGGAATATCAGGGCGGTATAGGATTTCGCACAGCGCCAGCCTCAGTATGGCCAGGTCCACCCTGGCAATCCTGTTAAATTCCCATCCTTTAGAGAAGGACTTTATATGGCCATCGATTTCCTGGGCATGGCTTTCAAACAAATTTAATAGGCTCAATATGTATTCCTTGTCCTTTTCATGTATAGAATAGTGTGGCTCCATCCTCAGCAAGGAATCGAAGTCTGCTTCTCCCGACAGATCTTTCTGATATAAAAGCTTCATGGCCACTTCCCTTGCATCTTTTCTAGCCATGTTTTTCCTCCCAAATGCTGCTATATTTTAAATCACAATACGCATCTTATGTCAAATCGTTGAAAAACATCTTCCTCAAAAACATGCGCAGCTTGCTGCCCCCGTCGTACACGCTTCCTATAAAATATCCAACAGCTATGCACATCGCCAAAAAGACCGATCGCCAGAACCCTACCGCCAGCACAAGTATCCCGAAAAGCAGGCCGGCCAACACTCCTACAATTTTCCCCTTGTTAGACTTAAAAAAAGCGTACATATCTTCTCGTTCCACAGGGGCTCCCTCCCTATTCTACCCTCGAACGCTGAAGGGCAGCAAGGTTGTCTATATAAACATATACCTCTTTTACTACAATGCCGGCAGTAGCTTCAACATACTCCTTAACCTTTTTCTGTATGGCCTGGCTTATCTCGGGAATATTGACATCCGGCATAAGCTGCATGTTAAGGCGCACCCTTATGCCGTCGGATTCGGCAGCAACCAAGCTTCTGACGTCTTTTACTTCGCCAAATCCCCTTACGGCTTTTTGTACCAGCGTGTCCAGCGTATTTATCGATACTCTTATCATACCCAGTTCTGTATTCTTAATGAGCGTGCCTGCGAGGATGATACGTTTTCGCTTTAAAAACAGAAGTTTCAGGCTTGCCAGCAAAAAGACAAGAGAGATGAGGAAAAGCGCGAGCGCAAAGTCCCAATCATATTGAATATTATTTATGTATTCAACTGCACGAGTAAATGGTATAACTCCCACCGCTATGGCCATCAGCACCAATGAGACCACTGCAATGGCAAGGGTATACACCACCAACAAAGCCCTCTCGAGCCAGCTCATCTTCATATGTTTTCCTCCTCATTTAACAGTTGTGTCTTTCCATACCTCTTTACAAAAACTTTTCAACCATCAAACGCTCCAACTTACTTGCCAAAGCTTTGCTAAAATTAACCCTCTGACAGGATCAGAGGGTTAGGATTTATGTATTCTATTGTTTCTTGTTCACATCCTCTTCCTTGATTTCCCTATCGAAATTGACGCCCTGAACGTGAACATTGACCTCTACTACCGACAATCCCGTCATGGTCTCCACTGCTTTTTTCACGTTTTCTTGAATATTCCAGGCCACCTCGGGTATCCTAACGCCGTAATCGACAATGATATACAGGTCAATAGCGGCCTCTTTTTCTCCTACCTCCACCTTTACTCCCTTGGTCAAATTCTTGCGCCCTAGCTTTTCGGCTATGCCCCCTGCCACGCTACCGCTCATGGCCGCAACGCCTTTCACCTCGGTAGCAGCCAGTCCCGCGATGATGGCCACCACTTCATCCGCAAACGTCACTTTTCCGTATTCTTCAGACTTATTCTGCGTAACCTCTGACACGTCACTCACCTCCTACACATTTTACACAATGTTATTATAGCAGAAGAGGCGCTATTTTACAAACTTCTTCCTTATATTTTGGGTATAATTTTTATGTTTTCGGGTTTATGGCCGGATTCTCGCCGCACTATATCCAAAATCTGCGCAACTTCCTCCTGTTTCAGCTCGGACTTATCTACAATGACGTTCACTGAATCCTTGTGGAGAATTACCACCACATCCTTAAAACCTTTGGCTTTAATCAAAGCCTCTATGGCCAGCTCTTTCTCCATGTTTTTGGTTATTTCAAGCAGCTGTGTCTGAGCTTCCTTCTTCATCTCGGGGTCCGATGCCGGGTTATCCAATATCTCACGTATGTACTCTATCTCCTCCTTGCGGGTATTTTCCCGCTCCAGCCTGTAGCTTGCAAAGAAATTAGCTGAACTGACGGCTGCCACTTCGGCCGTATCGTCCTCTTCTTCCGATGAACCTTCTTTGTCCTTGACCGCTATCCCATCCTCTTCACCCTGTTGACTTACCGCTTCCTGTACATCCTGCCCATTCAGCACGCTTTGATTGTAGACGAGATTTAGATAACCCGTGATGATCAACAATACGATAAGAATTCCCATAACCACGCTCTTTCTCTTTACCACCAGCATCTCCATCACTCCTTCACTTTATTTGTTTCCATTTCAAACACTTCAACCTGCTGGGGGCTGACCCCCAGGGCTGTTTGAACTGCTCTTATAAGGTCAAGCTTTACGCGTATGTCCCTTGCGCCCTCGGCAATGACTATTACACCTTTAATCTCCGGTTCCATCTCCTTGATGACCAGCGGTTTGGCATTACCTACCTCACCGATCGTGACGGTCTGGCTGTTCACATCCCGCTGGGATACCCTTCGCGTTCCCCCGTTGCTGTCCTGCTCCTCGGTCACCGTCTCCGATTGAGTGGTATTCATGGCGGTGACGATCTCCTTGCTCGATTTATACGTGATCATGACCTCTACCTTTCCCACTCCTTTGATGGCCGACAGCTTTTTCTGCAGCTTGAGCTCCTGCTGGTCCTCATATTCATCCTGCTCCACCCACTGTACTCCTCTGTTGGCTCCGTCGTCAGGGGCAGGCACGGAAGGAGACGCCCTGTTGAAGCTTGATGCGTATACGCTGAGCACCACTGCCACAAAGAATAAAGCAATTACTATCTCCACGTTTTTTAAATTCTTGAGCTTTTCTGCTACGTTCTTTAAAAATCCAGGTTGTTTCACGGCAATTCTCCCTCCTGAACCTTCTGTTCATTATTGCTTAGACTGTTGTGCAAATTGTCTTGAAAGTGTACCTCTATCCTGCTTTGGTCAATGCCGTATATGCTGGATAAAAGCGCTTTTATCTCCTGTTCGTCTTTTGATGCCTTGGTAAGCTTATCAGCATGCGAAATATCGACATCCTTTGTGTCTATATTGATGCGCACAGGTTCAATATGGCTATCTGCGGAAATGCCGACGTCCACATACACCTTAAGAATATCCGGTAGTTGGCTTTCATCATGAAATTTCTCATCCATTTCCACATCCACTTTTACGTGGTCATAGCCTTTGAACTGTTTGATTTGCTGTTCCATATGCGATTCCATACTCTCTACAAAATAATTCCTCATTTCACGCTGTTGCTGACCTTCTAGCCATTTTACCTGATAGCTCACATCGGCAAAATCCATGGTTGCAAAAGCCTGAGCAGTATATCTCTCTAAATTTGGCAACTGGCCAAACACTTGAAAGATCGGCTTTAACATTGCAGTCAAGATTGTTATGCCTATCAAAAACCTGACATACCTCTTCATGCTGCCGCTTGGAAGCAACAGGTCTACCGCCACGCCCAGCATGCTTATCACGGCCAGATTGATGATCCACTTGCCAATTGAAGGGTTCACACCCCCTACCACCTCCTTAAAAATGCAACATAATCACACTTTTGCTCCTATTCCAATACCTGAAAACCCCTCGTAATCACCATCTTGCACGAAAGCCTAGCCACAAAGCTACCTCATCATGGTAGCAGCATTTCCAATCCCTATAACCAAGGTTATTACCAGGAAAAATACAATGGCCATCCCGGCTACTGTTATCGCAATTATTATCATCATGTTGCCAATGTCGTTTAGGCAATCCGCAATGCGCTTGTCGGTCACCGGCTCCAGGACTGCGCTGGCAAGCTTGTATATCGCCATGACGCACAGTATCTTGAGCACCGGATACAGGCATATGGACGCTATGACCAGCAACCCCATGAGGCCCACCGCGTTTTTTATCAGCAACGAACAACCCACAACCATGTCGACGGCCTGTGCAAACATTTTACCTACGACAGGCACAAAGGTATCGACGGCGAATTTGGCCGTCCTGATGGATATCCCATCAATCGACGCCGCCATCACCCCTTGAACGGTCATGGCACCTACAAATACGGTAAATATGATACCCAGGGCCCATTCGCAAACGTTTTTTAGCAGCGAGCTCAAGCGATTGAGCTGAACCTTGTCGCTGATGTGGTTTATCATAATGACGACCACCGAAGCAAGTATCAAAGGAAACATGACATGCTCGAGCACCATGCCCATGAAACCCACCAATAAGCCTATGGTGGGGTTCAAAAGCGCAGAGGAGGTGATCCCTCCTACCGAAACCAGCAATGCCAGCAGTACAGGGAAAAAGCTCTGGGTAAATAAGGCCATGGCGTCGACGGCTCTCCTTCCAATCTCCAGCGCCGACATGATGCTGTGTATGACCAGCAGCATCACCACCATGTAGCATACAAAATAAGCCACTTCAGCCGCCGAAACGCTCTGAAATGAATCCTGCATGTTTTTAAGTACGCCGCAGACCACAGCCAGAGCAATTATCTTTGCCATCAAGCCTAAATTTGCCATAACCTCTCTGTAAAAGATGCTGGTTATATGAACCCAGAAGTCCTTGAGGTTCAAGCTGAATTCGCCTGTTAATATTTTTTTTATCAGGTCACGGGCATTGCCCTCCTGGAAGGCCGGGTTGCCTTGCTGCTGAATCTTTTTTATGAACTCGTCCCATCTTTCAACGTTTAGCCCTTCCAATTGCCGGTCTATGGCCAACTGCATTTGTTCTCTTATATCCTCTGAACCGATATAAGTATCAGGTTGTGCAAATGCCGTCACCGGCAGGCACAACAAAAACAGCAAAAAGATACAGCAGGCTTTCATGTCTTTAATCCCCTCAAGTGAGAACTTGCAATATCACTTCAATCAATCCCACAAGGATGGGAAGGGTCAAACTCAGTATTATGATTTTACCGCCCAGCTCTATCTTGGAAGCTATGGAATTTTCCCCCGCATCCTTACATACCTGGGCACCAAACTCGGTAATATAAGCAATGCCTATGGCCTTAAGCACCACAGACAGGTGCGCCTGATCCAGGTTGGCCCGCCGGGCCATGTCATCCAGCACGGCAACTACGGCCACAAGCCTTCCCGTCATCATGAGCAGTATTATGACCCCTGCAGCAATTGCTATAAACAGGCTCAGTTCAGGCTTGTGCTGCTTCAATACCAGGGCCAGAATGGCTGCCACTATCCCTAATCCCACCAGCTGAAAAACCTCTACATCCATTGTCTGCACTCCTCAGTAAAGCTGGAATATGCTCTTGACGTTGTTGAACAGCTTGCTGATCATGTCTATCACCATAAGCAGAACCACCACTATACCCGCTAAAGTGACCATCATGGATATTTCTTCCCGTCCTGCTCTGTTGAGCACGTGGTTCAGCACCGAGATCAATATGCCTATGGCAGCTATTTTAAAGATTATATCGACGCTCATCGTGGTGTACACTCCCCCCTGTTACAGCAGTATGATGGCTAGGGCCAACCCGCCTAACACCCCTAAATTCTTGTACATGGTCTGGTATTTCAAGCAGGCCTCCTCGGCCTTCTGCTCCTGGTTTCCCAGTTGACTCTGAATTATCTGAAAATACCTCTGCTGGCTCTCTCTGTCACTTACGCCTAGCACCTTTCCAAAGGTCAAGAGAATTTGAGTATCCTCCATCGTTATATGCAGATGTTTTTTCCAGCAGTTTAAGGCCTTCTCCCATGCCTCGGCAGCGGTGTCACCGCTTCTTTTTTGTAACCTGCGGCTGAAGTCACAAAAAAACTCCTTTACTCCCCCATGCAAAAGAGCGGCCACCCTCTCCACTGCTTCGGGCAAAAAGGTAGCGTAGTTTATAACCTCGCTCTCGAGCTGCGCAAAGGCCATCCGCAGCATCCTGAGCTCCTTGACCCTCAATGCATATGCATTTGCGGCCTGCAGCCCCAGAAACGAACAGCACATCACTATTACAAGGCTGGATAATATCTTGACAAAAACCATACTGCCCAATTACCCCCTCTCAACGAATTGGCCTATCCAGCAGATTATTTAAAGTGTGACCGTCATATATCTTTTCAATCGTTCCCACCCCCAGAGAATTCCCCAGTACAATAATTCTTTGGAATATCTTCTTATCCAAAATCTTTGAGAGAATGGGCCGGCGCTGTGCGTCCCCTATATCGCTGCTGTGGGCCGTTGTAATTATCTTTATACCTGCATTAAGAGCCTCTTCAATTGCCTCCACGTCCTCGGGTTTGCCAATTTCGTCTGTTATTATCACGGCAGGAGACATGGAACGAATGAGCATCATAATACCCTCGGCCTTAGGGCAGGCATCCAGTACATCGGTTTGAAGCCCGACGTTGTTCTGTGGAATGCCCTGGAAGCACCCTGCTATTTCAGAACGCTCGTCCACGATCCCAACTTTTATGCCTCTAAAGCCTGGAAAACCATCGCTTAGCTGCCTGGCAATATCGCGGATCAGAGTGGTCTTGCCCATTTGGGGTGGAGACAGCACAAGGGTATGGTACACCTCTGTTCCCGAAACCAAATAGCGCATGATTCTGTCAGCAACCCCTATAATTTCCCTGGATATACGAATGTTAAAAGAATTGATATATTTTAATGTCTTTATCTTGCCTCCTTCCACCACAGCTTTGCCTGCCAAACCTACCCTATACCCACCCCTCAAAGTTATATATCCGCTACGCAATTCCTCCTCCACTGCATATATGGAATAATTGGATATGCGCTGCAGTATGCTTTGGACATCCCTATGGGTTACATAATAGGCCTTTTCAGGTGAGGAAAGCAGCCCCCCATCGGTCCCCAAATAATAGCTCTTACCCCGGCCATGTATGACAATCGGCCGTCCTTCCCGTATCCGTATCTCCTCCAGGCTTTCGGCAATATTCTGTGGGATTCCATCTATTACCCTCTGAATGTTTTCGGGCAGCGCATCGAGTATTACCCGTTTCCACGAAACGCCGGAAGGCCATCTGCTGTATTCCATATACAACTCGTCCTCCCTTTTAATAAATATCTATGTCAGGCAGGAAAAGAATATCACCAAAAATAAAAAAGCCGGTGCGTTTTGCACCAGCTTCTGTTTAATAGTTCATTCCTCACTTTCGTCTTCGGCGTACTCCTCTTCCCCTTCTTCATATATTGGCTTTTTGCAGTTGGGACAGATGATGTCATCCTCTTCTTCAAACATCTCCTCGTCAAAGTATACGGTTTCATGGCAGTGAGGACAGGTCACTTCCACATAGTTGGTCTCTTCATCCATATCCTCGTCCTCATCTTCACCGTATATGTCATTTTGTATATCCGTCAAATCTTCATTGAGTGCATCAAGATAGTCATCCTGCTCTGCCTGAGAAGCTTCAAGCGCATCGATGGCATCAACCACGTCCTCCAGCAGGTCAATGATGTTTATAAGTATCTTAGCTTCCTTTGTATCTTCTTTTTGCAGCCCCAATCCTTCTGCCAACCCTTTGATGTAGGACATCTTTTCTCCTAAACTGTTGTTCATTTAGTTTCCTCCCTTTAAAATTATTATGACTATCCCGGCTTGAAACGCATGATTTCACTTTATACTATTCCCCTTAAACCCTTTCTATATACTCGTCGTTTCTGGTATCAACCCTGATCACGTCTCCAGTATTGACAAACAGCGGGACCTGAATAACAGCCCCGGTTTCCAAAGTCGCCGGTTTGCTACCACCCGTCACCGTATCTCCTCTTACGCCCGGCTCGGTATCGATAACTTTAAGCTCCACAAAGTTGGGTGGCTCTACCGTAAAAGGTACTCCTTTATAAAACTTGATGGTGACGATCATGTTTTCCTTTATATACTTCATGGCGTCTTCCACTTGATCCCTATTTAAAGGTATCTGTTCATAGGTTTCGGTATCCATAAAATAGTACAGGTTGCCATCGTTATACAGATACTGCATTTCTTTGGTCTCTATATGAGCTCTGGGCACTCTCTCGGTAGGGTTAAATGTGCGCTCAAGTACGTTACCCGTCACTATGTTCTTAATTTTGGTACGCACAAATGCAGCGCCCTTTCCAGGCTTTACGTGCTGAAAATCGACAATGGTATATACCTGCCCATCCAGTTCAATGGTTACGCCTTTTCTAAAATCGCCTGCTGCAATCATATCCATAATCACCACTTCCCTTCCTAAGAATAGTTTTTTCGAGAGATAAAATCATCACCCGGTATTAGCTCCACGCCATTTAACGACTCCTTTAGCAATTTGTATTCTTCTTTATTAATATGCTTTTCTTCAAACCATATACTATGGACTCCTAATTTGCTGCACAATTCCGAAAGAAAACTGACGGCTTCATCCCAGGATGCACTGAAAACCTTAAATCCCGAACACTCTGTCGTACACTGCTGGTTATCGTCAGAATCGATAACGATAAGGTAACGCACCAGCGAATGCACGAAAAGCACAGCACCCTTTCCCCTAAAGCCGGAATAGTACTCCACATCTTCAGGGTTGGTGATCAGGGCTGCATTTACACCTCCATCATGGTTCTCCATTCGGTCCAGCAACCTGCCCACCGGCGTCTTCATGTGTTATCATCCCCACCAGTTTGTCCAACCTGCTTAAAACATTTACCAAAATAATCCAAAGCCAACAGATATCCTTCCACACCCAAACCGCTGATTTGTCCTATGCACACCGGTGCTATCACCGATCGTGAGCGAAACTCTTCCCTGGCATATACGTTGGATATATGTACCTCTATGACCGGCAGCTTCACAGCAGCCACTGCATCGCGTATAGCATAGCTGTAATGGGTGTACGCGCCGGGGTTGAGGATCACACCATCATATCTGCCCCTGGCATTGTGAAGAGCATCTATAATGTCCCCTTCGTTGTTGGACTGGACGTGATCCACCTGTACCCCCAGCTCCCTGCCGTGCTCCTTTAATATGCTTACCAGGCAGTCCAGGCTGGTATTCCCATACACGGAAGGCTCACGCTGGCCCAAAAGATTTAAATTTGGGCCGTTTATCACCAAAACCTTCATTAAAGTGCACCCCTGCCCAAACCAAAAATTCCACTTCAATATATTATCACAAAATACCAACGTTGAATAGATGGATTTTTTGGTCGGTAATCTCTTTAAGCTGCGCAGCATCTTCCGCCATGGTTCCCCTGGATTCACATATTATTATGGGTTTTAAATCAAGTAATACCAGCACCTCGGCCAGCGGTTCAAATTCAGGACCATATTCCGTATCCTTTAAGGTCCAGTGCCTTTTCTCCCCGCCATTTGAATACTCTATCCTGCTGAAGTGGCAGTGAAAGTATCTGGCCCTGTCCTCACTCAAAACCTCTTTTACCCTGTTTATGATATTCAGGTAATCCTCTCGCGACCTGATGCTTCCGCGCCCCATGGCATTTATATGGCCAAAATCCAGCGTAGGTATGAAAGACTCATGAAGCAGACACATCTCAAGTACCTCATCAACCGTCCCAAGCTGGTTTACCTTACCCATAGTCTCGGGACAAAGGTGTATCCCCTCTTCGATAAATTCTCTGGCTTCGTCGATAATCTCCTTAAGAAAGTCAATCGCTATGTCAAGCGCTGCTCTCCTGTCCATCTTTGAGCATGAACCTGGGTGAAAGACCACACGCTTTGCGCCCATCCAGTGCGCCACTCTAAGCGAATCCATTATATACCGCTTGGTTTTCGCCCTTTTATCCTTATCCTTCGTCACTAGATTTATGTAGTAAGGCGCATGGACGCTCAACGCTATGTCCCATTTTCGGGCCTCTTCTCCGATAGCCCTGGCAGTGTCCTCACCGATGTTCACCCCGTGGGTACAGGTATATTCATAGGCTGTAAGGCCCATGTCGTGAAGCCATTTGGGCATGTCCACGCTGGATTTGTACCCCTGCTCATAGAATGAATCAGAATTCCCAGCTGGCCCAAATCTTATAACATCATTCAGTATGCTCATCCCCTCCCTGTGGCTCTATTATAGCGATGATGTCGTCCACCACCTCCTGTGGTGATTTCCCGTCCACAGGTACCACAAAATGGGCTTTATAATAGACGGGACGGCGCATTTCAAGCAGGCTTTTCATTTTCTCCCGTGGATTATCAGAAAAAAGCATTGGTCGGTCTTTCGCAGCTTTAAGCCTTTCCCACAGGGTATTTTCACTGGCATCCAGCGCGATAACGCACCCATTTTCCATTAAAAACGAAAAATTGGCGGGATCCATCACCGCCCCGCCACCGGTTGCAAGCACGATACCGGTTCGGGTAAGAACCTTGCGGATCACCTGCTTTTCCAGCTGGCGAAAGTGCTGTTCCCCATACTTTAAGAATATCTCGGGTATTGAAAGCCCTACTTCTTGCTCGATTACCTGATCAGTATCAACAAAGCGGTATCCGATACGCTGCGCCAGCAGCTTCCCTACCGTGGTCTTGCCGGTGCCCATAAAGCCAATTAATATGATGTTATTGCATTCGCCACTCCTTGCCTCCATTTTTCTCCACAAGCTCCTCGTTATGCCGCGGATTTTTCCTTACCACCTCAATGGCCTTGACAATCGCAATGATGACATCGGTTTCAAACTGCTGCTGAAGCTCGAGCAGCTTTGAATACACCTCGCCCTCGCGAGTAACCACGTATTTGCTTGGAAGCTGATTCAGTGCATAGGCCGCTATATCCATGCGACAGCGCTGGCATCTGCAGCAGTCTGTGCTGGCGATGATGCTATCCAGGTGTTTAAACACCACGTCTTCCATATAATTTTTGGGCCTTGTCAGCTCATTTGAATTCTCCGCCATACCGCTCCAATCCCCTCAAAAACAGTTTGCTGCCACAATTATACCACATATTCATCTGAATTGGCCATATAGAAATCTGAGCCATATGTCCTTGCCATTTCTTCAAAGTAGAGTTATTGCCCGGGCAATTGAAATGGATTGGGCCTACCGTATAAACCATCCATAAAGGGATAGTTCAGCTCTTGTCCAGCCGGCATAGGCTTGAAATAGAACTTGATGGACATATTAACGGTGACGGTACTGCCTCCATCCAGTGCCTGTACCGTTAAAGCCTGAATATGGTTTTTATAAGGAGATTGTTCAAGCTGCCTCAATATATCCTTAAAATCACTGTAACTGGTACTCAAAGTCACGCTGACGGGCATCACAGAAAAATCGGTATACTGCTCTAAATCGCCAAACTCGATATGATCCCTGACTGTGCGTGACGAAAAAATCCGATACAGATGCACCACAAGACCGGGCTGATCATCGGGCGATCGCAGGCTCTCCAGCGTTTCTGATACCCGCTTTGACAGCGTTTCATATTCCCGCTTAAGGCCTGTCAGCTGCTCCTGCTTTGACTTGCTCAGCACAGGTAGGTCCTGGACCGCCTCTATCTCGGCCGACATAACTTCTATATCCCTTATTAGCGGTTGATAAAAATATACATAATATACTGCTACAACCGACACTACGATGAATATCGCAATGAACACCTTTTCCCGTTTCGTAAGCTGTATCAATTTTCGATCACCCTTCTACCGTATTCACCGTCACTTGCGGTCCAAAGGATTGAATTTACAGTTCATGAGAAATAGCTGTCCGCCTTCATCACCATCAATCCTCTTAAGGCTGACGGTTGAAAACAGACCGGTTTTTTTAAGATTTACTATAAATCGAGCAATTTCGACATCGTCGGTTGCGATACCTTCCAGCACCACAGCATCTCCATCATATGAAAGGCTGCGCAAAGCCGCACCCTGCGGTATTGCCTGTTCAAGGAGTGTGAAGACCTCACTCCACTGCCGCCTGGCTATCAAGGGATTGATACCGCTGGCTTTTTCTTTTAGCTCCTCCATGCGTTTAGAAAGTTCGGTATATTCCTTTTCAATTGCTTCATACTCGCCGTTCATCTGCGAGAAATTCGATGCCATAAGATCCAGCTCATGCTTTTCTCTCAAGGGTTCGACGATGCCAAAGTATGAGAATAAAGCGGCAACCGCGGCTGCAACAAATATGAACAATGTAATTCTAATGGTTTTCCTGGGGCGATAGAAATCCTTGAGCAAATTTATATCGTTCATGCTCTCAGCCCTCTCTTATGGCGGTACCTATGGATTTAAAGTAAATGCCTACTGGAAAATCTTGGCCGTTATCATACTCTATCTTGAGCATCTGAGGAGTTACCCTCCTTACATCCGTACCGGTCTGGAATGATAGATATTGACACAGATCCTTTATAAGGCTGCCACCTCCCACAACCCATACCTTCTCAATACGCGAAGTATAGTTTCGGCTGTAATAATAATCGAGTACTTGATTTAAAGCTGCCGCAACTGCATCAAAATTTTCCGCTTCCCAGCTTTTATCTACCGTCCTGGTGACAAAAGGTGCTCCCCTCTCAAACACGGATATGGTCAGTGTACTGTACCCGTAATCCATGATACACACTCCACGACTTGACGATATATCCCCTATCTCGCTTAAAAGCTTTGTTGCCTTCAAATAGGCATTTACATTGATATCGACGTATTCGGGCTTTAATCCAGCCTTTTTAAGAATTCGCATATACCTTGCCACCAGATCCAAAGGAGCCGCCACGCCCAACACTCGCAGCACCGTCCTGCCCTCGTTTCCATCCCTTTTCAGTATCCTGTAGGCGATGGCATATTTATCGGGATCTATTGAAAAGTACTCAGCCATCTCATACTTTATATTTTCCTTTATCTCTTCATCCTTCATCTCCGGAAGCCCTATATCTCTGAAAATGATAGACGAATCCGACAAACACAAGCTCACTTTTTTGGTACTAAACCCATATTGCTTATAGCAATCCTTGATGGCCTGTGCAAGATAAGACTCGCTCTGCCTGTTTCCACCCGATTCGTCATCTATATCCGACGCTTCAATGCAGCCCCATTTCAAAAGCTTTATTTTCTCACCGGAAGTTTCATTTTGCGTAACCTGTACTATTTTGATAAGTCTGGAACCTATATCTACGCCTAAGATGCTGTTGTTTGGTTTTAGCATAAGCATTACCTCACCACGAATAAATATCATCTACTCTTCACCGTAAGAGATAACAGTAAATAATTCCTCACCTGCTCCCAGAGTTTCATAACCCTGTATTGGCATTGGATAGCTATCTTTTACCACACTATCGAAAACCATCTCGGCATTTTGACCTAGGATTACCTTTTCTGCTACAATACTTCCAGTAACCTTGGCATTGTTCCCAATATATACCGTAGCAGAAGGAGCATATATTCCACCTTTAAAAAAGGCATTGTTAGCTACCGTAATTTTATCTCCGCTATATAAAACAATTAGCTCATTTGGCTTTCCATTATTATTTATAACTGCATTATTACCCATGTCAAAATCCCTATCTATATATAACAGCAACCTCCCTGGCCCCTGTAGTTCAATAACAGCATTATTTCCAATAGACATTGTTGTAGTACGGACAACCGTATCGCCATCAAGATAAACAATCAGTTTCCCATTGTTGTTAATTTCTATTCTGTTAAACCTTCCCCCGTCACTAACATATCGCTCATCATTATTCTTGACTATCAAATCACCCTTATCTTCCAAATCAGAAGGCAGCACAATAGGAAGGAGTTGAGTAGTTTCATCGCTCACCTTTATCTGTCCATTTAAAACGCTATTGTTCTTCTTTTCAACCACCTTTGAAGGATTCCCATCCGGACCGATATAAATGTCTCCATTTATTTTGGAATTATTACCTAACAAAACTCCCCCCGATGTGGTTGTATTTGTTGCTATATTCCCGTACACTTCTGCATTATTGTTTACCTCAATTGTACCATTTGAAAACAATGAATAACTAAATATTGTGCTTTGTCTTACATAACGTATCTTTACACTGCCCTTCAACCTTCTGCTTATCTTGCCTACAGTACCTTCAGCTTTAATGGTAAATGTCATGGTATCACCTTGGCGATTTCCGGACGACACACTCACGTAAGCATCAACCTGCCTGTTGAAATCAGCTTTAAATTCAGGCGTGCTAACGGGGAGCCCCTCAGTAAAAGCCCTAAAGAAACTTTCTGCATCATCATAGTTCCTAGAAGTATATAGCTCTTCCATGTGCAGTCTCATGGCTTCAATCTGATGGCGCAGTACACCCTCTGCTATATAATAGGCTGCCTGATAGTCATGCTCTGTCTGATCCATATAATAATTGTTGACTGCAACCGATACAAGGGATACGCCCAAGGTAAAGACTACCATTAGGGTTAATACAGCCAAAATTAAAGCTGAACCGCTTGAAGCTTTATAACAATTCAGACAGTTAAATGATGCAATCGATAAAATATTTTGCAGCTTAAAAGATAGTCTTTTCAGTGTTGCAAACACTAAGCAACCTCCTATCTTCTAAGGAACACTTCAAAAGTAACAGGAAAAAAATTATCCTTTCCAACCTCTCCACCTGAGATTGATACCGTAACCCTTTTTCCGTTCTTATCAACCTCAAACCGAGTAATACCTTCAGCCATGGGATTGAAGCTTGCAGAGCTAGGCCACTCATGATTTACACGCAGTGTGGTACCCTTAAGGTCAAAATACTCATTTCCTATAATGAGAATGTCAGGGCCATCGTCTTTCTTTTCTACTGTTACCTCGTCTTCTGAAGCATTTAAAAGCTTTTTTTGAATATACGAAGCCGCAAGCCTCACATTTTGCTGAATATCGATTCTGTCAATGCTTCTCGCATAACCCTTTACGCTCATCATGTACAGCGAATACCCCATAGATACGACCACTGACAATAACGCCAGCGCTACCAATAGTTCGATAAGAGAATACCCATCGTCCCTAAGCATATTATACGGCTCCTCTCCAGATGACACAGCTCCTTTTAATTTTCTAGTTGGAGTACGCTCTCAAGAACCACTTTGGGCTGTACACCTGTCTCAGTGTCAAACACCCTGATCTGCGCTCGCACCATGGAATAATTTCTATATGCAAAATTGTGATAGCGCTGTTCATTAATACCCAAAACTGTTAATCTGCTTGAATTTTCACTGGTGTCGTACACTTTAGCTTCCATTTCTCTTCCACCGGTATTAAAACTAAACGTCACACGGTAATTACCAGAATAGCCGATCGCGTTGATAACGACCATTATCTTTTTTGTATCGTCGGGAAGCAAACCTTCTATAAAGGACTGCTCTGATCCATATATACCCATGGAATAACTATTGCCTGCTATGGATAAGCTTACAGCAGTGTCTTCCGATATTTTGTTTAGCAAGAGCACATCTTTTCCTTCAGGAGGCACGGCATACAGCATATATCCCGACTCTGCATCGGATTTATCCTTAAGGACTATACTAAACAGGTGGCAATCTTCAGAAATGTATGGTTGGCACAGCGTCTGAATGTAATAGCCAGAACTATCTTGCTCAACTTGTCCGCTGCCTTCATAATATGCAGAAAGGGCGTCCATGGACTGCAACATCTCCATTTTTGTTTGAGCAACAAAAGTAGCCTTTAGCAGCAATTCGGCTTCGTTATTATGCTTAAAAGAGAAGCCATAGGCTGTCAAAAGAGAACCCGCAATAAGCGCTAATATAAATATAGCTACCAGTATTTCTATAAATGTTAGCCCCTCCGATTTTGTCACTCAATTTTCACCCTTCCTGTACCCACCGCCACCCTAATTGTCTTTTTCTTCCCGCTGTTTACATAAAGCTCTATGGTTCCAGTTTGACTTGGAATCCCTGTAGGGGCATAGGTTAAAACTTTTAGCGCAGAATACTCACCGCTGTATGGAGAAGAAAAATTGCACTCAATGACGTTAATCCTCTCATTTAAATATTCCTTTTTATATACTCCTTCAATCGGCATAGGGGTCCTCGGCCTTATCCTGTAATACTTTTCATTAACATGTATCTCAAAACAATAATCCATCCCTCTAGTAATGGCCAGTTGCTGGGTTAGTCGAATCTCCTGCGCAATACGCTGCGCTTCAGCCTCCAGCACCGCCTCTTCTATAGGTGGTTTGATATTGGGAGATACAACAGCCAGAATCATTCCAATGATGCTTATTACTATAATAAACTCTATAAGAGTCAAACCGCTGTTTCCCCACATCTTCATCATCGGTTTATCACCAAAAAGATAATATATACCAGTTTATGATGCTTTCCCCATAAAGCATAGCAATGAACGACCCTATAGCTATAAATGGTCCATAGGGAATGTAATCTCCCCTTCTTTTTATCTTAAAAATCAACAAAAGCAAGCTTACTACTCCTCCGATATATACCGATAATATTAGCGCAAAAACAGTAAGGCGCCAGCCCAGATATAAGCCAATGGTAGCCATAAACTTTATGTCCCCTCCGCCAATTCCTTCCTTACGGAAGACAAAAAGCGAAAAAACAGCCACCAGCAGAAGAGAGCCTGCACCTATAATAAGACCGTATAGCCCGTCTAAAAAATTTATGCTGATCCCCATCAGGTTAAATGCAAGCCCTGTAACGCATCCTATCAATACCAACCCGTCTGGAATTATTTGATGCTCCATATCGATGAAAGCCGCCACTATAAGTATGCAGGTCAGCAATGCGTAGTATATGGCAGCAAGGCCTATACCGTACCGCCTGTATACCAGCCAGATAAGCAGGACTGTCAGGAGCTCTACGGCAGGATAGCGCCATGATATGGGCTGGCCACAGTGCTGACATCTACCCTTTAGAAATACAAAGCTAAATACAGGAACGAGCTCCAGGGGCTTTAATTTTGTACCGCACAGCGTGCATCTAGAACCCGGGTATATTATTGATTCACCGCACGGTATCCTATATATACATACATTAAGAAAGCTACCTATTAAAAGGCCAAGTATTATGATTAGCAGATCCATTTTGTTTCCTCTTTTATAAAAGGGATTATGATGGGGAGAACTTTGCTAAAAGCATCTAATTTATATTAAATTATTAAATTACTAAATTACTAAATTACTAATATCTAACTTTCAGCTTCTCCCCCATCCCAATAGACTGCAAACATACTACATTCATAGTTGTGCTAAAAAGGTAAAGTCATTTTTAACACTTGAGCATTTTTTATTCAGTGCTACCTTATATTTCTTGAACTCAGTCTTGATATGTAAGCTTTCCAGTTTTCTTATCATAAGTTACACCTGTGATCGATTTCAACTCTGGCCATTCATCTAATAATTTAATATATTTGTTTTCTTCACTATCTTGAGTCAAATAAGGTTGCAAGTCAGCAAAATTGTCAACTTGAGGATATTCTCCATATTCAATATAATACATCTCAATTGCCTTTTGTATCATCTCCAAATTTGCCTTATCCACAGCCTTTTCAGCCTCATCAATCCTATTCACCACATTTGGCGTTATAAGCAATGCCAGAACGCCCAGTATGGCTATCACCACAACCAACTCAATAAGAGTAAAACCTTTCTTGTTTTTCCTAAACCTCTTAAACATATTTCTCCTCTCCTTTCAATTTAATAAGTTTATTTAACCCAAAATATTGGTCATTTGGAACATGGGCAAGGCTATGGACAGCACTATGAATGCAACCACGCCGCCCAGCAACACTATAAGCATTGGTTCAAGTAGAGTGGTCAACCTGACTAAGCTGGCCTCCAGCTCGCCTTCGTAAAACTCTGCCGTCTTGAGAAGCATCTCATCCAGCGTTCCCGACTCCTCACCAATTTTCAGCATCTGTATCAACATGAGAGGAAACAGTTTGAGCTGTTCAAGAGGTATTGATATACCTCCTCCCATTCTGGCCATGTCCTGCACCTGCTGCAGCCCTTTCTGCGCTACCTCGTTTCCTACAACTTTCTTGACTATGTCCAATGCCTGGACAAGCGGGATCCCAGTCCTGAGCAGTATACCCAGCGTTGCAGAAAACCGACTTGAAATCACATAGGTTATCACAGTGCCCATTACAGGCATTTTTAGCAAAAATTCATGCCACTTTAAACGTCCTTTACCCCTTGAAAGAACTATATAAAGGATAAAAACCATCAATACGATGCATAACAATACAATCATGCCGTATCTGGTCGCAAAGTCGCTCAAAGACAGAAGCATACGCGTCGGCAGAGGAAGCGCCATATCTCCCCGGTTGAAAATGCTTATGAACGTAGGAACAACAACGGTAAGCAGGAAATACACCACCGCTACCGCTACTATGAGCACTATGACAGGATATGTCATTGCATTTTTTACCTTTTGCCTTAGCTTGTAATCCTTCTCATAGTGTTGTGCCAAGTTGTTTAAAACCACATCCAGCGTTCCGCTGGTTTCGCCGGCTTCAATCATGCTTATAAACAGAGATGGGAAGTACTGGCTTCGACGTACAAGCGCCTCGGTAAGCGTCCTGCCGGTGCGCACCTCGGCATACATCTCGGCAAATAGCCTGCGCAAAACCCTGTTGGATAGCTGTTTCGAGAGTATGTCCAGGCACCTCACTATGGGAATACCCGCCCCAAGCATAGTAGAAAACTGCTTGCACAGCACGGCAATATCCTTTGAGGCAATTTTCGTTCTGATGCTCAAGTCCTTTATATCCTTGACTTGAAGCACCTTTTCTACCTTAATAGGGTAATAATCCCTCTCTCTGAGCAGGCGGTAGACATCCATTCTGGTAGAAGCCTCAAGCGTCCCGCTGGTTGTAGCCCCTTGCATGTTTTTGGCTATGTATTTATACCTGGCAATACTATATCACCCCTTCCTCATAGGAACCCTTAGTTACAGCAACAGCATTAACCGTTTATCAAAGCTTTCATGTGCTCCATATCCACCGAATAAACCAGCGCATCCTCCTTTGATATAACCCCTTTGCTATACAGCTCCAGCAACGCCTGGTCCATTGTCCTCATGCCCAACCTGGCACCCGTCTGAATGACGTTGGTTATCTGATAGGTTTTGCCTTCGCGAATCAGATTGCGTATGGCGGGCGTGACCACCATGACCTCCACAGCTGCTACCCTACCCGAGCCATCTTTCTGCGGAATAAGCTGCTGGCTGATGACCCCTTCCAGCACCGTCGATAGCTGAAACCTGACCTGCTGTTGCTGATGCGGCGGGAAGACGTCTATGATCCTGTCTATGGTCTTGGCCGCTCCGATGGTGTGCAGTGTGGACAGCACCAGATGACCAGTCTCGGCAGCTGTAAGGGCTATGGATATGGTCTCCAGGTCCCGCATCTCTCCTATCAAGATAACATCTGGGTCCTGACGCAATACCGCTCTCAACCCTGCAGCAAAGCTCTTGGTGTCGCTGCCCACCTCCCTCTGATTGACTATGCTTTTTTGGTGTCGATGCAGATACTCTATGGGCTCCTCCAGAGTAATGATATGAACAGCCCTTTCCATGTTTATCTTGTTAACTATTGCAGCCAAAGTGGTGGATTTGCCGCTGCCTGTAGGTCCGGTTACCAATACCAGCCCACTTTTCTTGTAGGCAAACTCCTGTACCACCGGCGGCAATCCCAGTTCCTCAAAGCTGGGAATCCTTGAGTTGACCAACCTTATGGCCAGGCTGCAACTGCCTCTCTGTTTATACGCGTTTACGCGAAACCTGTGCACTCCTGCTATGGAAAGCGAGAAATCAATCTCACCCCTTTCCTGAAAAACCTTCCATTGCTCGTCATTCAAAAGCGCTCTTGCAAACTGCTGGGTTTGATCGGAAGTTAAAGGCTCATCAGATATCCGCATAAGGCTTCCGTTGAGTCGAACGGCAGGAGGCATGCCGACGGATATGTGCACATCGGAGCACTTGAGTTCAACTGCTTTCCTGAGTATGTCGTATATATCCATAAGTCCATGTACCCCTTCCGTGGCGTTTCTAGAAGCTAATGGTACAGATGATGAGGTGCCAAAAACCATTGTGTCAGCCATCCTGGCTATAAGATACGCGTATAACCTCATCAACCGTCGTCAAGCCTTTAAGCATCAGCTTTATGCACTCATCCTTCAAAGTGCTCATTCCCATTTTTATGGACAGATCTCTGATTTCGTCAATTGAGGCCTTTTGTGTTATCAGCTGGCGATGTGCTTTTGACACCACGAGAATCTCATGAGCGGGTATCCGTCCTCTGTACCCAGTATAGTTGCAAGCACTGCACCCTTCCCCTTTGTACAGCGTCATCCCAGACAAGCTATTAAGCCCCAATGCAGCCAGTTGATGGGGTTCAATATCATGGGGAACCCTACAGTTGCTGCACACCCTTCTCAAAAGCCTCTGGGATATAACCCCCACAAGAGAAGCGGATATAAGATAGGGCTCTATGCCCATGTCCATTAACCTAGAAATTGCGCTGACGGCGTCATTGGTATGCAGCGTGCTCAGCACCAGATGCCCGGTAATGGCCGAACGAATAGCAATCTCGGCGGTTTCACTGTCGCGAATCTCTCCAACCATAATTATATCAGGATCCTGGCGAACGATAGAGCGAAGGCCTGTGGCAAAGGTCAAACCCGCTTTTGGGTTAACCTGAATCTGGTTTATCCCCTCCATACGGTATTCCACCGGGTCCTCTATAGTTATGATGTTTACCGATTCATCGTTAAGCTCATTTAGCATGGCATAAAGTGTGGTTGATTTACCGCTGCCGGTTGGGCCTGTAACAAGTATGATGCCGTGTGGATTTTTGAGCAGCTGGTCAAACTTCTCCAGATTCTCCTCTGTAAATCCTAATTTTTCCCTAGAAAGAAGAAAATTGGTTTGATCCAAAATCCTCAAAACTACCTTTTCGCCGTGAATAGTAGGCATGGTAGAGATCCGCACATCTATGTCCCTCTCGGAGACGCGCATATCCACGCGACCATCCTGCGGAAGCCTTCTTTCAGCGATGTCCATATTGCCCATGATCTTTATGCGAGTAACCAAAGCCGGATGGACATATTTGGGTATGGTGAGTATTTTCTGCAGCATCCCATCAATTCGAAATCTAATCCGTGTCTCGTTATCCAGCGGTTCGACGTGGATATCGCTGGCCTCCATGTTGACTGCCTGCTGGATAATGGAATTCACCAGCCTTACCACCGGAGCATTACTGACATCATCATCCAGCGGGCTGTTTTGTACTTCCTGTGCAAGCTGCTCCAGCTTTACCTCTTTTGTGTAATCCTGAACAGCTCGTTCGGCATACTCCATGCTGTACAGCCTGTGCACGGCATTCTTGATGGCTTCACCAAACGAAATGACTGGCACCACATCCATCCTGGATACGCGCTTTACATCATCAATGGCCGCAAAATCCAGCGGATCCTCCATGGCTATGTACAGCTTTCCATCTTCCAGCTTTATAGGGATAAGGGAATGCCTTTTTGCAAGAATGAAGGGGACATATTCGGTAAGCTTTGGGTCCAACGCTACTTTGTTCAAATCGACAAATGGAATGCCCAGCTGTTCCTGTAAAACTTCGGCCATCTTGGCCTCTGAAATCAAATTTTGAGAGATGAGTATTTCACCCAGCTTTTTACCGGTGGACTTTTGCATAGCAAGCGCATTTTTTAGCTGCTCCTGCGTTATTATGCCTTTTTCAAGTAGCAACTCTCCCAGCCTTTTTCTGTAAACCCCCATAAACCGTTCCACCTAAATATTAATAGTAAATAAGTCTCAAAATATAGTAAATCTTCCCTATATATATTTGTACTTAAATTATATACCGCAAATTGTCATTTTACAACAATAATTTATTTTTATCGTTTCTCAAAATGCTGATGGCTTCATCGTAATCCATCTTCACACCGGTCCAAATATCGATTGCTTTTATGGCCTGGCCCACCAGCATATCAAGGCCGTTTATTGTAAGGGACCCGGCCTGCCGCGCCTTTCTCAAAAAAGCGGTTTCAACAGGGTTGTAGATGATATCCACAACGGTCATGCTGGGTGAAAAATCATAATCTTCTATGGGCATGATGTGAGTGTGAGGCCACATGCCCAGCGGCGTGGTGTTAACCACCAGGTCGGGGTGTATATCCCTTATATTCTCTTGAGCAATGCAATTCAAACAAACGCCTGGAAAAAATCGCTCCAGGTGCTTGATGAGTTCAGAAGCCCTTTCCCTAGTCCGATTGTGAATATAAAGCTTCCTTACGCCTTCTTTGAGCAGATATACGCATATTGCCCTTGCCGAGCCACCTGCCCCCAGCACCAGTACAACTTTATCCTTAAGCACTATTCCCCGGCGCTTGAGAGAATCTACAAAACCCATCCCGTCGGTGTTGTAACCTATAAGCTTCCCATTTTCTACTTTCACAGTGTTTACCGCTCCGATAATTGCAGCTTCGGTATCTAGCGCATCCAAAAACCAGATGATTCTTTCTTTATGCGGAATGGTCACATTAAACCCTCTGAATGACAGCGTTTTGAGCGCCTCTACCGCCCTGGCAATATCATCAGGGGCGATATCGAAGGCCAGGTACACATAATCAAGCCCATATTTTTCGTACAGGGCATTGTGCAGTTTGGGCGACAGCGAATGCTCTACCGGATGGCCGATGAGCCCCACCAGCTTTGTGTGCGGAGATATGTTCATGGCTTCCTCCTCTTTGCAACAGTTTTTTCCAGAAACCTCATGACCCTGGTTCCTATAAACTCCTTCTTTGATATAGGCTCAACCAGAATGGTGTAGAGGTTGAGCCTGTTTCCCCCAAGGATATCGGTAAAAATCTGATCGCCTATTACTGCGGTATTATGTTGATTGCCATCTAACTTCACCATAGCACTTTTAAAAGCCCGAGACAGGGGCTTGCCTCTTTTGGGAGCGACCAGCATTCCGAATTTTGAGGCAAAATAGCGTATTCTTTTGAAGCTGCTGTTAGATACAATGCAGAACTTAAAACCCATCTCGTGGCCGGCCTTAACCCACTGATAAACCTCAGGAATAATCTGGTCTTCGCCCCAGGGAATCAGAGTATTATCCAGGTCTATGATTATATTGAAAATTCCCCGTCTTATTAACTCCTCCAGCCTTACATTGCAAACACACTCTACCATCTGATCAGGTTTAAGCCTTCTAAACATCCCAATCCCTTCTAAAATAGTATCATGGCCCATATATCCGATAGCAAAACCGTACTTTATAATGTAATATTAATAAAAAAGTTAAAAGGCTGTCAACTTGAATGACAGCCCCCAACACCAAATTCCTTGCTCAGTTTCGATAAAGCCCTTTTCTCAATCCTGGATACGTACGACCTTGAAATGCCTAGCATCTGGGCTATTTCCCTCTGCGTTCTGTGTTTACCGTTGAGCAGGCCATATCTCATTTCAATGACCATTCTCTCTCTCTTTTTCAATACCGCATTCATCTTCTTGTACAGGTTTCTGATCTGCATTTTTAGTTCAACCTCGTCTATCACCGAATCAGGATCAGTACCCAGGACATCCATAAGCGATATTTCATTTCCCTCTTTGTCCATGCCTATGGGTTCTTGAAGCGATACCTCTCCCTTTGTCTTTTTATCCGCACGGATAGCCATAAGAATTTCGTTTTCAATGCAGCGGGCTGCATAGGTGGCAAGCCTGGTCTTCTTGCTTGAATCGAAAGTGGATATGGCTTTTATGAGTCCAATGGTTCCTATCGAGATGAGGTCATCCACATCCTTGCTAGAATTGCTGTATTTCTTTACAATATGCGCTACCAATCTGAGATTGTGTTCTATGAGAATATTTCTGGCCTTCTCATCTCCATCTTCCATAAATTTTTTCAGATAATATTCCTCTTCCTCAGGGCTTAATGGCCGGGGAAAAGAACCGCCACCCGATATGTGGGATACAAGCAGATAGGCATAACGTAACAGATAAAGTAGACCCCCAATGAGGGATAACACCATATAACACCCCCTGAAATGCAGTTACACCCTCCAGAGAAAACAGGTCACCTTATATAATATGTAACTGCAACGGGGAATGTGCTTGTATCTTTTCTGACCGCCCAGCAACTTTTTATCGTTTCGCCTGCATTTATACAGGATGACAATACTTTATGCCTCTTTATGTTCCTTTTTTCTCCTCAGCATGGAATACCTCTCAAGCCGATACGACATGGGAATATACACCTTCTGCTGGGGATGCGGAGCGCTATCTATAGGCTGCCCATCAATATCAAATATTTGATCAATGGTATAGCTTAATGGTTCCCCATGAGGGCGGAGAATTTCAGCCTTATCCCCCTTTTTGAAGGGATTGCGCTGTTCAACCAGAGCCATACTCCTCTGTTCATCATAACCCAGCACCAGCCCTACAAAGTCGTATTCCCTGATGTAATGGCTGCTTGAATACTCTTGCGCATCGGATGAAGGTTTGCCAAAATAAAACCCTGTAGTAAAGGGACGATGGCTGGCCTTTTTCACCTCTTCAAGAGCCTGCGGATCAAAGCGATAACCTTCTGGGTCTCTCTTGTATTTATCCAGTTCTTGGCGATAAGCCTTTACAGTAACGGCGACATAATAGCTGCTCTTCATCCTTCCTTCAATTTTAAAGCCATCAACCCCTGCATCTATCAGTTCTCGGATGTGGCCCAGCATGCACAGGTCCTTAGAGTTGAGTATATAAGTCCCTCTCTCATCCTCCATAACCGGCAAGTACTCCCCCGGCCTTTTCTCCTCCATAAGGTAATACTTCCAACGGCACGGGTGGGCACACGTTCCTCTGTTCGAATCCCTCCCGGCAAGGTAGTTGCTGATCAAACATCTGCCGGAGTAGGAAATGCACATGGCGCCGTGAACGAATACCTCCAGCTCAAGGGTATCGGGAATTTTATCCCTTATTTCCTTTATTTCATCTAGACTGAGCTCCCTCGCCATTATTATTCTCTTTACCCCCTGCTTATGCCAGAAAACAGCGCTCCGCCAGTTTGTGGTATTTGCCTGCGTGCTCAGGTGTATCGCCATGTCAGGCGCTACGTCCTTTACTATGGACAAGATCCCCGGATCCGAGACTATAACCGCATCCACCCCAACATCTGCAAGGAAGCGAATGTAATCATCAATGCCGTTTAAATCTTCGTTGTGAGCAAATATGTTCAATGCGACATATACCCTGCGCCCATATCTATGGGCATATTCCACGCCTTCCCTTATTTCATCCCGTTCAAAATTGTCGGCAAATGCTCTCAGGCTGAACCTTTTACCGCCTATATACACGGCATCGGCACCATACGCCACCGCAATCTTTAACCTTTCCAGGTCACCTGCCGGTGCCAAAAGCTCGGGTATTTTCACCTTGGTTCCCATCCTTTCTTAAAATGACAAATTCTTGTGCAAAATCCCAATCAGCTCCTGCTTTGCAAAAAACAAAAATCCCGTCTTGATGCACAGCTTCTCAAGCAAGAGCACATACGAATTGGTCTTTCCATAAATTAATACCTCAAATTAACAGAGCCCACTCATTAGAGTGAGCTCCATATACTCGCGCTATTCCTGATTTTGATTCTGGCTTTCCTTCCACCGCCTCTCATACTTCTGTTTAGCTTTAGCATGCTCCTCCGCCGTGTAACTAAACTCGTGCCGGTTATCTCCGGCGTACACAAAGAACAGCACGGGCTTTTCGGGATTCATGAACTCCTCCTCTGGATACAGCACCGCTTCTACAGCCAGCTGCCCTGGTGAAGCGATGGGCCCCACAGGCAACCCCTTGTGCTTATATGTGTTGTAAGGCGAGTCTACTGATATCTCCTCATTAGTCAGGAATGGCTTCCTTTCGGAACTTCCCAGAGCATACTGCACCGTCGCGCAGGACTGAAGGGGCATATCGATATTCAACCTGTTGTGAAACACCGCAGAGATCTTATAGAATTCATCCTTTACAGCGGCCTCTTCCTGAACTACGGAAGCCAGAGTGATGACCTGATCCAGAGTCATCCCCAGCTCCTCTATCCTTGTAAGAAGAGGGACGTTTCGAAATTCGGCAAAATACACTTTCCTTTCAAAGGTCGACAGCATCTTTCTTATGATATCGTCGGGGGTAGAGTCAACATAGACTATATAGGTGTCGGGGAACAAGTAACCCTCCAGAGGATATTCCCCGCTTCTTCTGGCCTCGGGTATCTCATACAAGAAGGTATAATCTTCTGCAAACTTATCAAACTGCTTAGCGGCATCAATGAACTGCTCGGCCGTAAATTGAAAAACCTTTTGGCCGTCCTTCTCAAAATTCTGCAGGTAATTTGCTATATCGCGTATGCTAAACCCTTCTGGAATGGTAACCTTGACTGTGTCCACCGCCGCCTCGCCTGTTATCAGCTCATCCAGAATCTGCTGAGGGGTCATGCTCCTGGAAAGCATATACCGTCCCGCTTTGAGTTTTGAGGCCTTATCGGTAAGCTCAACGTAAAATCTAAAAACCCCGGTATTGCGAATTAGGCCCTTCTCATGGAGTATTTCAGCAATGCCACGGACAGAAGTCCCCATTGGTATATCCACTGTTACACTAGTCTTGTCCTTAACATCCACCGGTTCAAACAACAACAGCTGAACTTGGCGTACTGCCCACAAAACAGTACCTATTACTATCCCCAGGCTGATGAAATATATCAATAAATTCCTCAAAAGGTATTTTACAAAAGGATGCATACCCTTTTTGTTCTTTTGGTCTCGGGTAACCGCAATTTGAGACATCTTCCAACCTCCACCTGTATTGTCATCTTAATTATATAGGTTTATATATCTTTTGACAAGGTGGAGGAGGTTAATAAAATATTAAAATTGTGTTAATCTTTGATAGGAAACCTGCTCATTATTCTTTGATAGAGCGACAATACGGGAAGGCCCAGCACACCTATTACGACAAGCTGCCCCAATCCCACCTGCAGGGCAACCAGCCAGTAGGGCAGTCCAACGGCTGGCGCCAGATAAATGGGTACACCGATGGCATTCAAAACTATAGGGGGCAGCAAAGCCACATAGCGGTTGGGCGCTTTATGCGTCAGGTATGCCGATATCAACGTGATGGAGCTGCCACCCAAAATATCCACCAATCCCAATGGGCTGCCCAGATTGGCAAACAGGCACCCCAGTGCAACTCCAGGGATGGCAGCCACATCCGCAAACGGAAGCACCGTCAAAGCCTCGGCTATCCTGAATTGAACGGGCCCATAGGATATCCCCTGAAGGGCTAACGTCAATACCGTATATACGGCTGCAATGATACCCGCCCTTGCAATAAAATGAGCAGAAATTTTAAACCGCTTCACTTCTCTTTATCCCCTTCTTTCTCATCTTCCCGCATAAAATCCAGGTCCATATCCACAGCTTCGCTCAATATCTTGTATATATCCGACATAAGCGTATTCAAACGATACTCGGCCTGCAAAAAATTGCTTATATCGGGTGAGTGCTGTATGAGCTCCGAAAGCTTCTTGAACCTATCGAGCTCCTGCTCATCGGGCTGCTTGCCGCTCAAAAATACTGCCTGCAGCTGAAACTGCCGTTTTTTAAAGTCCTTCAGCATCTTTTTATTCGCTTCATCCTGATAAATCTTTTCCTTTGCGGCCTTGTAGTCCCTGTACTCCTTGCTTGCCGAAAGCGCCCTGGCCAATTCATGCGCCTTATCGTATACATTCATGTCAACACCCTCCCATCCTCATGGATTATAAAATCCTCATATCTCCATGATGATAGGCAGTATCATCGGATTTCTCTTGGTTTTCTCATAAAGGAAATTCCTCAGCTCATCCCTTATATTGGTTTTCAAAGTAGCCCAATCGGTGATGTTCTGCTGCTCGCATTTGTCCAGCGTCTCTTTCACCACCTGCCGTGCCTGCTCTATAAGCCCCTCAGATTCCCTCACGTAGACAAAACCTCTGGATATGATGTCAGGCCCAGCAATGACGCCGCCGGTCTCCCTTGAAATGGTGACCACCACAACGATAAGGCCATCCTGTGACAGGTGTTTTCTGTCGCGCAAAACGATATTGCCTACATCTCCAACGCCCAATCCATCCACCAATACCCTCCCTGCAGTGACCGTTCCCGCCACTCTGCAGGAGTTATGGGTAAGCTCAAGCACAGTGCCTATATCCACCAGGAATATGTTATCTCCAGGCATACCAAGAGACTCTGCCAACAGCGCATGCTGCTTTAGGTGACGAAATTCGCCGTGCACCGGGATAAAGAACTTGGGCTTCACCAAGGTATGTATCAACTTGAGCTCCTCCTGGCAGGCATGACCTGACACGTGGACATCGGCCAGAGACTCATATATGACATTGGCTCCTCTTTGAAACAGCTGGTTTATCACCTTATACACCAGCTTTTCATTGCCGGGTATGGGCGTTGCCGATATTATGACCAGGTCCCCAGGTATGATTTCCAGCTTTTTATGCTCGGCAGCAGCCATACGCGTCAATGCAGACATGGGCTCACCCTGGGTACCGGTAGTAATTATAACCACTTTATCGTTGGGATAGCTGTCAACCTTGTCCACTTCTATAAACGTCTTTTTAGGTATATTGAGGTAGCCCAGCTCCATAGCGACTGCTACCACGTTGGCCATGCTACGGCCAGATATACACACCTTTCGCCCGTACTTGATAGCCGCGTTGACGATCTGCTGAATCCTGTGTATGTTGGACGCAAAAGTAGCCACTATGATCCTGCCCGGTGCGTCGGCAAAGATGGACTCAAAGGTCTGACCCACCGTCTTTTCGGACATGGTATAGCCTGGCCTTTCCACATTTGTGCTGTCAGCCAGGAGGGCAAGTACACCTTTTTTGCCCAATAAGGCAAACTTGGCTAAATCTATGACCTGGCCATCTATTGGAGTATAGTCTATCTTAAAGTCGCCGGTATGTACCACCACCCCCACCGGGGTATGTATGGCCAGAGCTACCGAATCAGCTATGCTGTGGCTGGTCTTGATAAACTCCACGGTGAAAGCGCCCAGCTTTAACGTATCATTGGCCTTGACCGTCTGAAAAATCGCCTTATTGATGCCGTGTTCCTTTAGCTTAATATCAACCAGCCCAAGGGTTAAACGGGTACCGTAAACCGGAACGTTCATCTCTCTGAGCACATAGGGCAATGCACCAATGTGGTCCTCATGCCCGTGCGTGAGAATAAAACCTCTTACTTTGTCCTTATTTTTCAATAAATAGGATATATCGGGTATGACAAGATCGACGCCCAGCATATCATCTTCAGGGAAGCTGACCCCGCAGTCCACAACTATGATATCATTGCCGTACTCAAAAACAGTCATGTTTTTGCCTATCTCGTTTACCCCACCCAGTGGTATAATCTTCAGTAGATTCTTTGACGCCACAAATACCCTTTATCCTCCTTCAATTTTTATATTTTTTACCGAACATTGCTATCATAATTTCAATTATACAGTATTTACATTGGCTGTGCAACTCAAAAAAGGAGGAAGCCAACTCTGGGGATGAGTCAGCTTCCTATTCATTGAGCTCATGTTGTCCATCATTGCTTTTTGGCGCAGTTGATCTTGTCCTCATAAAACTTTGTCAATTCTTCAGCGTATTCCTCCGACACACCTTCGCTGTAAATCCTACACACTGCTTCTTCAGAATCTGGCAGCACCAGAGCCCAGCCGTTCTTGTGATGCACCTTTACCCCCTCAAAGAGCTCAACCACGTTGTTCCCTTTGGTCTCTTCCTGTATAAGCCAGCGCATCACTTTTCCCTTCTCCTCCCATGGGCATTCTATGACCTTTTCTTTCATATAAAATCTTGGTATGGCACTGGTAAGCTCGGACAACATCTTGTGCTCTTTAGCTAAAACCTCCAGGAGTTTGAGCAGCATGGCAATAGCATCGGCGTACAGCAAAAATACCCCGCTGCCATTCCCTTCCCGCTTTATTACCTCGTTCATTAGGGCATACCGGCTTGTCTTGGTGCGTATGACCTTTCCTTGAAGCGACTGTACCATTGTTTCAATGGCGGTAGGAGCTGTATAAGGCACTACCACTTCTTTCTTATCGTTTGCGTTTAAACACAAAAAAACCCTTAAAGCACCGCACATCTCTCGTGAGACCCGCTTGCCCTTCTCGTCATACAGTTCCAGCTCTTCACCGTTGCTGTCCACATGGCATGCCAGGCTATACTGTCCCCGCTCCGCTTTTTCAAGTTCAAGTGGTATGTCATCCTTGGCTATATGAAGCTCACAACCCACATCGCTGAATATGGTCTCGGCAATTGAGGCAACCAGTCTGCTAGGAGTGGAAAATAGCACCTTGAAGCCGTAATTCCTTATGACATCCGCATCCACCAATTTTTCGAGGGCCTTGGCGTAAAACAGTGGAACGTTGAAGAAGTTTTGCACTTTAGGTATTTTATCTGCTGCAACCCTTTGGAAATCCTCCCTCACAAATGCATTCTCAATCTGGCGCTCAAAAGCTGGCGAAAAGTTGCCCCCGTCCCTGTCGATAAAATGAATGCCCACATTGCCATCCACCTTCTTGTCTTCAAAGACGTGTATCCCTCCCTCCAAGCCGAAATATGGTACCATATACCTCAAAATGGGGGTTGTGAGCATTCCCAGGTCCAGCACCTCTACTCCCGAAGACAACAAACCAGATATTATGCCGTATTTTAACATGGCACTGCCGGTATTATCATCGCAGCTTATCGCCACACGCTTGTTGGGCTTAAGCTCAGCTCCCAGAGCCGCACCCAACCGCACAGCAAAGCGCGGGTCCAGATCTACGTTGAGCTTTCCCGTTATGCCGTTTTTCCCGAACAAGGTCTTGCTGAATCGCGTACCCCATATCACATTGGACTGTACCGTAGTTCCATGCTCGATTACCTTCTCTGGCCATATCTTCACGTCAGGCTTGACGCTAACCCTGGGCTTTAAAGTACAACCATTGCCAACTACTGCCCCTTCGTATATCGATACCCTTTCCCTTATGTCTACCTTGTTGCACACGGCAGCACCGCGTATCTCAACGCACCTGCTCAAGGTATTGTAATCCCACAGCACGCTCCTCTTTATGCTGGTATGGGGCCCGATGTCATTATAGCGTCCGATCACAGTAAACGGCCCAACGTAAGCCCCTTCTCTAATACGGGTGTAGTCTCCGATATAGCAGGGGCCTTCCAGCCTGGCCTCAGGAGCTATATCAACATTTTCTCCCACCCATATATTCTCGCCTATCTTCTGGCCGGGTATAGGGAATCTAACCTTGCCAGACAGCATATCGTAATGGGCCTGAAGATAGGTTTGAAGGTTTCCTATATCGCACCAGTACTCGTCGGTTATATAACCATACATAGGCTTGCCTTTTTCAAGAAGCAGTGGAAACAGGTCCTGGCTGAAGTCAAACTTTTGCCCCGCCTTGAAATAGGTAAGGACCTCAGGCTCTAAAATGTATATCCCGGTATTTACGGTATCGCTGAAGACTTCACTCCAGTTGGGTTTTTCTAGAAAGCGAGTGACTGCTCCGCTCTCATCGATGATCACCACGCCGTATTCCAAAGGCACTTGCACCTTCTTGAGGACAAGGGTGGCTATGGCCTTTTTCTCCCTATGGAAGTTTATTGCCTTACTTATGTTAATATCGGTCAGGGCGTCTCCGCTGATCACGACAAAGGTTTCATCCAAAAATTTTTCAGCATTTTTTACGCTGCCTGCTGTCCCAAGCGGAGTTTCTTCCACAAAATAATGGAGCTTGACCCCAAACGTAGAACCATCTTGAAAATAATCCTCTATTACCTGCGGAAGATATTGAAGGGTTATCCCTATATCTTTAATGCCATATTTTTTTAACAGCTCTATGCTGTATGTCATGACAGGCTTGGCCATCACAGGTACCATCGGTTTGGGCAAATCACAGGTGAGAGGTCGCAGGCGAGAGCCAGAGCCTCCAGCCATAATAATCCCTTTCACCGTATCATCCTTTCTAGCTATTGTCAAACAGTGCTGTGTAGAAGCGTATTTTTAGTATGCGTATTAGCCGAACGGCTTATTCAAACCCTTAAACTGGAAAATCGCTTTTGCAACATCTGGCCGGGCTCCAACTATAATCCAAAAATGGCAAAGGCTCCATTTAAACGGAGCCTTCATCATGCCTGCATTTTGAACAATAACCAAAAAATTTCACGTTGTGATTGACAATCTTAAATCTATGCTTTTCCTCGATTTTCTCCTCCAGCGAATCCAGCAGGTCTTCTTCTACCTCTATCACTTGACCACAGCTTAAACACACAAGGTGATGATGGTGGTGATCGTCGTTCATGGTACTCAGCTCATAGCGATTTTTGCCATCATCAAAGTTGTGCTTATAGAGTATTCCCAGCTCCTCGAACAAGAGCATGGTACGGTATACGGTAGCCAAACCGATTTCAGGGCATATCTTCTTCACATTAAAGTAGATCTCCTCTGTGCTCATGTGCTTGCCCTTGTTATTCATGATCACCTCAAGGGTAGCCCTGCGTTGCGGAGTCAATTTATATCCTTTTTCCTTAAGAATTTCTTTGATCCTGTTCATATCGTCGTTGGACATAAATTCACTTCTTTCTTAAAGTTATTTATGCCTTATGTAGCTGCGATAAGAACTTGTCGTTGAGCACCTTGATATAAGTGCCCTTCATCCCCAACGACCGGGATTCGATTATTCCGGCACTTTCAAGTTTCCTCAAGGCGTTTACTATGACAGAGCGCGTAATCCCCGCCCGGTCAGCTATCCTGCTGGTCACCAGCAGGCCCTCAGTACCATCCAGCTCCTTGAATACCTGCTCCACAGCTTCGCGTTCGGAGTAGGAAAGGGTGCCTATGGCCATTTCGGCCATCGACCTCTTTCGCACCTCCTCCGCCATATGCTCCATCTTCAAGCGCATTATCTCCAACCCGACCACGGTAGCGCCGTACTCGGCCAGCACCAGGTCATCATCCACAAATTCTTTGAGGTCGGGACGCCGGAAAATAAGAGTTCCCAACCTCTTGCCCCTGCAGTATATCGGAACAATGGTGAGCTTTTGTTTGCCTTCCTGAGTATCCTCCACAACATTTGCCATGGTGCTGCGAATCCACAGTAAGCTGTTATTGTAATCAGCCGAAACATGCATCCTCTGGGCAGTGTTCTCACCTGAACGCGCAGGTGCACAACCTATAACACGGCCACCCTCATCCAGCAGCAGTACGCTGCTTTCAAGCAGCTCGCTCAGCATCTCACATAAATACGTCAAATCTATCCCACAGGCCTCGCTGCTCTGAAATATCTGATTGAATCTTCTTATTCGCTCCAGCAAACTATCTGACATATCTAGCCCCACTTTCTGCCGAATAAGTAAATGCCGCCTCACAAAATCCTTTTCCCCTTACAAAGCCTTGCCACACAGCAATAAGGCATCTACAGTATGAACTTGTGAAGGTCATTCTGCTTTACTATATCCTGGAGTCGGTTTCTCACGTATTCCCTGTCTATCACAACCTTTTGCCCCGCCAGGCTATCTGCGTTAAAGGATATATCCTCCATCAACTTTTCAACCACGGTATACAGACGCCGTGCGCCTATGTTCTCGCTGGTCTGATTCATTATATAGGCGATGTCGGCTATCTCGTCGATGGCATCCTCAGTAAATTCAAGTTCCACACCCTCTACTTTGAGAAGCGCGATCTGCTGCTTGATGATGGCATTCTCGGTCTGAGTGAGTATGCGCTTGAAATCCTCTTTTGTCAAAGCTTCCAGTTCCACCCTTATGGGGAAGCGGCCCTGCAGCTCGGGTATGAGGTCGGACACCTTGGATACATGGAAGGCTCCAGCCGCAATAAACAGTATGTGGTCAGTCTTCACCGGGCCATATTTGGTCATCACCGTGGTACCCTCTACAATCGGCAGTATATCCCTCTGCACCCCTTCACGGGAGACATCGGGGCCTACCCCGGTCTCACGCCCGGCGATCTTGTCGATCTCATCGATGAATATTATCCCGTGCTGTTCTACAGCCTGAATGGCCTCCTCCACAACCTCGTCCATGTCAACTAGCTTTTGCGCCTCTTCCTGTTCAAATATACGCCGTGCCTCTCGGACGGTGGTCTTTTTCTTCTTACGCTTTTTGGGAAACAGATTGCCGAATACATCCTGTATCTGTATGAGCACCTCTTCATTGCCCATACCGGGAATGAATCCGAAACTGGCAAACGTGGAGTCCTCCACTTCGATCTCTATAGGGCTATCCTCCAGAGCACCGCTGCGCAACTTTTCCCTCAGCCTTTCTCTGGTGTGCGCCATGGAATCGTCGGCCTCTTCATGCTCCTCAACCGTTGGATGATCCACTGGAAACAGCATGCCCAGTGGATTCTGGGCCCTCTTCCTTTTAGGAGGGAGGAGTATGTCCAGTATGCGATTCTCGGCGGCCTGAGCCGCCCTTTCCTTAACCATTTCCATTTTCTGGTTTTTGACCATGCGGATGGCCTCTTCAACTAGGTCTCTAACCATCGATTCCACGTCTCGGCCCACATACCCTACCTCGGTGTATTTAGTAGCTTCCACCTTTATGAAGGGCGCATTCACAAGCCTGGCCAAACGCCGCGCAATTTCCGTTTTACCCACACCGGTAGGCCCCATCAGGATTATGTTCTTCGGCGTGATCTCGTCCCTCAATTTTGGGTCGAGTTTGCTCCGGCGATACCGGTTCCTCAAAGCTATGGCAACAGCCTTTTTGGCCTTGCCCTGCCCGATTATGTACTTGTCAAGCTGCTCGACTATCTCTCTCGGAGTGTAATATTCAGCCAACGGTCTCCCCCTCCTATACCTCTTCTACATAGATATTGTCGTTGGTGTAAACGCAAATCGAAGAAGCGATCTCCAGCGACTTCCTGACTATCTCCACCGGCTCAAGCTGGGTATTGTTGACAAGCGCTCTGGCAGCTGCTAAAGCATAATTACCCCCCGACCCTATGGCAGCAATTTGATCGTCGGGCTCGATGACCTCACCGGTACCTGAAATTATGAGCAAATCCTTTGAATCTATGGCAATCAGCATTGCATCGAGCTTCCTTAGCACTTTATCGGCACGCCACTCTTTGGCCAGTTCTACGGCCGCTCTCTGCAAGTTACCAGAATACTCCTCCAGCTTGGTTTCGAACTTCTCGCTCAATGTAAACGCGTCTGCCACTGATCCGGCAAATCCCACCACTACCCTGTTGTGGTACAACCTGCGTATCTTGCGCGCACCTTGCTTCATGATGGTGCTCTGTCCCAGCGTTACCTGGCCATCGCCGCCAATGGCGCCTTTGTCGCCTCTTCGCACTGCGATAATTGTAGTCCCTCTAAGCATAACAACAGCTTCCCCTTCCCTCTTTACTAAACATACAAATATTATCATAATTTTTCAAAAATTTCAATGTATTCTGACAGAATCCAGAAATTTCGCATCTAATTTCCAGTGTAAATTTTTTTGAATATGGAATTAATGTTTTTCCATTTTGTTACAATTTTGGAATTTGAAAAGCCCATAAACTCCGGTTTTTAGGTATACTTCCCCCCTC
>NZ_JAHUQD010000009.1 GCF_023838525.1 Caldicoprobacter algeriensis
CAATGGTGATCTGTATTTGCCAAATGATACTTCACCAAAGATATTGAAGATGCTAGAATGGTTGGGATTTAGTCCTGACATTTACACGAAAAAGATAAATCCCATTTTTTAACATGCGAAATGTAGGTTACTTTGACACAAACCAAAATTTTTGTAACTAGCATAATAATGTGCGGTTGTGATAAAATTAAAATGGAGAGGGGGTTTTTTGTTTCCGTGAGGTTCCTTTGTTGAAGGTAAAATTCACAAAATTTTTGAACATCAAGGATAATAAAATAAGGTGGGTGAAACTTAAAGTGATGTATAATAAAGCAAGTGAGAAGGATATAAGCACTACTGTGAACGATTTTGTGAGGTTTTGCAATTTTATTGATCAAAACAATCCAGTATTGACCAAAAAGAAAGGCGTATTGGGGAAAAAAGATTTATTTGAATTAAATTCACTGCTCGCTCACAAAAAGGAAGTTGCTGCTCCAAATTTTCAGCAGGAGGCATATCCTGTGATTGATTTGTTATTTAATCTAGCCTTAGCGGGAAAGCTGTATCAAAGAATAACAGATCATAAGGGGAATGTTCATTTGATTTATACCGTGAGAAAAGATGAATTTGATTCTTTAAATATTTTTGAAAAGTATGCCTTCCTTTTTGAAACTTTTTGGACTAGATATGATTTTGGTGAGATCGCAAATTCATATATATTTTCTAGAAATCCTATTGATAGAGTGGTGGAGACTATAGCTTTTTCAAAGCCAGGAGAAGAGTTGAGAAGTGGTGCATTTTCGGGTTATGAAATGGATGACCCGATCTTTTCTTCATGCTCGGTAATAATACAATACCTAGATTATTTTGGTTTGTGCACATATATACCAGTTGTTGAAAATGGAAAGAAACTGACCAAATACGATGATAGAATAGAAGCAGTGATTCCAACGGAATTTGGAGCAAACGTGTGCAAAATTTTGGCCGAATACGACATACTAAATTGGAATATACCCTGGTTAAAGAAGAATGGACTGTATGAGAAGAACATATCGGACAATTCTCATTTTGGAGTAGATTTATTTTCCCAGCTTATGAATGTAAGGGGACGAGCAAAGGCAAGTAGATCGCGCAAACGAAAACACAAAAGGGAATTTGTTCCGTTTTACAAGTTGTTAGAACCTGTATTTCCGGAAGGAGTGCTGAATAAAACCGTTACAGCCGAAATACATAAAGACGTTGAAGGGAACTATGTGTTTAAGGTATCGCTTGGGAGAGGAGTATGGCGAAAGATAAAGATTTCATCCAGGCATACACTAGAAGATTTGCATGATGCCATACAAATGGCTTTTGATTTTGATAATGACCATCTGTATTCATTTTTTATGGATGGAAAGAAATATTCCGATAACGCGTATCATGCGCCTTTGTTAGATGAGGGGCCATATGTGAATCAGGTGCGAATCGGTGAACTTGATTTGTATGAAGGACAACATTTTTTGTATTTTTTTGATTATGGTGACTCATGGGAGTTTGATGTGCAGCTATTACAAATTAATAGGGATGAACCTTTGCTTAAGAAGCCTGAGGTCATAGAAGAGAAAGGTAAGGCCCCGAGGCAGTATGGGTATTATTATGATGACGATGATGAAGATGACGACTGGGGAGAATAAAGGAAAAATTGTTGTTTTAAGAGTTAAAATAAGGGTAAATATTTTGTTGTAAAAATTCTTTCGAATTTAGGTGGGTGGTAATTCACGGGCAGAATGTAGTTTACCACTGTAAAATGGGAAGGAGGAAGTACTGTGACCAAATATCAATGCACCGTGTGTGGATATGTTTATGACCCTGCAATAGGTGATCCGGATGGAGGGATTGCACCAGGCACGGCTTTTGAGGATTTACCGGATGACTGGGTATGCCCCGAGTGTGGCGTTGGGAAAGACATGTTTGAGCCTTTGGACGAGTGATGCGGATTAAGATATGGCCGGTTTCTATACCGGCTATAAATTTTTTAACTAAGAGAGAAGGAAGATGGTGTATGTGGCCAATGGTGAACGGCATTCCAATATGAAGATTTCGTTTTGAGCAGCAAAATTGATTTAGTCATTTTGTAGTCTAAAAGATGCATTGTGGGGAGATATATGGTAAAATATTTGTTGGTTGATGACCTGTATATGCATGCTTGAGGGGAAAATTAAAAGCTGAAACTTTAGAAATATTAATTCAATAGAAGGGGAAGATGGGCATGATGGATAAGGGTGTATTAAATCCACTCTCGAGTTTACTGTCACGCCATTCATTTGTTTTGTATTCCAATTCAGTGCGCAAGCTGGCAGAAGACATTTATGTTTTTGTGGTCAAGGGCAATGCTGACAAGAAAGTAGGGATCTTGAGCAAGGGAAAGGCCCTCGGGTTTAGGGTTCCGTTTTTTTCTGAAGACATCAAAGTAGAAGCCACTGGATTTTCCTTCAATCTCTACCCGTTAAGTTTTGAAAACTACCTCATTTTGAGGGATGAATTTGGTATTGCTCCGGTGCTCTGTAAAAACAAGGCGTCCTTTGGTACCGGCGACAGGCTTGGACTGGCCACCTCTGCTCACTTGAGTGCCTTCAAAGGCTATGACCTGTTTCCTGTGTTGTCGCAGCAATCGCCGCGGGAGCTTGAGAAAACCCATAGGGATTTCAGGGATGTCTTGTTGAAGGCTGTGCTGGGGGTGTTGGAGGCTGGTTACACTGGCGGATTTGGTGCAGATGCCGATCACATAAAGGATGAGAGGTATTTGCTGGAAGCCGCAGATGCTGGCTATACCATGTATACCCTGGATGTAAGCGAGATGCTGGTAAAGGGAGATGTTTCGCCGGATAAGGCAGACCATCTTTCTCAGCACAGCAGAGATATAATAAAAGACTTCAGCGGCAAAAGAATCAGTTTCAAAGGCGGGGAGTATACGGTAAAGGAAGAAGAGCTGTACAGGTCTGCTGTGATATACGAGAAGGCCATGAATTTTGTAGAGAGGGTTCATGGCTTGCTTAAAGAAAGGCTGAGGGGTTTTGACCTCGAGGTTTCCATTGACGAAGGGGATCGGGATACCACAGTGGAGGACCACATATTTGTGGCCGAGTACCTGCACAGGAGAGGGATAGATTTTTGGAGCCTAGCTCCCAAATTCCCCGGCGAATTTGAGAAGGCGGTGGATTATAGGGGCGATATAGATAAATTTGCACTGGAGCTTGACAAGCACTGTGCCGTTGCAAGAATGCTTGGAGGTTACAGGTTGAGCCTTCACTCGGGCAGCGATAAGTTCAGCGTATACAGGATTTTCAATGACGCAACTCAGCATAACTTCCATATAAAGACTTCGGGGACCAGCTGGCTGCAGGCTTTGAACGTGATACACGAGAAAGACAGACAGCTTTTTAAAGAGCTTTACAGGATTGCCCTGGATAACCTGGAGGAGAGCAAAAAGGCGTATAAGATTTCGATCTGCAGGCAGGACTTTGATGAAGGGTTGGATTTGGATAATCCGCAGGTACTGCAAAATCCCAAAGTAAAGCAGCTGCTGCACATATCTTACGGGGTGTTGCTGGATGAGAAGAAGCAGGAAATTTATGATGTATTGAACAGGCATGAGGCTCAACACTACAGATATGTTGCCGACAATATAAAAAAGCATTTGGAGCTTTTAAAATGACATTTTCCCCTTTAGCTGAATTGGGCTGTATTTTCGTTGTAAAGTGGCAATGCAGAACGCGGTAGAATGGCAATCCAGGATGCCTGTAATATGCCCAACCTCAATGGCTGTATGACAATGCGGATGGCATGGGGAAGGCATACAGCGCATAGATTTAATGGTTTGACAGGCTGTTGGTGAGATGGTAGAATTCACTAAGAAGATGTACCATATAAAGACAACAGGAAAGCCTGTTATATACAGGCTTTCCTGCTCATCTCTTCTATTTTTAACTCTTCCTTCCCTGATTTTTACAATTTTGGCATACGCCATAAAAATTTATGTCAATGTCATTAACGTCAAACCCTTTTAATTCATGCGGTATCGAAACATCATAGGGTATGGCAAAATCATATACTCGGCTGCACACACGACATTTAAAATGGCCGTGAAGGCGGGTGTTTATGTCATAACGTGCCTCCTTTTCGTTGAGGGACAGGACCTTTACCACTCCTTTATCGGCAAATAAATCCAGGGTGTTATAGACGCTGGTTTTCGAAAGAGTGGGTATCTGGTCCAGCAAATTTTTATAGATGTCATCGGCCGTTGGGTGTATTCGGTTATTGAGCAGATATTCCAGTATCTTAAGCCTTATAGTGGATGGCTTTATATCGTGCTTGATGAGATATTCTTTAAGCTGCTTAATCGTATTCTCCATCTCTCTTTCCTCATCCTTTCGTTTCGCATCCAAGTTTTTGAGCCACTTGTTGGATTGTCCATGGTTTTTGTTCAGATTGGATTCCAATTGGCTTTTAATATTGGTTCGTGTCCAAGTGGCGCAGTTTATCCTAGCGGCATTTTTAGTATGGTTATTAAATTATTTTTATAACCCCATAATCGCGTTGTGTTTACTTTTGCAAAATCTTTAAATCTTACAATAATTATAATTTTATAACAATTACAATTTTATTATAATTATAAATCGTCATCTTGTCAATATGGCTTTTTTATATTTTATGGGTTTGCACGAGTGGCACAGGCACACATGGCACAATTCGGGCATATATTAGCCCAAAGAGATACCTTTTTCTGCAAATTCGAATGTGCCTTGGAGGGATTATGGATGGAGCTTTTGCCTTTAAATTTTCTTCCTGTTGGCTGTACTGCAAGGGTGAAGCAGATAAATGCTTGTGGAGCTTTGCGGAGGAGGCTTATGGACCTAGGGCTTGTCACTGGCACTGAAGTTAAGGCTGTACGTAAGAGCCTGTCAGGTGATCCCACTTTGTATGAGATAAGAGGAGCCATGATTGCGCTTCGCTGCGAGGAGTCCTCAAAAATTTTGGTTGAAAGATCCATGTTATAACGGGAGGTGGCTTGTATGGGACTGACAGGGCAGTCAACCGGCCTGGCTATAATGCGCCGTATAGCTATAGCTCAAGTAAAAGTTCAGTCGTCGGGCGATATAATAGTTGCTTTGGCTGGCAATCCCAATACAGGAAAGAGTACCGTATTTAACAGCTTGACAGGGTTAAAGCAGCATACTGGCAATTGGCCCGGGAAGACCGTCACCAACGCCTGTGGACGTTATGGATATGATGGGAAAAACTTCATACTGGTGGATTTGCCAGGTACTTACTCGCTTATGGCCAACTCACCGGAAGAGGAGGTGGCCAGGGACTTTATATGTTTTGGTAATCCCCATGTAACGGTTGTGGTTGTGGATGCCACTTGCATGGAGAGAAACCTGAA
The DNA here is from genome assembly GCF_023838525.1 of Caldicoprobacter algeriensis. GTDB lineage: Bacteria > Bacillota > Clostridia > Caldicoprobacterales > Caldicoprobacteraceae > Caldicoprobacter > Caldicoprobacter algeriensis. The sequence continues at coordinate 5,402 of NZ_JAHUQD010000009.1, forward strand.
TCTGGTATTCCAGATTATAGAGATGACTCCCAAAGTAGTGGTGTGCGTAAATTTGATGGATGAAGCCCACAGGAAAGGCATTCAAGTTGACACAAAGAGGCTTTCGGATATTCTTGGCGTTCCGGTAGTGGGGATCAGCGCGCTTAAAAGACAAGGGTTGGATCTTTTAAAGCAATCGGTATGGGAGGTAGCCTGTGGCGGGCTCAGCGTAAATCCCATCAAGATAGAGTATGATGAGGCGATAGAAGACGCGGTGGGCATTGTTGAGCCGCAAATAAGCCGTCTTATAGATAACCTAAGCTGCAGTATAAGCAGCCGATGGCTGGCGCTGCGACTCCTTGAAGGGGATCAAGCTATTGTAGAGGCCTTTAAACGTTATTTGGGGATAGACATCTTTGGGTGGGTTGAACTCAAGGAAAGATTGCAGAAAGCGCGGGATATGCTTGTGGAGCGGGGCATAACCATTGACCAGCTTGGCGATAGGCTGGTATCCTCATTGTTCCGCAATGCCGAAGAGATAAGCCGCCAGGTGGTACATCACAAGAAAGGCGCAACCAATAGCATAGATTCTAAAATAGATGACCTGCTTACGTCGAGGGCGTGGGGGATACCTGCCATGCTTGCACTTTTAGGATTGATGTTCTGGATTACCATCCAAGGAGCCAACTACCCTTCACACATATTGTCCAAGGCGTTTTTTTATCTGGAAGAGGAGCTAGCTGAGCTTTTTATGGCTTCTGGTATGCCTCAATGGCTGTACGGCATATTGATCGATGGAGTATATCGAACGCTGTCGTGGGTGGTGTCAGTGATGTTGCCGCCCATGGCCATATTTTTTCCGCTGTTTACCCTGCTAGAGGACCTGGGATATCTCCCACGGGTGGCCTTCAACCTAGACAATTTTTTCAAGAGGGCGTGTGCCCACGGCAAACAGGCATTGACCATGTGTATGGGGTTTGGTTGCAACGCGGCGGGAGTTGTGTCCTGCCGGATAATCGATTCGCCCAGGGAAAGGCTGATCGCTATAATTACAAACAACTATGTTCCGTGTAATGGGAGATTTCCCACGCTGATCGCTTTGGCGACCATATTTATGGCCGTAGGAACGGGATGGTTTCAAACGGTAGTGGCAACCTTTGCAGTTATGGCTATGATCACGCTGGCGGTGGTTGTAACGCTGTTGACGTCCAAGATATTGTCACGTACCGTTTTAAAGGGGCTACCTTCTTCGTTTGTGCTTGAGCTTCCGCCCTACAGGAAGCCACAGGTATGCAAGATTTTGATACGTTCGCTAATGGATCGCACCCTTTCTGTATTAGCCCGTGCTGTTACAGTGGCCGCCCCTGCCGGACTTGTCATATGGGTTATGGCAAATGTGAACGTAGCAGGAAACAGCCTGTTAAACCATTTTGCGGGATTTCTGGATCCGTTTGCCCGCATGCTGGGGCTGGATGGGTATATCTTGATGGCTTTCATACTGGGCTTGCCGGCTAATGAGATAGTAATACCCATAGTGCTCATGAGCTATGTGTCAGCCGGTACCCTGATGGATCTGGACAGTTTAGAAGCTTTGCATCAGATACTGGTGCAACACGGCTGGACCTGGCTGACCGCCCTGTGCACCATGTTGTTTTCTCTCAACCACTTTCCTTGTGGTACCACGTTGTTGACCATTTGTAAGGAAACCGGCAGCTGGAAATGGACGCTTATTTCTTTCATGGTGCCGACCATTACCGGAATCGTTTTATGTTTTGTGGTGGCGCAGACGGCTCGCTTGCTGGGGTTGGTTTGAGAGTTTTACCTTGTTGTGGGTGAGTTTTAAGGGAATTTTTCGCTTATTATTAAGCCCAGTGAATTATATTGTAGCGTATGGATGAATCATTTTAAAAAACGTGGTAAAATATTGAAGGAAGTATCTGGAGGATTTGTTTGTTACCCCATGGCCGGTGGTGAGTGTATAAACTGCTTGAGGGGAATAAAAGCTATAGCGATTATAAAAGATTGCATAAATTTTAAAAGAAGGAGATGAGTCTTAAAGATGGGTGCGAATGAAAAGAGCAGTTCGGATTTGGTAAAGGTATATAAATATGCCTGGGATAAGTACACCGACGAAGAGCTAGGCAGGGTATTTTCCTTTGCTGAAGGCTATAAGGTTTTTATGTCCAAGTGCAAAACCGAAAGGGAATGTGTAAAGGAGTTCATTGCGCTGGCCGAAAGCCATAGTTACCGGAACCTTGAGGAGGTTATGGCGCGAGGGGAGAGACTGAAACCCGGCGATAAGCTGTATGCTAACAACATGGGCAAGACGCTGGTCTTATTTGTTATCGGGCAGCAGCCGCTTGAAAAGGGCATGAGGATTCTGGGAGCCCATATAGATTCGCCCCGCCTGGATTTAAAACAGAATCCACTATATGAGGATTCGGGTCTGGCCATGCTTGACACACATTATTATGGCGGTATAAAGAAGTATCAATGGGTTGCCATACCCCTGGCTATACACGGAGTGGTGGTTAAGAAGGACGGTACGGTCATCGACGTGGTGATTGGCGAAAAAGATGACGACCCGGTTGTGGGGATCTCCGACCTTCTAATCCATTTGGCTGCTGAGCAGATGGAGAAAAAGCTTGCCAGAGGTATTGAAGGTGAAGACCTCAACGTGTGTATTGGTAGTATACCGCTTAAGAGCGACAACAAGGACGAGGGGGAACGGGTCAAGAAGAACATCTTGCGCCTGCTTAATGAGAGGTATGGGATAGACGAGGAGGACTTGGTGTCGGCAGAGCTGGAGGTGGTGCCCGCAGGTCATGCAAGGGATTACGGCCTGGATCGAAGCATGGTCATTGCCTATGGACAGGATGATCGCGTATGCGCCTATACTTCTTTTGAGGCCCTCATGAGGGTGGAGAACCCTGAAAAGACGTGCGTAGCATTGATGGTGGATAAAGAAGAGATAGGCAGCGTAGGGGCAACAGGCATGACATCGAGATTTTTTGAAAACACCCTGGCCGAAATCATGAACTTGATGGGGGATTATAGCGAGCTTAAGATGCGGCGTGCCCTGGCTAGCTCCAAGATGTTATCCTGCGACGTCAGTGCGGGTTTTGATCCGAATTATCCGTCGGTCATGGAGAAGAAAAACGCCGCCTATTTGGGCAAGGGCGTCACGTTTAACAAATACACCGGGGCGCGAGGAAAATCAGGCAGCAATGATGCCAATGCCGAATACATGGCCTATCTTCGTGCCATTATGGATAAGCATGGCGTTACCTGGCAGACCGCTGAATTGGGCAAGGTGGATCAGGGTGGCGGTGGAACCATCGCATACATACTCGCCAAATACGGGATGGATGTAATAGACTGCGGGGTCCCGGTCCACAGTATGCATGCGCCCTGGGAGGTTACCAGCAAGGCGGATATATACGAAGCCATGCGAGGGTATTATGCTTTCCTTGTGGAAGTATAAAACACAGCACAGTTGCCGCATATAGCTTTTGAAACGGTATCGTGCTTTTGCCCTTTGTAATGCATTCCTGTCGGATATTAGGAAATTGGCGTGCTTGATTTGGAGCGGACTGGACCGATTTGAATTGTATTTTGGGATTGGTGGTCAAAGGTGAAGTAGGCGTATTGGGCTAAAGCGGCGGTGTGTGAAGCAAATGATATTGTCTGGTTAAAGAAAACCGCCCAAAAACAAAAAGGTATCCCTTTCGATTTTTGGTATTGAAGGGATACCTTTTTCATTGAGGTTGAAATGGCCCAAGCTGGGCTATAAATTCTTCAGCGTCCTCTCCCGAGGCCCATACCGTCACCGGCTTCCACAGGGAGAGGGTTAGTATGCCCAGTATGCTCTTGCCATCCACCACCTGGTTATTGCTCTTTACCTTTACATCGCAGCTGTATTTGGAAGCTAGGTTGACGAAATCACACACCTGGGTGAGCTTCTCGAGCTTTACCTGCCGCTCTATCGTCATGCTGTAGCCCACCTCCTTTTTCACTTAAAGATTATATTTCGGTTCAATATATTATATACCACTAAATTTGAAATTCAAATATCAATCTTATCCAAAGAATGCACAGAAATTTTGTATAGGAATGATAAATTACATAGGGGAATTGGGCAGGGATAGAGGCGGAATTAAAGTATGCAAGTGGTTGTTCTGTATGATAAAATATTTATCATAGATAGAGTTTTAATTGACTTTTTTGAAAATTTTGAAAGAAGAGGCGCAGGGAATTATGCAGAGGCGAGTCTTTATCACTTCTCTTGTTATAGTGCTATGCGTGGTGGGGTGGGGAGCCTATAAGCTTTTTTCCACTAAATCCGCGATGTACGACACCCAGCGTATACTGGTGGTGGTCAGGAGCACGGGAGAGGTCAAAGAGATCACCGACAGGGATATAATACGGCGGATTGTGGATGTGGTGGTGCATAATGAAAGGGATGGCTTGGAAGGGATAATACTTCAGCCCTATACCTATTCGCTGGAGTTTTTTACCGAGGATACAGGATTTGGCCCTTTGCTGTGCTATCGCGATTTGGGTATTTGTCGCTTTGAGCAGGATACCATGGGGCGCTATATAGAGGTGCCTGACGAATTCTTTAGGTGGATTGAAGAAGGACTAAAGGAGCAGCCTTCAAAATAGTTCGAATGCCTATTGACTTGTCCCATCAACAATTGTAAAATTTTATACATACAATCGCATAGCCGGTTTGAGTCTTATGGTCCGAAAGGTTAAAAGGGAAAGCGGTGAAAATCCGCTGCAGCCCCCGCTACTGTGAGCGAGGATGAAGCCCTGATATGCCACTGTCCCCAATTGGTTGAACGGGGATGGGAAGGCTGGGCGGAAGATGAATCGCGAGCCAGGAGACCTGCCATAAGACGTGGACAGTTCGCCTTCGGAGGGAAGGTGGAGCGGTATTTTTGTGCCCGGCTGTAGGGTATGAGTTTACCTGATTTTATATCTTTATGACCAAAGGCCTACCTCCGTAGGGGGTGGGCTTTTTTTATGATAAACAAAAAAACTTTAAGCTGAGGAGGATGGTTATGAAAGGCTTGAAAGTTTTGCTTGCCTGGCTGTTGGTGCTTTTGCTTGCTTTTGGGGCTATGGCCTGCTCGAGTGCCGATAATGAGAAACCGCAGGAGCAAGATATTAACAATGACAGCGGTGCATCGCAGGACACTGCGGCCAAAGACTATGCATCCCAGAACAAAGCTGCCGATGCATCGCAGGATACCGAGTCTGAAGATGCTGGCGATGCGGTACAGTTCCCTTTTAAGTTTACCGATTTCATGGGCAGGGAGGTAACCGTCAAAAAGGAGCCCCAGAGAATAGTGTCGCTTGCTCCTTCCATAACCGAGCTGATCTATGCTTTGGGAGCAGGCGACAGGGTGGTAGGCGTTACTGCGTTTGATAATTATCCCCCGGAAGTGCAGGATGTGCCCAAAGTGGGTGATTTCAATGGGCCCAACGTCGAGGCCATTATTGCCCAAAAGCCCGATATAATCTTTGCATCTTCCCTGTCCGGCAAAGACCAGATGGAGTCGCTGCAGCAGTCCACCGGCATTCCTGTTGCGGTGCTGGAAGCCAGAAACATTGAGCAGATATATGAATCCATTCAGCTCATCGGGAAGCTGACGGGCATGCAAGAGAGAGGGCAGGAAGTTATACGGGAGATGAAGAATAAAATGGATGAGATAAGCGGCAAGACAAAGGACCTCCCCAGGGTAAAGGTGTTTTACCTGCTTGACATAAACGGCAACTGGACGGCCGGCAAAGGCTCCTTTATTGATGAGCTGATAGCCCTGGCCGGCGGGGAGAACATAGCGGCTGATGCAGGCGGTGAATGGGTACAATACAGCACCGAGGAGCTGGTCAAGAAAAATCCAGATGTTATAATAATGGGTGCATATGCCGGTAAAATAGAGGATGTAAAAAAGGCAGAAGGATACAAGGATACCAATGCCGTAAAAAATGATAAGGTGTTCATGATAAGCAACGACGATATCGTATCCAGGGCTTCCAACAGAATTGTGCTGGGTCTAGAAGAAATTGCCAGGATATTGCATCCGGAGGTATTTGAGTAAGGTGAGGGTTAAAAGGAGCGCATATTTTTTAATAGCTTTCCTTGCGTTTATTCTAATGGCCGTATTTTCGATTTCTGCAGGGGCTGTTGATATGCCCCTGCGCAAGATTTTGGATGTCTTCCTGGGCAACGGTGATGAGGCTTCCAGGACGATAATTCTTGCTTTGAGGCTTCCCAGGATGATTGAGGCGGCCGTGGTGGGTATGGGGCTTTCAGTGGCAGGGGCCTTCTTCCAGGGGTTACTGAGAAATCCGATGGCTGATCCGTATGTGCTGGGGATATCGTCGGGCGCGGCTCTTGGCGCCACCATAGCCATAGTGCTAGGATTTGGGATATTGGGCCTTAATGCCATGGCGTTTATCGCCTCGCTCATGACTGTGTTTTTTGTATACGCCATATCCAAAGTGGGCGGACGAATATCCATGACCACCATGCTGCTGGCCGGGATAGCGGTAAGCGCTTTTATGTCGGCTGTCATATCCCTTATGATGCTGCTCAACCACAACGAGCTGTCAAGGATAATCTTTTGGACCATGGGCGGCTTCAACCTTACTAGCTGGGAAGACGTGATGTTTTCAGTACCGGTGATAGTTATTGGCTCCTTTGCGCTGTATACCTTTTCAAGGGATGTGAATGCCATATTGACCGGGGAAGAGGTGGCCGAGCATCTTGGGGTAAATACCGAGCTGATCAAAAAGGTGGTGCTTGTGTTTGGTTCGCTGGTGACTGCTACCTCCGTATCGGTTGGGGGAGTCATAGGGTTTGTTGGCCTTATCGTGCCTCATATATCCAGGCTGATGGTAGGGGCAGATAATAGGGTACTGGTGCCCTTCAGCGCCATATTCGGGGCAACCTTTTTGCTCTTTGCCGATGTGGTGGCAAGGGTGATATTGAAGCCGGTAGAGGTGCCCATAGGTATAGTCACGGCGGCCTTTGGGGGCCCGTTTTTCCTGTACCTACTGATAAAAAACAGAAGAAAAGGCGAAGGAATGTGATGCCATGGCCATTCTAAAGGTAGAGAGGTTGCGATTCGCGTACGGGGCAGTGGAGGTATTAAAGGGGATAGACCTTAGCATAGAGAGGAATATGGTGCTGGGCATAATAGGAGCCAATGGCAGCGGCAAGACCACGCTTCTCAAGAACATATCGGGGTATTTGAGGCCGGTTTACGGCAGCGTATCCATACTGGGGAAAAATATCATGGATTACGGTATAAAGGAGAGGGCAAGGTATATCGGATACGTTCCACAGGACGGGATGTATAACTTAGAATTTACCTGCTATGACATAGTGATGATGGGCAGGATGCCGTATCTTAGGCGTTTCCAAACTGAAACAAAACAGGACAGGGACATCGTGAAAGAGTGCATGGAAGCGACCAATACTTGGTATCTTAAGGACAGAAGCATAAGGCATTTGAGCGGTGGGGAAAGGCAGCGGGTGTATATAGCCCGGGCTCTGGCTCAAAGGCCAAAGATTTTGCTGATGGATGAACCGGTATCCCACCTGGATATAAAGTATCAAATCGAGATACTGTCACTTGTGAGGGGTCTGGCGTCTACAGGCTTGCTGGTGATCGTCGTGCTTCATGATATAAACCTGGCATCTGAATTCTGCGACGAGATCCTCATAATGAAGGAAGGACAAATGATAGCTTGCGGGCCTCCCGCTGAAGTATTGACGCGGGACAACATGATATCAGCCTTTTCGGTGGATGCCAGCATAATTGAAAACCCGGTTTCGGGGAAGCCCTATGTGATCCCCTATTTGGGTATGGGCAATAAAGGAAAGCGGTGAAAAGAGGGTCAGCATATGCCTTCATTATGGCCGCCTGAGTCTATCCTGTGAATAACGAAGATGATATGTGGAGGTAATGTGCTTGTTTTGACGCTTATCTCCTGTGGGACGAGGGTATGTGAAAAGCTGGTCACTGAGCGTTTTTTGTGACCAGCTTTTTGTTTTTCCATCTGCCGGATAAATAGTAGGTGATGCTCATGGTCATGGAGATTATGGAGCTTATGGCTATGGCCATCCATATGCCATCTACTCCCAGGGTTTTGAATGATGACAGGTAGCGGGCCAGTGGAATCCTTATAAGCCATAGGGACACAATCGAGAAAACCATGGTGGGCAGCGTATCACCTGCACCTCTCAGTATGCCGTTGGTGACAAACATAAGAGAAAAGGGGATGTAGGAGATTCCTACAATTCTCAAGTACCTGCTGCCTATGTCCAGCACATGGGGAGCACTGGTAAAAATCTGTAGAATGGCTCTGGGGAACGCCATTACCAGTATGACGATTACAGCAGTGATGCCCACTGCCAGTATGTTGCCCCATTTGAATACTTCCTTAACCCTTTCATGCTTCTGGGCTCCCAGGTTTTGGCCTGTAAGTGCTGATGTGGCCAGCCCCAGAGACATGGCGGGCATATGGGCAAACTGGTCCAGCCTAGAGGTGGCGCCAAAGGCCGCTACCGCATTGGAGCCAAAAAGGTTTATTATGCCCGTCATCATAGTCAGCCCCATGGACACCACTATTTGTTGGATGCCGGCAGGCAGCCCTATCTTGATAAGCTTCCATGCCAGATCGCGGTCAAACTTGAAATTCTTAAAGTCGGGCTTGATAAGGTGGTTGTTCTTGACGAGAAATCTAAACACCAGCAAAAACGACAGCGACTGCGATAGTATGGTCGCAAGGGCAGCTCCGGCGATGCCCATTCTAGGGATGAAGCCAAACCCGAAGATGAGGAGGGGATCCAGTATGATGTTAACGATTGTGGCGGTAATTAGGAATTTAACCGGCGTTTTGGAATCCCCCAGGCCGTTTAGCACGGAGCTTACCACGTTGTAGCCAAATGTAAATACAAGGCCCAAAAGGTATATATTCAAGTATTCTACTGCATAGCCGAGAATGTCCTCGGGGGTATTCAAAAGCATGAACACCTTTCGGCTAAAAATAAGCCCCAAGCCCGTAAATACAACAGCGGCTATCCCTAAGAGAAAAAACGAGTTGTTTATGGTCCTTGAAATCATGCCGGTATCTTTGGCGCCTGCATACTGTGATACTAGGACGGAGGTGGCCATGGTGATGCCCATGACCATGGATATCAATACAAAGGTGATGGGAAAGCTTACCGATACGGCGCCCAGGGCTTCTGGCCCCAAGAACTGTCCCACCCATATGCTGTCAACCGTGTTGTAAAGCGCCTGAAAGACGTTGCCTAAAAGTAGGGGTGACGAAAAGGTGATAAGGTGCTTTACGATGCTTCCTTCTGTGAGATCTCTTCCTATTGTTTTGGACATATCGCTTTCTCCCTCAAGTTTTATACAGTGGATTCTAAATAGTCTTTTACATTATAAATTAGAATTTCTTTGTTGTCAAACGCTTTTATAAAGCTTTATAGAGATGAATATATTTCGCTTCAAGCATATATATATTATATAACAGGGCGATTTTATAGGACTATATTCCTACCGCTATTTTGTCAGGTTTCAAGTTAATTTTTGAAGGAATTTGGGGATAAATATAGAATTTATAAAAGTTGAAAAGAATGTAAAACTTTATTTCGGAATCGTTTTCTTGTCTCATTTTTTGCATAATTGGAGGATTGGGGATGATAGGAGATATGAATTTCGATATGGAGGAAGTATCGAAGCAAAATCTTCAGAAATTTGATAAGGAAATACGCCTATCATGGGAACGCTGTAAAGACAGCGGTTTGACACCTCAAGATTTCCCCAGAATAAGGACAGTGTCTAAGCTTGAATTGAATGACATAATAAGACAAAATCAAACCCTTATCGATTTCGCACTTCCATATATGAAAAAGATAAAGAGCATTATTCCTCAACAAAATAGCATCGTACTTCTATGCAACAAAGACTGTGTTGTATTTTATAGGCTTGGGGATGCACCTGAACTTGCTAAGCTGGGAATTGAAAAGCGGCATATAGTAAGCGAAGGCAATATGGGAACCAATTGTCTGGGAACATGTATAGCCACACATAAGCCGATAGCTATATTTGGCAGCCAGCATTTCCTGAGGGTCTTTAAGGACTGGGCCGGGGTTGCTGCTCCCATCCACGGCGTGGATGGCAGGATTTTGGGGGCTTTAGGCATTTATATGAGAGAGGAAGACGCCAATTATGAAATGTTAGGGATGGCCCTTTTGGCTGTCAAGGGGATAGAGGATCAGCTAGGCTTAAGCGGCAAATATGCAGAGTTGGAGGCTTTCAACCGCAGATTATTTGAGTTTAATAGCGATATCGTCAATACTGCTTCTATGCTGTCCCACGAGATCCGTAACTCGTTGTCCACCATAAGTGCATACGTACAGCTGCTACAGCTTGAAAAAGTGCTGGATACGCTGAAAGCGGATAAGATACTGACGGAGGTTACGAGGGTAAACAAGATCCTGAACGACTTTAAGAGCTTGACTAGGCCATCACAGCTGAATTTCGTGAGACACTCGCTAAACGAGTTGCTTCGCTATGTGGTGGACCTGATGCTTGCCAAAGCCTGTATAGGGAAAGTGGACATAAAACTCATGATGACTGAGCAAGATGTGTTTGCAAAGGTGGATAAGGGGGCTATTCAACAAGTGTTTATCAATTTAATTGAAAACGCCATACAAGCCATGGAAAACGGAGGTACCCTTACAATAAGGCTTTTGAGAGATGAGCGGTCTGGAATGGCATTGATTGAATTTGAGGACACAGGGGTAGGGATCCCCGAAGAAAACCTTTCTGAGATATTTAAACTTTTTTACACCACAAAAAAGGATGGCAGCGGTCTGGGACTGACCCTATGTAAGAATATCATAAAAAATCATAATGGGAATATCAGGGTGCAGAGCAAGGTAGGCGTGGGGACTAAATTTATCATCGAATTGCCGTATGTAGAGTAATACATAAACAGGATATGAATATGGGAGCAAAGTATGGATGTTAAGACTCTAAAACGGCTTATACTTGTAATATTGGCCTGCATGCTGGTGGCGGGGGCGGGATTGTTATACTATGGCAGCATTGCACGGCCGGGAGCCGATGCAGAGCTGTTGAAAGCCAGCGCGGGTTTAAACTGGTATCGTATAGCTGCTGTATTTGACCCCGAGCAGGCAAAGCTCAGCTGTACACAAACGGTGGAGTATAGAAACAACCATGATGTGAAATTTGACAGGCTTTATTTTCACCTTTATCCCAACGCCTTCAGGGATGAAAAGCGCATTCCTTTTTTTGCTGAGGAGAAGCGAAGGGCATATCCAAATGGCTTTTCGCCTGGCTGGCTTGATATAGAACAGGTTATGGTAAATGGGAATCCGGTTGAGTTCAACATTGGAGGTTATAGCGGCGATATACTCAGCATTGTGTTAGAGACGCCTTTGAAACCTGGCCAAATGGCTAAAATTGATATGGTATATACCGTAAAGCTTCCCAATTGCATTGGCAGGTTTGGATATGGACAGCACACCTTCAACGTTACCAATTGGTATCCCATTGCATGTGTATATGACCATACCGGATGGAATATCGATCCCTATTATCCAGTGGGGGACCCGTTTTACAGCGATGCGGCAAATTACCAGGTGAAGATTGAAGCACCTTCTGGTTACACCATAGCCGCTACAGGGAAAGCTATCAACGTAAAGGCTGAGGGAGATTATAAGGTATGGGAATTCAAAGCGCTGGCTGTTAGGGATTTTGCCTGGATTGCCAGTGAAGGCTTTGAAGTCGTATCCCGCAGCGTGGATGGCATCATGGTCTACTCATATTTTTTGCCGGACAGCAGCGGTGGAGGAGAAAAAGCCCTAGACTGTGCTGCAGCGGCCATTGAGATTTTCAATCGCCGTTTTGGGAGATATCCTTACAGCCATCTGGCGGTAGTGCAGTCGGATTTCTTTGTAGGGGGTATGGAGTATCCGTGTCTCGTCATGATAGACCAAAGCCTGTATGGCCGAGACCAGCAATGGCTGGAGTATGTTACGGTACATGAAACAGCGCATCAGTGGTGGTATGCAGTGGTGGGCAATGACCAGATAGATGAAGCATGGCTGGATGAAGCGCTGACCGAATATTCAACGATACTTTACTATGAAAACAGGTATGGCGAGGATATGGGGAAAGAAGTTTATGAAAACGTCATAGTCAATGGTAAATGTTCCTACCTACAAAAATATCATGTTCAGGGGCTAGAACATACAATCGATCAACCGGTTTATAGATTTACTGACTGGCTTACATATGATTTGGTAGTATATGGAAAAGGGGCCAGCCTGTTCAATGACCTTCGCCAGGCTGCAGGCCATCAAAAGTTTTACGGTATTCTGCAGAGGTATTATGAGGATAATAAGTTTAAAAATGCAACTGCTGCTCAATTGATAAAGGCTTGCGAGGAAGTGACAGGAAAATCGTGGAAGGACTTTTTCAAAAAACGCTTGAAATCGCTAAATTGGTAGGGAAAATCCATTTTATTCTATTTGATTTTTTGACTAAAAAGCGCTATACTTATAATGTTAAAAATCTACTTAACTAAAAGGGGTAGATGGATATGGCCTTGCTGGATTTCCAGTGCAACAAATGCGGAAAGAAGTTTGAAGAGCTGGTGTTTGGGGGCAATTTGGATAAGGTAAAATGTCCGGAATGCGGAAGCAATGACCTAAAGCGGATCTATGAAGGCAAGTGTTATTTCGGGATGAGCAGTAGTTCTTCCGGTTCTGGTGGATGTTCCGGTTCCAGTTGTTGCAGCTGCAGCGGCTGTGGTCATTGATGCCAACAATATTTTTTTGTGTAAAAATTGGACAAACCTGGTTTTTTAACTGAAGTTAACATAAATGTAACTATATTTAAATTTAAAAAACAAAATATTGTGGTAAAATAACAAGTGAAATTGATTCCATGTATAGCAATTGCAGGTTCAGTCGGTATAGGGTAGGAGGTGAAGTTCCTTTCCGGGGTGGGAAAGGAACGCATAGTTGGAGAAGTTAGTAATACGTGGAGGGAAAAGGTTAATAGGTAGTGTAAAGGTAAGTGGCGCCAAAAATGCCGCGGTGGCTATTATACCCGCTGCTTTGCTGACCGACGAAACCTGTGTGATAGATAACCTGCCATACATCGATGATGTCATAATGCTAGCCGAAATTCTAAAGCAGATGGGGGCGCAGGTGACTCTGGAGCCTAAAGGGCGTATAACCATAAATGCAGCCGGAGTCAGCAGCTGCCGGGCAAATTATGACTTGGTCCGGCGCATGAGAGCTTCTTATTATCTTCTGGGAGCGCTCTTGGGACGATTTGGCAGGGCAGAGGTGGCTTTCCCCGGCGGCTGTGAGATAGGGGCGCGTCCTGTGGACCAGCATATCAAGGGGTTTCAGGCACTGGGTGCTGATGTGTCTATAGGTCACGGGCTTATAAAGGCATATGCGGAGAAGCTAGTGGGCAATGAGGTATATTTGGATGTGGTGAGCGTGGGCGCCACCATCAATATAATGCTGGCCGCTGTCAAAGCGGAAGGTACCACTACCATAGCGAATGCGGCCAAGGAACCCCATGTGGTGGATGTGGCAAACTTCTTAAACTCGATGGGCGCCAACATTAAAGGTGCGGGTACTGATACCATCAAAATAAAAGGTGTAGAGAAGCTGCACGGATGTGAATATACCATAATACCTGATCAGATAGAGGCGGGTACTTTTATGATTGCCGCTGCTGCCACGCGAGGGGATGTAAAGATAACAGGGGTTATACCCAAACATCTTGAAGCCGTTTCAGCTAAACTGCTTGAAATGGGTATGTATGTGGAAGAAGGAGACGATTATGTAAGGGTAATAGGTACTGGACGCCCCAGAAAGGCCAACATCAAGACCCTCCCTTATCCGGGATTCCCCACCGATCTTCAGCAGCCCATGTCGGTGTTGTTGAGCGTGGCAGAGGGTACCAGCATCATTACCGAGAATGTGTGGGAGTCCAGATATCGCCATGTGGAAGAGCTGCGCCGTATGGGAGCAGTCATAAAAGTAGAGGACAGAAATGCCATAATTGAAGGGGTTGAAAAGCTCACCGGTGCGCAGGTTGAAGCCACTGATTTACGGGCTGGTGCAGCTTTGGTCATTGCGGGGTTGATAGCCGAGGGAGTGACTGAGGTTACAAACGTCAAGCACATAGACAGGGGATATGAGCGTTTGGAAGAAAAGTTGCGCAGCCTGGGAGCCGATATTGAGAGGGTCAGCGACCAGAACGACAAAATAGCCAGGCTGAAGTTGGTTGGCAATTGACGTATTCTAAAAGGCGTGTTGAGTTGTGAAGCTTGAAGGCAGATGCCGATGTATTTAATTGCAAACTGAGGAGTATGGAGTCCAAAAATGTAATTATAAGGCATGTTTAAGATAAGATGAGCCGTACATGGAAATGGGTGTATGGCTCATCTTTTTATGAGTTGACGGATGGACCGCTTGTATTTTGACGTATCGTCTAAACAATAGCGTTTCGATAACCGCATGCTATAATTCCGTGCTGCAGTCCGTTTATGTGCCAGTATCTATATACGTGCAAATTGGCGAGGACCTATCTCATATAAATTATTGCCTCGGGCATCTATAGCTACCAGAAGAGGCATGTCTTCGACTTCCATCCGGTAAATGGCTTCGGGGCCTAAGTCCTCAAAGGCCACTGCCTCCACTTTTTTAATACACGAGGCGATCAGGGCACCGGCACCGCCTACCGCTGCCAGATACACTGCACCGTGTTTTATCATGGACTCGATTACTTGAGCAGAACGAGGGCCCTTTCCTATCATGGCTTTGAGCCCATGTTCAAGCAGCAAGGGAGTGTATACATCCATCCGGCTGCTGGTGGTGGGGCCGCAGGAGCCTATGATGAGGCCCGGCCTTGCCGGGCATGGGCCAGCGTAGTATATCACCTGGTCCTTTAGCTCGATGGGCAACGGTTTGCCTTCTTGCAGTAGCTGGTATATTCTTTTGTGCGCTGCATCCCGCGCGGTGATTATGCTGCCTCTCAAATATATTGTGTCACCTGCTTTTAGGGAATTGAGCTCTTCATGGATTACCGGCGCATGAAAGATCTTTTTTGTTTCCATGGGATTGACCTCCTGTTGAATATGACTGCGTTTGTACCAAAATACCGGTCACAGCAAGGCTTCGCTGTGCCGCGCGGCATGACACTGTATGTTTACCGCCACCGGCAGGCCTGCAATATGTGTGGGGTAGGTTTCAATGTGCACAGCCAGTGCTGTTACCGTCCCGCCCAGCCCCTGAGGGCCAATGCCCGTGTTATTTATGGCTTGCAGCATCTCTTCTTCCAGCTGCGCTACCAGCGGATCCGGATTATGCTGACCGGCTGGGCGCAGCAGCGCCTTCTTTGCCATATATGCCGCCTTTTCCATGGTGCCACCTATTCCAACCCCCACTATGATGGGAGGGCAGGGGTTACCTCCGGCGTCAATTACAGTTTGCAATATAAACTCTTTTATGCCTTCCAGGCCATCGGAGGGTTTCAGCATCTTGAGCTGGCTCATGTTTTCGCTACCAAAACCTTTAGGTGCGACTGTTATCTTGACCTTATCGCCGGGGACCATTTCGGTGTGAATGACGGCGGGGGTGTTATCGCCAGTGTTTATTCTCGTTATGGGGGAGAGTACCGATTTTCTTAAATACCCCTCTGTATATCCTCGACGCACCCCTTCATGTACTGCCTCATAAAGGTCTCCTCCGACTATATGGACGTCCTGCCCGATTTCAAGAAACACCACAGCCATACCTGTGTCCTGGCATATGGGCAGTTTTAGCTCATGGGCTATGCGAAGATTTTCGAGCAGCTGATCCAGGATGTTTTTCCCATGGGGTGAGGCCTCATGCTGCCTGGCTTTCTCGAGCAGGGCTTTTACGTCATCCCCCACGTTATAACAGGCTTCTATGCACAAGCGTGCGATAGTATCGATTATCTTGCTTACATGTATTTCTTTCATGGTTTTACGGCGTAAAGGCAAAAATTTTTGAAAATCGGAAGAAGAAAACGCCGTCCTCCTTTCGAATTTATTAAAGTGACTTGTCTATATTCTAGCAGTTTTATGTGGGAAATACAAACGGCAACTTTGTGTATGGTGGTGGCCATCTTGCAGGGATGAAAAGGTTTTTTGATAAAATCAATAGCAATGCATCCCCGTTATGTATTATAATAAGCAGTGGTTGGCGTTTGTTGATGTTGTTTCGGAACGGTATGCAAGGAGCCGTTTTGGAGTACTATTGAGGGCTGTAAAAGGGCGCGGCTGCTGATGTGCTATAAAAGACGATAGCTTGACTAAACAAAAGAGGGAGAGATGGACGGGATGGGGTTTAGGGTATGTTCGCTTTCCAGCGGGAGTGACGGCAACGCTACTTATATAGGCACCAGCTGCACAAACATATTGGTAGATGCAGGCTTGGCTTTGAAGGATACCCTTGATGCTCTTCAAAGCATTGATGTGTCACCGTACGACCTGGATGCGATTCTTATATCTCACGAGCATGTCGATCATATAAGGAGTGCAGGGACGCTGTCAAGGAAGTTTGACATACCCGTATATGCCAACCAGGAGACTTGGAAAGCCATGCAGCAAAAGGTAGGAGATATCGCTTCCCATAACGTTCGGATATTCTATACCGGCATGGATTTTTATATAAATGATATAAATATTCAATCCTATGCTGTACCCCATGATGCGGCTGAGCCTGTGGGCTTTTGCTTTTACAACGGCAATAAAAAGATTAGTATTGTCACCGATTTGGGGCATACTAACACTAGCATAATTAAGATGGTACAGGATTCGGATTTGATTTTGCTGGAGGCAAATCATGATGTACATATGCTGCAGATGGGGCCTTATCCATGGCCTCTTAAAAAGCGCATTATGGGGAAGTATGGCCACCTGTCCAACGAGCAGGCCGGTATGGCTTTGGTAGAAATGCTTAAGGATAGAACTATGTATGTGCTTCTGGCGCACTTGAGCGAAGAGAATAATTTGCCTGCGCTAGCCTATGAGACGGTGACCAGTATACTTGTTTCAAACGGCATTAAGCCGGGGAAAGACGTGGTGATAGATTTGACGTACCGCAACGGTATAAGCAGCTTTTACCATATAGAGTAATCCTAAAAATGCAAAGGGGATGGGGGTGATACTTCAAAAGGGAGGACGAGGAGGAAAATTTCGTGAAAGGGATAAGGATTGCTGCTTTAATGGTTGTACTATCTGAGATTTTGTTTTTGACCAATGCCTGTGGGTGGGGTTGGTCTGTGTCTCCTGAAGAAAAGTATGACTATGAGGAGAGGCAGAGAGAGCTTTCACAGCGGGAAATTACACAGCAAGAACTCGCACCGGCTCCCATTCAGCAGAAGAACGCTGTCGATAGAACCTCTATATCTCAAGTTGTGAAAAAGGTGATTCCATCGGTAGTGGGGATTTCGACTGTACATACTGCCAGAACCACGGTGTGGGATGATACCGAGGTAATAGAAGGGGTGGGGGCGGGCGTCATCGTGCATCCCGCAGGCTATATCCTAACCAATGACCACGTAGCAGGGGGCAATCCCACCCATATAACAGTCATACTTGAAAACGGTGATGAGCTGGAAGGACGTACCCTGTGGTCCGACCCTACTCTGGACCTGGCCATCGTAAAGGTGGACGCTGAAAATTTACCGGCTGCTGCCCTGGGGGACAGCGATCAGCTGGAAGTGGGGGATACCGCCATTGCCATTGGTACCCCGCTGGGCCTGCAGTTTCAGCATACTGTAACGGCTGGAATCATCAGCGCGCTCAACCGCACGGTACAGGTTCCAACCGAGCGCGGACAAAATTTTATGGAAGACCTTATCCAGACTGATGCTTCTATCAATCCCGGCAACAGCGGTGGCCCGTTGGTCAATATGAGAGGTGAAGTGGTGGGCATCAACACCATTAAGGTGACCAGCGCTGAAGGCATAGGCTTTGCCATTCCCATCAACGTTGCCAAGCCGGTTATCGAACACTTCATAAGAGAGGGTTCGTTTGTTACTCCGTATATTGGGATAGTGGGTTTTGACAGGGAGATGGCCCGTTACTTCAAGCAAGATCAGAACATACAGGAAGGGGTATATGTGGTGGATATCGATGAGCGAGGACCGGCTTATAAGGCAGGAGTTAGAGTTGACGATATCATAACCCGTGTGGGGAACAGGAAGGTCACCAAGATGCTTGACCTTAGGAGTGCAATTTATTCATATAAAGTGGGCAATAGGGTCAGCATAGAGGTCATAAGAGGAGGGAGAAGGCGTACTGTTACCATGGTATTACAGCCAAAGCCCGAGCTATAGATGATTATTGAGTGGGGGAGGGGTAATCTATGAGTTTATGTGATGATGAACGGATTGATGATGGACAGCAGAGGTGGCCCACTGTCCTGGGGAGTAACTCTCTCTACCTTATTGTGCTGGTATTGATGATTGCGATATCCAGCATTGTATTTGACCTTTTTAGCCCCAAGAGTATGAATACAGAGCGCTGGCTTATTGCTACTCTTATCATGGAAGTAGCGGTGATAGGCATTCCGCCTTTGATATATCTTCTTGTTTCCAAGATGAATATAAAACGGGTGGCCAGGATAAATGGGATAAGGGGCGTCGAGCTGCTGCTGGTTTTAGGCATGGCGGTGTTCGGATACGCAATTGTAGGGTTTATTAATATGTTGTGGTATTCGATACTCAGCCGCATTGGTAACCCTGTTGAGCCGGTTTTTCCGCCAATTAAGACGGGCAGGCAGTACATGATGGCCATAATAGCCATGGCTGTGACGCCCGCTTTGGTTGAGGAGTTTTTGTTCAGGGGGGTGATCTTGAGAGGCTACGAACGGTTTGGGGCATTGACGGCCATAGTTGTAAGCGGTGTACTCTTTGGGCTGCTTCACCTGAATCTAGTGAATCTGCCCGCTATCATATTTCTAGGAATTATGATCAGCTATGTGGTTGTGCGTACCAATTCCATCTTTGCCGGAGTGCTGTATCATTTTACACAAAATGCCCTGTCCATATCGTTTCTGTTTCTTCAGGAATTTGCACAACGGTACTTGGGGGATGGGATAGCGGTACCGGAAAATGTGGAGCAGATGCCGCCTGAACTGCTGGCTGCCGCCATGGCTGTATGGGGTATAATAACCTTTTTCTGCTTAGGTCTTTTTGTTGCCTGCGTAACCTCATTTAATCGCATTACATATGGCAAAGAGAGCGTACGCAGTTTGATGTTTGACGAGATGAAAGGCCTTTCTATAAAGGATATGCTGCCTGCTATAGCCTCAGGGGTCATTGTGATTGCATATCTGTGTGTAGAAGTTGTTGCAATGATCAAGAGCGTGCGATAGCGCACAAAATTCACAATTTGTTCATACACTGGGTACAAACTTTTGATATAATGTTAATGGTTGAAGTATAATCATTTAAAATCGCAAACAGGGGGGATATAATTGATTCAGGTTATAGACGTGACCAAACGGTATGGCCAGCACGTAGCGGTAGACCATATCAATTTTACCGTTGAAAAAGGTGAGATACTGGGCTTTTTGGGGCCAAACGGTGCTGGCAAGACTACGACAATGAACATTATAACCGGATACATTTCAGCGACCGAAGGGACCGTCAAAGTGGATGGCTTTGATATTCTGGAAGAGCCCGAGGAGGTCAAAAAGAGGATAGGGTATATGCCCGAGTTTCCACCGCTGTATATGGACATGACGGTGCAGGAGTACCTGGATTTTGTGAGCGATATCAAGAAGATAGACAGGGCAACCAAGAAGAGGAGCATGGAAAAGATCATGGACCTCGTCAAAATAGGTGATGTGCGCAAAAGGCTCATAAAGAACCTTTCTAAAGGATACAAGCAGAGAGTAGGGCTGGCACAGGCTTTGATCGGCACGCCGCCTGTCCTTATATTGGACGAGCCGACGGTGGGCCTTGACCCCAAACAGATTATAGAGATTCGAAGCCTCATCAAGGAGCTTGGCAAAGAGCACACCATCATATTGAGTTCGCATATCCTCCCGGAAGTGAGCGCGGTGTGCGGACGAGTAATAATAATAAACAAGGGCAAGATCGTGGCAAGCGATACGCCAGAGAATCTATCCAAACGTTTGAGCAGCTCAGGTAGGCTTTCATTGCGGGTGGCCGGGCCAGAAAAGCAGGTATTGAAGCTGGTCAGGGAGCTTGAGGGTGTCAAAAACGCTGAGGTACAGGGGGTTAAAGAGCCCGGTACGGTGGACATACTGGTGGAAGCTGAAAGGGATATCGATATACGAAGGCCGCTGTTTTATGCTTTGAGCCGGGCAGAATACCCCATCCTTTATATGAGGTCGGTCGATTTGACGCTTGAGGAGATATTCCTGCAAGTAACAACTGAGGAAAGGGAGGTTTCCTGATGCTGGCTGTATTCAAGAGGGAATTAAAAGCGTATTTTGCATCGCCAACAGGGTATATTTTCATGGGCTTTTTTCTGCTGATATGCGGCATATTCTTTGCGTTCTCCAATTTGCTCACCGCGAGCCCGGATTATATAAGCGTGTTGAGCAGCATAACCTTTGTGTTTTTGATAGTGGTGCCGGTTCTTACCATGAGGTTGATGTCGGAGGAGAGCAGGCAGAAGACTGACCAGCTGCTGCTTACCAGCCCATTGAGCGTTACTGGAATAGTGCTGGGCAAGTATTTTGCGGCTGTAGCCGTATTTTTGCTCACCCTGTTGATCACATGTTTGTATCCTGTTATTTTGAGCTTTTTTGGAACCATTGCCGTTTGGGAAATAGTTGGTGGATATATTGGGTTTTTCCTGCTGGGTGCGGCCTTCATATCTATAGGATTGTTCATCTCTTCTTTAACTGACAATCAGGTAATTGCGGCGGTTGTAACGTTCAGCGCGCTGCTGTTCATATGGATTTTGGACTGGGTCATACAGGGGCTTCCGACCGATAGGATTTCAGGCATAGTATTTGCATGTGCCCTGGTAGTAGGAGTGGCAGCGCTGGTGTATTTTACCACCAGGAACATATTTGTAAGCGTTGCAATTGCTGTCATCGGCTTTGGTATTATAGCAGGCGTATATTTTGCCAACGAATACTTCTTTGACGGGTTTATTGTGAGGACCCTTGAGTGGTTCTCTTTGCTTAAGAGGTATGAAAACTTTATGATGGGCATTTTAAGCTTAAGCCCGATTGTTTATTATATTACCTTTTCAGCTGTATTTCTATTCTTGACTGTACGGGTAATTGAAAAGAGAAGGTGGAGCTAACCAGAAGGGGGAGACGAAATGAAGAAGTTTCTTGGATTCAATTTTAGATCTGTAAAGGAATCCTTTAAAAGCAAGAAGTTCAAATACGGCGGATACGCTACTTTGATGGTGGCTGTTGTCATTGCAATTGCCATAATCATCAACCTGATTGTGGACCAGATCCCCTGGGAAGTTGACCTGACGCAAAACCAGATGTACTCTCTGTCCGAGCAGACCAATAAGGTGCTGGATAACCTCAAACAGGATGTCAAGATCATCGGCCTTTATGAGACTGGTGAGGAAGATAAGACGGTGCTAGAAATCATAGAGCGCTATCAAAAACGCTCAAAGAGGATTAGCTTTACTACTGTTGATCCCGAGAGATATCCGCAGTTGCTTACAAAGTACGAAAAAGGCGGCGAATCGCTGAATGCCGGAAGCTTGATCGTAGAGAGCGGAGACAAGTTCAAGGTGATCGATCGCTATGACCTGGTAAACTATAGCTACAACCAGTATTCTGGTCAGTGGTATGCTCAGTCTCTGGCTGTGGAGCAGCGCCTCACAGGGGCTATATTGTATGTGACGACTGAAGAGCTTCCTGTGGTATATACGCTGGTAGGCCACGGTGAGGATTCAATTCCTTACGATGTGAGAAAGCAGCTTGAATTGGAGAACTACACTATAGAGGATTTAAACCTTGTTACCCAAGATTCGGTGCCCGAGAAGGCACATGCTCTGGTAGTACTTTCGCCCAAGAGGGATATTACAAAAGAGGAAGAGGAAAAGATTAGGAAATATTTAGAAAATCAGGGTAGAGCGATATTCTTTATACAGAATTTGAATGAGGAGCTGCCCAACTTTGAGTCGCTGCTCAAGAGCTATGGTGTGGCACTGCAGAGAGTTGTGGTGGTAGAGGGGGATGCCAATATGCATTATCCCGGCAACCCTCTTTATATAATACCCAACATGGAGAGCCACAGCATTTTAAGTCCGCTTAAATCCGGACAGATGTACGTGTTTGCGCCCCAGTCGCAGAGCATAGAGGTACTTGAGATGAAGAGACGGACTTTGGAGATAGAGCCGTTGCTGGTCACTTCAGACAAGGCATGGGCCAAGACCAACCTGGAGGCTACTACCATAGAGAAAGAAGAGGGGGATTTGGAAGGGCCGTTTAACATTGCGGTTGCCATCACGGATAAGATATACGAGGATAACGAGACCAAGGAGACTAGGCTGGTAGTGGTAGCCAATACTAATCTGCTAAACAGCCAGCTGGTTTCGCAGGTGCCGGGCAACGTCAATTTCCTGCTCAACAGCCTTAACTGGCTGCAGGACAGGGAGGAGAACATATCGATACGGCCCAAGAGCTTGACAACCTCACGTCTTAGAATATCGGCTTATCAGCAGCTTATATTCTCAGGTATAGTTGTCATATTGATTCCTCTCATCGTGCTGGCTTCAGGGCTTACAGTATGGTTGAGGAGGAGGCATCTATGAAGAAGAGACAGCGAAGCATACTTGCTCTTGTGGTGGTGCTGGCAGTGCTGGTTGGTGCGTATTTTTACGTGAGCAACCGGCCAAAAAAGCAGGCCGAGGATGATAAAACCTTAGAGATATGTAAAGTACCCAAAGAGGACATCGTCAAAATGGTGCTGGAATCACGGGATGGGACTACCTTGACGTTTGAAAAGAAGGATGACAAGTGGACGGTGGACTATCCCCATCCTGTGGTTTTGGACCAGACAAGCGTCGATGATATAGCTTACAGCTTTGCCAGCCTGTATGCCGAGAGGATAATAGAGGAAAATCCTAAAGACCTATCGGTGTACGGCTTGGATAAGCCGGCTGTTGTTGCCAGAGCTTTTCTGAAGGACGGCACCCAGAAGGTATTGTATCTCGGCAACAAGACGCCGGCAGGCAATACCTACTATTTGATGGCTGATGGGGACCCAAAGGTTTATTCGGTGTGGATGAATCATGGCGAGCATTTTAGCTATAAGCTTTCGGATGTGCGTGAAAAGGACCTGACTGAGATTAAAACCCAAGAGCTGACCTACCTTAAAATAGCTAAAAAGGGTAAGCCTACCATTGAAATAGAGATGAATGATGAGCAATCGAAGGATGAAGCCCAGTTTGGCCTGAGCCTGTGGAGGATGACCCAGCCTTACAATGAGCCAATGGGGGTATCGGCCGATAAGTTCCAAAAAGTTTTGGATGGTATATCTTCGCTTACCAGCAATGCCATCAAAGAGTTTGTAGAGGATAATCCACAGGACCTCTCTAAGTATGGTTTGGATGACCCGGTGGCCGAGCTCATCGTCAAGGACAAAGAAAACACGCTTCATTTGTACTTTGGAAAAGATACGGACGACGGTAAAAGCGTGTACTTCAAGACCGCTGACGTTAACTCGGTATATACTATGGAGAAGAGCAAGACGGAGCTACTTGATACAAAGCCATTTGACATTGTGGATAAATTTGCGTATATAGTCAACATCGATAATGTGGATAAGATCACAATAGAGGGGCGCGGTAAAACCCATGTTCTTACCCTTACCAGGCAAACCAAAAAAGCTGAGAAGGAAGGGGAGGAAGACGAGGTTATTACCACATACATGGTAGATGGCAAGGAAGTAGAGGAAAAGCCCTTTAAGAAGTTTTATCAGAGCCTGATTGGCATACTGGTAGATGCCGAAATCGATAGGGAAATGGCAGAGGAGAATCCCGAAGTGAAAACCACTTTCTTCCTGAATAAGGGCTCAAGGAGAGAGGTTCATGTGAACTACGTGCCATACGATAATGATTTCTACGCTGTATTCCGCAGTGGAAAGGCTGAATTTGTAGTGTCCAGGAGCCAGGTGAACAAGATGCTGGATGACCTGGAGGCTTTGATTCGTGGAGACCTGGTAAAGGAGGAAGAGTGATTTTTAAGCCTCTCCAGCTATGAGGTGATGCTGGAGAGGTTTTTTGTGTGAATTTTAAGGCGCTTACTTTTATGGGTTAAGTAGTGAAATTGTCATTTTTATGCGTGTTCTGATAGTACTTTTTTGATATAATTGTTATGAACGCCATCTGAAAATCTTATTGAAAGGGGATATGCCATTATGGGTAAAAAGGCCCTGATAGTTCGGGGAGGCTGGGAAGGCCATCAGCCCGTTGAAGTGTCGGAGCTCTTTCGCGATATTCTTGTTGAAGAAGGATTTGAGGTAGAGATTTCCGAGACGCTGGACGCGTTTTTGGATGTGGAAAAGTTAAAGTCGCTTTACCTCATAATCCCTGTGTGGACCATGGGTAAGATAACCGATGCTCAGGTTAGACCGGTCCTTGAGGCTGTGGCCAGCGGAGTGGGCATTGCAGGGTGCCATGGCGGCATGTGCGATGCCTTCAGGGAGTGCGTCCAGTGGCAGTTTATGACGGGAGGACAGTGGGTAGCGCATCCTGGAGGGGATGGGGTGGAATACGTTGTCAACGTCAAAAGGGGCTCCAGCCCCATTGTTGAAGGGATTGAGGATTTTACCGTAAAGAGCGAACAATACTATGTACATATTGACCCGTCGATTGAAGTGCTTGCCACCACACGGTTTCCTGTGGTGGATGGCCCGCATGCTGCCAATGGGCAGGTGGATGTGCCGGTTGTATGGACCAAGCGCTGGGGAAGAGGAAGGGTATTCTACTGTTCTTTAGGACATCATGTAGACGTGTTGCAGGTTGAGCCGGTTCGAACCATAATGAAAAGGGGTTTCCTCTGGGCAGCTGAAGGCAAGGACGTTGCCATGCAGGCCAGTGATAATGCTGAAGTTTTAATCCAATCGGTAAAGAGGATGTTTTAAGTAAAAGGGTGGTTGTCATGAAAAAGGTAAAGGTGGGGATTGTCGGATGCGGTAACATAAGCGGCATCTATTTAAAAAACTGTAGCCAGCGGTTTGAGATTTTGGAAGTGGTGGCCTGTGCGGATTTGATTTTGGAAAGGGCGCAGGCCAGAGCAAAAGAATTCAACATCCCTAAAGCGTGCTCGGTAGATGAACTTCTTGCGGATCCCGAGATCGACATCGTGGTCAATTTGACGGTTCCTAAAGCACATGCCCAGGTGTGCATTGCCGCTCTTGAAGCCGGCAAAAATGTGTATGTTGAAAAACCGTTGGCCATCACTCGTGAAGAAGGGAAAAGGATACTGGACATAGCCAGGGCAAAAGGGCTTTTGGTGGGCTGTGCTCCCGATACATTTCTCGGGGCCGGGCTTCAGACTTGTCGAAAGCTGATAGACGACGGCTGGATCGGTGAACCGATAGCGGCAACGGCGTTTATGGTATGCCATGGCCATGAGAGCTGGCATCCTGATCCCGAGTTCTACTATCAGGTGGGCGGAGGCCCTATGTTTGATATGGGGCCATATTATATAACGGCTCTGATATCCCTTATAGGTCCCATAAAGAGGGTGACGGCTTCTGCCAGGATTACATTTCCGGAGAGGACCATCACCAGCCAACCCAAATATGGCACAAAGATAAAGGTGGAGACGCCCACTCATATTGCTGGCGTTATGGATTTTGAAAACGGCGCCGTGGGGACCATTATCACCAGCTTTGATGTATGGAGCGCCAATCTACCGCGAATTGAGATTTACGGCAGCGAGGGCAGCCTAAGCGTGCCTGATCCCAACACATTTGGCGGTCCTGTGCTGATACGCCGTCAAGGGGCCAGTGAATGGGGCGAGGTTCCTTTGACTCACGGTTATGCCGACAACAGCCGAGGCATTGGAGTGGCTGATATGGCTTATGCATTGCTGTCGGGAAGGCCACACAGGGCCAATGGGGAGATGGCCTACCATGTGCTGGATGTAATGCAGGGGTTTTTGGACGCCTCACAGAGCGGAAGCCATTATACCGTTCCCAGTTCGTGCAGCCGCCCGGCGCCATTGCCTCTGGGGCTCCGAGATGGCTTGCTGGATGAATAGGATAAATTTAAAAGGATCGGATGATAAAATACGTCCGATCCTTAATGTTTTTGGTTGGTATCTTGTTTATTGTAAGCTGAGAATTTGCTACGTGGCTACGTGGCGGATCGAAAAAAGCAGCTAACTAGTTGTTATTCAATCCTATGAGGGGTTTTAAGGGCAAGCGCTAGGTTTATTGCAATAGAAGCGGCTGCCATGCCAATTATGAACAGTGGAATAAAGCCCCACGCATCTGCTATGATCCCGGCAATATAGGGTAAAAAGGTTGTTGGAAATGTGATTAGGCTTGTTAATACAAAATACACAGGGCGATTTTCTTCATCTGTTATATCTATAGTGTAGTTGGTATATCCC
This sequence comes from Caldicoprobacter algeriensis, assembly GCF_023838525.1. Lineage (GTDB taxonomy): Bacteria > Bacillota > Clostridia > Caldicoprobacterales > Caldicoprobacteraceae > Caldicoprobacter > Caldicoprobacter algeriensis. The sequence continues at coordinate 32,067 of NZ_JAHUQD010000009.1, forward strand.
ATCCAGGCTCCCTTGTTTATTCCGCCAAGGACGCACATGGGAACAAGAAAAAATAATGGTGGAATAAATTTATGCAGTCCTAAGCTTATTAAAGCTAGAGAAGGGAGGGTAAAGTTAATTATTTGGGAAATCAGGATAATATATTTGTTGCCCAGACGATGGCTGATGTTTCCCCAAAAAAGGCCTCCAATTAAAGAGCCAATGATTTGGATATAAATGAGCGTAGAGACCTGGTTTGGAGACAAAGCAAAGGTATTTTGCCCAAAAAGGATTATAAAGGGTAGGATCATGCCTGCAAGGCTCCCGATGAGCTGAGTGGCCAGCATATGCCTGTAGGCTTTGTTTTTGTTTAAATATCCTGGCAAAGTGCTGTAATATTCAAGAATGTTAATCCTTTTATGGCTATTTTCTCTAGGAGAATCTTTGACGAAAGTCATGGCTACAGCCGAAGACAGCAGCAGAATACCCGATAGCCCGAAAAGTATGGAGTATTTTTGTGCGCTGGAAAGGAGAGCATTTTCCAGCGTTATCTTTATTATAAATCCTGCTGCTAGGCTTCCTATACCGCCAAATAGTTGCTGATTCCCAAGCAACTTTCCCCTTTGATTGTCTGGGATTGTACGACCAAAGACGTCCAACCAAGGTACCACAATGAGCCCATCGCTGGCCCATAAAAGCGCATATATGCAAAGGAATGCCCACACCACGATATAGGGGTTAACCGCAAACATTAAAATTGGCACCATCAGCAGTGGAAGGGGCCTGAAGAGAAACATTATGGTTGATATAAAAGCCGGTAAGTTCTTTATCCTGTGTATGTACGGCCCCATAAAAAGTTGGGCCAGCAGCGAAGACGCAGATCCCATTGTACTGGCCAGTCCAGCTAGCTGAAGGCTTTGCGTAAAGGTATGTATAAATACGGGTACTACTGAGTTGGTATCCAGGAAAGCCAAGCCGGTGAAAAAAAGGGTGCCTTCTATCATTAGAGCGTAATAGTTTCGATTGTTTCTATTTTTAAAAGGCATATTCCCTACTCCTTCTACTTTGAATTTTTAGAATAGCTGTCTTGTTAATTATACAGTATAACGATGGCAACAGTAAATATGGTGTGTGCTGGGATTGGGGATTTATGGATTGGAGATGATTGAATTTGTTCTAACTCGACAAGAAGATCTCGTACTCATAGAGATGAGTTGTTTAAAGGAAAGCTGGTATGTACGTTGTCATATGCTCAGTAGTGGGTGTGTATCCTCTATAGGATTGAAGGGTATTGACGCCAAACATAGTATAAGTTAAAATATATTCAAAGCATGAATATATGTTCATATTTTAATAGTTTTTCAGGAGGGATGTTGACTTTGAATAACGAGGAAAAGTTGGATGTATGTATGGATTTCATCGTCCATCGGGAAACCCTGGACAGCGTTAATAAAAACGCCTTGAGCGACGATGTGGTAAATGAGCTGGCTGAGTTTTTTAAGGTGTTCGGCGATGCCACGCGCCTGCGAATACTGTATGCCCTGTCGATAGCTGAGATGTGCGTGTGTGATTTATGCGAGTTTCTTGGGATGAACCAGTCTGCGGTTTCTCACCAGCTCAAGGTGTTAAGGCAGAGCAGGCTTATAAAATACAGAAGGGAAGGAAGGAACATATATTATTCGCTTGATGATGAACACATCCAGCAGATAATTCAGGTTGGTTTAAAACACATAATGGAGAAATAAAAGAAGTTTATTTTAATATGTGAGGAGGTCTGTTGTGAGGTTGAACATAAACAACAATGTTTATCACCGTGAAGCAGGGGGCTGTAGCTGTTGCGGTTGCAGTAATACAGCGGGATTACAAACAGAACGGTTTTCCAAAGCGAATTTAAAGGAAGAGGTAATGGAAAATCTCGACCTTATAGCAGGTGCTATCATCTTTTCAGTTGCGGCTTTCTTTCCGTTCTCGAAATGGATAAAGGCAGCGCTGTATTTGATAAGCTATGTACTTGCGGGAAGGGAAGTCGTGCTGCATGCCATCAAAAATACCATCAAAGGCAAGGTGTTTGATGAGAACTTCTTGATGACCGTAGCCACAATAGGTGCTTTTGCTATCGAGGAGTTCCCCGAGGCGGCTGCGGTGATGCTGTTTTACCGTATAGGGGAATGGCTGCAGGACAGCATTTTAAGAAGGTCCAGGCGGTCGATTGCGGAGCTCATGGATATAAGGCCAGAATATGCTAATAAAGTGGCTGGGGATGATATCCAGAGAGTACACCCCGATGAGGTGACGGTGGGCGATGTTATCGTAGTCAAGCCTGGTGAACGCATACCGCTTGACGGGGTTGTGGTCAAGGGCCAGTCGACAGTAGACACCTCGGCTTTGACCGGCGAGCCTATGCCGAGGGATGTGGTGCCGGGTACCAAAGTGCTATCGGGGTTTGTAAATCAAAATGGAGTTATATACGTTGAAGTGACAAGCGATTTTAAAAACTCTACTACCTCTAAAATACTTGATTTAGTAGAAAATGCCAAAAATAATAAGGCACCTACCGAAAAATTCATAACCAGGTTTGCCAGGTATTATACGCCGGCAGTGGTTTCAGCCGCTGCCTTGATAGCCGTCGTGCCGCCCCTCCTGTGGAAGCAGCCTTTTGAGGAATGGGTGTACAGAGCCCTGATATTTCTAGTGGTCTCGTGTCCCTGTGCTCTTGTGATATCGATACCCGTTGGATTTTTCGGGGGATTGGGCGGTGCCTCCCGTAGCGGCATACTGGTCAAAGGAGGGCAGTACCTTGAAGCCCTTGGAAATGTTGATACCGTGGTGTTTGATAAGACGGGGACATTGACCAAAGGAGTATTTAAGGTTGCTAAAGTGGTTCCGGTGGCCGATATGATGAGAGATGAGCTGCTTCACTACGCTGCCCTGGCCGAAAGCTATTCGAACCACCCCATTGCCCTCTCGATAATAGAGGCTTACAGCAAACCTTTGGACCGGCGGCAGGTTGACGAATATGCTGAGATTCCGGGATATGGCGTCAAGGCCAGAATAAAGGGCAAGGAGGTGCTGGTGGGCACTGCTGGCCTGCTTAGGCAGTACGGCGTGGTATGTCCGGAGGTGGAGCTTGCTCATACCGCTGTGCACCTTTCCATAGATGGGCAGTATGTAGGATATATCATAATAGAGGATGAGCTTAAAGAAGACTCCAAACAGGCCATCGATGATTTAAAGCGAATGGGCGTAAAGCGAACCGTTATGTTTACAGGGGATAACTATCATACGGGACTCAAGGTAGGGCAAAATTTGGGGCTGGATGAGGTATATGCCGAACTTCTTCCGCATCAAAAGGTGGAGAAGCTGGAGGCGATAGAAAGGACTAAAGCCACCAGGAAAGGCAAGGTGGTATTTGTGGGCGATGGAATAAACGATGCGCCGGTGTTGGCCAGAGCCGATGTAGGGGTGGCGATGGGAGGGTTAGGTTCCGATGCCGCCATCGAAGCGGCAGATGTGGTGCTCATGACCGATGAGCCCTCCAAACTGGTAACCGCCATAATGATAGCCACCCGTACAAAGCGTATCGTGTGGCAAAACATCATCATGGCTCTGGGGGTTAAAGGGTTGGTACTTTTGCTGGGGGCAGCTGGCACCACCAGCATGTGGGAAGCGGTTTTTGCCGACGTAGGGGTCGCCATACTTTCTATACTGAATGCTTCGCGCGTGATAAAAAAGCCGAGAAGCCGTAGATGCAATCAGGCAACTGCAGCATAAAAAGATCAGACAACGGTGGCATGAAATAAAAAACCTGGCATAAAAAACGGGGCCAAGGCGAAAACGCCTCTTGGCCCCGTTTTTTATCTTTTCGTGCTTATGGCGTCGGCAAAAGCTTTTTACCTATCGTCTGCTTGTTGTGTTGGTGCATCTCAAACTTTATGCAAACCGTTCATTTCTGAAATCGCTATATGAGGCAACATATTATGTGCTTTACCACTGCCATCCCTTGAATAGGTGGAAACTCCTGTTTTTCTGGAAGTATCTTACCTGATTCCTGAGGTAAGGGATCAGGTAATAGTCCACTCCCAGCGACCTTCCGGCACCGGCCAGCATGGCTATCGATGCCATGATGTACCACAGGTCTGGCAGACCAGTATTGGTGGAAGGAAGGCCTGTCGATAGCATAAAGTTGATGTTCATGGCAATAGATACCAGTCCAGCAATAAAGGTGAATATTCCGAATATGAAAGCTATTCCCAGCCCAATCTCGGTGATTACTATGAGCTTCTGGAACAGCAGGGCATTGGGGTATATGATGTTTTCGACTATCCAGGCATACCAGCCGGGAGTATGATCGCTGACCAGGCTGATGATGGATGCCGATGATGTGGCATCGGTTGCGCCTCCAGGACCCAGCATTGCCCAATCACCGAACCAACCGGCCTGTATTTTTTGAATACCCGATGATAGCCACATGATTCCCAGCCATATTCTGAGCGGCACAAGCCAGAAGGTAAAGTTTCTTCGCTTGATGTGACCGATGGCTGTCTCTATGAAGGCGTTGTACGTTCTGGCCTTGTACAGGAACTGGTCGTAAATATAGTCCCATATAAGCTCAAGGCCACCTATTCCAAATAGATAGTGCATGTTTACCAGATGCTTCATGATGGTGGCCCATATACCGATCAGCAGAGGCAAGCCTTTGATCTGCGCCACCGCAAAGAAGGAACCTACCGACACCATTACGCCGTGAAGCTCGGGTTTAAACCTTTGTTTTTGAGTGCCCAAAATCTCTGCGGCAATGTTTTGTGCTGCGCATTTGCCTGATTGTAGGGCTGACTCGACCAGGGCCGGGAGCACATTGCCGTTTTCTTTAAACTCCATTATGTCGCCGATGGCATATACATATGGATACTCAACGGTTTGCAGGTATTCGTTCACCACTATTCGGTTACGCTTGCCTAGTGTCAGCCCCAACTCCTTTGCAAACTCGTTTGCCTCAACGCCCCCGGTCCATATGAGGGTCCTGGTGGGTATAATGTCTCCGGTCTTCATGCAGACTTTGTCAGGATGGACTTCGGTTATGGGTGTGTTGGTGTATACCTCTACGCCGTGTTTTTCAAAGAAGTTTACTATTTTTTTAGATAGCTTTTCGTCCAGTATCGGGCAAATGGTGGGCAGCGCCTCAATGACCGCAAGCCGCACCTCTTCTTTGGGTATGTTGTACTCACGGCACAGGGTAACTGTCCATTCCATAAGTTCGCCCATCATTTCTACGCCGGTGAACCCGCCTCCACCAACTACAAATGTGAGCATTTCCTTGCGTTTATCAGGGTTTTGCTCCTTTGATGCCAGCTGGAACATGTGTACTATGTGGTCGTGTATTTTCTGTGCATCCTCCAACGACCACAATGTGAAGGCGTATTCTTTCATCCCAGGGATCCCAAAATATGCGGGCTGACTACCGGCGGCCAAAATCAAATAATCGAAGCTGTACTCATGGTTCGCCGATATCAGCTTTTTGTTTTTGAGGTCGGCCTTTTGTATTCTGTCGTGTACGAATTTTACTTTTGTATATTGCAAAACGTGCTCGATTGACACCTTAACGCCCTTGGGTTCAATCCTGTGGCCAGCTACCTGATGGAGCTCGGTAAGCAGCGTGTGGTAGGGATTTTGATCTATAAGGGTGATCTCTACATCGCTTTGCTTTTTTAATAGTTTGTGCAAAGTTTTGGCCGCTTCCAATCCACCGTACCCTGCACCCAGTATAACCACCTGCTTGGCGGACATCGCATCGGACATCGCATCTACCTCCTTTGAGTTATACGGATTATTTGTGCATAGAAATGTGTTATAAAATTAACACTTATTAAAATTTTAACATATAATCTAAATGTTTAAAAGACATAAATTTATCAAATAAAAGATATAATTTTAACGAGCATATGCACAATATGTATATAATAATGGTTAAAATCAAAGAAAATGGAGGGAGATTTATCTCAGGATGAGCAAAACAGTGCTTATAATCCCTATTATTGAAAAAATTGGAGAGAATAAACCGATAAAAGCATTGAATATATTTATGTTTTGAGATAGAATAGACAATGATTAAAAAATAACAACAAAAAGGAAAAGGAGGAGTGCATGCAATGAAAAAGTTACTTAGCTTGGGATTAATAGTGCTGTTGACCATTGCTCTGTTAACAGCCTGTGGTGGTGGCGCCGCTAATGATTCCAATGAGCAAGGACAAGGAGCTACCGAAGACAAGGGAGCTGAAACTGCCGCTTATAAAGATGGAACATATAAGGCTGAGGAGCCCAAATTTGACGATCACGGTTGGAAAGGGCAGATTGAAATAAAGGTTGAAGGCGGCAAAATTACCGAAGTCAATTATGATGAGGTAAACCAGGAAGGCAAGAAGAAGAGCGAGGATACAGAGTATCATAAGAGATTCAAGGAACAAAAGAATGTAGACCTGTTGGATGCATATGAGACATTGGAGAAAGGCCTTGTTGAGAAGCAGGATCCCGACGCTGTTGATACTTACACCGGTGCCACTGGCACAACAGAGAAATTCAAGACATTAGCAAAAGAAGCTTTAAAGGAAGCACAGAGCAAGTAAAATTTAAATAAAAGACCTGTCGTAAGACAGGTCTTTTATTTAATCGTAATTGTGTTTTTGAAAAGCTTGTCATAAGGGGTATCAGATGGTATTATATTTTATGTTGAATTAGGGCGTCGAAAAAATAAATTTAAAAAGCCACACTGTATGGATGTTACATCAAAATCAAATGGAGAGATGGGGGTTTACATTTGAAAAGGTACCAACGAATTCGTGCTTTAATCATAGCGATTTTTTTATTAGGAGTGGCTTTGCAGGGCTGCGCAAGGACAGCAGGGCCTCAGGAATACCGCAAGGATATATTTGCTCTCAATACGTGGGTCAATATACGCATATATGCGGGCAAAGAAGGGCCCGATATTTTGGATAAGGCTATAAAGCGGATTGAAGAAATAGAGAACCGCATGAGCGTTACGATACAGGACAGCGACGTGAGCCGTATAAACAGCAATGCCGGCAAGCAGCCCGTGAAAGTACACGATGACACCTTTGAAGTCATAAAAAAGGCATTGGAGTATGCAGAAATATCCAATGGAGCCTTTGACATAACCATATATCCCATCGTAAAGCTGTGGGGGATCACATCTGAGCATCCCCGGGTGCCTACAGAGGCCGAGATACAAGATAAGCTGAGGTTTGTGGACTATCGCAACGTTGTGCTAAACGAGGCCGAGAAGACCGTTTACCTTAAAGAGCCTGGCATGGGCATTGATTTGGGGGCCATTGCCAAGGGATACGCCGCCGATGAAGTGGCTAGGATTTTAAAAGAGGAAGGCGTGGTGCACGCCCTTATAAACATGGGTGGAAATGTGGTGGCCATGGGCGGTAAGCCCAATGGCCAGCCCTGGAGAATAGGCGTACAGGATCCTAGAGCTGAAGGAGCGCGGCGCCATATTGCTATTATAGAGGTAATGGACGGAAGCGTTGTCAGCTCGGGCGATTATGAACGCTATATCGTAGATATTTATAAGAAGACAGGAAAGAGGTACCATCACATATTTGACCCTTCGACGGGTTATCCCGCAAACAGCGGGCTTATGGCCACAACGGTGGTCGCTCCAAACTCCATTGATGCCGATGCGCTGTCTACAACTGTATTTATCATGGGGGTCGAAAGAGGGCTTGAACTCGTTGATAAGTTGGAGGGCATAGATGCCCTGGCTATCACATTTGATAAGAAAATATATACCTCAAAAGGTCTAAAGGGGAAGCTGATTGTGACCGATAAGGAGTATGAGCTTCAGCCATGAGGATGTCGATGAAAATAGGGGACCTGGTGGTATACCTATTTGCAGCAGCGTTGGTTGCGGTAGGCTTGATGGGCATGTATGCCATGGGGACACAGGGTGGCGATAAAAGTGTAGTGGTTGAGCTGGATGGCAAAGAGGTGTATTCCTGCCGTATATATAAAGGTATGGCTCCTGTGGAGTTTCGTGTGGATGCTGGAAACGGCAAATATAATGTTGTATCGGTAACATATGAAGAGGTAAAAATAAAAGAAGCCAACTGTCCTGATCAGGTTTGCGTAAAGTCAGGTCCCATTCGTCATGCCGGTCAAGCCATAGTGTGCCTGCCTCATAGGGTGGTCGTGAAGATAACGGCTGGCCATGAAGAAACGCCCGATGTAGATGATATTGCATCTTGAGGAGAAAGTTTATGAATAAAGTTAGAAAGATGGTCATGCTGGCGCTTATCATTTCGCAGGCTTTAGTTTTGCATCTGATAGAGGGTTTTATGCCGGTTGTGGCTCCGGGGATAAAGCTGGGATTGGCCAACATTATGACCCTGGTCACTTTGGTACTCTTCGGCTTTAAAGAGGCGTTAGTGGTAGTTATAGTTCGCTCTGTGCTGGGTTCGCTTCTTGCAGGCAGCGTTACGGCAATGCTTTACAGCCTTGCGGGTGGGATTTTGAGCTGTTTGGTGATGGGCTGGTTGTATTTCAGGTGGAGGGCTTATTTCAGCATGATGGGCATTAGCACAGCAGGAGCTATATTCCATAATATAGGGCAGCTGCTGGTGGCGTCATGGGTGTTTGGAACGATAGGTATATTGTTTACCTATTTGCCTGTGTTGACCGTTGCTGCTGTGGGTACTGGATTTTTTGTAGGTCTGGCATCCAGGTATATTATTAAATACCTAGAAGAGCAAAAGTGGTTTAAGTGGGAAAGGGGTTAAACAGTTGTTGATGAAGAGTCAAAGCAAAAGGTTAACCGTGAGCTATGTCGATATAATCGGGGATGAGCTTAAAAGGGTTGATGAGCACATCAAAGCCACCCTCTTGTCCAAGCAAAAGGTGTTGGAAGCGGCTTTGAGGGAACTGCTGGAGGCCGGCGGCAAAAGGCTTCGACCTGCCCTGGTGTTGCTTTCGGGCAAGTTTGGAAAGTATGACGATAAAAAGCTCATCCCTTTGGCGGCGGCCGTTGAGATACTACACATGGCTACCCTGGTCCATGATGATATAATCGACGACTCAAAGATACGGAGGGGCAGGCCTACGGTTCAGTCGCGGTGGGGGAAAGACATAGCCGTCTTTACGGGTGATTTTTTGTTTGCCAAAACCTTTTTGCTGCTTGCCCACAGCACAACATTTGAAAACATGCGGGGCCTATCCAAGGTGGTTAAGGCCATCTGCGAAGGCGAGATTGCACAGTACCAATCGAGGTATGACAAATACGTCACCGTTAAGCAATACTTGAAGAGGATAGGGCGTAAGACGGCACTGCTGTTTGCACTGAGCTGTTATGTTGGAGCGCATGAAAGCGAGTGCCCGTCAAAGGTTGTGCGGTGCTTGAGGGAGTTTGGATTTAACTTTGGCATGGCATTTCAAATCACCGATGACCTGCTGGATTTTACAGGCGATCCTGCTAAGACTGGTAAGCCGGTGGGAAGCGATTTCGTTCAAGGGGTGTATACTCTGCCCTTGATATATGCCATCAACTCATCCTATAGAGACGAGGTTATAAAGATTTTGGATAAAGAAAGCTATGTTCCGGAAGATGTGGAACGGGTGATTGAATTGGTACATGCAAGTGGGGGTATTGAATACAGCAGAAATATGGCCAGAAGCTATTTAAAGCGTGCCAGCACATTTATTGATGGCCTTGCGCCTATTCCAGCCAAAGCGGCGCTGGAGAATCTTTTAGATGGGCTCACCGAGCGCAGCTATTGAAGCAAGGCAGTAGGTTTAGGTATTTAGTTAAAAAATTGGAGCGTTTTTGGCTGCAATCCAGCAAATATAGTTGAAAATATATACTGCTGATGCTAAAATACCTAAATAAGAAACCGAGGGAATTGTTGTAAACATCGCGTGTTTTGTGAAAGGAGCTTGGTGTATGGAAAAAAAGCAACAGGAGTTTGTTACCTATATAACTCCTAGGGAAGAGGACTTTTCTCAGTGGTATACCGATGTGATTTTAAAGGCGGACCTGGTCGATTATGCTCCGGTAAAGGGCTGCATGGTAATCAAGCCATATGGATATGCCATATGGGAGAACATCCAAAAGGAGCTGGATGAGCGGTTTAAGGCCACCGGCCATAAAAATGCATACTTCCCTCTGTTCATACCCGAGAGCCTTTTGCGCAAGGAGGCCGAACATGTAGAAGGGTTTGCCCCTGAGGTGGCCTGGGTTACCCGGGGCGGAAGCGAGGAGCTGGCCGAGCCTTTGGTGGTCAGGCCAACATCTGAGACCATAATATGTGCAATGTACGCCAAATGGGTGCAGTCTTACAGGGACCTGCCCATACTGTACAACCAGTGGTGCAACGTGGTGCGCTGGGAAAAATCGACCAGGCCTTTTTTGAGGACTGCCGAGTTCCTGTGGCAGGAGGGCCATACGGTGCATGCCACCGAAGAAGAGGCCGAAGAGGAGACGCTGAAGATTTTGGGCATATACAAGGAGTTTGCTGAAAACGTTCTGGCTATCCCTGTCGTTGTCGGCCGTAAGTCCGAGAAGGAGAAGTTTGCCGGCGCCTTGCGCACTTATACCATGGAGGCCATGATGCAGGACGGCAAAGCCCTTCAAGCGGGGACGTCGCACAATTTGGGCCAGCATTTTGCCAAGGTGTTTGATATACAGTATTTAGATAAGGATGGTCAGCTCAAATACGCATGGCAGACTTCATGGGGCGTATCCACACGGCTGATAGGCGCTATAATAATGGTACACGGAGATGAGCGCGGTCTGGTATTGCCCCCTAAGGTTGCTCCTGTACAGGTGATCATCGTGCCCATTGCCATTCACAAGGAGGGCGTGCTGGACAAAGCCAGAGAGGTATACAGGCAGATTGCTGATGCCGGCATTCGCGTAGAAATTGACGAGAGGGATACGCAGACGCCGGGCTGGAAGTTCAACGAGTGGGAGCTCAAAGGAGTGCCGGTGCGCCTTGAGATAGGGCCCAAGGACATAGAGAAAAACCAGGTGGTACTGGTGCGCCGCGACAACTTTGAGAAAGTATCTGTACCCATGGATAACGTTGTGCAGGCCATAAACGATATGCTTGTCGAGGTGCATAAGGGAATATATAACAAGGCCTTGAAGATGCGAGAGAATTTTACCCATGTGGCACGCAATTTTGATGAGTTTAAAGAGGCTATAGAGGTAAAGAAGGGCTTTGTCAAGGCCATGTGGTGCGGCGAGAGGGAGTGCGAGGACAATATAAAAGCAGAGACCGGTGCTACTACCAGATGTATACCTTTTGAACAGGAGCATATAGATGACCACTGCGTTTATTGCAGGCGCCCGGCCAAACATATGGTGTACTTTGCTAGGGCATACTAAACCTGCGATGAAAATGGTGAAGGTATTTTTACAGGATGATGGAATGGGCTATGGGGTTTGTTTTGTGGCATGATTTGGGAAATAAGGAACGCGAAGTATTGTAAGATGGCTTTCCTGGCTGCTTGGATATTGATTTCAAGCAGCCAGGGAAAGTAAAAATTTCTACTTTACAAAACGGCTGTATTGGGTTATAATATAACTCGCTAGTTGACACAAGTCCATATCGTGGGGCTATAGCTCAGTTGGGAGAGCGCAACACTGGCAGTGTTGAGGCCAGGGGTTCGAATCCCCTTAGCTCCACCATAGGCAAGACCGCCTGATAATGAAGTCAGGTGGTGTTTTTGTTTTTGGATAAAATTTTTCAAGCTTATTTTGTAAAAGCTCATTTCGTATAGGGAATGAAAGTGAGGCCTTTTAAAAGAGGTATAAAATATTTAGAAAGATGGATGATAGTTCATTATTCTGTAAAAACACTTAACGGTTATATGCTGTAGGTACCATTTATAAGTAGGTGCAAAGTTGTTTTTTTAGAAAAAATCTTTAGTGAAGTGACTGAGGTGGTTGTGAAATGGAGGACATGACGCCGCATGAGCGTATGATGTATGCAATGAGAGGGGGTATGCCAGACCGGGTTCCCGTTGCACCTGACATATCCAACTGGATTATATATACTCTGTGTAAGTAACCCTTGTAGATCTTTTTGAGGGTGGACTTGAAGCAGTAACCTATGTGCTATATGATTGTCCCGATTTGTTTGAAGAGCTAATAGCGCTTTACCATAGGTGGATTGTTAAACAGTGTGAAATGGCTATTGATGCCGGAACGGATTTACGAGAAAGGGGATTGCCATGGAACATCATTTAAAAAAACTAAGGGAGATGCGTAAAAGCAAAGGCCTTGGCTACTGGGGAAGCAGGATTTTATCCCAGCTCGAGTATGGGCTCAAGTTATCGGAGGTTAAGGACCATCAGTTTGATGGCCTGCTTTCAAAAGTTATCGATTTTGTGTACGGGGAGTTCGGCAAAGAAGGCGCCATTACTAGGTCTACCTGTGAAAAGGCAGAGGAGATGCTGGCAGAGCTTTCACAGGAGGCTAAGAGATTTAAGATAATTTGCGCTGCTCACTCTCATATCGATATGAATTGGATATGGCGCTGGGATGAAACGGTGATGGTTACCCTTGATACCTTCAGGACTGTGCTCAACCTGATGAAGGAATATCCTGATTTTACGTTTTCCCAGTCACAAGCATCTGTGTATAAAATACTGGAGGACTATGCGCCCGAGATGCTGGAAGAGGTCAGAAGCAGGGTGAAGGGAGGGCGCTGGGAGGTTACGGCCTCTACATGGGTTGAGGCTGATAAGAATATGCCCAACGGCGAGAGCATGGCCAGGCATATCCTGTATACCAAGAGGTATTTGTCAAGGCTCTTGGATATCGATCCCGAGGTTTTAAACCTGGACTTTGAGCCTGATACCTTTGGTCACAATCAGAATGTGCCTGAAATCCTGCGCAGTGGTGGAGTGAAGTATTACTACCACTGCAGAGGCTATGAAGGGCCCTACCTCTACAAATGGGTAGCGCCATCTGGGAATTATATAATAGCATATCGCGAACCGTTCTGGTACAACGCGGAGATTCGCCCTGACATGGTATTATATGTACCCCAATTTTGTACCCAGCATAATCTGGATACAATGCTAAAGGTTTACGGGGTTGGTGATCACGGTGGCGGGCCAACTCGCAGGGATTTAGAAAGAATAATAGACATGAATACCTGGCCGGTATTCCCGCAAATTCGCTTTGGTACCTTTGCTGAGTTTTACAGACTGGTGGAAAGGATTGCCGATGAACTGCCGGAAGTGAAGGGTGAGCGCAATTTCATATTTACAGGCTGCTACACCAGCCAGTCCAGGATTAAGATGGCCAACCGTATCAGCGAGGCAGCGCTAAATGAGGCCGAGATGTTCAATGTGTTTTCCAGCTTTTGCGCCGGATACAGGTATGACAACAGAGCTTTTGAAAGCGCATGGCGGAATGTGCTTTTCAACCAGTTCCATGACATCATTCCGGGTTCGGGGACAATAGATACCAGGGAATATGCCATGGGTCTTTTCCAGAATACCATGGCCATAGCTAACAGCAGGAGGAGCCTATCGCTTCAAGCCATTGCTGCACAGATAGATACCTCAAGGTTTATCGTGTCTGAGGAGGACGATAAGGACAGCGTATCTGAGGGGGCCGGAGCGGGATTTGGTGCAGAACAGTTTAAGGTGACCCAATCTGAGAGGGGCAGGGGGAAGACCCGCGTATTCCATGTCTTCAATCCTGCGCCGGTGGAAAGAGATGAAGCGGCTGAGATAGTGGTTTGGGACTGGTTGGGCGATGTCGACAAAATTGTTTTTAGGGATGCTCAAGGTAACAAAGTTGAGCATCAGGTACTTGACAAAGGTTTTAACTCTTACTGGGGACATCACTACATGAGGGTGCTTATCAAGGCAAGAGTTCCTGCATGCGGGTATAACACTTACATCCTGACGGAAGATGACGAGATCGAGACGGCATTGCCCTTCCCCAGGGATCCGCGGATAGAGGGTATAGACCAGTTTGTCCTTGAAAATGATCATATAAGAGTTGTGTTCAGTAGCCGTGATGCAGCCATCGTATCGTTGGTGGATAAGGCTACGGGAGAGGAGTTTATAAAGGGGTCACCTGCCGGCATCTTCAGATTGATCGAGGAAGACCCCAGCAAGGGTATGACGTCATGGGTTGTGGGTCGCCACATGAACGTTATTGACTTGACTCGAGACGTTAAGATTAAAAAGGTGACTTATGGAGCAGGCAATGTCAGGCAGTCCATTGCTTATGAGTGCTCTTTCAGGGATTCCAGCTTGAAGGTAACTATTTCGCTGGATTATAACAGCCCGATGCTGCGCTATGATGTGCAGTGTGACTGGCACGAGGTGGGTAAACCAGGCATAAGCGTACCCCAGCTCAGCTTCTACATGCCTCTTGGGTATGAGTGTTCGTGCTATAAGTATGATATTCCCTTTGGCACCATAGAGCGGGAGGGGATGGATAGGGACGTTCCGGCCAACAGCTGGGCCTTGGGAGTGAGAAAGCAGCCGGGCGGGAAATCCGTAATGCTCATTACGGATACCAAATACGGGTTCAGATGTGTGGATAACTCTATGTCCATTACCTTAATACGCAGCTCTTATGACCCGGATCCCTATCCCGAGTTTGGCGTGCACAAGTTCAGTTTTGCTGTCTGTCTGGTGGATAATGCCAGCAACAGGGAGCTTATCCAGAGGGCATATAACTTCAATCATCCGTTGAGCGTTATTTCCTCTTCTGTACACGGAGGCTCGCTGCCTGCCTCAGGCAGCTTTATGAGTCTGGAGGAAGGGGATGTGGCGCTTTCGGCTGTTAAGATGGCCGAGGAACAGGGGAAAGCCAAACGGGTTGTGGTAAGGGGCTATGAGGCCGAAGGCAAGGCTGCTAAAGCTGTGCTCAGGTTGTGGAAACAACCCGTACAGGCTTATTATGTGGACTTAAACGAGTGTAGGATAGACAACGGCCTTAGCGTTTCTATAGATGGGGCATGTGTATCATTTGAGGTACAACCCTATAGCGTTGCCAGCATATGCGTTGAATTTGAGGAGTAAAGAAATGTGCAGTGCTATCCCCCGACTGCCATATTACCTCAGTCGGGGGCTTTGCCTTCCAAATCTTGACGTGGATGTTCCCTGGGGTTATAATAACAATTGAACTGGTTCAATCTTTTTTAGGGTATTTGGGAGCGAAATATGGCTGTAACTATCCGCGATGTGGCAAAACGAGCAGGCGTCTCCTTGGGTACAGTATCTCGATACCTCAATGGGTATAGGTTGCGGGAGGAGAACCGTTTAAAGGTTGAGAAAGCCATCCAGGAGTTAGGTTTTAAGCAGAATATCATCGCTAAAGGCCTCAAGAGCAACCGTTCTATGACCATCGGAGTAGTGATCGATGATTTTACGAATATTTTCTGCACCTCTATCGTAACGGCCATAGAGAGGACTGTGGAAAAGGAGAATTACAGCATCATACTGTGCGATTACGAAGGCGACACTGAGAAGCTCGAGCAGAAGCTGAATTTTTTGAGGGACCGTTTTGTGGATGGGCTTATCCTTTTTTCCAATAACGTTCGTTTGAGCATAATGGACAAGTATATTTGTGAGGGGATCCCCATAGTAATAGTAAATGAAGATATTCCCGGCTTTAATACCGATAAAGTACTGGTGGATAATGCCGGGGCCTCTTTCAGGGCGGTTGAGAGGTTCATCCATTCCAACCATACCAAAATTGCCATAATAAATGGGCCACCCAACTCATGGGTCAGCCAGCAAAGGTTTGAGGGATACAAGCAAGCGCTGGAGGCCTATAATATGCCTGTGGAATCCCGTTGGATCAAGTATGGCAATTTCACTACGGTAGGAGGTTATCTGGCTGCAAAAGAGTTCTTTGAAGGACCTGATATTCCAACTGCCCTCTATGTGACCAATTATTATATGACGCTGGGGGCTGTGATGGCTATCCATGAATTGAATATCAAGGTTCCGCAGGAGCTGTCCCTCATAGGCTTTGATTACTTTGAGCTGTCAGATGTCATAAAGCCTTCCTTGACGGTGATCGAACAGCCCACCTCAAAAATGGGAGAAATAGCCGGAAATCTCATATTAAAGAGGATAAAGGGGGATTATACAGGTTACCCGGAGGTACACAGGCTTCATACCAGGATGATTGTAAGGGATTCGGTAAGAGTCATTTCTTAGCCTTAGCAGTCAAGATACGCTTTAATACCTAAATAAACCTTAGATATGTTCCTCTAAATGTGTTCTTTAATTGTTTTACCTTCAATTTGAACCGTTTCAATTTTGAGATTAATCTGTTAGAAAGAATGGATTGTATTTTGATTGTATTTTTGACTATTTGTTTTTTCAAAAAGCTAAAAAACAAATTTAATGGAAAGGGAGATAACATGGGAAAATTGCGGTTCAGGCAGGTTCATCTGGATTTTCACACCTCCGAGAAGATTGTGGAGGTGGGGCACGCTTTTGACCCTCAGGAGTTTGCTAACACCTTGAAAGAAGCTGGCGTTGATTCCATCACCTGCTTTGCCAGGTGTCACCACGGCATGATTTACTACGATACCAAATTTCCTGCGCGGCATCCCGGGCTCAAAAGAGACCTCTTGCGTGAGCAGATTGAAGCCTGCCATGCGATGGGCATTCGAGTACCAATTTACATAACCGTGGGTTGGGATGAATACATGGCAAAGCGGCATCCAGAGTGGCTAGAGAGGATGCCAGATGGCAGGCCTTATGGTGCTGGGCCTTTAGAGGCAGGCTGGAAACATTTATGCTTTAATACTCCGTACATCGATTATGTGGAGGAACAGACCATTGAGGTTTTGGAAAAGTTTGGAGATGAAGTGGATGGCTTGTTCTTTGACATAATAATCCAACACCCTTGCTGCTGCAGCTATTGCATGGAAGGGATGGAACGGGCGGGGCTAAACCCTGAAGACCCGGAGGATCGCAAAAAGTTTGCCAAACAGGTACTGGATGCCTTCAAGAGAAGGATGACGGCTACTGTGCGCAGGTATAATAAAGACTGTACCATCTTCTATAATGCAGGGCATATTGGTCCCTCGATTAGGGATACCCTAGATACGTATACCCATTTGGAGCTGGAATCCCTTCCTAGCGGCGGGTGGGGATACGAGCATTTCCCCATCACTGTGAGGTATGCCAGGAATTTGGGATACGAATATCTGGGGATGACCGGCAGGTTCCATAAGTCGTGGGCCGATTTCGGTGGGTTTAAGAATCAAGCGGCGCTGGAATATGAATGCTTTACAGCTCTGGCCCATGGCGCCAAGTGCTCCATAGGCGACCAGCTTCATCCCAGCGGAGCTATAAATAAAGCCACATACAAGCTCATTGGCAGCGTGTATAGCCAAGTAAAAGAGAAGGAACCATGGTGCGATGATGTCACTGCGGTGACCGAGATAGGGGTATTTACGCCAGAAGCGATTGAGGATACTGCCATCAGGCTCCATCCATCCTTGAGAGGCGCTTATAAGATGCTGGAGGAGTCACATTATCAGTTTGATGTAATCGATGAACAGATGGATTTCAGCCGCTACAGGGTCATCATTCTTCCTGATGTAATCACTCTGGATGAGGCCCTAAAAGATAAACTGGAAAGCTACGTTGCAAACGGGGGCAAGCTGCTACTCTCATACAAATCCGGGATGGTAAGAGGTCAACAACAATTCGTGCTGTCAGGCATGGGGATTGAGCTGGTGAGCGATGCCGAATACTCGCCCGACTATGTGGTGGCGGGTGAGGCCATAAATCAGGGTCTGTTTGATACCGAGTATGTCATGTATGACAGGGGCTTATGGGTAAAGCCTCAAGAAGGGACCAGGATACTGGCCTCAATCTGGAATCCCTATTTCAACAGAAGCTATAGGCATTTTTGTTCCCATCGTCAGACGCCACCTGAAAGGGAAAGCGGATATCCGGCGGTTACGCAGAAAGGTTCCGTCATCTATTTTGCACACCCTGTGTTTTCAATGTATCACAAGCACGGAGCAAGGGTTTATAAGCAGCTGGTGGTAAACGCTTTGCGGCTGCTTTTGCCTGATAAGCTGGTTGAAACCAATGCACCCACCACGGCGCATATGCTCTTAAATTACCAAAAGCCCTATAACCGGTATATTCTCCATATACTCCATTATATCCCCCAAAGGCGGTGCGAGGAAATAGACATTATAGAAGACATAATTCCTCTGTATAACGTAGAGGTGAAGGTAAAGCTTTCTTCAAAGCCTGAAAGGGTGTATTGTGCTCCGAAAGGTGAGGAGCTGGATTTTGAGTATACAAATGGATATGTAAAAGTGGTGGTGCCAAGAGTCGAAGGACACGAGATGGTGGTGTTTGAACAAGGCGTAAAATGATGAGATGCAGTTTATGCCTGTGAGAGTTGATATGATGCTGTTGGGGAAAATATATGCTCAGAAGCGATTGGGTTGGCGAAACCACTCCACCCTCAAACTGTGAATTTCGTTTTGAGTAGCAAAATAGGTTTTTTACACTACAATCAAAAATTTAAAATACATAAAAGAGGAGGAGAGATTTATGGCCAATGTTGAGGGAATGAAATTGATTCCGCCGCACAACAGGTTTAAAGGGGGTATGCCCAAAATCGGGATACGGCCTACCATCGATGGAAGGCGACGGGGCGTCAGGGAGTCTCTGGAGGAGCAGACCATGAACATGGCCAAAGCGGTGGCCAAGTTTTTGGAGGAAAACGTCAGGCACTACAACGGCATGCCGGTAGAGTGCGTAATTGCCGATACCTGCATTGGTGGGGTGGCTGAGGCGGCACAGACAGCCGAGAAGTTTGCCCGTGAAGGTGTGGGCGTATCCATCACCGTAACGCCATGCTGGTGCTATGGCTCTGAGACCATGGATATGGATCCTTTTATCCCCAAAGCGATATGGGGCTTTAACGGGACCGAGCGTCCAGGGGCTGTATATCTTGCTGCGGTGCTGGCGGCTCACAACCAAAAAGGTTTGCCGGCCTTTGGCATATACGGCAGGGATGTACAGGATGCTAGCGATACCACCATTCCCGATGACGTGAAGGAGAAGCTCCTCAGGTTCACTAAAGCGGCTCTGGCTGTTGCAAACATGAGGGGTAAATCCTATCTCTCCATGGGTGGAGTATCGATGGGCATTGCCGGCTCCATGGTCGATCCAGACTTCTTTGAGAGCTATCTGGGGATGCGCGTGGAATACATAGATATGAGCGAATTTATAAGGCGAATTGAGGAAGGGATCTATGATAAAGAGGAGTTTGAGCGAGCTTTGCGCTGGGTAAAGGCCAACTGCAAAGAGGGCCCTGATAACAACCCGCCAGAGATGCAGGTTTCCAGGGAGAAAAAGGATAAGGACTGGGAAATGGTCATAAAGATGACAATGATTGCCCGTGACCTTATGGTGGGCAATCCAAAACTGGCCGAGATGGGGTTTGAGGAGGAAGCCTTAGGGCACAATGCCATAGTGGCGGGATTCCAGGGGCAGAGGCAGTGGACTGACCACTTCCCCAACGGCGATTTTATGGAGACCATACTCAACTCCTCGTTTGACTGGAACGGCATAAGGCAGCCTTACATTCTTGCAACCGAGAACGACTCGTTAAACGGTGTTGCCATGCTGTTTGGACATCTGCTCACGGGTACGGCTCAGATCTTTGCCGATGTGAGGACCTACTGGAGTCCTGAGGCTGTAAAGCGGGTTACCGGCAAAGAATTAACCGGGTTGGCAGCCAATGGCGTTATCCATCTTATCAATTCCGGATCGGCGGCGTTGGACGGTACGGGCCAGCAGACCAAGGACGGCAAGCCGGCCATCAAGCCATTCTGGGAAGTGACACCTGAGGAGGTTGCACGATGTCTCGACGCAACCCAGTTCAGGTATGCCAACCTGGGCTACTTCCGCGGCGGCGGTTTCTCCACCGATTTTACCACCAGAGGCGGGATGCCGGTTACCATGTCGAGGATAAACATCGTGAAAGGGCTAGGCCCGGTGCTCCAGCTGGCCGAGGGCTACACGGTGGAGCTGCCTGAGGATGTGCATGATATACTTGATAAGCGCACTGATCCCACATGGCCCACCACATGGTTTGTTCCCATACTGACAGGCAAGGGCGCCTTTAAGGATGTATACACTGTCATGAACAGTTGGGGTGCTAACCACGCGGCTGTGTGTTACGGCCACATTGGAGCAGAGCTCATCACCCTGGCATCCATGCTGAGAATTCCGGTGTGCATGCACAATGTTTCGGAAGACAGGATATTCAGGCCAAGCGCCTGGAATGCGTTTGGCACAAATGACCTGGAGGGCGCCGACTACAGGGCTTGTGCTGCCTTTGGACCGCTGTACGGCAGGAAATAAGTACATTTGTTCTGACTGAAGTGTCTGTCATCGATTTACAAATATTATTTACTGATTATACACTCATTGGGGCCGATTTCCCACAAGGAGTAGGCCCCTTATTTCTTATGCCTTAAAATTTCTCGCAAGGTTACAGTCAGGGAGGGCAGTTGTTAGTTTAATGCGAATTTTACGAAAGTAGCGGGATACACTTATCAAAAAACATGGTAGAATATACTTAAGATTAAATATGGCAAAATATACTTGAGATTTCCAAAAGTGAATGATGGTTCACAAAATTTTGATTTGGGTGTATCATAGATCTGGCTGCTGAGCGCTAACGAAGGAGGTGAAGGCTGTGAGAGCATTGTTTTTATCGGTATCAGCAGGTCATGGCCATAATCAGACGGCCAAGGCTGCCATGGAGAGTTTGAAAGCTAAAGGCGTTGACTGCGTGTTGCTGGATATATTTGAGTATATAAATCCCATATTAAGCGAATCGGTTGCCAAGGCCTATCTCATCTCCACGAAATTTACCCCCGCTGTTTACGGGAGACTGTACCGGCTGGGAGAAAGATTGGAGAAATCCAACGAAAAGCTTTACATAGGCAAGATAATAAGCTCGCTTTTGTCCAGGAAATTAACGGTGTTCCTCGGCGAATATCAACCTGACGTGATCGTTTGCACCCACATTTTCCCTGCACAGGTGATAAGCTATCTCAGGGAAAAGGGGCTGTCATGCAAGAGCGTGGGTATTATAACCGATTTCACTGTCCATCCTTTTTGGGAAGATACCAATTTGGATTATTATGTCACTGCCAGCAGCCTGCTAAACCTCCAAATCCAGAGAAAGGGGATACCCCTCGAAAAGGTTTGGCCCATTGGGATTCCCATTTTCATAAAGTTTGCCAATAAGATGGACAAAGCGGAGGCCAGAAAGCTGCTGGGCATCGAGAATAAGAGGACGATATTGGTTATGAGCGGGAGCATGGGCTATGGAAATGTGGATGACGTTATTCGCAGGCTAGACAAAATGGACATGGATTTCCAGATAATTTCGGTGTGCGGCAATAACGCTTCATTGAAGAAAAAGATTGATTTGATGGATATAAAGAAAAAGATCTACAATTACGGCTTTGTGGACAATGTGGACGTCATGATGGACGCCTCGGATTGTATATTGACCAAGCCTGGAGGGCTTACCGTATCTGAAAGCCTGGCCAAGTGCATTCCCATGATCCTGATAAACCCCATTCCGGGGCAGGAGGACAGGAATGCTGAATTTTTGCTGAACAATGGTCTGGCCATTAAGACTAGCGAGACTTTTACGGTGGATGAAGCGGTCTATCATCTGTTTCACAATGAAAGCAGAAGGAAGTATATGATTGAGATGATGCGTGAGGTAGGCAGGCCATATGCAGCGGATGAGCTGGCTGACCTTCTTATCCAGCAAATAAAGGAGGGGACTTAAAAGTCCCCCTTTAATTTTAAAGTATTTTTACTGAGAAGTTTGTGTGGATTGAGATGAACTTTGCTGAGTAAATGGACACCGCCCGCCGAAACCCATACCTCTTCTTCGTCCGAAACCGCCATTAAATTTGCCACGGCCAAATCCTGGCAGGTACCCTTGTTCGGCTCGGAATTTCTCCATCTGGTCTATTCTCTGCTTCATAGCTTCAGCCCGTTCTTGGTCGATTACTCCAAACTCTAGATACTTATCCACGATCTGTTTTTTAAGCTCAGCAATTTTTGAGTACAGATCTGCCAGTTCCTTTTTCTGTGATTCACTAAGCTGTGTTCCTGTAGCGTTGGAAGGAGTTTGTGCCGGCGTCTGTGTATTTTCGTTTTGGGCCCACGCAATGGGAACTGCAATGGCTCCTACCAGCATTATGGCTATGGCCATTATCCACCATTTCTTCAAGTCTGTTCACCTCCTCTTTAGATTTGTGTATTTAATATTGTACCCGTGTTCTATATTAAAGTTGTGAATGTCATGTGAATATTGTATGAATAATTTGTAAATTATAGAGGAGCCGATTCATCGAAAAAAATTCAAACATAGCTTACAAAGATAAAACTCAAGCACGGCTTGCTGGGAACTGTTTAAAATTATAGCCCTCTCAAGACAATGCCTTTTTTATGAGGTCTATTCTGGACAGTATGCGCTGGAAGAGCAAGTCCACTACTGTAATGGCTGCCATAGCTTCCACCACTACTACTGCTCGGGGAACTATTACGGGGTCATGCCTGCCTGTTAGCTTAAGCTGTGTGTTCTGCATATCGTGCGTTACCGTATTTTGCGGAATGCGAATGGAAGGTGTGGGTTTAAATGTTGCACGGAATACGATGGGGAACCCCTCGCTTATCCCTCCGGTTATACCACCCGAGTTGTTGGTGAGCTTGATAAGCCCTTTATCTGGATCGTAGGTCAAAGGGTCATTGTTCTGCGAACCGGTGAGGTAAGCTGCCTCAAATCCTCTGCCAAATTCGATGCCCTTTACCGCACCAATGGACATTATGGCTTTGGCGAGGGCCGCGTCAAGCTTGTCGAATACCGGCTCTCCTACTCCGCTGGGCAGACCCTGTATTACGCATTCCACAACCCCGCCTGCCGAATCGCCCTTTTCCTTGAGCTGCTGGATGTACTCTGCAGCCTTTTTCGCTGCTTCGCAGTCAGGCATGGCGAATTGGTTACGATATATCTCGTTTTCGTCAAATTTTTCCCGATTAATCTTTATTGGTCCTATAGAGAGGGTATATGCCTGTATTTTCACCCCTAGTTGGGACAAAACCTTTTTGGCAATGGCGCCGGCGGCGACACGGGCGGCCGTTTCCCTGCCTGATGCACGGCCGCCGCCTCTATAATCCCATATGCCGTATTTCTGATGATAGGTATAGTCAGCATGGCCAGGGCGATATACATGGGCAATTTGCGAGTAGTCTTTGGACCGCTGATCCTCATTAGGGATGATGAGGGATATGGGCGTGCCTGTGGTTAGGCCCTCAAAAACCCCTGACAGTATGGTTACCTTATCTCCTTCCTGCCGTGACGTGGAATAGGGGGATTGCCCAGGTCTTCGTCTATTCAGATCCTTCTGAATGTCTTCTTCGCACAGTGGAATGCCGGCCGGGCATCCATCAACGACCACTCCTAGAGCTTTGCCGTGGGATTCACCCCAGGTGGTGACGGTGAAGTTCTTTCCGATGGTTGAACCTGACATAGGGAACCTCCTTGAATTGAGTTTTATAGAATTGTATCATTTTGGAGCCAAGCTGTACAACATACTTCAGTAAATTTGGTTGTGAAGGATACGCAACTTTAAAGGATAAATTTTTATAACAAAACAAAAATAAGTTTTACAAGAGAGTTACTTTTTAAGCCGAGCAAATTTAAAGATAGGGAGATGAATTATTCAACAGAAGGTGTTAAAATATTTTTAAATATTTCAACGCTTAAGCCGGGGGAGGAAAAGGGAAACGATGGTCAGCACAGGTATCTGTCTAGGTTCTACCAGTGTAAGTGTTGCAAGCGTCCAACTAGAGGGTGATTTTTTACGCATAGTTGATACCCTCTGGATTCCACATGGTGGGTCTCCTAATTCGGTTTTTGAAAGAGTTTTTTCTTCTTTGAACTGCGAATTTGTAGCGGTAACAGGCAGGAAGTTTGCCCGGCGCATAAGGTTGCTCAAAATATCGGAGCCCGAGGCTGTGGAAATCGCATATAGACATTTATCAAATAAATACCCTGGTATAGACACAATTATATCAGCTGGAGGCGAGATGTTTATAGCATATAAATTAAATACAAAAGGCAATATAGTGAACATCATATCGGGTAACAAATGTGCATCGGGTACAGGGGAATTCTTTATGCAGCAGATAAAAAGAATGGGCCTGCTTCCTGAAGAAGCTTTGAGGATTGCAGAACAACCACCATACACTGTGGCAGGGCGCTGTTCAGTGTTTTGTAAAAGCGACTGTACCCATGCTTTGAATAAAGGAGAGCCTAAAGGGCGTGTGGTATCAGGTTTGTGTAAAATGATGGCATCAAAAGTGATAGAACTTTTAAGGAGATGTGATGCTTCAAAAGTACTTTTGATAGGAAAATGTGCTGAAAACAAGCTAATGGTGGATTATATAAAGGAAGAGTTCCCGGATGTAATAGTGGCAGATGAGGCTGGCTGTTTTGAAGCTTTTGGGACAGCGGTGTGGGCAGCATTGAATAAAGCACGTGTACCTGAAGGTGAAGGCAGGCTTATAGATGAGTTAGCCGCTTCTTTTTCGTATTTTGAACCTCTTATTAAATATTCTGATATGGTGGAGTTTAAAGAAATGCCCCGTGGTAGTGTAAAACCGGGTGAAGAGTGCATTGTAGGTTTGGATGTCGGTTCTACCACTACTAAAGCAGTGGCTATAAGGATGAGCGATAATACTATAGTGGCTTCAGAATATCTCAGGACTAATGGTGACCCCGTAGGTGCGGCACGGCAGTGCTATAAGAAAATTGCAGAGGAAATAAAGGGAGCAAAAGTTATAGGTTTAGGTGTTACGGGTTCTGGAAGGCAGATAGCAGGGCTGCATGCTATGGCTTCAGCAGTGGTAAATGAAATAATAGCCCACGCGACGGCAGCGGCATATTTTGATAAGGATGTTGATACTATATTTGAAATAGGTGGCCAGGATGCGAAGTATACTTATCTGGTTCAGGGCGTACCGGCTGATTACGCTATGAATGAAGCCTGTTCTGCCGGTACTGGTTCCTTTTTGGAAGAAGCTGCCGGCGAAACTCTGGGTATCAGTGTATACCAGATAGCTGATATAGCATTACGGGGAGTAAAACCACCTAATTTTAACGACCAGTGCGCCGCATTTATAAGCAGCGATATCAAAACGGCTATACAGGAAGGTATATCCAGAGAAGATATTGTAGCAGGGCTTGTATATTCGGTGTGCTTGAATTATATAAATAGAGTAAAGGGGAATAGGCCTATCGGTAATAGGATTTTTATGCAGGGTGGTGTGTGTTATAATCGTGCTGTTCCCCTTGCAATGGCGGCTATAACGGGTAAAAGGATAATAGTGCCGCCCGAGCCAGGACTTATGGGAGCCTTTGGTGTAGCACTTGTTGTTAAGCAGAAACTGGAAAAAGGTGAGGTAGAGAAACAGGCCTTTGACCTGGAGGTGCTGTCTAATCGAGAGGTAATCCATGTGAAGTCTTTTACATGTTCTGGCAAACCTGAAAACTGTGATCGTAAATGCAGTATAAACATTTTGAAAATAGATGGGAAGAATTATCCGTTTGGTGGAGCATGCACAAAATACAGCAATGTTATCTCCAGCAAGGTCAAGCGGGGTAGGGACCTTGTTGCTGAGTTTGAGCGTTTAACGTTTGAAAACTACAGCAAAAATGAAGAAGGAAAAAATGGGCCTACAGTAGGAATACAACCTTCACTTATGACGAATATTTTATATCCGCTGTATTATACTTTCTTTACAGAACTTGGGGCTCGGGTAATCCTGGCGACTGATCCTGAATCAACGGGTTTTGAAATAAAAGGGGCGGCTTTTTGTTATCCTGCCGAGCTATCCCATGGTTATATGGCTTCTCTCATAAAGCTTAAGCCCGACTATATTTTCATACCTCATGTTAGGCAGATACCTGCTGGGAGTGAGTTGGGTTCAAAAGTGACGTGTCCTATTGTGCAGGCTGAACCTTATTATCTAAAAGCGGCTTTTGATGAGCTTAACGATTTTAAGCTGTTGTCTCCGGTGCTTGATTTTGCCAATGGATATGAGAATGCGGTGAATGAATTTGTAAAAGTTGGCATGGCTATGGGTTTTTCAGCGGCAGAGTCGGCTGCTGCTTACAGGGCGGCTATTGCCGCACAGCTCTCATATTTGAATAATCTAAAAAATATTGGAAAAGAATTCATGGAACAACTTGATAACCGTCCTGATGCCACGGTGATAGTCATTTTCGGTAGGCCCTACAATGCTCTTTCTGGCAGAGTAAATATGGGTATTCCCAAGAAATTTTCATCAAGAGGATATGATGTGATTCCTTTCCTCATGCTTCCTTACGAAGAAGAGCTTTCTATGGATAATATGTACTGGGCTACAGGAGAGATGATAATTAAGGCTGCACGCTACGTCGAAAGGCATCCTTCACTGTTTGGAGTATATATAACGAATTTCAGCTGTGGACCTGATAGTTTTATTACAGGATATTTCAGGCGTATAATGGGGCAGAAACCCTCTCTCACATTGGAAATAGATTCTCATACAGCCGATGCAGGGATAGATACCCGGGTGGAGGCTTTTTTGGATATAATCAAGGGTTATAAACAG
Organism: Caldicoprobacter algeriensis; assembly: GCF_023838525.1. Lineage (GTDB taxonomy): Bacteria > Bacillota > Clostridia > Caldicoprobacterales > Caldicoprobacteraceae > Caldicoprobacter > Caldicoprobacter algeriensis. The sequence continues at coordinate 58,779 of NZ_JAHUQD010000009.1, forward strand.
GTAAAAAGATATTATCACGTATCTTCACCCATGCAGTTTAAACCCTCTCGTGTGGAATACAAAAGGGGAATGCTGGAGGTGGTTGATTCTAAAGGCGATGTATATCCTATCATTCATCCCAGAGTGCATCTTATAATACCTTCCATGGGTGAACGGGCATCAAAGTTTGGTGCGGCTGCCTTGAGATACTGTGGTATAAGAGCTTCGGTATTGCCTGCGCCTTCGGAACTGGAGCTTAAGCTTGGTAGAGCGGATGCGTCGTGCAAGGAGTGCCTGCCTCTTATACTTACTCTGGGAAGTTTAAAACGCTATCTTGAAACGAGGCCTCAGGATGAGTTAACAGTTTATTTCATGCCTCAAACTAGCGGACCGTGTAGGTTCGGCCAGTACAACGTACTCATGCAGAACTGGGTAATGGACAATCAAATAAAAGATGTGTCCTTTTTGTCGCTTTCCTCGGCCAATGCTTACGGTGGGCTGAGTATACCTATGCAGCTGAGGATATGGCGTTCTCAGGTGATAGCTGAGGTATTGGATGATATATACAGTGCAGTGATTACTCTTTCGAAAGATAGACAACAGGGGCTTGGTGTTTATAAAGAAGTGGAGAATAGGCTGCTAAATGCTTTAGAGCATTTGCCCTGGAAAGATGTGAAAAAGGAGATAGCCCGCTGTGTAGAGTTACTTTCTAAAATAGATGTTGTGTGTGATATATCGCAAGCCAAAAAAGTCGCTCTTCTGGGTGAGATATATGTAAGAAGTGACGATTTTTCCCGTCAATATATAGTAGAAAAGCTGGCCGAGAGGGGGATTGCCACCAGGACTGCGCCCTTGATAGAGTGGCTGTATTACTGCGATTATTTAGTAAAAAATTGTGTACTTCATGATAAACCTGCATGGAATGATAGGATCAGGGTGAGGTTCAGTGGTTTGATAAAGCGAAGGGAAGAGATGGAAATAAAATCTATGTTCAAAGGTGCAAAGCTTTATCGGCCTGCGGCTGTAAACGTGGACAGGTTGGTTAAATGTGCAGAAGGGCTTATGTCGGACAGGCTTACAGGGGAGGCAATACTCACGGTCGGGGGAACGATAGCTGAAATTGTAGATGAGGTAGATGGAGTAATAGCCCTGGCGCCGTTTGGTTGTATGCCAGGCAGGATAGCTGAAGCGTTGATTTCTCATAAGCTGGAGGAACAAAAACTTAAAAGCGCTGAGGATGAGGAATATATAAGAAATGTGCTGGAGCAACATCTTAATCTTCCATTTTTGGCTATAGAAGTCGATGGGAACCCCTTCCCACAACTTATAGAATCCAGGATAGAGGCTTTTTGCTTACAGGTAGAGAAGCTGCATGCTACCAAACTAGCGCTTTCTCGATAATAGAAGATGTTGGATTGTACCGTATTTGATAATATGTTAAAATATTGTGTGAATTGTAAGTATACTGTTTTATTTGCGGTTTACAGTGAAATAACTGAATTTTTAATTATTTTTGTGATAAATGAGACATACATTCGGAAGGAAGAAGTACTGTGATTGTTGGGATTGGTATTGATATCATCGAAGTTGAACGAATAAAGAAAGCATGTAACAGTTTGCGTTTTTTGGAAAGAGTTTTTACTGAGGAAGAGCGAAAGTATTTTGAAAAGTGTGGGAATAATCCTCAGACAATAGCTGGGAATTTTGCGGCAAAAGAAGCGGTAATGAAGGCCTTAGGTACGGGTTTCAATGTGGGGTGGAAGAATATAGAGATACTTCACTCTTCCAAGGGGAAACCATATGTAAATCTCTACGGCAGGGCAGCATACAGTTTATCCTGTATAGGTGGTAAAAAGGTGTGGGTTTCCATATCGCATATAAGAGGGTTGGCAATTGCCCAAGTCATTATGGAAGGTGAGGATGGGGAATATGTTTGTTGTAACTCCAATTGAGATGAGGAGGATAGACCAGAGGGCCATTGAAGAGTTTGGTATTCCCGGGATTGTGCTCATGGAAAATGCCGCCCTTAAAGTCGTGGAAGTGATACAAAAGGTTTACTTTTTAAAAGAGCAGGACAGGGTTGTCGTGTTGGTTGGTGTGGGCAATAACGGTGGTGACGGCCTGGCCGTTGCCCGTCACCTGTTTTTGAGGGGCGTGGGTGTAGATGTTTTTTTATTGGCACGGGAAGATGCTGTATCGGGGGATGCAGGGATCAATCTGGGTATTGTCAAAAAACTGGGGGTGCCCCTGGTTTTTGTACGGGATGAGAGCGATATATCAAGGCTCAAGGAGAGCTTGAAGGGTGCAACGCTTGTGGTTGATGCCATATTTGGTACAGGGCTTTCTAGGCCGGTTGAGGGGATTTTTGCAGAGGTGATCCAGCTGGTCAATCGCATGTCGGTGCCTGTTGTGGCTGTCGATATACCTTCGGGCATCAATGGCGCAGATGGGCGCGTTATGGGGACGGCCATAAAGGCTATGAATACGGTAACATTTGGGTATCCAAAAAGGGGGCATCTGCTATACCCGGGCCGAAAGCATACTGGGAGGTTGCATGTTGTTCCCATAGGACTGCCGTTTGATAGCGCCCAGGTTGTTGGGGTGCAAGCTTTTACCCTGGATGTTAATGAAGCGGCTGGGATGCTTAAAGAGCGGCCTGCCGAGGGGCACAAGGGGACCTTTGGCAGGGTGGCCGTGGTGGCGGGTTCTACCGGCATGACGGGAGCTGCTTGCCTTGCCGCTATGGCAGCATTGCACAGCGGAGCGGGGCTGGTAACTCTGGGGATACCGGCTAGCCTAAATGATATTTTGGAGAACAAGCTGACCGAGGTTATGACCAGGCCGCTGCAGGACCATGGAACGGGGTGCCTGCAGGAGGAGGCCCTGGATGATGTACTGGACCTAGTGAGGGATGCAGATGTTTTGGCCATAGGGCCAGGGCTGGGGAAAAGCGGTGCCGTGTTTGAAGTTTTAAGGAATATTTTAGGCAGGATTGATATATCCATAGTATTAGACGCAGATGGATTAAATCATATATCCCGGGATATTAGTCTGCTCAGTAAGCATGCAGGGCCTGTGGTGATTACGCCCCATCCTGGGGAGATGGCAAGGTTGACAGGATTGAGCGTTGCTCAAATTGTGGAGTCTCCTGTGGAGGTGGCACAAAGGTTCTCACAGGAAACAGGAGTGGTGGTATTGCTAAAAGGTGCCACTACGGTGGTGTGCCATCCGGATGGCAGAGTATACTTCAACACGACTGGGAATTCCGGGATGGCTACGGCGGGAAGCGGTGATGTTTTAACCGGCATCATTGCCGGATTTATTGCACAGGGGTATGAGCCTTTTAGCGCGGCGGTATTGGGTGCGTTTGTTCACGGCTATGCAGGCGATTTGGCGGCTGATGTCCACGGTCAGGCAGGAATGGTGGCTGGGGATATACTTAAGGCCGTGCCGCTGGCACTTAAGAAGATGTATAATTTGCTGGCAGAGCATTGTAAAAGTTGGTCACATCGTATATAATACTGAATATAGTTATGGTGTATGTTAGCACATCAGCGTGAGACCCGCCATAAATCTTCCTGCTTTTTCAAATAAGCATAGCTGATATTGGTCTGTGGAGGCAGGGGGTAATTTTGTGCAGGTGGGAAGCTCCGGTTTTTGCTAGGGAGCAGTTAAGGTGGGAATCTTGAGTACATAATTTATAGGAGGTGCCCACTGTGGCTGAATTAAAGAAGATTTTGGTGAGCTTACCTGATAGCCTTTTGAGGGAAGTTGATGAGATTGTTGCAATTGAGAAGAGAAACAGGAGCGAGTTTATTCGAGAAGCCATGAAACTTTACATCAGGGAGAGACATAAAATGGAAATAAGGGAAAAGATGAAAAAGGGCTACGAAGAGATGGCAAAGATAAATGCCGAGTTGAGCAAGGTAGGATTTGAGTCCAGCAACGAGGCGTTGGCGACTTATGAAGCCCTTTTATCGGAGAGTGAATGATTAATTATGATAGTGAGAAGAGGAGAAATCTATTACGCTGACCTCAGCCCTGTAGTGGGCTCGGAGCAGGGCGGAGTGAGGCCGGTGCTCATAGTACAAAACGATATAGGAAACAAATACAGTCCCACCGTCATCGTGGCGGCCATCACTTCGCAGATTAACAAGGCCAAGCTTCCCACCCATGTGGAGCTCAGCGCATCCGAGTATGGGCTGCCCAAGGATTCGGTCATTTTGCTTGAGCAAATAAGGACAATTGATAAAAAGAGGTTGAGGGAAAAAATATGCACGCTGTCGTCCGAGGTTATGGAAAAGGTAAACGAGGCACTGCAGATAAGCTTAGGACTTATTGATCTGTAAATCAGGATGAGGCGGGCGTTTAATTTTTTGATTGTAAGTGGGCTGATTATGGAGTAGAGATAACGGGCGTGGAATCTAATCCTTATATGCGCGAGGAGAGTACTGCACCAGAAACAACAAAAGGACTAAAAAGGAGTACTGCATGAAGAAGCTGTATTTACTGATAAAAGATTATGTGCTCATAGTGGTGGGCACGTTTTTGACCGCGCTGGCATTCAACTTCTTTCTTATACCACACAAGATTGCTCCAGGGGGATTAAGCGGTATAGGCACGGTATTGTACTACCTTTTTGGGATTCCAGTGGGCGTTAGCATGCTGCTTCTCAACGTGCCCATATTTATAATGGCCGTTAAAGAATTGGGTAAAGATTTTGGATTTAAGACTCTTTTGGCCACGGTATTGCTGTCGGCATTTATTGATCTTGTAAAGGTTTCATCGCTTACACACGACTCCATACTCGCTTCTATCTACGGTGGCGTGCTGATGGGCTTTGGGCTGGGGCTTGTCTTTCAGGGCAATGCCACCACCGGTGGCACCGACCTGTTTGCTAAGATAGTGCACAAATTTTACCCTCTGGTGGGAGTGGGCTGGATACTCTTTGTTGTCGACTTTTTGGTGGTGCTGACGGCTGCCATCGTTTTTGGGCCAAGCCAGGCACTTTATGCGCTGGTGTCTCTATACCTGAGTGCCCGGGTGATAGACCTGGTGCTGGAAGGCTTGAACTCAGCCAAGGCTTTTATCATCGTTTCTGACCATGCCGATGAGATAAGCCACAGGATTATGACCGAAATAGATAGAGGCGTCACCTTTTTAGAAGGTAGAGGGGCGTATACCATGCAAAGGAAAAATGTAATTTTATGCGTGGTGAATAGAGCACAGATGGTACGGCTAAAGGCCATTGTAAACGAGGTGGATCCTTTAGCTTTCGTTTTGGTTACCGATGTGAGGGAGGTGATGGGTGAGGGCTTTTGATTGGGCCAAAAATGGGTTTTGGCAAATCTGTTGGCTCCCTCGGACGCTATATATACTTCAGGCTTTTGCTGGGGAAAAGGGGTTGTCAAATGGCTAATGAGCGCAACGTTATGATTTGCGTGACGCGACAAAAGGCTTGCGAGCGCTTAATAAAAGTGGGAAAGCAGATTGTAAAAGGCTATACCGGTGCTAAACTGTATGTGGTTCATGTGGCTAAAAATGGGATGAATTTTCTGGGTAATCCCGATGAAGGAGAGGCCCTGGATTACCTGTTTCAGGTCTCCAAAGAGGCGGGGGCCGAAATGACAGTGCTTCGCTCTGACCGCGTGGTGGATACGCTGGTGGATTTTGCGAGGAAGAATGATGTTTCCATTGTGATTATGGGGGAATCGCCCGGTTCTCGAGGAGATGGCGAGAGAAACATAATACAGGAGATGGAGAAGCGTTTGCCGGATTTGGAGCTGAGGGTTGTACCCCAAAGTTAGCGTTTGAATTTTTCCACAAGTTGTCTCACCCACAGCCTGTGAGGGCTTTCCACTATGGCCATAGGGTCAAATGCCTCGCCTCTTGATTTTGGGAAAAGAAGGATTTTAGGCCCTTTTCGGGATTGATTTTCCCATACGTGGGTGTGGAATAGAACGTAATCGATATATCCCTCTTTGTAAACGATGAGAGTAATCTCACCCCAGGTTTTGGGGAGTATATTTTTATAGTGTGCGTCTTCGATTATGGGTACCCGGATGGCAGGGGTTAAGCCCTGGGCGTTGGTCATAAACTTTTTTCCCAGCTCAGGGATTACTACAGCCGCCCCTTCAATAGGCCTTTCGGTAAACCCGTCCACCACCTGGGGTTGTATATAACCGTAATGAGGTTCATATGTAGGGTTTATTTGTGAAAATGCTTCAATATGATGCTTAAAATTTCCGTAATATAAAGAATAGCCGTTGCTTATCAATGAAACAATTACCACCATTATCACAACAATGGTCATCAAGGATTTGGTCCGATCATACACAGCATTTCACCTCCACCATTCACATAAATATATATTCATCCTATCAGCCGTGATAGCACTCATACCGTCAAACCTTCCCAGGTTTTGTGGCATTGGATTTTTTTGATTTTATGATCTGCATTGGAGGGGTTATTATGGATAATCATGGCAGGGGATTCAAGGGGGTTGTAGCCTTTTTATTAACAGCATTTCTGGGCGCATTCCTTTCCGGATGTTATTTGTTCCCCAAGGAAGAGGAGGTGTTGGCACCGCCATTGATTGAACCCCCCGAAATTACCTATGACGTTATGGAGGTAAAGAGGGGAACTATAGAGAAAAAGATTACCGGTTCAGGGACCTTTGTTTCAGTTGAGCAGGGCAACATGTTTTTTAAGGCACGGGGTGGGCGCATAAAGGCCATCCATGTTAAGATAGGGGACAAGGTCAAGAAAGGCGATTTGCTGGCTGAGCTCGATACCGCCGGATTGGAGTATGAAATTGAACAGCAGAAGCTGGTGCTTCGTAAAGCGCAGCTTCGATACAACCAGATCAAAGAGTCGGGGGGAGATGAATACTCCTTAGCGATAGCTGCCTGTGACATTGAACTGGCAAGGCTCCAGTTAAAAAATCTGCAGCGCCAGTTAGAAGAGGCCAAACTAGTGTCCACCATGGATGGTACTGTGGTCTACGTGGATAACCGGTTGGGGCAGGGCGATTACATAGATGCGTATTCCACCCTTGTAAAGGTAGCCGATCCTACTAAGCTTCAGCTGCAGTATTCGGGCAGCAATCTTTCGGACTTCCAGGTGGGCATGAAGGTAGAGGTGAAGATACGCGATAAGGTGTATGAGGGCGAAGTGGTGATGACGCCAGCCACTGTCCCCGTCGATGCAGATGAGAGCCTTAAAAACGTAGTTCGCATAGAAGTGTCCAATCTACCTGAGGATGTCACCATGGGTGATACCGCTCAGTTTACGCTTACTTTGGATAAGCGTGAAAACGTCATAGTCCTTCCAAGAAACCTCGTAAGAAACTATATGGGGCGTAAGTATGTGTTGGTGCTGGAGAATGGTCTCAAGAAAGAGCGCGATGTTGAGGTGGGGCTGGAGACTCCTACTGAAGTGGAGATCATCAAGGGCCTTGAAGAGGGCGAGCAGGTAATTGTGAATTAAAGGGGGTCTAAGCCTTGATATTGATGGTACTCAGAAAGATGCTCAACAACAAGTGGATGGTCGTATGCCTGCTTACGGGTGCGGTGCTGGCAGTGGCCATGATAAGCAGTATACCCATTTATACCAATGGTGTGCTTCAACGGATGCTGACAAAGGATTTAGAACAATATCAGATATCCTCCGGGGTCTTTCCTGGGCAGTGCCTTGTACAGGCTAGCATATATTCGCATTATGACGCCAGCAACCGCATAAAGGCCTATCACATGATTGACAAAAGGGTAAAGCAGGAGCTCATCATGGATGTGGGGCTTCCGGTCATGGCTGAGGCGGAGGACCTTGTGATCGATTATATTACCGCACTGCCTGAGGTTCAGAGGGAAGAGGAACCCAAAAAGCGGTTTGTCAAGATAGAGGCCATGTCAGGGCTGCAGGACCACATAAAAATTGTTCACGGGCGCTTGTTCTCCAGCGAAAAGAAGGACGGCATAATGGAGGCCATTGTGACCGAAGAGGCGATGAAGAACCTGGACCTGCGGCTGGATGAGGTTTATGTTGTGAGCGATTTTATCAATCCTGAATCTGAACCGTTTAAAATAAAGGTTGTTGGCGTGTTTACCATAAAGGAGCAGGTCGATCCTTATTGGTTTCAAGGCCTTTGGGCGTTTAGAGAAAGCTTTCTGATAGACTATTCGCTGTTCTATAGGGAATTTATAGAGGCGGAATTTCCTCTGCTGACAAAAGGTCAATGGTATTATGCTTTTGACTATTACAAGATAACCTTGGATAACATCGCATCCATTGTGGATGCATACAAATCGCACAGCCGGTGGTTTACCGAGAAGAGGATAGACTTTAAGATGCCGGCCATTTCTATCCTGGAACAGTATTATGAGCGGGAGAAACAGCTTAAGACCACGCTGTGGGTTGTCCAGGTTCCCATCATGCTCATGCTGATCTTTTATGTATTCATGGTATCTCAGCTTATCGTTGAGCACGAGAAGAATGAAATTGCGGTTTTAAAGAGCAGAGGCGCAAGCGGCATACAGATCTTCTTGATATATTTGGTGGAGTCCATTATTTTGAGCGCTGTGGCTATTGCCATTGGGCCGCCTTTGGGGCTGCTGTTGTGCTCTTTATTAGGAGCGTCTAACGGATTTTTGGAATTTGTGCAGAGGACGGCTCTCCCTGTTTGTCTAAATACAGCTGCCTATGTCTATTCCTTTTGGACGGTTTTAGTATTCATGGTTACCATGCTTATACCAGCCTCTCTGTCTTCACGAACCACAATCGTGCAGTACAAGCAGAGGAAGGCGCGCACAGCGGTGTTTATGCTGTGGAAGAAGTATTTTCTGGATGTTGTTCTTTTAGGAGTTGCAGGGTATGGGCTTTATAGCTATCAAATGCGCCAGCAGGCCCTAATGGTGAGTGGTGTCAGCGGTACTGACCTTGCCATAGATCCACTTCTCTTTATCATTTCGACCCTGTTTATACTGGGTGCAGGCTTGGTTTTCTTGAGAATTTTCCCATATATGGTCAGGTTGATATTTTGGCTGGGTAGAAAGGCTTGGTCTCCAGTGCTGTATGCGGCTTTTATACAGGTGGGAAGGTCGAGCGGCCAGGACAGGTTTTTGATGCTGTTCATAATTCTTACTCTGTCTGTGGGCATTTTTAATGCCAATGCGGCTCGGACGCTCAATAACAATATCGAGGAGAAGATTCGATACAATATAGGCGCCGATATAGTGATTCAAGCCCACTGGGAGGATAATAAGCCGGATATAATGCCGACTGATCCGGCAGCCATGATGGGGATATCGCAGCTTCCGGGGTTGGAGGAAGAGCCTGTGCAGTACATAGAGCCTCCTTTTCTTCCGTATACTGAGCTTTCGGGGGTGGAATTGGCAACCAAGGTGTTCAGAAAAGAAGGAGTAACGGTGCAAACTGCCACGAGACAAAACGTGAACAGGGTCTATCTTATGGGCATAATACCCAACGAATTCGGAAAGGTGGCTTGGTTCCGCGACGATTTGCTGACTCCTCACTGGTACCATTATCTTAACCTGATGTCGCGCCATCAACAGGCGGCGCTGGTATCAACGTCTTTTAAGAAAGATTTTGAGGTGCAGAAAGGTGATTCCCTGTGGATTACTTGGGGAAATCAGGGATATCTTGAGGTAGTCGTATATGAGTTTGTGGATTATTGGCCCACTTTCAACCCAAATGTAACAGAGCCGATTCAAACCAGCTCTCCCTATCTTGTGGTGGTAAATCTACCCTATATACAGGCCAATATGGCGCTGGAACCCTATGAGGTGTGGCTTAAGAAAGCGCCAGGAGCTACCAGCGAACAGATATATAAAGATATTGAAAATAAAAAACTTCTGATAGAAAGGCTGGAGGATAGCAGCCAGCAAATCATAATAAAGAAAAATGATCCGATGCTGCAGGGCACCAACGGCACCTTGACGCTGGGATTCATAGTGACTATGGCTGTAAGCACAATCGGTTTTCTCATCTACTGGATTTTATCTATAAAGCAGAGGGTGCTCCAGTTTGGGATATTCAGGGCCATGGGGCTGTCGGTCAAAAAGATAATTGGGATGCTGGTGTGTGAGCAGGTGCTGATATCAGGGGCGGCAATACTGGTTGGCATAATTATTGGCGGCATAACGAGTGATCTGTTTGTACCGCTGCTTCAAATGGTATACAGCGCGGCTCAACAGGTACCACCCTTCAAGGTAGCCGCTGCACGGGAGGATTACATCAGGATTTATGCCGTCGTATTGATGATGCTGACCATAGGGCTGTCGGTTTTGGGCTTTATAATATCCAGGATAAAAATACATCAGGCCATTAAGCTGGGTGAGGATTAAAGCGGATTTTCCTTTTACGGCTATTATGATAGCGAAAAAGAAGTAGCTTTTTTGATAGTGGGGGAGGGTGTATACATAACCTATATTTGGAAGTATAAAACGATAGCGTTGTGAAAGGTTTGCATTGAGCGTTAGAATTTTTTTGGAGGAATATGAAATAGTGGTATAAGGTACTGTCCCCAACGATATACAAAACTGATTAATGCAGTGCTTAACGTTCTTTGTACGCGACACAGCAAGTTTTTCTTTTCGTTTTTAGTGAAATGGCACTCGATAATTAACTCGATAATTAAAAGATTCTACGGTCCTGGTAGGAAAATATAGGCTTTTATAATGTAACGCTTAACTACAGTGTTGTAAGGTCAATTTGTTATATGCATAATTTTGCTGAAAGGATGATGTCACTTGTTATATAAGAAAGATTGGGAGTTAACAAAATTGGAGTATGAAAAATGGTGGAATAAGGAGACTAAAAAGCTGCTTCTGAGCATCACTGTGTCTAAAGAAAAATATAAGGGTAAGACGTATAAATGGGATGGCTGGGATCTGCTGAGGGAAAAGGACGATCCCGAAAAGGCAGTAGATAACTTTGAAAGAAGGGCACAAGACATTTTGTACTTGGGAGGGGCATATCCCAATCTGTGGCTTAACCTTGGCCCAGGAGTGTTGGCGGCTTATATTACCGGCTTTTTGAAATTTACGGGTGATACCGCATGGTTTGAGCATCCCATGGAATGGGATGATATAGAAAAATTGCTTGACTCTCTAGATGAGAATAATGAATGGTGGGCTTATACTAAGAGGCTTGCGCATTTGATAGGGGGAAAAAGCCGGGGTAAGTTTGTGCCAGGGATGACCGACATAGGAGGAATAGCAGATGTTTTGGCATCTTTAAGAGGGACAGAAAACCTTTTGATGGACCTCATAGAGCGGCCTGAAGTGGTTTTAATGGCAATGGATAAAATTTTGGAGCTATGGCATTATGTATATGATGAAATCGATGGCATATTGTCGAAATATATGGAAGGGACTTCTGCCTGGATGGGGTTGTGGTGCCCCAGGAGATGGTATCCAATACAGTGCGATTTTTCAGCTATGATATCCCCCAAGATGTTTGAAAGGTTTGTGGCTCCCTATTTGAAAGAACAGGCTTGTCGGCTTGACCATACCATATACCATTTGGATGGCCCGGGAGAGATTCCCCATGTTGATATGTTGTTGGACATAGAGGAGATAGACGGTATACAATGGGTCCCCGGTGCCGGCAACCCAAATGTGATTTCCGAGGCATGGCTTAAATTGTACGAGAGAATCCAGAAGAAAGGCAAATTGTTGGTTTTAAATTGTGACTCAATTACCCTTGATAAGATACAATGGCTTTTTGAAAGGATTTCGCCTGAAGGCGTTTATGTATCAGGACATTGTGATAGTGAAGACGAGGCTTATGAAATTTTGGAGTGGAGAGAGAGGATTTGATAGCCGGAGAGTTTTATGTTCACAAAAACATTGTTCTATAAAATATCACCTTAATGTAAACAATTCGAATGTTGATAGCCAAACAAATAACAAGCATTTTGAGAAGGAAGAAGGTCGGTGTAAATGTTATCATATGGAAAAGTTTGGCCTACAATGATAACTCCTTTTACAAGTGATAATCAGGTTGATTATAAAACGCTGGAGGATTTGATTGAGTGGTACATTGAACACAAGGTAGACGGATTATTTGCGGTATGTGGTTCTAGCGAAATGTTTCACCTTTCGTTAGAAGAGCGAGTAGATATAGCTCGTTTTACAAAAGAAAAAGTTAATGGGAGAGTACCTGTAATTGCATCTGGCCATGTCTCCGAGTCAATAGATGACCAAATAGAAGAGTTAAAAAGAATGGCGGATACAGGAATTGATGCTTTGGTTTTAATTAGCAATAGGCTTGCCCGTAGGGAAGAGAGCGATGACGTATGGAAGAAGAACGCTGAATATATATTAAAAGCAATACCGCATATACCTTTGGGTATTTACGAATGCCCGTATCCATACAAAAGGTTGGTGTCTCCTGAATTGCTAGGTTGGTGTGTGGCAACGCAAAGATTCTTCTTAATGAAGGATACCTCGTGTGACTTAGAGTTGCTTTCAGCTAAGTGTAAAGTAGTTTCTGGATCCAATTTTAAAATATACAATGCTAATACTGCTACATTGGTAAAATCAATGGAATTTGGTGTGGCTGGTTACATGGGAGTAATGGGAAATTTTCATCCCGATTTGTATGCTAGCCTTTTAAGTAACATTCGATTTCCAGACGTAAAGTTTAAAAAGCTTGAAAGTTTTTTGTCTCTTGCATCTCTTATAGAGACTCAATGTTATCCCATAAGCGCAAAGTACTATTTGCAACTTGAAGGTTTGGATATAAATTTGAATAGCAGAGTGCAGAGATTGAGTGATTTTACTCCTCAGATGAAATTGCAGGTGAAATACCTCTATCATCTTACTACGGAATACAGAAAGGAATATGGATTGATATATGGAAGTTAGTCGTCAAATTTAATTTCTTAAGGAGAGAGTAAACAGATGCAATATAAAGTTTTATTAAAAGAGCACATATTTGAGCCAGAAAAGTTTTTCCCCCAGTGTCATGCCTCTACTTTAGTGGTGTTGAATCACGAAAAAGACGAAGTTTTGGTCTCCTGGTTTGGCGGTACTCATGAAAAACACCCTGATGTTGCTATATGGCTTTCACGAAGGAAGGATGGGCAATGGAGCGATCCGGTAAAGGTGGCTGATGCCGAGAATATTCCATGTTGGAACCCTGTTTTGTTTAAAGGAAATAATGAAAAGCTGTATCTGTTTTATAAGGTGGGAGGAAACCCACAGGTATGGCATACTATGGTGATGACCTCGGACGATGGTGGCTATACATGGTCACAACCCAAGGAACTTGTGGAAGGGGATATTGGGGGCAGAGGGCCTGTTAAAAATAAACCCATTATATTGAAAGATGGGACATGGGTGGCTCCTGCTTCCATTGAAACTGAAACGAGATGGGATTGTTTTGTGGATATTTCCAGAGATGAGGGTGAGACGTGGGTTAAGAGCAAGATGGTTCCAATAGATCATGGGAAGTTGAGGGATAAAGGGATAATCCAGCCCACATTATGGGAGTCGGAGCCAGGGAAAGTGCATATGCTGACCAGGAGTACAGAAGGGTTTATATACAGAAGTGATTCTGAAGATGGAGGCATGACATGGTGCGTGGCTTACCCTATTAGCCTGCCTAATAACAACAGCGGTATTGACCTTGTGAAGTTGGAAAATGGAAATCTGGTGTTGGTATACAATCCTGTGCAAGGGAATTGGGCCAAAAGGACGCCAATAGTATTGAATCTTTCTGAAGACAATGGGCTAACATGGAGGGATGAGTTTATCTTGGAGCATAATAAAGCGCCTGAAAGCGCTCACGATGGGGAGTTTTCTTATCCTGCCATTGTGGCTGCGGGGAACGATGTGTATATAACCTATACCTGGAAACGCAAAACAATAGCTTTTTGGAAAATCCGTATCAATTTTTAAAGATGGGGGATGTGTGGATATGTTTGAAAACTGCGATAATTTCAGTGATGGACGCTACTTGATAATAAATGCTGATGAATCATTATTGGGCGAAGTAAGAGTTAAGGTGGCATGTCATTTAAATTGCAAAAGTGCACGGCAATTTTTTGGGAGGTGCCTTCCATGATACCGCAGGAGCATTTAAAACCACAACGACTGGACCTTTCCAAAACCAAAACCTATAGCGCTAGGGAACGCGTTAACCTGGTCACCATAGAAAACCTTGCACGGCCAGGGATAGATCCCATACCCGAGTGGAGCAATGCGGAATTTGACGAGTTGGTACAGCGCATTATAGAAGCGCGCCAAAAAGGCAGGCCGGTTGTATGGTTTATGGGCGCTCATGTGGTAAAATGCGGATTGTCGCGCTATGTGATAGAGCTGGCAAAGCGCGGATTTATAACCCATATTGCGGGGAATGGCGCTGTAAGCATCCACGATTTTGAATTGGCTTACCTGGGTGGTACATCGGAGCACGTGCCAACGGCAATCGAAGATGGTACTTTCGGCATGTGGGAGGAGACCGGGGCGTGGATGAACCAGGCCATCAAAGAAGGATATGCTATAGGGCTGGGATACGGAGCTTCTCTGGCTTACTATATTGATCGCCATCCTGAACGGTTCCCCTACAAGGACGATTGCATTGTTTATAATGCATACAAACTGGGCATACCGGCTACATATCATAAGACCATAGGTACAGATATAATAGACGAGCATCCAACAGCTGATTTTGCGGCATTAGGAGGGGCAAGCGGCATTGATTTTGCTATATTTTGTAATAACATAGCTCAGCTGGAAGGCGGTGTATTTTTAAATTTTGGTTCGGCCGTCACCGGCCCTGAAGTATTCTTGAAAGCCTTGGCCATAGTGCGCAATCAAGGTTATATAGTGAAGCATATAACCACCGCCAACTTCGATATAATCCCCTTGGGAGATTACAGGTCTGAAGTGAGCAAGAACCATTTCCACTATTATTACCGTCCAAGGAAGAATATAGTCAATCGTCCTGTCAGCTTAGGCGGCAAGGGTTATTATATAGAGGCAAATCACATGGTCAGCATCCCGAATCTGTTTGCCAAATTAACAGCCAAGAGGTGAACCCTTAATGGTTGATACATATACCGGTTTTTCGTTTTCTAGTCTGGAGCATTTGTTGGGTGCCATTGGAAGCGTAAAGGTGGCGCTTATAGGGGATGCGTGTTTGGACGTTTACTGGGAAGCTGATATGACGCTGAGCGAGCTGTCGCGTGAAACGCCCCATTTTCCTTTGCCGGTTGTGGAAGAGCGAATGTCTGGTGGCGCAGGAGCCAATACAGCTTTGGATTTTGCGGCTTTAGGTGTGGCTTCAGTAAGTTTGATTTCGGCTATAGGTAAGGATTGGCGGGCTGATCAACTGTTAAAGGTTTTGCAGGCAGCCGGTGTGTCTACGGAGTATATCCTTTCATCCCCGGATTGGGTAACTCCAGCTTATTGTAAGCCCAGGCGCCATGGTATATCCGAAGTGGTCTATGAAGACCCGCGAATCGATTTTGAAAACAGGAAGCCATTGCCGGATGATATCGAAGTCGCTTTAATGGAGCGGTTGAGGGAAATAGCGCCTTTAGTTGACGTTATAGCCGTGGTGGATCAGCTGAAATATGGCGTCATTACAGAAAAAGTAATTCGTGAGATAGAGCATTTGGCTGTTCAAGGAAAATTAATAGTGGTGGATAGTAGGATGCGCATAGGGCGGTATAAAAGTGTGATAGTGAAGCCCAACGAAGTTGAAGCCATAAGAGCGGTGGAACCGCAGCTGGATCCGCGCAGGTGCAACAAGGAGGATTGGTACAGGGCAGCTAAGAAGCTGGCCGAACAGGTTGGAGGGCCGGTACTTATGACGGTGGGAGATAAAGGCGCTGTATGGGTGGAGAAAGGAGCTATTACTGAGATTCCCACAAAGCCGGTTGGGCCGCCCATCGATATTGTAGGGGCAGGTGATGCGTTTATGGCGGCTTTTTGTGCGGCTTTGGCAGCGGGTGCTACCGGCCCCGAGGCTGCTTATCTTGGCAACTTGGCGGCTGCAGTAACGGTGCGCAAGATAGGGATAACAGGTACTGCCAGCCCTGAGGAGATAAAACAAAGGTATATGGAGGTGAACCTGTGAGCGCAATCGAAATACTGGAATCTCTGCCTGAGTCAAGGATACGTATTGAAGCAGCGCTGTTTGATTTTGACGGTACTATATCAACGCTCAGACAGGGCTGGGAGACTGTAATGCGACCGCTGATGATAGAGATGATAAGCGGTCCCTATCCACCCGATGATAATTTGGTGAGAGAGGTTGAAGAATATATAGACGAATCCACAGGTATTCAGACTATATTTCAGATGCAATGGCTAGCTGAAGCGGTCAAGCGTTACGGCAGAAATCCTAAAGTGCACGATCCCTGGTGGTATAAGGCCGAATACAATCGCAGGCTTATGAATATGATTGAGGGGCGTATAAAGGCTTTGGAAGAAGGTGAGCAAAAGCCCGAGGACTATATGATATGTGGCATTAGGGATTTTTTGGAGGCACTTCGAGCGAGGGGTATAAAGCTTTTTGTGGCTAGCGGGACTGATCATCCCGATGTGGTTCGGGAGGTAAAAGCTTTGGGCTTGGCCAATTATTTTACAGAGATAGCGGGTGCACCATTGGGGCAAGCCAGCTGTTCCAAAGAAGCGGTTTTGCGTAGGTTGATCACCGAGCGCGGGCTGTGCGGGCAGCAGTTGCTGGTGGTGGGCGATGGCAAAGTGGAGATAGGATTGGGCCGAGAGGTGGGTGCTGTGACGCTGGGCGCCGCTACCGATGAAATAAACCGCAGGGGGATTAATGAGGTTAAGCGCAGGCGTTTGATGAAGGCCGGTGCACACGCCATAGTGGGGGATTTTGCAGATTATAAAGATATATTGAGGTGGCTGAAGCTGTTGTAACAGTGGGGAAAAGCGTTTTAGACGAAATCGATCCAGTTTGCACAAGCTGTTGATATGCTTTTCAAAATACTGTTTTAATTTTAACTGTTGAGACAAGTAGTTACTATGAAATTTCTCAAAAATAATATCTTTTACAAGGTGGAAATAAATTGCTAAAAATATGATGATATATTGTCTGGGTGATAGCAAATGTACATGCCTCAGAATAGCGGATGAGGCTGCCATTTGGGGGATAGTAAGTCGAAGGAGTGTGAACTCTCCGCTCCAAATTTTTTATAAAACTACCACCTATACAGGTGGGGGTAGTTCACAACGGTAAGGCTACTGTTGCTGGTATGCATTGGCATTGATGTTCCCCCTATTCATTACCGATTATTATGCCTGTCATCATGGAGTACCTGATCTATTACGATTACCAGGGTCAGTATGAAAGCGTAGTCCTCATCATCTACAATATCTACGCCGTAGGTATCTCCAAAAGACAGCCACCGCTTGGATACCTGTGCCACTTGCCTGCCGTTTTTGAGGATTGAGAAGTCCATGCCCCAAAAATTGCCCTGGATGGTGTAGTTCCCGTACGTGCTCCAGATACTAAACCGCGGCTTAAAAAAGGTAAATTCCTTTTTTACTGTTGCTACGGCTTGGCCCGACTTGTATATGGTATATTCGGGCAAGAGCCGTAGCAATTTTTGTTCGATGTAAAACAGCTCTTGACCCTGCATGTCGTAGATCCTCAGCTTATCTCCCAGGGCAAACACTTTGCCCCTTACTATAAAGCGATCATTCCCCTGGTCATCCTTAATGACGAAGTTATCTCCAAACGAGAATATTTTCTGTTTGACTAAAAATCGCATTTTAAGGCTCCTTTCTTAAATTTTTTAGTATTGAGCGTATATTGACTTATTGAGAGGTTTCGCAAAACAAATCTTTATAGATTATTAATGTTTTTGTTGAATGTTAATATTAATTAACGGAACAATTCGATAATATAAATATAAGCTTTACAGGCTATTTTAATACCGCTTTACATCATCAAAGGCACAAAATAATGTTCATTGGGTCAAACCGGCTTCAGTATGCTGACTGTTGATTATGGGGAGGGTAAAGTAGATGGTGGTGCCTTGCCCTTTGACACTCTCTGCCCATATCCTGCCGCTGTGTTCCTCGATTATGTGTTTGCATATTGCCAGGCCCAACCCGATGCCTCCGTAATTCTGCGAGCGGGATTTCTCTCCACGGTAAAAGCTTTCAAATATATGGGGGAGGTCTTCGGGGGAGATACCCTCTCCATTATCCTTAACGAAAACTTCAAGGGAAGTCCCTGAAACCCTGGAACCTATTATAATTTGCCCATCATTTGGTATGTACCGCCTGGAATTTTCAACTATGTTGTCTATAACCTGCGATATTCTTTTGCTATCTGCTTTGATATACACCTCGGGTAATGGGCGCTGCACTACGAGCTGGAATGAGCTGTTTTTGGCCTCAACCTCAATGGGCGAGAGTATCTCTTCCAGCATTATTCTGCTGTTTTGCACCTTGAAATCCATATGCAGTTTTCCTAGCTCAATCTGTGAAAAGTGGAAAAGGTCGTCTATCAGGCGGTCAAGCTTGTCTGTTTTGTCTTTTATTATGCTGAGATACCGGTTGAATTTTTCTGGATCCCGTGCTAACCCGTCCTGTAGCGCTTCCACATATCCTTTAATTGATGCAATGGGGGTGCGCAGGTCATGGGATATGCTGGCGATGATGGCCTTACGGGAATTCTCATACATGTTTTGTTTTTCCAGGGATTCCTTTAGCTTGCGCCTCATCAGCTCAAAGGCCTGACAGAGGCGTCCCAGCTCATCGTTTTTGCTGTATACTATAGTGAAATCGAGATTACCCTGGGATATGTTTTGTATGGCTGAATTCAGTTCGCTTAAAGGTACCAGGATGCTTCGCGAGATAAGCCAGGACAGCAGGATTATCAGTATCACGAGGGATGTCAGGCCCAGCATATAGCTTCCGCCTATATACAGAATCACTTTATGAAGCACTTTTGGAGGGAGCATATCCAGGTCATACTGGATTATTATGCTGCCCACTACTTTATCGTCGATCTTAACAGGGAAAGAGTACTGGTTCATGCCGTTTATGTCTTCTTCTAGATTTAAAGCAAAGCCGTCGGAGATCTTTACTTTGAGAATTCTGTTGTCGAGAGAGCCCTCCCTGTCTTCCGAGTCAAAGAGCAGCCGCCCGGAGCTGTCGATGACCTGCAACCTGCAGCCCGTTTCCCTGAGAACCGGGCTTACAATTGCATAAAATTGGTCATAATTCTGGATATTGAAATAGTTTTGTGTAACCAGATCTATAATTTTTTGGAACCTTAACTCTATCTTGGAAAACCTGATTATTTCGGGATCGGTCTTTATGTTTACGGTGGCCAGGTTTATAAATATTAGAGTGATGATGACAGGTATGGTTATAATGCTTAGAAAGGATAATATCAACTTTGTGCGAAAAGTGAACCTCATGTGTCCCCTCCTGTAAATTTGTAACCCACACCCCATACAGTTTGTATGTACACGGGGTTTGAGGGATCTTTCTCGATTTTTTCCCTTATCTTGCTTATGTGGACAGTAACGGTATTTATATCCCCGTATTCGTTATAACCCCATACGTGCTTGAATATCTCTTCTCGGGTAAACACCTGGTTGGGATGTAAGGCCAAAAACCTTAAGATTTCAAACTCCTTTGTGGATAAAGATACGGGTCGGCCTTCTACATATACGGTATGGCCGTTGAGGTCGATGAGTAGGTCATGGAATGACAGGACTTCAGCCTTCCTTGGGGCATATGTAAATTGCCTGTAGCGCCTCAACTGAGCTTTGACCCGTGCAACCAGCTCCTTTGGGCTAAAAGGTTTGGTTACATAGTCATCGGCTCCCAGACCCAGGCCCAGTATCTTGTCGGCATCGCTTTTTTTGGCGCTTAACATGATTATGGGAATGGCGGATTTGGCTCGTATGGCCTTGCACACTTCCATGCCGTCCAGCTTTGGCAGCATTATGTCCAAAATGGCTACATCAGGCTGGTGGTTATCGTATTTTTCAAGAGCCTCTTGTCCGTCAAAGGCCAGTATGACGTTGAAGCCGTCCAGTTCAAGATAATCCCTCACCAGCTCTGCAATTTCCTTTTCATCATCCACAACCAGTACGGTTTCCCTATGCATGCCCTTTCCCCCATCCCCCTGAAGGATTTATTATATTTTATCACATTTTGAGCACATTTTGGTTGGCGAACGTAAACAAAAGCACATATATTTTGTATATTGATTTTCTGAATACATTGTGCCATAATAATGAAGGAGCTGAGCGTTGACAGGGTGTGGTTTTATTGTTCCGGCGTTTTATGGAGCAAGCGCTGTTGGAGGCTCAAAAGGCGTACGATATGGATGAAGTCCCCATAGGTGCTGTTGTAGTGAAGGATGGGGAAATCATAGCCAGGGGGCATAACCTCAGGGAAACCGGTAGAGACCCCACCCTCCATGCGGAGATGGTTGCCATAAGGGAGGCAGCTCGGTATCTGGGCGGGTGGAGGTTGACAGGATGTGAATTATATGTTACTATAGAACCCTGTCCGATGTGCGCAGGGGCTATTATACAGGCCAGGATCCAAAGGGTTGTGTTTGGTGCAATGGATCCCAAGGCAGGTTGTGCTGGCAGCCTGTATAACCTTCTCCAGGACCCGCGGTTTAATCACCAGGTAGAAGTAGTGGGCGGTGTAATGGAGGAGGAATGCAGGCGGATAATGCAGGATTTTTTCAGAAAGAGAAGAGAAAAATAGGTGGTATGGAGAGATGGCCGAGTGGTTGAAGGCGCACGACTCGAAATCGTGTGTGCGTGATGAGCGCACCGTGGGTTCGAATCCCACTCTCTCCGCCAGAAAAAGAGCACCTCGCTTTAAGCCAGGAGGTGCTCTTTTATAAATTTTTGTGAGTTGGCGGCTTATTATGTAGCTTATTTATAAAGTTGTTGGCTGATTTATATTTAAGATGGATATGGGAAGTGTCTAAGCCAGAATTGATAGAAGTAGGTTATTTTATGCGCTTTAAGTTGAGTCGCCTTTTCAATCTTTCCAGAGCGCTGATGTTTTCATCCAGGAGGGGTTTTACGAATTTCTCGTACCTTTCCTTTTTGAATGCCTCCAGCTCTTCGGGGGTCATATCCTTTATGACCTCTTCCAACGTTCGCCCCTTTATCCCTTGTTTTTCCAATTCTTCATGTTCGATTTTCCTTATTTCATCCGATTCCTTTTTCATAGCATCCAGCAGGGCTTCCATGGCTTCCTCGAAAGTATCATGCTCAGATAGTATCATCGCTACCCGATATTTTTTCCCGCACACAGGAATGATGGTATATGCATGCCCCGTTTTCCTTATATTCATGGTGATTACCTCCTCTTTCATAAAACTTTGCCTGTGTTTTACTTATGAAAAACAAAAACGTAGGGTACAGAAAACAGTCTGTTTTGAGGGTAAAACTCGCTAGGACCATCCGGTCAAAATATGTAACGCTATTTTTTAGATTTTGATGGCAAAGCAGCGTGACTTAAAAAGCACATGCATGCATAGATATGAAGTTGTAGTGGACAGACGTGGTGGTGCGACAGTAAACAGCATGACAAATATAAAAGCCTTCTTGCCGCTCACCCGACAAGAAGGCTATCATTCGCTCATCCGACCACCTCCTTATCGATGTTGGCTTTACCACCTTACAGCCTCCTGGCTGCAGGTTGGTACAGGGTCATCGAGCCAACTCTCTACCCTGACTCTTGATAAGGCGGCTTAATGTTACGATAAGAAGTTTTTTAATTTTTGATGATTTACGTCTCTATTTTAGCATGTATTGACATATTGTTCAACTAAAAATTTCAATAAGTCCAAAAGTCTAAAAGGATTGAAAAGGTTTTTAAGACATCGGGGAGGAAGAATGCGTAAGGTAAAGTTTAAAAGAAGAAAAATCTATAATGTGTTTACAATATGATAAAAACCATGTGAATTTATGGTATAATTTAGCTGGATATTTTAATTTTTATGCATGATTTTGTCTTTTATGGCGAATTCAATATCGAGAAGACCTTTTTGTAGGCAGGTGACAATAACGGTGAAGGACGTTGCTGCAGCCATCATCATAAAAAACAATAAAATACTTATAGCCCAACGAGCAGAAGGGCAAAAGCTGGCAGGCAAGTGGGAGTTCCCCGGCGGGAAAATCGAGGACGGGGAAACGCCAGAGGAGTGTTTAAAGCGCGAAATCAAGGAAGAGCTTGATATAGATATCGAAGTGGATGGGTTTTTTGGTGAGAGCGTATACACCTACGGTACCGAAACTATAAGTCTGATTGCATATAAAGCCCGTTTTAAAGGCGGTCAATGCAAATTGAAGGTACACAGCCGCGCGGAGTGGGTTGAACCGCATGAGCTTGTGAATTATGATTTCGCGCCTGCGGATGTCCCTTTTGTGGAGAAGTTGAGGGAGAACTTGTTGTAGATTAGGCAATACAGCTTGGGAGGTAAAAGCTATGAAAAGGGATAGGGACCATTTCAGGGGTTGTTTGCTGGGCGGAGCAGTTGGCGACGCTTTGGGGTGGCCTGTAGAGTTTATGCATACAAATGAGATAAAGAGGAAATACGGTGAAGACGGTATTACCGACCTTGTTGTGGGTATAAGCGGTAAAGCCCAGATCACCGACGATACGCAGATGACGCTGTTTACTGCCGAGGGCATACTCCTGGCAGAAGCTGCGCGGAGGGCCAGAGGCAATTGTGATGCTACTACATCTGTGTATCGTGCTTATTTAAGGTGGTCGCACACACAGGAATATTTTGAAGTCCCAGTGAACGGCTTAATTGATGGACTTTATGAAGGTATATATAATGGTTGGCTGTATAGTGTAAAAGAGCTTCATTCGAGGAGGGGGCCTGGCAATACCTGTTTATCAGCGTTATCGAGCGGTAAGCGGGGTACTATTGATAATCCCATTAACAACAGCAAAGGATGTGGTGGAGTGATGCGGGTTGCGCCGGCAGGTTTGTTTTATCCAAAGGATGAGGCTTTTGAGAAGGCGGCCGAGTTTGCAGCCATCACCCACGGTCATCCATCTGGTTATTTGTCCGCCGGTGCCCTGGCTTACATGATTGCCTTGATTATAGAAGGAGAAGATATTGAAGCAGTGGTAAAGGCTGCTATTGAGAAGCTGAAAGGGTATAGGGGAAGTGAGGAATGCCTCCGAAGTTTGAACAGGGCTCTTGAACTATCAAAAAGCGATATATCCGATATAGATGCCATTTCACAGCTTGGTGAAGGCTGGGTTGGCGAGGAGGCTTTGGGGATAGCAACATATTGTGCATTGAAATACAGGGATGATTTCAAGAAAGCATTGATTGCTGCAGTAAACCACGATGGAGACAGCGATAGTACCGGTGCCATAACCGGCAGTATATTAGGGGCATATCTGGGATTGAGCCGTATTCCTGCCGAGTGGATCGAGAAGGTCGAGTTGAAAGATGTTATATTGCAAATAGCGGATGATTTGCTGGACGGGTACAGGGATGACGAGGATTGGAGCAGGCGGTATTGTGTAGGGTATTAGAATAGCTTTAAAAAATACAGTCTGGAAATAATTGTTGTTTGATTTTAATAACTGGTTTATGTTTGTCACATGGGGAAGTTGGCGCTTTGCAGAGTAGGAGGAGTAAAGCTTATGACAGATTGTGTGAAATGCCCAAAATGCGGTTCCACAGATTGCGGGGAAATTATATATGGCTTGCCGACCTATGAGCTTTTCAAGAGGGCTGAAGCCGGAGAGGTAAAACTGGGTGGCTGCGTCATCATGGAAGATAGCCCGGATTATTTTTGCAGAAATTGCGGGCATGAGTGGAAAAAGGATTGGTTACCTATGACAATTAACTTTGATAAAATTTTTCATAGTGGAGACCCAGTAAGAGATAAATTTCTCTCACGCCTTTTCGGTATATTTGGTGAAGAACTTGTTAGATACTGGTGTAGTTGTCCTCAAGCACCTTATGAAGATCTGGGACGGCCTACCGTGTATGCTCCCGGCGAAATGCGAGGACATACTCTCGATTTCACTCTTTGCCATCGAAAAACCGGTAAAGTTTTTGTGGCCGAGGTGAAGTGCGAGCTGGAATTTCAAAATTACAGATATTTACGCCTCACTGATGCATGGCAGCTTGAACATCATCGAAATACGGCTTTTTTGAAATTTTTGCACTTGGCAAGATATCCTGAATCATATAAGGTTAAGGCAAGGGGTCACGAGGTTCGTGTGGATGGAGCCGTGCTAATCTGGGGTTCAATAACTCCTGAGGGACGACGGACAGTGATCGAAAAATACGGTTTTGCCGATGTGCTTTCGGTGGAGATGATGGCAAATGACCTGCGCATGTGGAACCCAGCAGGGTGGAGCGAAAAGATAACCCAGCTCAGACAATGGAGCAACGAGCTTTTCGATAGCTTTTTGTAGGAGGTTTTGATATGGCATATTTCCTAATTTCTGTCTCTAATAAAACGAATTTGGATTTATGTATAAAATATGCACTGGCAGGTTTTACGAATAGCATCAATGGCTTGTGGACTTTTATGGAAATTCAGGAAGGCGATTTTGTGTCATTTTTGTATGGTGCAAAAGTTTATAATCTATATAAGGTTAGAAAAAAGGAGGCTTTGAAGAACGCCCATGAACTTCCTCCATGGCCGCCAATTACTTTTAGCTCCGGAAAGACGTATTATTTTCCTTTTCGGCTTTACTTGGAGCCGATTCGTCAATTTGTTGAATCGATGGTTAAACCAGAATTTGCATATGTAGCTGAAAATCTACTATTAAGAGGTGGCTATCGAAAGACACATTTTCAAGCTGATCAGACTACTTTGCAATCAGTATCTCAAATGGGTCAAATTTACACCAAACCGCTTGATCAATTGATGATAGATGGTTACGAAACATTTATTCCTGCCATCGTATGGGATAAAAAGCTTCAAATGGCACCGGAGATTTTCTATTTCCAAGAAATTATTCTTCAGTCTTTGATAAGACAGCATTTATCAGAGAATGAAAATCTCCAAGCTTTGTTTGAGGGTTTCAAGTTAACTGGTTTCCGTGCTGAGGATTTTGAAGTTCTCGGTGAAAAAGCTTTAGCTGAAGGGCATGTTGACATTCTTATAAAGAATCGTGTGCCTGTGGGTTATTCTAAGAAAATCATTTTGGAAGTGAAGACCGGCGATGCGAAAGAAAAGGATATTGAACAATTGGAAAGTTATATTAAGGAAATGGGAGAAGAATGTGTTGCTGGGGCGTTGATAGCCAGGAAATTTTCAAAAAAAGTCAAACATCAATGTGAGCGTAAGGGGATAAAACCTGTTGTATACGCTTTTGAACAGACTGATAGATCTTCTAAGTATTATATAGAAGACCTAAAACAAAAACTTCAACTTTTTGTGCTTTAACTAAAAAACTAAAAAGGACAAATTTCATGTAATTTACTGGTAATATTTTTGAATTTGAAGGCTGGCCTAAATGCCAATTTTCTGTTAATATAAAAATAAAAAACCAATAGAAAGAAGTGATATAGCGGCATGGGGAATATTAAATTTCCAGCTTTAAATTTTCCTGTTGGGTTGTGGGCCCTGCGGATTATACAGGGTGCACTGGTAGGGAGCAGTGCTATATTACCGGGTATTAGCGGTGGCGTTCTGTGCGTAGCTTTCGGTATATACCAGCCCATGATCGCATTGCTTTCGCATCCTATACGATCTTTGATTATGTATTATAGATTGTTCATACCCATTATGATAGGATGGGCCATAGGTTTTTTGGGGCTTGCAAGGGCTGTAGAGGTGTTGTTCAATACGTCTTCCGCATTGGCGGCTTCTCTGTTTGTGGGCCTGATTGGCGGAATGTTTCCTTCGCTGTTTCGTGAGGCGGAAAAAAAGAGCACGGGTGCCGTCTCGTGGTCGTATTTTGTGATAAGCTTGATCACCTTTTATGCGTTTTTGCTGTCTCTGAAAGCAGAAAAACCCATTGAAATTACGCCCAATGCAGGATGGTATTTTCTGTGCGGCGTAATATGGGGATTGAGCATAATAATACCCGGCTTGAGTTCATCCTCCATACTCATATTCCTGGGGCTTTATCAGCCGATGGCAGCCGGGATCGCTGATATGAAAATGGATGTTATTTTGCCTCTGCTTGTGGGTATTGCGTTGTCGGCTGTGCTTTTAGCCCGGTTTGTCCATTTTCTGCTGGAGAGATACCGAGAGTTTATCACCCATATCATTCTGGGTATCGTTGTGGCTTCGACGCTTTTGATCATTCCCGCTAATTTTTCGAGCACAGGGCAGCTTGTATTGAGCGTCGTATTTTTCCTGGTTGGTTATGTTATCTCCATGGGAATGGAAAGGTTAAGCGCTGTTGCCGGCAAAAAAGCTGATGAGACATTGCTTAGCGTCAAATCCAAAAGAATGAAGGTACGCAAAGCAAATTACTAGCATCAAGATGTTTGAATTTAACCTGGTGCTTGAATTTCTGCGTTTTATAAGTTAAAATGTTGTGAAAAGCTAACTGTTGAGCGAGAAAATTACTAAAATAAACAAAAATATTACACAGGTTGGAGGAATCGAAGTGGCAAACATTTATGATGTATTAAAAGAAAGAGGGTACATCGCACAGGTTACCCACGAGGAAGAGGTAAGGGAGCTGCTGGGACGGGAACCCGTTACTTTTTACATAGGCTTTGATCCAACGGCTGACAGCCTGCACGTGGGACATTTTATCCAAATCATGGTAATGACGCACATGCAGCGGGCCGGCCACAGGCCTATTGCCCTTATCGGTGGCGGTACTGCCATGGTAGGTGACCCCAGCGGCCGTACCGATATGCGCGAGATGATGAGCGCAGAGACTATTGCAAAGAATGCCGAGGCTTTTAAAAAGCAGCTCTCCAGATTCCTGGATTTTTCTGAAGGCAAAGCTATTATGGTTAACAATGCCGACTGGTTGCTTAACCTTAACTATATACAGTTTTTAAGGGAGATAGGCGTGCATTTTTCGGTAAACCGCATGTTGACTGCTGAGTGCTTTAAAGCCCGATTAGAGCGCGGTTTGTCCTTCCTGGAATTCAATTACATGCTGATGCAGAGCTATGACTTCCTTGAGCTTTACAGGAGGTATGGCTGCCGTCTTCAAATGGGTGGAGATGACCAGTGGTCCAACATATTGGCAGGAGTTGACCTCATTCGCAGGGTGGAAGGAGCGGAGGCGTACGGCATCACCTTTACCCTGCTTACCACCAGCGATGGGCAGAAGATGGGCAAGACCAGGGCAGGGGCTATATGGCTTGATCCCAATAAGACCAGCCCGTACGATTTCTATCAATACTGGAGGAATATAGCCGATGCGGATGTGAGAAAGTGCCTTGCGCTTCTCACGTTCTTGCCCATGGAAGAGGTAAACCGCCTGGCAAGCCTTCCGGGCGAGAGGATAAACGAGGCAAAGAAAGTATTGGCGTATGAGGTCACCAAGAACGTGCACGGTGAAGAAGAAGCGCGAAAGGCGCAGATGGCTGCCGAGGCTCTCTTTGGTAGTGGCGGGGATTTGGATGCCGTGCCCACAACTGAGATAACGATGGAGGAGTACAGGCAAAATTCCAACGTGATTGATTTGTTGTACAGCATAGGGTTTATCCCGTCCAAGGGTGAAGGCAGACGTCTGGTTGCACAGGGCGGGCTTTATATAAACGGCGAAAGGGTGGACAGCATCGAACGCCAGCTGACCGAACAGGATCTGCGAGATGGCAGCTTGCTGGTACGCAAGGGCAAAAAGGCGTATCACAGGATAGTGGTGAAATAGGGTTGTTTTGTGCTAAGCAAAGTTACGTTGAGGAATAGTCATTAATCGTAAAAGCAGAAAACCGCTCCTTAAGAGAGCGGTTTTTCTTTTGACCAGGTACAAATGCTATATGTAGAAGCAATGATGTCAAAACTATTGGGGGAACCACACTACCAGATAAGCTTTTGCTTCCTGGTCTGTTAAATTCTCTATGATGTGTTCCCTGTCGGCCTTGTATCTTCCCGTGTCTCCTTCGTTTAATATAGCTGAACTTTCACCTGCGGTAACCTTGAATCTTCCGGTGATGACGGTTAAAAATTCTTCGGCGTTGGGAAAATGTGGCTTTGAATGGAGTTTGCCCCTGGGTTTAAAAGTCATATCATAGAGTTCAAGGTTGTCTATCATGTGTACGGGTGAATTTACGCGTATAAGGCAGGAACGATCCTCTGAATAGAAGATAGGTGCATCATCCCTTCTCAGCACTTCTATCTGTGAAACAGACTGGGTCTTTAACAGGTATTCCATAGGTATATTTAGAGCATTGGCGATCTTCCACAATGTAACTACTGTGGGGTTGGTCTTTTCCTGTTCAATTTGAGAAAGCATGGATTTGGATACCCCTGACCTCTTGGCCAGTTCATCCATGCTCATCCCTTTTTGCTTTCTGTAGTTGGCAATGTTTTTCCCAATGGCCGGTGGTTGCCTTTTGTCCATTGTAAACTCCCCACCTTATAAACAAAATAGTTTGATCATTTTGTTGATCAAAACGAACCTGGCGTCAGTGCAGTTGAAAAAGAAGCTAATGCATACTTTAACGGTTTTGAGGCGATCATACCCCAAATTAAAAGTTAGGTACTGCTTTGTCAAGCAACATTTAAACGAGTGAATTTTTTGCAGCTAAATCATTTTTGTTTTCGGTTTATAGCGGCAATTGTATTATAGACCTGTCTGCCACAGAGGTCAACTATTGAAATTTAAGAATTTTTTGGATTGACAGAGCATAGTTTATTTAATATAATAAACTCAAAGTTCTATATATTAAACAAGCTTTGTAAATGTAACTGCTAACTATTTCTATAATGAATACTCTCGAAAAGTAGCTGAGCAACATAGGCACAACGATTGATTTTGTAGAGCAACCTTGCAGAATAATTATGGGGTGAAGTCCCAAGACCGAACCTGCAAACAAGCTAAAATAAGGCTCTCAGACTTTTCGAGAGCGTACTATAATCTCTGTGGGGGGAGGAATTGAGATGTCCGCAATGAATGTTGTAAAAAAGCAAGGGCCCGGCCGGGGGATAGAGATCACCACTGATGCCATTCCTGAACCTGCTCCCGGTGAGGTGCTTATTAAGGTAAACATTGCTGGAATTTGTGGTACTGATTTGCATATTTACAGGTGGGATGCCTGGGCGGAGAGCAGAGTTAAACCTCCCCTCATTATAGGTCATGAGTTCATTGGGACGATATATGCGCTGGGCAAAAATGTGAAGCATTTACGGATAGGGCAAAGGGTATCAGCTGAAGGGCATATAACGTGTGGTCATTGTAAGTATTGCAGAAATGGTCAGGGGCATATTTGCAAGGATGTGAAGATACTCGGTGTTGATAGAAATGGCTGTTTTGCTGAGTTCGTATGCGTTCCTGCCGAGAACGTCTGGCCGGTACATCCTGATATTCCCGACTTTTATGGTGCTTTATTTGATCCGCTGGGAAACGCTATGCACACCGTTATGGCTCAGCCGGTAAGCATGAAGAACGTTCTCATAACTGGCGCAGGTTCCATAGGGCTTTTCGCTATTCCCATCGCTAAAGAAAGTGGGGCCAAAAAGGTTATAGTGGTGGAGCCAAACCCTTTTAAAAGGGAGATTGCCCTTAAGGTAGGCGCTGATCATGTCTTGGATTTTTATGACTCAGATATCAGGCGAAAGATTCTGGATTACACTGATGGACTGGGGCCGGATGTTTTTCTTGAAATGAGCGGGAATGGCCAATCATTAAGGTTGGGCTTGGAGCTTTTAAGCAATGGTGGCGAGGTCAGCTTGCTTGGCATTCCGCCCCGTGAAGTGGAACTCAATCTGGCCGAACAGATAATATTCAAGGGGATCACCATACGTGGTATTACAGGACGAAGGATGTTTGAAACCTGGTATCAATGCGAGAGCTTTCTTTTGAAAAATGGCAAGGTGATAGATCCCATTATTACCCATGTGCTGGATTTTGAGGATGTAGAGAAGGGGTTTATGGAGATGGAGGCAAATAAAGCAATAAAAGTTTTGCTCAAGGTTTCAAAATAAAAGGGAGGTGTTTTTTATGAGCAGCCGGCTTTATGAGAGAATTAAAACTCAGCTTGATTCATTGAGGAAAGAGGGGACATACAAGGAGTATCAGTATCTTGTATCATCAGTAGGCGGCAGAAGTACCATTGAAAAATATGGCGATGTTGTTATGCTGTGTTCAAACAATTACCTGGGGTTGGCGGATCATCCTCAGCTTATTGAGAAAGGGATCGAAGCGCTCAAGAAGTACGGGACAGGAGCGGCCAGCGTTAGATTTATTTGCGGAACATACGATATACACCGGTCTTTGGAAAATAAGGTGGCAGAATTTCTTCATACTGAGGCAGCGTTAACGTATACCTCTTGCTGGAGTGCCAATACGGCTGTTATTCCAGCTCTGTTGAATGAGGGGGATGCTGTGATATCTGACGAATTAAACCATGCCAGCATTATAGATGGGTGCAGGCTGGTCTCAAAAGGTGTACAACGTTTGGTGTACCGCCATGCGGATTTGAATTCACTTGAAGAAAAGCTAAAAGAAGTCACTTCAGGGGGCGGTGTGGCACTTATTGTTACTGATGGGGTTTTTTCTATGGAAGGGGATATTGCACCTCTGCCTGGCATTGTAGAGCTGGCAAGGAAATACGATGCTGTTGTTATGGTGGATGATTCCCATGCAACAGGCGTTATTGGCGATACTGGTCGTGGTACTGCGGAATATTACAATATGCTTGGTCAAGTTGATATTATAACCGGTACGTTTGGCAAGGCTCTGGGAGGAGCAGGAGGAGGCTTTGTTGCAGGACGAAAAGAAGTTATCGATTTATGCATACAACGGTCAAGGCCCCATTTATTTTCCAATTCATTGCCACCTGTGCTGGCTGCTATTGCTCTTGCAGCCCTAGAATATTTAGAAGAGCATCCTGAGAAGGTGCGTTCACTGCGCCAAAAAGTGAAGTATTTTAGGGAGCAACTGAAGAAAGCCGGCATCGCAGCGCTTGAGGGTGATAGCGCCATCATTCCAATTATGATCTATGACACAGCAAAAGCTATGAGGATTGCTGCCAGGATGCTGGAAGAAGGGGTATATGTAGTGGGATTTGGATATCCAGTGGTTCCTGAAGGTCAGGCCAGAATAAGGATTCAGGTATCGGATGCCTTGACCTATGATGATATTGATTATTCTATTGAGGTGTTGAAAAGGGTTTTGCGTGAATAAAACTAAGTCGGGGCGAAAGCCCCGACTTTTCATTTTCTTAATTTTAATCATCCCTTCTGCCGAAGAA
Source organism: Caldicoprobacter algeriensis (assembly GCF_023838525.1). Lineage (GTDB taxonomy): Bacteria > Bacillota > Clostridia > Caldicoprobacterales > Caldicoprobacteraceae > Caldicoprobacter > Caldicoprobacter algeriensis. The sequence continues at coordinate 90,129 of NZ_JAHUQD010000009.1, forward strand.
TCCTGATATCAGCATGAGCCTGAGCAATTGTAGCACCGCTGTCAGAGTAGCTGCCACGTAGGTGAGAGCTGCAGCGCTCAGCACTTTTCGTGTATGCGGTGTCTCCTCTCTGGTGAGGTACCCTCCTACTTCCAGCGCTTCAATGGCTCTGCTGCTTGCGTTGTATTCTACAGGGAGAGTGACCAGCTGAAACAGTACAGCTGCGCTGAAGGCTATAACTCCTATTTGAGCCAGTTCTCTGAGCCCAAAGACCAGTCCTAAGAACAACAGCGGAAATGCTAGCTGCGAACCGATAGCAGCAACCGGTACGATAAGCGTGCGGATATTAAAAGGTACGTACCCATATTGATGCTGTATTACATGCCCCGCTTCGTGTGCTGCCACTCCCAAGGCTGCCAGAGAGCTGGAGTTGTATACTTGAGGAGAAAGCCTTAATACCTTGTTGTGCGGATCATAGTGGTCTGTAAGTATGCCAGGCGTCAGCTCAACTCTTACATCGTAAATCCTGTTGTCGCGGAGGATCTCTCGAGCTACCTCGGCGCCTGTCAGCCCGCTGCGTGCAGGGATACTAGAGTACTTGGCAAAGGTGCTTTGCACTTTGAATTGGGCATACATCGCCAGCAAGATTGCTGGGAGAAGCAGTATCATGGTAGGATCGTACCACAAAAACGGCATATGCCTCAGCTCCTTTCGGATATCTGTCTTCTTATGGAACAGGCATCTATTGGTTTTGTCAGCAATATATTATCATATTCAGAAACAAAAGTCAATAAAGGTCAAAAATTTTCAGCCATGAGGAGTAAATTTTTTAACAATACCATATAATAACATTTTGCCTTAATTTTCTATGTTAAATATTTCCAGTATATTTCTCTCTCTTTTACGCCAAAAAGACCGGCTAAGGTTCATCCT